>LPNG01000100.1 GCA_001543395.1 Candidatus Alcium sp. F082 | reverse complement strand
GTGACTTTTCCTGATTTCACTAGACACTTTTTCTCTTCATTAACTGAATCAGTAGACAGTTGTTCTGTTGCCGTACTGAATCGATAGACACAAGCGAAAAAGCTGTGCTGCTTTTGTTGACAGTCCGGCTTGGTGCCGCATGTAAGGGATGCTGGACACGCAGAGCCCTGGGCTTGTCATTTGGCATCCGCCTGCTGTGTCCGCCGGGAAGGGTGTCCCCGAAGGGACACTCGGCTTCTCGTCAGGGACGCTGGCTTACGCTGTCGCCCGGACTTGTCATTTGGCTGGGCAAAGGTACGGAATTATTTTCATTCTCTGTCTGCTTTTTAGGATAAATTTTGTTTTTCCACATCTTTTTCTGCTCTCCCTGCTCCAGATGCGCCACTGCGGGCACCTTGTAGCCGATGCTCATGTGAGGACGGTGATAGTTATAGAAGTGGATGAAGCGCTCGATGACACGACAGGCATGCCCGAAGGAACTGAAGCGCTGCCGGTAGACACTTTCCACCTTTATTATACCGTTGGAGCGTTCGGCGATGGCGTTGTCCGTAGGGTTGTAGTCCTCGCACATGGAGATGGTGATGTGGTGTGCCTTGAGCATCTTCACGTAGTCGTCGCAGCAGTACTGCACGCCGCGGTCGGAGTGGTGGATCAGTCCCACAAGTATCTCGCTGCCGCACATGGCCACGGCCTGGTCGATGGCCATCTGCAATGCCTGCATCGTGATGGCTGCCTTGAGCGACTCGGCCAGTGCCCAGCCCACAATCTTGTGGGAGTAGGCGTCGGTGATGAGGTGCAGGTAGCACACGTCCCCGCCGGGAAGGGCGATGTAGGTGATGTCGGCCACCCACAGATGGTTGGCGGCTGTAGGTACGAATCCTTTAATGAGGTTCTTCCACTTGTGGTAGCGGTGGTTGGAGTTCGTCGTGTGGCGGGGCTTCGGCTTGGGGAGCATCAGCCCCTTGCGGCGAAGCAGCACGAAGAAACGGTCGCGTCCGGGAACGAAGTCGCGCCCGAACAGGGAGATGAGCATCAGCCACAGCTTGTAGCCCCCAAGACCAGGATCCTCATTACGGATTTCCTTGACGGCCTCAATGACCTTCCTTTCATGCTCCACCTCCGTCTCAATGTCGGCCTTCGACTGGTAGAAGGCTTGACGGCAACGGCCAAACAGCCGGACAACGAGCGCCACCTTCAGGCAGCACTCGAAGGCCAGCTCCATTGCTACTTGGCCCCAGATTTTTTTCGGATCGGAATGTCGAAATACACCTCGGCCTTGTCAATCATCATGTCACGCGCCAGAGTCTCCAGACGGGAGAACTCCAGAGCCTTCTCTAAATCCCGGATACGCTTCTTCAACTGCGCATTCTCATCCTTGTAACTCTCCTTGCTGCGATTTGCCATCTCTTCTTCGTGAATTTCAGGCTGCAAAGGTACAACTTCTTTCCGATTTTCGTACTTCTTCAACCAGGAATTCAGCAAAGTTCCATCATAGATGCCATGAAGTTTACAGAAAGAACGCTTGCTCATTCCTGACTCATGATACAGACGAAGATAATTCAATCTTTCCTCTTCGCTGTACTTAGTTGGACGTTTTCTCATACTAATAATACACTTTTAATTGTTACTAAATGTGTCTACCTATATCAGTATAAGTCACTGGCAGGGTG
>LPNG01000099.1 GCA_001543395.1 Candidatus Alcium sp. F082 | reverse complement strand
TCCTGACGAGCTTCCCCTTTGTTCATGCGCATCGGAGCGTTGCAACTGGGCCACGGGATTGTGATGTTCGAGCAGAACAGCATTACGAGCGCGATCATCGTGTCGATGTTCCGGAAGCCGTAGGCGACTCTGATGAGCAGCTTTATCTTGTTGTTCAACGCCTCAATCCTGGCGTTGCTGACGTGATAGCGGATTGCATTGATGATGTGCTCGCGGTGGCGCCTTATCTTGCGCTGCAGCTCGACGAACGCGGGGATGCGGCATCTTTGTGCGCGTGCGGTCCACCTGTCTATGGCCGCCGCCGCCTCGTCCGCGTCGGTCATCTTGAAGATGAGCCGCAGCTGTTCCTTCATGGCGTGTGCGCGGCTCAGCGCGCCGTCTCCGGCCTGGATCACGGCGAGCCGCTCCTGCTGGCCGGGAGTGAGGTTCTCCGGGTTCTTGCCGAGCGCGTATTTCGAGTGCTTGATGTCGTCCGCAGCCTGCTTCGCCGCCCTGCGGGCCTCCTTGGCCGCCCTGTCCCCGTTCTTCGGCTTCCCCATCCCCCGCCACTTCTCCAGCGCGCGCCGCCAGGCCTCGACCCTGACCGCGTCCAGCGCGGCGTTGGCCCACTCGACGGCGTGGAACGGGTCGAGGCATCTCTTCGCGTCGGGGCAGTGCTCCGCGCATGAGTCGGTTATACACCGCGCGCCGTCGCCCGTGACGACCTCGATCGACGCCCGCTGCTCCGGCGTCAGCTCCTTGAAGAACTTGTCGATGACCTCCTTGCCGTGGCCCTCGCAGGCCCATATCACCGTGTTCGTCTCGTGGTTCACGACGGTGGTGATGTAGCTGTGCCCCTTCTTGTAGCTCGTCTCGTCGATCCCGATCTTCCTCAGGCCGTCGAAGCGTTTCCCGACGTCCGGCTCGAGGTCGTGCCACACGAGCTCCACGAGCCGCCCGACGGTCTTCCAGTCGATGTCCAGCCGCTCGGCCACGCGGCTCCTGCTGAGGCCGCACTTGACCATCCACGCCGCCGAGTAGGCGAAGTCCAGCGTGAACCTCGAGTTGGGCTTCGCCCACGGCACGCCCGCCGTCAGCACGCCGTGCCCGGGGCAGCAGACCCGCGGCACCCGCGAGCCGACCACGACCCTGACGGGGCCGAAATCCATGCCGCGCCAGAAGGCCTCGCCGCAGACGTAGTCGTGCACGGGGCACTTGCGCCCGCACACGGGGCACCGCCACTTGTCGCGCTTGTACAGGCGCACGTGTACGACCAGCGTCTTCGCGCCGCCCTCGTGCTCCCTAAGGTCGAAGCCGGCCACGCTGGCCCCCTTGACATTGAGCAGCTCTCGTAGTAATCTATTCACCGTCATCCGGATGCTCCTTTTTGTTGTTGGTGCAAAAGCACAGAATGGAGCATCGGATGACTTTTGTCAAGGGGGAATGGGGCCTCCGCCCGTAAGTCTCTGGCCATGGCGGGTTGCAAACAGCCGCCCGTCCGGCCAGCCAGCGTCGCAAGCGCGCTGGCCGGCCGTGCGGCTGTTCACAACCCATGCCGCACATGAAAAAGTCGTGCGTTGCAAACAGGCGGCATGACGGCCGCCTGTTCACAACGCACCAGCACCTACTGAGAGGGGGCTTCAAGCACTCTAACCATCATTTCATTGCATGAACCGACCCACACTCATGCACGAAGCCTCT
>LPNG01000098.1 GCA_001543395.1 Candidatus Alcium sp. F082 | reverse complement strand
GAAAACTACTAACTAAAGTTTCCCACCCTCAGAAAACCCTAATAAAATAACGGTTTCTCGAAAATTTGTTGTAATTTTGTATTCGCTAAAAGTACAATAAAGACAGCAAATTAACAAAAACCGTTATGGATGCAAAATTAGGCAAAATTTCCGAGTTGAGCAACATTTTGTGCGAAAAAGATGGTGTTGGCCAGAAAATCGTAGCCGTTGGTCATGAATTCAGTCTCGGCAAGCTGATGCTTCAGGCTCATATCTCCAAACAGCAGGGAGTTCCTTGCTCTGCACTGCTTCTGTACCTGCTGCTTATCCGCTTCCTCGAGATAAGCGTGTTCCGTTTCTACAAGTCCAGGTGGTTCGGCTTGCTGAGCATGGAGATCGGGAAGAACTGCTTTTACCGTTTTCTTTCCAATCCCTACTACAACTGGCGCAGTCTGCTGCTGGGTATCGCCAAGCAGTTTCTCCGCATAGTGGAGAGCCGTGGCGGCTGTTGTGACGCTACACCGTCCTTCTATATCATGGATGACACCACGCTGGAGAAGAGCGGCATCCACTTCGAGGGTCTGAGCCGTGTGTACGACCATACCGACGGCAGGCACAAGCTGGGCTACAAACTGCTTACGCTTAGCTTCTTCGACGGCAAGAGCAGCATACCGCTTGACTGTTCGCTCCACGCCGAGAAGGGCAAGAAAGGCGACTACAGCCTCTCGGCAGGGGAACGCAAGGGGCTGTTCCGTAAGAAGCGTGACGCGGGAAGTCCCGGCTACAAGCGGAAGGAGGAACTTGACGAGGAAAAGCCGAAGGTGGCCATCCGAATGGTCCGCCGCGCATGGAAGCGATGCATCCGTGCCGCTTATTTCCTTGCAGACAGCTGGTTTGACGGCATCGACTTCATCAAGGATATACGCCAGATGGAAGACGGGGCAATACACGTCATCTGCATGACGAAGAACGGAAACCGGAAATATGAGGATGGCAGGTTCAGGCATACGGGAAAGGAACTGGTGGCACTGAACGAACGGAATGCCAAGACATGCAGGAAATACAAGTGCCGCTACTTCAGGAAGGACGTGGTGTTCGAGGGAATGGAACTCAGACTGTACTTTGTACAGTATGGCAAGTGTACCACATGGAACATACTGCTCACTACGGACAAGAGCCTCTCGTTCATAAAGGTCTTTGAATACTATCAGATTCGTTGGAACCAGGAGGTGATGTATCGCGAGTGCAAACAGTACCTCGGACTGGGAAAATGCCAGTCCACAGACCTTGACGCACAGATAGCAGACAGTACGCTGGCTCTTGCGACCTATACAATGCTCACGCTCTACAGGCGGTTTGGCGAGTATGAGACGATGGGAGAACTCTTCAGACATACACAAAGCGACCTGATGGCACTGACGCTCTGGCAGAGGATGCTGCAGATCATGGCACAGATACTCTACAGATTGTGCCACCTGCTCGGAGCAGACTATGAACAGACGATGCGAACATTACAGGCTGGAGGAGAGGAGGCCTCAGAAATCCTGATTATTGTAGGCACACCACCAGTCTTGGGCATGGCTGGTAAGCAAAAATTATGGGATTAACACGTTTTTGACAAATTGGGAATGCCTATGTTCAGAGCGAGTTCCCGTACTGACGGGACTAACAAATGCCTTGTAATAAGGGGTGGGAAACTTTAGTTATTTTATAAAT
>LPNG01000097.1 GCA_001543395.1 Candidatus Alcium sp. F082 | reverse complement strand
TGTACTTTGTTTTTCCTGACTTTATCACTTTTTCAGCCCTTCTCTGAGAATCGGCCTCTCGCATAGGTGTAAGGCGTATTGCGAGGGTGATTTGGGTGACGCAAGTCAATTTCGTAACTTTGCAGTATGTTCACCCGCAGGAAGCATAACCGTTCCGGAACAATAAGCGTGGTCGTCGTTGACAAGAGCGGCGGCGGTTTCAAAGAGATTCACCGGGTGGGCATTGCCAGAAACGAGGACGAGGCGGCAGCTCTGGAAGCTGAAGGACGGCATTGGATTGCGACGTACGGTGGTCAGCAGATGATAGACTTCGAAGGAAGGGCTGAGGTGGAACTTCGGGTGACCGAGGATGTCCTCTCCAGTATCAGATCGGCCCGTCTGACGGCAGCCCAGACGATTATCAGTAAGGTATATGACAGTATCGGATTCAATGCGATTGAGGATGAAGAGCTTCGCCACCTGGTGATAGGGCGCATCTGCCAGCCCATGAGCAAGAAGGCGACGGTAGACTATCTGAGGCGCCACTTCAAGGATGATGTGAGCCTGCAGAAGATCTACCGATACATGGACAAGCTGCAGGCCAGTCAGAAAGAGCGCGTACAGGAGATAAGCGTACAGCACACCAAAAGGCTTTTCGGAGGCAACATAGGCATCTTGTTCTATGACGTTACCACTTTGTACTTCGAGACAACCGAGAAGGATGAGCTTCGCAACAACGGCTTCTCAAAGGATGGTAAGAACGCGAACCCGCAGGTGGTGCTTGGACTGCTGGTTAGCAGGGGCGGTTATCCGCTTTCGTATGCCCTGTTCAACGGAGCACAGTTTGAAGGATATACGATGATTCCCATCGTGGATGACTTTGTGCAGCGGTACAACTTGGGAAGCGACTTCGTGGTCATTGCGGATGCCGGTCTGATGAGCGACAAGAACGTAAAGCTGCTGCGCAGTGCCGGGTACAAGTACATCATCGGTGCGAGGATCAAGAAGGAGTCAGGGGCCATGAAAGACCTCATCTTGTCCACGCCACACCGGCAAGGTGTATTCAATGACATTCCGTATGGTGGCGGTGACCGTCTCGTCGTGGGATACTCGGAAGAGCGGGCCAGGAAGAACGAGCACGACCGGAATGAAGGCGTGGAACGCCTCCGGAAGCGATACGCGAAAGGGACGCTTACAAAGGCGGACATCAACAAGCGCGGCTACAACAAGTTCCTCAGTATCAGCTCCGGTGTTACAGTATGCATCGATGAGTCCAAGATCGAGGAAGACAAGGTATGGGACGGACTTAAGGGATACAGAACGAACACGGACCTGCCTGCCGACCAGGTATACGAGAACTACCAGCAACTTTGGAACGTTGAACGGGCATTCCGCATCACGAAAGGGACACTGGAGGTCCGGCCTATGTTCCACTTCACAGAGAGGCGTATTGAAGCGCACGTCTGTATCTGCTTCGTTGCCTTGAAAGTGTACAAGGAACTTGAAAGGCTGCTCAAGGCATCGGGATGCCCATACTCCGTTGACAACGTCCTGAGGATAGCGGAGGTCATCGTAACACTTGAACTCGACCTTCCGGAAAACGGCAAGACTCTAACCAGAACCATCTATACCTCCAAAGAGGAGCGCGACATCGCCTACCTCATCGAGACCGATGACTGGCTAAACAAAATTGGGTGACGCATTGATAAAGTCAGGACA
>LPNG01000096.1 GCA_001543395.1 Candidatus Alcium sp. F082 | reverse complement strand
AAAATGTATGTTTTTTTTGATGATGATTTCGTCTATTTCAGCTCAAAATGGCACTTGTCGACGAGCGTCTTCCAATTGCCACCCCAGACGATTTCTGTGTCCTGTTCGCTGGCCACCTGTTGCATCAGGTCTGCCAGCTCCTCGAATCTGGACCAGTCAACGACTTTCCTGTCCATGCTCAACGGATAGAGATCCACAGCTTTGCCGGTCAAGTGCTTCGACTTCATCGTCTTCGACTTGCCCAGCCGGACATACTCGCGCTGTTGCTCCTCGGTGCGCAGTCCTTCAGACACGTTGAAAGGGAAGGGGCACCGTGCAGCGCATTCGATAACGACAGCCTTCAGGCGTTCATCAACGCCTTCAAGACGCTCTTTCGATAATTCTGACAGTTCCATCTCACACCTCCTTATCTATATGCGTCGCGCTCGTACTTGCTCATCCTTCGCCATTCCCAAGGGGGAACGGCTCGGTCATCGCACCAAAGACCTCGACCATCCTGCCTCGCCTCAGCTTCCAGCTGAGCGTAGCGAGGATTGCTGTCGTGCTCCTTATAATGCCAGGCTAAACCCTGCTGCAGCAGCTCCTCGGCGATATCTGCGCCGTCGAGGTACGCCGTCGCAATCCATCGCCCGTATGAGTCGCGTTGCTTCAGCTTCAGGCCTACGGCCTTCCCGCTGATGAGCCAGTGCAGGTGCAGTGTGGCCACATCCCCGTAGAACTGGCCTCGCTCAGGCGCGTCGATGCCGCTGATGCGGATTACAATCCGCGTCAGCTCTATCGCCCAAGGGTTCACACCCGGATTTCCTCCGTTATCTAACCGGCCCTCGAAAGTGTCGCCGTCGATGACGCGGCTCACATTCAGCCGGATGTCCTGCGCGACCACCTCAGTCGTCATGCCGACGGCGGCCGCCATCCATAAAACAATCAATAAAATTGCCCGTTTCATCTCTCTTGAATTTTAGAACGGGGCAAAAATATACCAAGAAAAACGATAAAGCCCTAACGCAAAGGAGCAATAGGGTGCAAAACTTTTGAAAAAGGCACAAACCTCGTGTTTCTATGCTATTTTTGCCCAGCTGCTGCCCTGAAAGGCGCACGAGCCGCAGAGGAAAAACAATATAAAGATTATGATCTGCTTCTCTACCCATGACGGCAGCAGCCTGCAATCAACCTATTTATTAACCCCTAAAATTCATTTATCATGGGTAAAATCAAGCAAGGAATCCTCGGTGGATTCAAAGGTAAGGTTGGCACCGTCATCGGCGCCAGCTGGAACGGCATCGCCTACATGCGTGGCCTTGCCCAATCCGTAAAGAACCCGAAGACCGCTGGCCAAACGACCCAGCGCGGCTTCTTCAGGGAAATCCTGGACATCGTCGGCCAATTCTCCAAGGAGCAACTGGCCTTCCTGTTCCCGAACACGCCCACCAAAATGACCCGTCACAACGCTCTCGTCAAGCAGCTCACTGAGTTCGCTGCCGTCGATGGCGACGTGAAGAGTGTCGACCTGGGCAACATCAACTCCCTCGGTAACGGCTCGACTGGCGAGCTTCCCGATGTCGCCATCACCGCCGCAGGTGAGAACCTGACCATCTCTTGGGACGACGCCACGGCTGACCGTGCCGAAGCAGCTGACGAGTACCCGACCATCTTTGTGGCCAACGTCACCAAGAAGAAGGTCTATCTGGTCAACTCCACCGCTGCCCTCGGCGCGACCGGTGAAGTGTCCTTCAACGTCGGCCTGGCCGCCTACGGCGAAGCCACTGATACCTTCAGCGGCTTCATGATGCTCACCGGCTCGAAGGTCGCCCTCGTGGGCTTC
>LPNG01000095.1 GCA_001543395.1 Candidatus Alcium sp. F082 | reverse complement strand
CGTGCTGGGAAACGACGAGTTCCTGGGCCTGACCTATTGGGACAAGGAAGAGCTGGAGATGAATATCCCAGAGGTGGAGGCGGCGACGCATGTATCGCTCATGGAAACCAATATCCAACTCGGCGATGAAATATTCCACATTGATGGAATGGAAACCGACAGGGATTTTTTCAGTGTCTTCCCGCAGTATCGCTTTACGCTGGGCAGCGCGCAGGACTTTGTTGGGAAAAGGGATATCCTCGTCAGTGAATCCTTTGCCCGCCGTTTGTCGGGAGAGAAAAGCCCACTGGGCAGGACTGTCAAACTGGATGGAGATGAATACACCATCAAAGGGGTGTATGCCGATTTCGACGGCACCTTCTTCATGCCTTTCGATGTGATTTCCAACATTGAGGACAGCTGGATGGCATCGCAACCGAAAGCCTTCAACAGCATCGGAGGCTTCTTGACTTGGTTCCGCATGCGGAAAGATGCAGAACTGGATGCGGTAAATGCCAAGGTCAAGGCCTTGCTGCACAAGAACTATGACCCCACCTGGGGAGCAGAGCGTGTGGAGAAATGGCGGACTTACAGGATAGACGAGTCTTTCTTTTTCAACGACGGGGCCGATGGCATCACCCGTAAGGGGAACCTGCAGATGCTCAGGCTCTTGACGCTGGTAGTCCTGCTGCTCCTGCTTTCGGCCATCTTCAACTATGTGAACCTGAGCCTGGCCCAGACCGGGAAACGTGCCAAGGAAATGGCCACACGCAGGCTCCTCGGGGCCGACAAGACCGGCATCCTGTGGAAATATATCGGCGAATCCGTGGCCTTCACGGCGGTCTGTTTTGTTGCAGCCCTTGTGCTGGCCGACCTGTTTGCGCCCATGGTCAACAGCCTCGTCTCTACGGCGGATCCCGGCGTGGCAATGCTGGGGCTCGGTGATACCAGCGTTCGGCTGTCACTGATGATGACGCCGGGCTACATAGCCGCCTATATCCTGGGTATCCTGCTGCTTGGGGCCATCAGCGGTCTCCTTCCAGCACTCACGGCTTCCCGTTATAAACCCATTGACGTAATCAAAGGGTCGCTTCGCAGAAAGAGCAAAATGGTGCTGAGCAAAGTGTTCATCGTGATGCAGAACGTGCTGGCCGTCTTCCTGATTGCCGTAGCGCTGGTCATGGAAGTGCAGATGCGGCACATGCTCACGCGGCCGGTATATTCGACCATTGATAACCGCTACTATATAGAATATTCCGCACCGAATTACGCCGCGATGAAACTCTTCAAGGACAAAGTGGACCAACTTCCTTTCGTTACAGCGTCTGGTATCGGACGCGGCGTCCCGGGGCAAATCAACATGCAAACGAGCACCAAGGTTGATGATGAGCACAAGGTGGACATGGGGATGATCCTGTGCGACAGCACGTATTTCCGGCTGCTGGGGCTGGAAGTTCAGGAAGATTTCGGTCATCCGCTCGTGCATTCGGTCTGGATGAGCGAGTCGGCCTTCCATGCTGCCGGGGCTACGGATACGACTACCACCTTTGCCCGCAAAATCAGAATGAACGGCGTCCAGCCGGAATTCATCGGCGGAGTGGTGCATGATTTCCCTACCCACCCGGCTTCCGAAGGAGAGGCGGGTCCCAGCGGAGTCGTCGCCATTGCCAAGGCGGAGGAGCTGAGATATTCGAACTGCCTGTTGATCAGCACGACCGGAGAGGATCCATCATACGACAAGGCTATCCAGGAGGCTTACCGGGAATTCCGTTTGGAGACTTCCGGCGTGGAAGAGCCCGCTTGGTCCTATGGCTTCCTGAAAGATTTGAACAAAAAGCAGTTGGA
>LPNG01000094.1 GCA_001543395.1 Candidatus Alcium sp. F082 | reverse complement strand
GCGCCGCCGTTCACGGTTTCTGAGCGTCAGCAACCCACATCCGCGTCGCCGTCGGCAGTTGCTGACCGTCAGCGGGTCGGATTTTGGGGTCGCTGCGCTCAAAATCCTTCGAAAATCTGATAAAAAATCCTTCAGTTCCATATCATTGCCTTTCCTTTTTGTGAGATCTTAATTAAGATTTTGTGAGATTTTGAGGCCGACAGGCCGACCCCTTCTACTGCTTCGTCAGCCGCAGCCCTGTGGCCTCGACGTATTCGCCCTCGGTGAGCGTGGCCTTGGCCGTGCCGCTGTAGGTATTCCCGCTGCCGTCGCTGACGGTGAAGCGGAAGGTGCGCTGTGCCGTGGTGGGCAGCAGGGCGACATAGACCGCCCCCTGCGCCGTGGGGCAAGTTACGGTGAGTGCTGTGCTGCCAGCAACGCCCGTGGCATGGACAGCGGCCTGTTCCAAGATGCCGTCGCTGTTCAGCGTTACCGTGGCGGTTTGTGGGTATTTGCCGGCATCGGAGCCTGTGCCGCCATAACTGATGCTGAGCGTCTTGACTGGAACGGCATCGCCCGATGTCTTATCAACAAACGAGAACTTGCACACCGTGAGCAGGCTCTTCATCTTCTCCATCGTGGCGTCAGCCGTCGCGTCGGTCACTGCCGTCACGGTTGCCTTTCCATAGACGTAGTGGTAGTTAGTGGCCAGTCCGCCAAGCGTTCCGTCCTGCCCGCTGAGCGTAATGGTATAGGTATCGTTGCGCGTAAAAGTAGTGGCAGGATAGGCCACAGCCAAGTAGTCGCCAGCCCTGCACGCCACGTCGCCGGTGAACTGCGACGCCGCCGCCGTCGATGCCGCCGTCAGCCCTCCGCTATAGACATCCCCGCCATTCATCCTGCTCAGGTTGCAATACATCAGCCCGTCGCCCGCCGTCCACGAAGCGGTGAGTCCGTCGCCCTCCGTGAGTGAGGCTCGTGTCATCATCTGACGTGCCGCCGCGTCTTCAGTCTGCGTAATGGTAATGCGGCGCACCTTCACGCCGTCGTCCGCCACGTCCGTAGCGTCATCGTCGCCCGAACAGGCCGTCAGCCCGGTCAGCACCATGCCGCCGAGCATCCAAAGCATCCATATTGTCTTTCTACTGTTCATACCGCGTTATGTCATTTATTATTGATTACTCCAGTTGTTGTCCCAGATGGCGCCTGAACGTGCATTGGCAGAACTACTGCCTCCGCCATCGTCCTGACTAAATCCGCTTCCCGACTTGCTATAGCCGGAAATCTCGCCGCTCACTGTGAGCAGATGTTGCCGCTGCAGGAGAACTACCACCCTCATCGCTGGTTTCTCGTATTGTCTTTTCATTATATACATTATTTTATATGTTATTATTCTTTGTCTGATCCCTCCTCCATTCCGTCAGGCTGCGCCCCATGCGGCGGCGGAATGCCGTGGTGAACGCGAGGTAACTGCGGTAGCCGCACTCGCGGGCCAGGGAGAAGACGGTGAACGGACGGCCTGCGCTGACGGCCTCATGGTAGAGGCGGACGAAGTGGTCGATGCGCAGACGGTGGATGTAGGCGTAGAAGTTGCGGTCACCGTGCTGCACGAACCACTCGCCGAGGGCGCCGCTGCTGATGCCGACGGCTGCCGACAGGTCGGCCAGTGTGACGCCGGAGCGCAGGTAGAGACCGGGGGCCTCGCAGCGGTCGCGCAGCAGGTGGGCAATGGCTGTCCTGTCGTCGGCGGGCAGGGGCTGGGGCGAAGGACTGCCGAGGTCCTGCAGCGTCTCCACGCGCCACACGAGCAGCAGGACGATGACAATGTTGTCCACCTGGACCAGATACTCT
>LPNG01000093.1 GCA_001543395.1 Candidatus Alcium sp. F082 | reverse complement strand
TCTACCACTCCGACCATCTGGGCTCCACCACCCACCTCACCGACGACAGCGGGCGCGTGACGCAGACGCTGGCCTACCTGCCTTACGGCGAGGACTGGGTGGACATCTCCTCGTTTAGCTATGACACCGCGCAGGTGGGGTTTTACCGGTTTAATGGCAAGGAGAAGGACCCCGAGACAGGGTTTCTCTACTACGGTGCACGCTACCACTGGCCGGAGGTCTGGAGCGGATGGCTCTCGCCCGACCCGATGATGGATGTGTATCCGGGGATCTCGCCGTACAACTACTGCAACTGGAACCCGGTGATATTTGTGGATCCGGATGGACGTAAGATTAAATTTGCGCCGGGGACAACTCGAGAACAGCAAGAACAGTTCTATGCAGCAGTAAGGTACCTTGATGCTCATGATTGTGGGGGGAGATATGGTCAGCTTAAATCATCGGATATTACGTATACAATTCATATTGATTTGAATGCCACAAATTGTAAATTCGATAGGTCTTCAAAATCTATCACATGGAATCCGTTACTTGGACTAGAGACAGATGATGGTGATGTGCTTTCTCCTGCTACAATCTTAAACCATGAGATGACTCATGCAACCAGATATGATGATGTTAGGAACAAGAAATTATGGAACAAATTGTTTAATATAAATGGGAAAGCAAAAGCAACAGAGATATTCAATAAAATGTGGATTCAATATCTTAATGGCGTTAAATATGACAACGGAGAATCTAAAGAAGATACAGAAATAATATATGGGGTTGAAACCAGAACAGCAAAAAAATTAGGAGAAATTGACAATAATAAAGGAGCAAGTAGAAAAAATCATCGTGAGGGTACATTGGTGTCCGTCGAGTCCCCTACATCAAATCGAAAAACTAAATAGTATCAAGAATGAAAAAGAAATGCATTTTAATAATAATTTTTTTTATGATAGTCACCCATTGTATGTCTCAAAAAGCAATAGTCTACTATGGTAATTTAACATCATATATAGTACCTCAACCTACCTATTTGTTTCAGAAAGACTGTCCATCAAACAATGTCATTACCATCACGGAAAGTGTTTTTTTGAACTATTTGGATTCCATATGTACCTTTTCGTCCCCCTGTACAGACGAGATTTATTCAGAAGTTGTACCGGGAATGATTCAGATAATATATATGACATCGAATAGAAAATATTACACAATTAACATGACCCATTCCGTTACTGGATCCTCTATTAAAAATGGTTTCTTAGAAATAGATGGTGAATTAAAGACTTTTTCCTTCGATTTTCAAGAGATCATGGATGAAATTGTAAATTTCCACATTCTATTTCCCGAAAAAATGATTAATACAGAGACATTCTTATCTGAAATTATGCAAGGTAAAAGACGGCACTTGATTATTTATTGACTATGTTTAGATATTGTAATGGCCAAATATCTAAGGATGTAATTGCGACAGTGGGAGGAGGTGGGCGAGGTAAAGAAAATGCACATCAGAGTAACTTGCATTGTGAGATACATAATGAATATTGATGGCAGTTGGGTTTCAATTGATCTCACAATGGGAATGGGTAATGATAAGGACAATGTTGTTGACCCCCAAAATGATTGACTCAAAAGTATTAGATGTTTCTTCCATGAAAATCATGTTGGAAAATATCACAGACAGCAGAACGCTGACAATTGACAAGTCACTTGTCGGCAAGTGTGGCGATGTGGCATTGTGCACCTGCTTCGTGACCGCCAGGGGCTACACCAAGCACTATTTCGAGGGAAGCCGGCGCATCTGCAGCAGCGTCGGCGGAGGCAACGGGGAGCTGATGACGGACTGCGACGGGCTGGTGTCGCGGCTGGAGGAGGGATGCATTGTCGATGACGTCTCCCAAGCCAAACCGTTATCAGAAAGCGGCGACTTTCTGCGGTTTGGCTCGGAAGTCCACCGGACTTCCTCATCTTACGGCGAGGACTGGGTGGACATCTCCTCGTTTAGCTATGACACTGCGCAGGTGGGGTTTTACCGGTTTAATGGCAAGGAGAAGGACCCCGAGACGGGCTTCCTCTACTACGGCGCACGCTACCACTGGCCGGAGGTCTGGAGCGGATGGCTCTCGCCCGACCCGCTGATGGATGTGTACCCGGGGATAAGTCCGTACAACTACTGCTTGTGGAACCCGGTGATATTTGTGGATCCGGACGGGAGAGATACAATCATCTCATTCGCATGTAGAACTTCAGATGCCGAACAGAACAGTGGAAACAAAAGACTTGGGGAATGTATTAGAAACATTGGAGACGGTCCATATGTACTATCCATTGCCATGCATGGCTCTTCCAAAAAGATGCAAACGTCCACAGGCAATGGTGAAGTGACCAAAACTCTGACAGCAAAGCAAATGGCTGACAGAATAATAAATATGACAGATGGTTCTTCTCTATATGTGGACAATTTGGAAAAGGGCAAATCGACAGTAATAATTCTGTATTCCTGCAATACTGGTCAAGGGGAAGATTGTTTTGGCCAACAGTTGTCAAAAGAATTGGAATCATCCGTTGTGATTGCTCCAGAAGGTGCGGTTTGGGCTG
>LPNG01000092.1 GCA_001543395.1 Candidatus Alcium sp. F082 | reverse complement strand
TTTTTCATCCGTAACTACTCAGCACCCCGAAATGAGATAGTCACCAGGAGGCGTTAATCTTTCATAAACTTGATTTTGTTTCAAATCCAAACCATTGTTAATGCGCATTCACTAGGATTGTCATGCCCAACACCTACGAAGACAGGCCATATTTGTGAAGCGCATTGTCACCAGCGGCACAGCAGAGGCCGCCCCAGCAATCATCATCCTCATTGGAATTATCGCGGCATAGAGAGAGTCTCTGGATTTCGGTCAATCCAAGACCGCCGTTAAGGGATGTGAAATTACATTTTGCCGTTTCGCAAAAGATGCTTATCTTTGCCACCGAAATGGCAAAGCAGTGTACTGACACGGATGAAGTTCTGCGTATGATAAACCAGCGTCTGCGCAGACTTGAGAAGTCCGACTCCGAGAAGACCGAGGAGATTGGACGGCTCAACCGCATCATCGGGCAGAAAGACAAGGAGATCCACAGCTTGAAAATGGATCTTGCCTCTACCAGGTCAGAACTTGCCGATGCCAAAGCGCATATCGAAGAACTGGAAGAAGATTGTGATGACGAAGACAATTCCACCGGTCAATCAGGAAAGCCAGAGAAGAACAGCAGCAACAGCAGCGTTCCTCCGTCACATGAAAGCATCGCAGCCCGTGAACTCCGCAGAACGAACTCCCTGCGCAAACCCAGCGGCAAGCCAAGCGGTGGACAGCCCGGCCACAAGGGAAGCACGCTGCAGTCAGTCAGCACACCGGACAGGATTATAAGGCATGAGCCGACCTACTGCAAGTGCTGCGGCCGTCCGTTGGATGGCGTCGCGTACAGGAAAATCCGTAAAACGCAGATCATGGACATCAAGTTTGTCCTTGAGACAAGTGAGCATCAGTATTACGAAAAGGTCTGTGAGTGCGGCTGCGTGAACAACAGCGACGCTCCCAACTGCCGTATCAAGTACGGTGACAATATCCGCGCATTTGTAACATACCTCAATGTCGTGCAGTGCATGCCGTTCAAGAGAATCGCGGAACTCATCTCGGACGTCTCAGGCCGGAGGATCAGCGAGGGAACCATACAGAACATACTCAAACAAAACAGCACCAAGGCTGATGCCGCATATGAGGAAATACGCCGGCGGATTGAGGGCGCCCCTGTCGTTGGTGCCGACGAGACCGGGGCTGCAGTGGGAAAAGAATTGCACTGGAACTGGATATTCCAGACGGCCGCCCTTACCTATGTATATCAGATGAAGTCGAGAGGCCAGAAAGCCATAGACTCCAAGTTTCCAAAAGGGCTACCCAACTCTACGCTCGTCACGGACCGCCACCAGAGCTATTTCAAGATGAACGTCAAGGAACATCAGGTCTGCCTGGCCCACCTGCTCAGAAATGCCGAATACCTTAACGAACTGGACACGAAACAGGACTGGTCACGAAGGTTTATCCATCTGATAAGACACGCTATCAATCTCAGAAAAGACGGTAATGCCACACAAAGGAAGGTCAAGGTGCTGAAGACCAAAATGAAGAACCTCTTAGGGGAAAGCCTGACACACCTCGATGGAGAGTTTGAAAGTTTCAAGAAGGGCATCCTCAAGGTAAAAGACTATCTGTTCACTTTCCTATTCAACCCGCTTGTACCTTATGACAATAATGCCAGCGAGCGGGGCGTGAGAAAGATAAAGATAAAACAGAAAGTCAGTGGTTGTTTCCGTACTGACGGTGGCGCAGACGATTTTGCCAAGCTGCATTCCATAGCAGAAACTGCCATGAAGAACGGGAACTCAAAATATAACGCTATACTTGCTGTCGTACAACAGTAAGGCAACTACTCATGCCATGGGTGCTGAGTAGTTACTGTGTATACTTTTAAA
>LPNG01000091.1 GCA_001543395.1 Candidatus Alcium sp. F082 | reverse complement strand
ATCTATCCGAAGAAGCCCAAGGGCATGACTCGCAGAAACCTGCTCGTCAAGCAACTGGCTTCCTACGCGGCTGTCGTCGACAAGTCCAAGACCGTCGACCTCGACAGCCTGGCCACCCTTGGCAACGCTCCGACGACCGACCTTCCGGCGGTCTCGGTCGCTGCCAACCGCACCGTCCTGCAAATCTCGTGGGTTGATGTAACCTACTACCGCGACCAGCACCCCGACGACTATCCCGTCATCCTCGTGGCCAACATCACGCAGCAGCAGCTGTTCCTCGTGGCCTCTCCAGTGATGATGAAGCCGTCCGGCAAACAATCCTTCGAAGTCGACCTCAAGCCCTACGGGCGTGAGCGCGATGAGTTCTCAGGGTTCATGTTCGCCACTGGCCAACGTGGTTCAAAGGTCGGATTTGGCACTCTCGCAGTCACAAAACGACCCGAGAGGCCACCCAAAAAAACGAAAGGGTCTGGGGACGAAAAACAGTCCGATTCTGGTCCTGACCAAGTCCAGACCAAGTCCGTACCAAGTCCGCAAGCTAAAACTTAAATTTTAACCCCTAAAAACAGTAAAAATCATGGGAAAAATCAAACAAGGAATCCTCGGAGGATTCAAAGGTAAAGTCGGCACCGTCATCGGTGCCAGTTGGAACGGCATCGCTTACATGCGTGGCCTTCCTCAATCCGTAAAGAACCCGAAGACACCTGCGCAGCAGGCGCAGCGTGACTTCTTCAGGGAAGTCCAGGATCTCGCTGGCCAGTTGAGCCACGAGCAGCTGATCTTCCTGTTCCCCGAATCGGTGCAGGGCATGTCCCGCCGTAACCTTCTGGTCAAACAGCTGGCCGATGAGCCGCTCATCGCTGAAGGCGTGAAACATGCCGACCTGGGCAACATCACCTCGTTAGGCAATGCGCCCACGGCCGACCTTCCTGATGTCTCCGTGTCCACTGACGTTGTAGAAGGCTCCGATGTCCTAAAAATGAAGTGGAACACTGACAACGATTGGCGCAGCTCTCACGCTAACGAGTACCCGACCATCTGTGTGTTCAACGTCACTCAAAGGAAGATCTTCCTCGTCAATTCCACAACGGTGGTCGGTGCATCCGGTGTAACCGGCTTCAACGTCCCCCTGGCAGCCTATGGCGAAGCCACCGACACCTTCAACGGCTTCATGCTGAGCACAGGAAGCACGATGTGTCTTGTCGGCTTCGGCACGTTGGGTGTAGTCACCCGTCCAGCCCGCCAAAAGAGAAACCCAAGAACGGGCCCGAACCATTAAACTCAATGTCTAACCCCTTAAAACTAAAGATTATGGGAAAAATTAAGCAAGGAATCCTCGGAGGATTCAAAGGTAAAGTCGGCACCGTCATCGGTGCCTCGTGGAACGGCATTGCCTACATGCGTGGGCTCGCCCAATCCGTAAAGAACCCGAAGACGGCAGCGCAGCTGCAGCAGCGCGCCTTCTTCAAGGATCTGCAGTCGCTCGTCTCGCAGCTCAGCGATGAGCAGCTCGCCTCGCTCTTTCCGACGGTCATGCGAGGCATGACCCGCCGCAACATGCTCACTCGTCAGCTGGCCGCTGCCGCTGCCGTGACGGACGACGTGAAGGCCGTCGACCTGGCACAGCTGGAAGGCATCGGCAACGGCGAGCGCATCGACTCGCCGATGCTGGAGACCGTCATCACCGAACTCGATGATCAGTTGACCATCGGCGCGGAATCGACGGCAGCTGAAGCCATCGGCAAGCCTGCAGAGGCCAACTTCATCGCGGTCGCCTACAACGTCACCAAGCGCAGAATCGGTGTCTTCAACACCGATGTCACCGACCCCAGCATGGGCGTGTCCGTGCCTGTCGGCAATTGGGC
>LPNG01000010.1 GCA_001543395.1 Candidatus Alcium sp. F082 | reverse complement strand
TTTCTTTCTTGGCTTTTTTTTCTTGAGCCATGCCGCCCACGGCCAACAGCAGGGCAAGCATAAGGAATAAGGTCTTTTTCATATTGATGATGTTGATATACTTCTTACCAAGAGTAACCCTTAACCCTATATCGTCATTGCGGGCTTGCCCCGCAATCTCCTAAGCGATAGGGACACCCTCCCGCATAGGAGATGGCGGATGTCCCTCCGCCATGACGATTAAGGCTTGAGGTTACCCTCATCGTGCAAAAATAGGTTTTTTATCAACAATAGCGAAAAATAGTGCTATTTTTGCGCCATAATCCTTAAGCAAATGACCTTCCTCGAACTATTACTGATTGCCATTGGTCTCTCCATGGATGCTTTCTCGGTGTCCATCTGCAAAGGCTTGACCACCAAGAAATTCTCTTGGCGCATGGCTTTGGTTTGTGGTTTATGGTTCGGAGGATTCCAAGCCTTGATGCCCACGATTGGCTATTTCTTGGGTGCACAGTTCCAAGAGATGATCGAGGCATACGACCATTGGATTGCCTTCGGTTTATTGTTTCTCATCGGTGCCAACATGATTCGGGAAGCTGTTTGGGGTAAGGAAGAAGAAGGTAAAGAAAACGGTGCCCTCGATTTCAAGACCATGTTGCTTTTGGCCATCGCCACCAGCATCGACGCCTTGGCAGTGGGTGTTTCGTTCGCTTGTATCCAGGTGAAGCTGTGGTCGTCGGTGGTGGTCATCGGTCTTACCACTTTTGTCTTCTCTGTCTTGGGCGTAAAGATTGGCAATGTCTTCGGTTCGAAATATGAGAAATTGGCTGGGATAATTGGTGGTATCATACTGATTCTCATCGGATTGAAGATTCTTTTGGAGCATTTGGGTGTGATAGCTTTTTGAAGGGATGTCATACCGAACGGAGCAGCCCATAGATACACTCCCTCGTTCCTCGGTCGGTATGACATGGGCTGCGGTGAGAGCGTATCTATCCCTTCAAAAAGCAGGTTTTCTTTATTTTTCAAAAATAATTGTTCACCATAATTAAAAAATGTGTAATTTTGCAGCGCAAAACGGTTCGGGATGTAGCGCAGCCCGGTAGCGCGCTTCGTTCGGGACGAAGAGGCCGCAAGTTCGAATCTTGTCATCCCGACTTTGTCAAAGCCAGCTTGAGTTTCAGGCTGGTTTTTTTGTAGTACTGCGGTCCCTGAGCCCTGAGCCTGTCGAAGGGTCGAAGGGCCGCCCTAATGGAAAAATGATGAAACCCAACATCGAAATCATGGCCCCCGTGGGCTCTTACGAAGCCCTGGCAGCCGCCATACAAGCCGGGGCCGGAAGCGTCTATTTCGGCATCGGCAAACTCAATATGCGCTCCCGCTCGGCGAAGAACTTCACCCTCGACGACCTGCGCCAATTGGCCGAGACCTGCGCCGAGAACAACGTAAAGAGCTATGTCACAGTCAATACGGTGATTTACGACGAGGAAATGGAGGAGATGCACCAATTGCTCGATGCCATCAAGGCCAACGGCATCTCGGCCATCATTGCCTCCGACCAAAGTGTGATTCAATATGCCCGACAAATCGGCATTGAGGTGCACATGTCTACGCAATGCAACATCACCAACCTTGAGGCGGTGCGCTATTATTCACAGTTTGCCGACGTGATGGTGACTGCCCGCGAACTGAATATCGACCAGGTGCGCCACATCACTGAGGAGATTGAGCGTCAGCAAATTCGTGGCCCTCATGGCGACTTGGTGCGCATTGAGGTGTTTTGCCACGGTGCCTTGTGTATGGCCATTTCGGGCAAGTGCAACCTGAGCCAGGATTTGTTCAATTCGTCGTCGAATCGGGGCGCTTGCCTGCAACTCTGCCGTCGCGGCTACGATGTGCGCGAACGCGAGGAAGGCTATGAGTTGATGCTTGACAATGAATACATTATGTCGCCCAAAGACCTTTGCACACTGCCTTTCTTGGACAGGGTGTTGGATGCCGGTGTGGAAGTGCTGAAAATCGAAGGGCGCGGTCGCTCGCCGGAATACACCAAACTGACGGTTTCGGTCTACAGCGAGGCGGTGAAAGCCATACAGGAAGGTACGTTCACGCAGGAGAAAGTCGACGCTTGGATGGAACGGTTGAAGAGCGTCTATAATCGTGGCTTCTGGGACGGCTATTATTTGGGTCGTCGCACTTTTGAGTGGTCGAAACAATATGGCTCGCATGCCACCAAGACTAAGGAATATGTCGGGCTTATCACCAACTATTACAGCAAGTTAGGCGTGGCCGAAATCCGCATGGACAGCGACGCCCTCAAACTTGGTGAACAAATCATGATCATCGGTCCGACGACTGGCGTCTACGAGGACACACTCACCGAAATCCGCGTGGATTTGGGCAATGTCCAGCAGACCGTGAAAGGTGAGTATTGCTCGATTCCCGTGAAGTCGCTGGTGCGTCGTGGTGACAAGGTTTATAAAGTAATTTCAACCTTGTAGGGACGCATCGAATGCGTCCGCAATTTGTTTCAATTATGCAGAATTTCAATTTACATACCCACAGCATTTATTCCGACGGCAAATCCCAGCCCCGCGAAATCGTGGAAGAGGCTGTCCGTCAGGGCTTGACCACGCTTGGCTTTTCGGAGCATAGTCCGCTGCCTTTCGACAATACATTTTCGGTGAAGTCGGCCGACATGCCGCGTTATGTGGCTGAAATTGCCCAACTGAAAGAGGAATTCAAGGACAAAATCGACATCTACTGCGCCTTGGAAGCGGATTACCTCACAGGCGTTTCAGAACCTTTTGCCGTAACTAAAGAGAAATATCATCTTGATTATTTGATTGGTGGAGTGCATTTGGTTGTGGATCCGGCCCTTCGACAGGCTCAGGGACCTCTTGCCGACCAAATCTGGTTCATCGATGGCCCCAAGTGGGAGGTCTACGATGAAGGCCTGCAAAAGTTCTTCAATGGCGATATTCGTCGAGCCGTGTGTCGTTTCTTCGAGCAGTCGAACGAAATGATTGAAAAGGAGCAGTTTGACATCATCGCCCATTTCGATAAAATCAAGATGCACAACCGCGACCGTTATTTCCATGAAGACGAGCCGTGGTACCGCAAACTCGCCCTCGAAACCCTCGACCTCATCCGCGAGAAAGGCCTAGTGATGGAAATCAACACACGCGGCATCTACAAGAAACGCTACAACGGCTTCTATCCCTCGCCCTGGCTGATGGAGAAGGCTTGCAAGATGGGCGTTCCTGCCATCATCTCCGCTGATGCGCATCATTTCAGCGAAATCACCCTCGAATTTGCCGCTGCAGAGGAAGCCTTGAAGAAAGCGGGCTATCGCAGCGTGGTCAATTTCAAGGATGGGCATTTTATTGAAATAGGCCTGTGACAAAAAGACTATGGCCGCCCTCACCTTTGTGAAAGCGGCCATAGTCATATGGCCATAAGCCTTAGTGAAATCTACAGCTTCAAATAGTTCATCACGTTCTTTTCAATACGTTTGACCAGGTCTTCTGACTCGGGAGCCTTCTCAAACTTGTGTCCCGTGACCTTCTCGTAAAGTTCGATGTAGCGCTCCGAAACACTGTTGACGTATTCGGGTGTCATCTCCGGCACTTGCTGGCCTTCCTTGCCTTGGAAACCGTTGGCCATCAGCCACTCGCGGACGAATTCCTTGGAGAGTTGCACCTGTGGCTCGCCCTTGGCAAAGCGTTCCTCGTATTGGTCGGCGATGAAGTAGCGCGATGAGTCGGGGGTGTGGATCTCGTCCATTAGCACGATTTTGTCGCCAATCTTGCCGAACTCGTATTTAGTGTCGACGAGGATCAAGCCTTGCTTGGCAGCGATTTCGGTACCGCGTTGGAAGAGCTTACGTGTGATGTCCTCAATCTGCACATAGTCGCTCTCGCTGATGAGTCCACGGCTGATGATTTCCTCGCGTGAGATGTCCTCGTCATGGCCTTCCTCGGCCTTGGTGGTCGGGGTGATGATGGGCTCGGCGAAACGCTGGTGTTCTTTCATGCCGTCGGGGATCTGCACGCCGCAGATGGTGTGTTGGCCGCTCTTGTAGGTGCGCCATGAGCTGCCAGTGAGGTAGCCACGGATGATCATCTCAATCGGGAAGGGCTTGCAGAGGCGTCCCACGGTGACCATCGGGTCGGGCGTGGCAAGTTTCCAGTTGGGGACGATGTCAGCAGTGGCGTCGAGGAACATGGCGGCTATCTGGTTGAGCACCTGTCCCTTATAGGGGATGCCCTTGGGCAGGATGACGTCGAAAGCCGAGATGCGGTCGGTGGCGACCATCACCATATATTCGTCGTTGATGAAATTGGTCTGACCAGGGAATTTGTAATCTGTTCTAGTTAATGCGTTCATTATATTCAGTTGTTAGTTGTTCAGTTGTTCAGTTGGCAGTTGTTCGGTTGGTAGTTGTTCGGTCGACTCCTCATCATCGTGGTGCTTCTTATAGGCATTGATGATGTCCGTCACTAGCTTATGTCTCACCACATCCTTGTCGTCCAAATAGATGAATTCGATGCCACGCACATCTTTCAAAACCTCCATGGCCTGCGGCAATCCCGAAGGTGTCTTGGGCGGCAGGTCGATTTGGGTGATGTCGCCGGTGACGATGAACTTGGCCGAGCGCCCCATACGGGTGAGGAACATCTTCAGCTGGCTGCGTGTGGCGTTTTGGGCCTCATCGAGGATGACGAAAGCATGGTCCAAGGTGCGGCCGCGCATGAAGGCCAGCGGCGCAATCTCGATGGTGTGGTCTTCGAGGTAACCCTCAAGTTTGGTGCCAGGAATCATGTCGCGCAAGGCGTCATAAAGCGGCTGAAGATAGGGATCGAGCTTGTCCTTGAGATCGCCAGGGAGAAAGCCTAGGTGCTCGTCGGCTTCGACGGCGGGACGGGTCAAAATGATTCTTCTGACCTGCTTGGCTTTCAGGGCACGGACAGCCAATGCCACGGCAGTATAGGTCTTTCCCGTTCCAGCAGGACCTATGGCAAAGATCAAATCCTTTTGCTCAGATGCCGTCACCATGCGTTTCTGGTTGGCAGTGATGGCTTTGACGGGGACGCCGCTGCGTCCGAACACGAGTACGTCACTTTCCGACATCTTCTGCTGCAGTTCGTTGTCGGTAGCCGCCATCATCACGTCTTCCACGGTCTGGGCGGTGAGTTTGCCAAAACGTTCCAACTGCACCATCAGGGTCTCGTAACGGCTGGCGAAATACTCAATCTCATCGTCGTCGCCAATCACTTTCACAAAGTCGCCACGGGCGATGATTTTCAACTTAGGGAACATGCTCTTCACCAACTCCAGGTATTTGTCGTTGGGTCCGTGAAGTTCTTTAGGGTCAACATTTTCTATTTGAAGAATCTGTTCTGCCATGGTTACTGAGTTCGTCGATGTATGTCTTTTTATTTGCTCGCAAAGATAGTGATAATTTTTTTCTAAAACCTATGGCTAGTTTCACATAAATGATATACCTTTGCAAAATCTCTATACCACTTTTTGCAGACGATGGCAATTATCACAATAACAAGCGATTGGGGAACGAAGGATTATTATGCTGCGGCAGTTAAAGGAACGATTCTGTCGCAATTGCCCGATGCCACTATCGTTGATGTTACCCACGAAATCGAGCCGTTCAATGTCGCTCAGGCAGGTTTCACGTTGAAAAACTGCTATCGCTGCTTCCCTCTGGGTACCATTCACATCATTGCTGTTGACACGATCGAGTCGGCTGAATGTCCGCATGTGGTGGTGAAAGCCGAGGGACAATACTTCATCTCTACTGATAATGGCATCTTCAGCCATATCCTTGACGGGAAATACGACGAGGCCTATTGCATCGATGTGATGCAGGACTCCGATTTCTTCACGTTTGCCACGCGCGACCGTTTTGTCAAGGTGGCCGTGATGATTGCCAAAGGCGAGCCGTTGTCGAACATTGGCGAGCCGCGCCTGAGGCTCAATCCGGGTGGCGCTTTCTGTGCCGTGGCTCGCGACAATACCATCGAGGGCGTGGTGATGCATATCGACTCATACGACAACTTAATTACCAATATCTCCAAGGAGTTGTTCGAGAAGGAGCGTCGTGGCCGCGACTTTGTCATCCAGGTTAAAGGCGCGCTTTATACCGTCGAGGAAATCTCGGATAGTTATCTGGATGTTGATGTGGTGGATCTGGTGGCCATCTTCGGTACTCACGGCTATCTCGAACTGGCCCTGAACAAGGCTAAGTTGGCCTCGCTCTGCGGCATCGAGCCTTCCTCGACCATCAAGGTGATCTTCGATGACGGGAAATCTACCCCTACTTTGGATTCCTTATTCTGATTTCCAAACCTTTTTGACGACAACCAGCTGAAACACTTTCCAGAGTATCAGCCCGATGAGTATGCCTAAGAGTGCACCGCAAACGATGTCGCCAGGATAATGGAATCCTATGTAAATGCGGCTGTAACTAGAGATGAAGGCCCAAAGATAAAGCACCAAACCAACCCACCAGCGGTTTTTGCCCAGCACCCCTGTCAGAAAAGCGGCAATCGCAAAGGTGTTGGCCGCATGTGATGAGACGAAGCCGTATTTACCTCCTGCCATGCCATTGGGAAGATAAATCAAATCTTGGAAGTCGACGTTATAGCAAGGTCTCAGGCGATGAAACAAGGGCTTGCAGACATGGGCAGAGAGCTGGTCGGAGCAGAGCACGACCAAACCGATGGCCAGAAAAATCCACCAACAACGTTTGCCGTACTGCTTCACAATCCAATAAACGAACAACGCGTATAAGGGCAACCACACCCACATCTGTGTGACGGCAATCATAGCCTTGTCCAGCCAATCGGCATGGAGTCCGTTGAGAAAGAGGAAGAGGTCGGAATCGATGGAGGAGAGGTAATCCATGGTTGCTGTGTTTACCAGTCTTCTTCGTCTCCTTTGTTCAGCGTCAGCCAAATCAAGTCTTTCAACTCATCGATGCCTTGCTGAGCGACGGAGCTGATGAAGACATGCGGTATCTTCTTTGGCAGGTGCTTCTTGATTTCCTTGATGGTGTCTTCATCCACCAAATCGCACTTGGTGATGGCCAGGATGCGGTCCTTGTCCATCAGTTCGGGGTTGTATTTCTTCAACTCGTTGAGCAGGATATCGTATTCTGCCTTGACGTCTTCGGTGTTGGCAGGCACCATAAACAATAGGGTGGAGTTTCTTTCAATATGTCTCAAGAATCTGATACCCAGCCCCTTGCCTTCTGCCGCACCTTCGATGATGCCAGGGATGTCTGCCATGACGAAACTGCGGTGGCCACGATAGCTGACGATGCCTAGGTTGGGTACCAGGGTGGTGAAGGGATAATCGGCGATCTCGGGCTTGGCTGCCGAGACGACAGAGAGTAATGTTGACTTGCCAGCATTGGGGAAGCCTACCAAACCAACATCAGCCAATAGTTTTAATTCCAAGGTAATCCAATCCTCTTGGCAGGGCTCGCCTGGTTGTGCGAACTTGGGCGCCTGCAGTGTGGCCGTCTTGAAGAAGGCATTGCCTTTGCCACCGCGTCCGCCTTTGAGGAGCACGATTTCTTGCTTGTCTTCAGTGATCTCACCCAACATGGTGTGGTCTTCGGCACGATAGGCTACAGTGCCCAGTGGGACATCGATGTAGATGTCATCACCAGCGGCACCTGTGAGTTGGTTTTTGCCTCCCGGCACACCGTCGCCAGCATAGATATGCTTCGTGTAGCGCAGATGTAGTAGGGTCCACAGCTGGGCGTTGCCGCGCATGATGACGTTGCCGCCACGACCGCCGTCACCGCCGTCGGGTCCGCCTTTCGGGATGTATTTTTCGCGGCGGAAATGCAACGAGCCGTGTCCGCCCTTGCCTGAACGGCAGAAGATTTTGACGTAGTCGACAAAGTTAGAAGTCATAATGCTCTACTTTTTTATGGATTAAAACTCATCGATGTATTCGTCGCTCTCGTTGTCGTTGTATTGCCAGCAGTTGAAGTCCAAGTCAACACCAGGAGCATAAGGCTTCGTGAAGTCACCTTGGCTGATTCCCAGGTTCGGGTCGTTGTATACTTTCTTCATATACATGGCCCATATCGGCAATGCCGTATGCGAGCCTTGTCCCAAACGAGTCGAGCGGAAGTGGACACTACGGTCTTCGGCACCAACCCACACACCAGTGGTGAGGTCGGGGGTGATGCCCATGAAGTAACCGTCGCTGTTCTTTTGGGTGGTACCCGTCTTGCCAGCGATGGGGTTCTTGAAGCCGTACAAAGAGCGCAGGCGTACACCGGTACCGCTTTGCACCACGCCTTTCATCAATTCCACCATCTTGTAAGCGGTGACCTCGCTCATGGCTTCTGTCTCTTCGGGAGTGAAACGTTGGATGACGTTGCCGTTCTTGTCTTCGATGCGGGTGATGAACATGGGTTTGATGTAGACACCTTGGTTGGCGAAGGTGCTCATGGCTCCGACCATCTCGATAAGTTTCAGGTCACATACGCCCAAGCAGATGGAAGGCACAGGGTCGATGGGTGATTCAACACCCATGCGGCGGGCCATGCCGATGACGGCCTCGGGGCCGAATTGGTTCATCAGATAAGCCGAGATCCAGTTGTTGGATTGTGCCAAAGCGTTTTTCAGCGTGATCTCGCCACCGCCGCCACCGGAGTTGCCAGGCGACCAGAAACGACCGTCGGGAAGCTCGATGTTGTAAGGGATGTTGGGGATTCTTGTGCATGGCGTGAACTCGCCTTCTTGCATGGCCAAGGTATAGACGAAGGGCTTGAAGGTGGAACCCACCTGACGACGGGCTTGGGTGACGTGGTCATATTTGAAGAAACGGTAGTCGATGCCGCCGACGTAGGCCTTGACATGGCCGGTGTGCGACTCGATAGAGACCAGACTGGCTTGCAGGTACCATTTGTAGTAACGGATGGAGTCCATCGGGCTCATCACCGTGTCGATAGGTCCGTTCCACGAGAAGATTGTCATGGGTACGGGTCTGTTGAACTCAGCCTTGATGGAGTCCATGCACATGCCAGCGTTTTTCAGCGAACGGTAACGGTCGGAGCGTTTCATTGACGTCTCCAAGATGTGGTCGATTTCATCGGCAGAGACATTGGAGAACGGTGCGTTCTTGTATCCCTTCCAGTGATTGAAGAACATGGGTTGCAACTCCTTGCTCATGAAGTCCTTGACGGCATCTTCAGCATAACGTTGCATGCGCGAGTCGATGGTAGTATAGATGCGCAAGCCATCGCGATAGATGTTGTAAGGCTCGCCGTCGGCACGGGTCGTGTTTTTCGCCCAGTCGTTGAGGTAGCCTCTGAGGAACTCACGGAAATAGGTGGCTTGACCGGTATTGTGGTCCGAGACGTTGAAATGCGACATGTCAATCGGGATTTGCGACACGGAGTCGCACTCCTCTTGGGTGATGAAGCCGTTGTCGACCATTTTTTGGAGCACCAGGTTGCGTCGGCCCAACGAACGCTCAGGGTTACGTATGGGGCTGTAACGAGTGGGGGCGTTGACCACGCCGGCCATCAGTGCGCATTCCTCCAAGTTGAGGTCTTTAGGGTTCTTGTCAAAGAAGGTGTTGGCTGCCGAGCGGATGCCGTAGGCGTTGTGTCCGAAAGCCACCGTGTTGAGGTACATGGCTACGATCTCTTCCTTCGAATAATTATGTTCCAGCTTGGTAGCCGTGATCCATTCCTTGAATTTTCGCAGTACCAGTTTCGGGGTGCTTAGGTTCTCGCCGCGAGGGAAGAGGTTTTTGGCCAGCTGCTGCGTGATGGTACTACCACCACCTCTTTTGTTACCCGTCATCACGCCAAAGGCGACACGGAAGAGGGCTTTCTCGTCGATGCCCGAGTGCTCGGTGAAGCGCTCGTCTTCGATGCTGATCAATGCCTCAGGCATATAATGCGAGAGTTCGCTATATCGCACATTGGAGCGGTTTTCCACGAAATAGGATCCCAACAGTTTGCCGTCAGCGGAGAAAATCTCCGTGGCGAGGTTGGTGCGCGGGTTTTCCAACTCGTCGAAACTCGGCATTTTGCCAAAAATGCCAACGGCAACACAGAAGAAGAACAAAATGATGAACAAGAGGACCGATCCAAAGATGATCCAGAGGTTCTTGACGGCTTTTGATTTTCCTTCCGTAGGTTTGTTCTTGCTGTTATTCATGATATTATTGTTTTTCTATGTATAATCCGATGTCGGAGATGCCTTTCAAGACCGGGTCGCGCATGGCTTGTTCGATCTCGAAATGATAGGATCCCGGCAAGGGGAACAACAGGTTTTCGTTCAAGGGTATGGTGAGGTCACGCATGCTGCCACTGCTTTTGCCGATCCATTTGCCATCGGGTGTGGCCAGCGTGCATTCTATGGTGTCGTGGGTGACATTGCCATTGGGCATACGTGTGTGGAGGAAGACAAAGAGGTTGCTATAGCGGTAGTTTTCCAAATGACGCAAGCCTAAGCCAAATAGGTAAGGGCTGATGGTGTCGTTGATGTCGACATCAAAAGCCACCCGTTCGGTCTGAGGCCATTCGGCTTCAGGGATGACGGCGCGTTTGTCGAATGAGTCGTTGCTGCAAGCTGAAAGAAACAAAAGAATGAATAGCAAAGCCGTCATTGCGGGCTTGACCCGCAATCTCCCGAGCAAAAGGGATTGCCCCTGGGTTTGGGAGATGGCGGATGTCCCTCCGCCATGAGGCTTTATTGTGTGAGTTATGTCGTTTTTCATAGATGTTCTCATACTTAGTCGCTCATCTTTTTAAGGTCGGCCTCGCCGTAGCCTTCGTTGGTGTTGGTCTGGGCTTCCTTGGTGATGGCATAGTCTTCCAGCTTGGCAGGCTTTTGGCCTTTCTTGTTCATGGCGATGATTTCTTTCACCTTGTCGACGGGCAGGGCCATGATGTTCCCCTTGTCGTTGGTGTAGGAATACCACATGATGCCTTTGAACACATCGTTTTTCTGGTGTATGGCATCGCCGCTTTCGAAATGCAGTACGATGTTGGGGTCGGAGAATGACTTCAAGGCTTCCACGTAAGCTTCATACTCGAAGTTGAGGCAACATTTCAGTTTGCCACATTGTCCGGCCAGTTTTTGCGGGTTGGGGGAGAGCTGCTGCACACGGGCCACGCCGGTAGTCACCGACTGGAAATCGCTGATCCAGGAGGCGCAGCACAACTCACGACCGCATGAGCCGATACCGCCCAACTTAGCCGATTCCTGTCGCACGCCTATCTGTCGCATCTCGATGCGGATGTGGAACTCCTCGGCCAGTTTCTTGATGAGTTCGCGGAAGTCGACACGGCCATCGGCGGTATAATAGAAGATGGCTTTGGTCTTGTCGCCTTGGTATTCCACGTCGTTCAGCTTCATCTCAAGTCCCAGGTTCTCGGCGATGGTGCGGGTGCGCGAAAGGGTGCCGTCTTCCAACTTGATGGCCGAAAGCCATTTCTCAATATCGTTGGCACGGGCCCTGCGATAGATTTTTTTCATCTCGTTGAGCGGCGTGCGGAAACGCTTACGCTTCATCTGGCGCTTAACGATCTCGCCCAAAAGGGTAACGATGCCGATGTCGTGTCCGATGGCGGCTTCGACGGCCACCAACTCGCCCACCTCCAAGTTAAGGTCCTCGGGATAAGTGAAATAGTCTTTTCTGTCGTTCTTGAAACGTACCTCGGCAAGGCATACGTTGCCCTGCACTTCCTGATTCTCATAATCTTTCAGCCAATCAAATTGATTCAGCTTGCATCGGCCGCAAGAAAGCACTTTTTGCCCCGGAACATACTCTTCGGTTAGCCGACAGCCTCGGTTCAATAATTGGGCATCAGTGCGGTCATTCAAATTAATATGTTGATTGTCAGACATGTATAAATTTCGTTTTAAATCATATATATAAACTGCAAAAATACGAAAAAAAACTATATCTTTGTGGCCGATATTAAGGAAACAATTGTTTAACTGTAAAAATAAGTTCCTATGAAGAAAGGTATTCTCGTGATTCTTATCCTCGCACTGCTTGCCGTGCTTTGGGGAATGAAGATCTACAATGGTTTGGTCTCGCAACAAGAGGCTGTCGAAACGGCTGTTGGCAATGTGCAAACGGCTTACCAGAAACGTGCTGACCTGATTCCCAATCTTGTCGCCACGGTGAAAAACTATGCTGAATATGAAGCTGGTACGCTGACGGCAGTGGTCGAGGCCAGAGCCAAGGCAACGGCGACCACGCTTGATGCCAGCAACCTTACCGAGGAAAACATGAAAGCTTTCCAGGCCGCTCAGGACGAGATGTCGGGCGCTTTGTCGCGTCTGTTGGTCACGGTCGAGCAATATCCCGATTTGAAAGCCAACCAGAATTATCTCGACCTTCAATCGCAACTTGAGGCTTGTGAAAACACCATCGCCAACGCCAGAAGGGAGTTTAACGAAACGGCAAAGGCCTACAACACCGCCGTCCGTCGTTTCCCGGCCAATATCGTGGCGAATATGTTCGGTTTCGACAAGAAGCCTTATTTCGAGGCCTCCGAAGCCGCTCAGCAAGCCCCCGATGTCAAGGACCTCTTTGAATAAAAGGAGTTTTTTATGGAGCAATAGACCCGTATCGTTGTGGTACGGGTCTTTTTTTGCCTTTCGAAAAAGGCAGATTTTGCGTTGTCTATTCAAAAAAAACTATTTTTGCACCTTTAAAACTGATTACAATTATGTGTGGAATAGTTGCTTATCTTGGCCATCAGGATGCCTATCCGATTTTGATTGAGGGCCTGAAACGTCTTGAATATCGTGGCTACGACAGTGCCGGTGTGGCGCTGCTCAATGATGCCGACGTGTTGAATGTGTATAAGACTAAAGGCAAGGTCTCCGACTTGGAGGCTTTCGTCGAAGGAAAGGACGTCAGCGGCCATATAGGCATCGCCCACACGCGCTGGGCCACCCATGGCGAGCCCAATCAGGTGAACGCCCATCCCCATCGCTCACAATCGGGCAATCTCGCATTGATCCATAATGGCATTATTGAGAACTATCTGAGCCTCCGCAAGGAATTGGAAAAACGTGGGTTTACCTTCCTGTCGTCGACCGACACGGAGGTGCTCACCAACCTCATCGAAGACGTGCAGCAAAGCGAGCATGTCGATTTGTTTGAGGCCGTGCGCATTGCCTTGAACCACGTGGTGGGTGCCTATGCCATCGCCATTGTGGAAAAAGGTCACCCCGACGAACTCATCGCCGCCCGTAAAGGCAGCCCTATGGTCATCGGCATAGGCGAAAACGAGTATTATATCGCCTCCGATGCCACGCCTATCGTGGGTCGCACCCAGAAGGTGGTCTACCTTGAGGATGAGCAGGTGGTACGCATCAAGTTGGGCGAAGAGCTCCACATTAAGACCATTCATGACGTGGAAGCCATGCCCTACGTGCAGGAGCTGAAGATGAACCTCGACTCTATCGAGAAGGCGGGCTTCGACCATTTCATGATGAAGGAGATCTACGAACAGCCCACCATCGTGCGCGACACCATGCGCGGTCGTCTGTTCCCCGAACATAACACGGTGCGCCTCGGTGGCATACTTCAATATGAGAAACAACTGCTTTATGCCGATAACATCGTCTTTGTGGCTTGCGGCACCTCGTGGCATGCCAGCCTCGTAGGCAGCTACCTCATCGAGAAGCTAGCCAAAATACGTGTCAAGGTGGAATATGCTTCGGAGTTCCGCTATCGCGATCCCGTCATCACACCCCACGATGTGGTGATTGCCGTGTCGCAGTCGGGCGAGACCGCCGACACCTTGGCTGCCATACAACTTGCCAAGGAGAAAGGCGCGGTCGTGCTGGGCATCTGCAACGTGATTGGCTCGTCCATCTCCAGAGCTACCGACGCGGGCATTTACACCCATGCCGGTCCGGAGATCGGTGTGGCCTCGACCAAGGCTTTTACCTCGCAGGTGACCGTGATGGCTATGCTGGCCCTGCGCCTCGCCGAGTTGAAGGGCTCGATGAAAGACGAGGAACGTCTTGCCTTCATTCAGGAGTTGGATCGTATTCCCGAAAAGATTCAGTGGACCCTCGAACACAGCGGCCATGTGAAGGACATCGCAATGAAATACAAGGATGTACGCAACATGCTGTATCTTGGTCGTTTGCAGAACTATCCCGTGGCTTTGGAAGGCGCCTTGAAGCTGAAAGAGATTTCCTATATCCACGCCGAAGGCTATCCTGCCGCTGAGATGAAACACGGCCCTATCGCCTTGATTGACAAGGACATGCCCGTTGTGTTTATTGCCACCAATCACAGCACTTACGAAAAAGTGCTCAGCAACATCCAGGAGGTGAAGGCTCGCGATGGAAAAATCATCGCCGTCATCAGCGAGAAGGATGTGTTGGCGCGTAAGATGGCCGACTATGTCATCGAGATTCCCGAGACGGAATGCCTCTATTCGCCCCTCTTGGCCACCGTGCCTTTGCAGATCCTTGCCTACCATATCGCGGTGATGCGCGGCTGCAACGTCGACCAGCCCCGAAATCTGGCCAAATCGGTCACTGTTGAGTAATGTTTTTCATCCCAATTAATTGTGACGAAGGGTGTTTTTCGTCACAATTTGCCGTTTTTCGTCACTAAATTCGTCACTTTCGTCCCCAAACGCCGTTTTTCGTCACTTTTTGGGAATGTCCATACCTTGGTTGCATGGCAACGGTTTTGTCGTGGTATTTTTGCCTCGTCAAAATGAACAAAGAAAGATGAAAAACAGGATTTGCACTTTTGGAGATTCGATCATGCGTGGTGTGGTGTCGGACGAAAAGAGCTCCGACGGCAAGCCTATTTATAAGGTGTCTGATTTGGGATTTGTGAATCGTTGTGAGCACCGACTGGGGGTCAAGATTTTGAACTTTGCCTGTTTTGGCAGCACCACCTCGCAGGGCATGAAGTATATCAACCGTTATGAAGACCAGGTGAAGGATACTGACATTGCCGTGTTTGAATATGGCGGCAACGACTGCGACTTCGATTGGAAGGCCGTCGCGGATGCCCCTTGGCAACCGCATCAGCCCAAAGTTACGCTGGCCAACTTCGTGAGGCAATATGAGGCTTTAATTAATAAGGTAAAGAGCATGAAGATCCGTCCGGTCATCATGTCGATGCCGCTCATCGACCCCGACCGTTTCTTTGAGTTCTTGTCGTTGGGTCTCAACAAAGACAACATTTTGGGATGGCTTGGCGGCAAGACCATGCGTATCTACCAATGGCATGAAATGTATAACGTGGAACTTTTCAAGATGTCGAACCAGCTGAAGGTGCCGATCATCGACATAACGACACCCTTCCTGGAGACGTTGAACTATAGTGACTACCTCTGTGCCGACGGCATCCATCCCAACGAACGGGGCCATGCCTTGATAGCTGACACGGTGGCCAGTCTGGCACCAAATTATCTGAACTGAACGGGGCTCATCCATTGACGTATTTTTTCCATATCCATCAACGTCAAGAGCCCTAAACAAAAACAGCTCCGAAAGGAGCTGTTTTTTTTTCGTACCGAAGGCCGGGATCGAACCGGCACGAGTGTTACCTCATCGGTTTTTGAGACCGACGCGTCTACCGATTCCGCCACTTCGGCATGGTGTCATCGCGTCAAACGCGGCTGCAAAAATACGGAAAAAATTGTTTACTGCAAGCATAAGGCGAAAAAAATCAGAAAATGTTCTTGTTTGCACGGATTAATTCCCTAATTTTGCAGCCCGAAAAACGGAGTAAAAATCAATATAATATCCTTCAAAAATGTCAGGAAGATTTGTTTCCATTTTCGCCGGTAGAGCCACTAAGGAATTGGGTACTAAGATTGCCAAAGCCTATGGTTCAGAACTGGGTAAGTCGCAAGTCGTCGTCTTCTCCGATGGCGAGTTCCAGCCTTCATACGAAGAGAGCATCCGTGGCCATCACGTTTTCATCGTGCAGTCCACCATGCCCTCCACCGATAACCTGATGGAGCTTTTGCTTATGATTGACGCTGCCAAGCGTGCCTCGGCCCACAAGATCATCGCCGTGATTCCTTATTTCGGTTGGGCACGTCAGGACCGTAAGGACCAGCCGCGTGTGAGCATCGGCTCGAAGTTGGTGGCCAATCTGCTGACTGCCGCTGGCGTGAACCGTATCATCACCCTCGACCTGCATGCCGACCAGATCCAAGGCTTCTTCGACATCCCTGTGGACGCCCTCTATGCCTCAAGCCTCTTCATCGACTACATCCAGAAGATGCAAATCAAGGACTTGATGATGGCTTCGCCCGATGTGGGTGGCTCGAAGCGTGCTTCGGCCTATGCCAAACGTTTGGGTTGCGATCTCGCCATTTGCCACAAGCAACGCTCGCGCGCCAATGTGGTGGATAGCATGACGCTTATCGGCGATGTGAAGGATAAGAATGTGATCCTCGTCGACGACATCATCGACACGGCTGGCACCATCGTTAAGGCTGGCCAGGTTTTGATGGACAACGGCGCCAAGAGCGTGCGTGCCTTCGCCACCCACGCCGTGTGTAGCGGTCCCGCCATGGAACGCCTCGACAACTCGGTGTTCAGCGAAGTGGTGGTCACCGACTCCATTCCGTTGCCAGCCAACGCCTCCAAGAAGATCCACGTGGTGAGTACCGCTGACTTGTTTGCCGATGTCATCCACCGCGTTGAGTCGTACGAGTCAATTAGCTCGCTGTTCAGATAAATGACAATCTCGTAGAGTCGTGGCTTGTCATGACTCTACCAACAATAAACAATTCAATTAATCAACAACTAAACAATTAACACAATGAAAACTGTATCATTGAGCGGTTCTCTCCGCGAGAACGTAGGGAAAAAGGATACTAAGGCTTTGCGTAAGGCCGAAATGGTTCCTTGTGTCATGTACGGTGCTGGTGAAGAGCAAGTGCACTTCGCCACTTCCGCCAAGAACTTTGCCAAGATCCTCTTCACCCCTGAGACCTACATCATCGATTTCGATGTGAACGGCAAGACTTACAAGACCATCCTCCAGGACATCCAATATCATCCTGTGACGGATCGCGTGTTGCACGCCGACTTCCTCATCGTGAAGGAAGACAAACCCATCACCGTTGTGCTGCCTATCGCTCTCGAAGGCTCGGCCACTGGTGTGATGCGTGGTGGTAAACCCAAGATGGGTATCAAGAAAGTTAAGGTCAACGGCCTGATTAAGGACCTCCCGGACTATGTGAAGGTGAACATCAGCAATGTGAACATCAACGAAGCCATTAAGGTGAAGGATCTGAACATTGAGAATGTGACCCCCGTCACTCCTGGTTACACCGTCATCTTCGCCGTCAACGCCGCTCGTGGCGCTTCTGTCGCTGAAGAAGAAACTGAAGAGTAAATTTTTGTTTTCATAATGGTGGGCCGCCTTCGGGCGGCCTTTTTCATATTTATGAAATTATCTATCTTTGCACGTCTTTTCAGAAGAGGAAGACAAAACGAACCCGATGAAATGAAATATCTGATTGCGTGTTTGGGAAATATCGGCGCCGAATATGATGGGACCCGTCATAACATCGGATTTAAGATTGCCGACCGGCTGGCGAAGGACCTGGAAGGGACCTTCACCACGAACCGTCTTGCCCAAACCTCAGAGATGAAATTCAAGGGCAAGACGCTGCTCGTCATCAAGCCGACGACCTACATGAACCTCAGCGGAAAGGCAGTGAAATACTGGCTGCAGCAGGAGAAGATTCCGATTGAGAATCTCTTGGTCGTCAACGATGACATTGCTTTGCCTTTGGGTACGTTGCGCCTCCGTAAGCAGGGTGCCGACGGCGGCCACAACGGCTTGACCGACATCATTGAGAAATTGGGTACCAATGTGTTTTGCCGCCTGCGTTTTGGCCTGGGCAACGACTTCCCGCGTGGCCGTCAGGTGGATTTTGTGCTGGGACAATGGAAGCCCTCCGAAGAGCCTATCGTCGACCAGAAATGCGACGAGGCCGTCGAGATCATCAAGAGCTTTGTCACCCAAGGGGTGGACAGAACGATGAATCAGTTTAATAAGAAGTAATTATCAATTACTTTTGAAGGCATGTCATACCGAGCGGAGCAGCCCTTAGATACGCTCCCTCGTCCCTCGGTCGGTATGACATGGGCTGCGTAGAGAGTGTATCTATGCCTTCAAATGGATGTTTTATTTTTCCTCTGCCTCTCTCGCCTTTTTCTCCTTCAAGGATCCTTCAAAAATATCGAATCGCACGAAACGGCACTCCAGCGGACCATTCCAAATCGGTATCTTAGCCGTCGGCTTCAATCCCACGTGGCGCAACGCCACGGCGTCGTCGGTGATGAGCCAGCATTGGAAGCCCTGGAAGTTGTGTTTCAGCGTGTGGCCGATTTCCTCATAAAGTTGGTCGATGTCGTCTTCCTCCAGGCGGTCGCCGTAGGGTGGGTTGATGATGACGATGCCGCCGCCTTCGGGAGGGGTAAGGTCGTGCATGTCCTTCTTCATCAGGTGGATATCGTGCTGCAGATGGGCGTAGTTGATGTTGCCTTCGGCGATGGCGACGGCCTTGGGCGAGCGGTCGGAAGCCCAGATTTCGTAGTCGAAATCACAGATCTTTTCATCAGCTTCTTGGCGGATGCGTTGCCACAGTTCGGCATCGTAGTCGTCCCATTTCATGAAGCCCCATTGCTTGCGATAGTATCCCGGCGGGATCTTCATCGCGTACATGGCCGCCTCGATGGGCAGTGTGCCCGAGCCGCACATGCAGTCCAAGAAGTTGCAATCGGCCTTCCATCCCGAGAGCTGGATAAGACCTGCCGCCAGCACCTCGTTCATCGGGGCCTTGTCGACTTGCTTGCGGTAGCCACGGTGGTGCAGACTCTCACCTGAGCTGTCGAAGAGGATGGTCACCTTGTCCTCGCGGATGTGCAGGTTGATACGCAGGTCGGGGTTCAAGGTATTGATGTTGGGACGAATGCCGTAGACGTCGCGGAACTGGTCGACGATGGCGTCTTTCATCTTTAGGCTTGCATATTGCGAGTGGGTGAAGAAACGGCCGCTGGTGACAGCGTCGATACAGAAGGTCTGGTCGGTGCGAATCAATTCAAACCAGTTGATTTCCTGCACGTTTTTATATAGATCCTCGGGCGTCTTGGCGAAGAAGTTCTTGTAAGGCTTGAGCACCTTCAGCGCAGTCCGCACCTCGTAATTGATGCGGTACATCAGCTCCTTGTTGCCTTCGCAGATGACGGCGCGGTGCATAGGACGCACGTTTTTGGCACCTAAAGCCTTGATTTCGGCGGCCAGCACATCTTCGAGGCCAGCGGCGGTCTTGGTTATTAATTGGTAATTGTCCTCCATGGCTTTATTTTTGCTGCAAAGGTACGGAATTATTTTCTATCTTTGCAGACTCATTATCGCTGAGTATTAATAGTGACAATCAAACAACAATAATTTAAATCAATGAAGAAAGTATTAGGAATCATCGCGATGGCCATCATGGTTTCGGTGGGTCGCGTGTATGCCGATGAAGGCATGTGGCTCCCGATGTTTGTCGAGCGCCTGAACTATGTTGACATGCAGAAAATGGGTCTGCAGCTGACCCCTGAAGAGCTTTACAGCATTAACCATAGCAGTCTGAAAGACGCTATCGTGGGCTTAGGCAGCGATGCCATGCCGCGTGGCTTCTTCTGCACGGGTGAAATCGTCAGCGAGCACGGCTTGCTCTTCACCAACCACCACTGTGGCTATGGTGCCATCCAAAAGCTCAGCTCCGACCAACACGACTATCTGCGTGATGGTTTCTGGGCCAAGAACTACGGCGAGGAACTGCCCGCTCCCGAAATGACCGCCAGCTTCCTCGTCCGCATGGAAGATGTGACCAAGGACATCCTTGGTGTGGTGACCGACGATATGGACTATCAAGACCAACAGGCTGCCATCCGCAAGAAAATCAAGGAACTCGAAACTGCTGCTTCGGAAAACGGCAAGTACAACCCTGTCATCAAGGGCTTCTTCGAAGGCAACGAGTACTACATGTTTGTCTATCAAGTGTTCCCCGATGTGCGTCTTGTGGGTGTGGCCAACTCTTCGATTGGTAAGTTCGGTGGCGACACCGACAACTGGATGTGGCCCCGCCACACCGGCGACTTCTCGATCTTCCGCGTCTATGCTGGCAAGGACGGTCAACCAGCTGCTTACAGCAAGGACAATGTGCCGTTGACCCCCAAGCACCACCTGCCCATCAGCCTCGACGGCGTGCAGAAAGACGACTTCACCATGATTTGGGGTTTCCCCGGCTCGACCGAACGCTACATGTCGAGCTATGGCATCGACTATAATGTCGACACTTTCTATCCCACCATCATCGACATCTTCGGCAAAGAGTTGGAAGTTATGGAAGAATACATGAAGGTCGATGACCACATCAACCTGATGTATGCCGACAACCACGCTGGCTTGGCCAACACTTGGAAGAACTTCATCGGTCAGTGCAAGATGCTCCGCAAGAACAAGGTCAGTGAGACCAAGGTCGGTTTGGAGCGCGATTTCACCAAATGGGTGAACGCCAACAACAAGACCGAGTATAAAAACGCCCTCCCGAACCTGAAGGCTGCTTATAAGAGCCTTGGCGACGTGGCCAAGTATATCTATTACCCCAAGTTCGTCTCCAGTGTCGGTGCCGCCGGCGTTGCTGCCCAGTTTGCCTCTTACTACGAAGCTTATCTTGCAAAGGACAAAGACGCTGAAGCCTTGGCCCTGTCGCTGCTCCAACAGATGAATGTGGACGACCTCTTCGCTGAGACCGACCCGCAGGTGGAGAAGAAGACCTTTGCCGAGATGCTGAAGACCTACAAGAATGCCTTCAAGGCCGATGAACTGCCTGAGATTTACAACATCATTGACAAGAAGTTCAAGGGTGACATTGATGCCTTTACTGAGGAAGTCTACACCAACTCCATCTTCGCTACGCCTGAGAACATCAAGGCTTTCTTGGCCAAGCCCAGCCCGAAGAAGATCGGTAAGGACTATGCTTACATCATGAACACTTCGATGATGGAGGTCATCATGAACCACATGGGTGATTATCGTACAGCAATGCAGACGGTGAGCGAGAACGACCACGTCTACGTGAAAGGTCTGCGTGAGTACTACGCCGCTACCCAACCTGGCAAGAGCCTCTATCCCGATGCCAACTCGACGATGCGTATGAGCTACGGCTCGGTGCAAGACTATATGCCTGCTGATGCCGTGCATTATGACTATGTGTGCACCGCCAACGGTATCCTTGAGAAGTACGTTCCTGGCGACTACGAGTTTGACGCCCCCAAGCGCCTCATCGAACTCATCGAGAAGAAGGACTTCGGCGCCTATGCCGACGACAACGGCGAACTCGTGGTGTGCTTCTTGTCGACCAACGACATCACAGGCGGCAACTCTGGTAGCCCCATCATGAACGGCAAGGGCGAACTTATCGGTCTGGCCTTCGACGGCAACTGGGAAGCCATGAGTGGTGACGTCAACTTTGAGCCTAAACTGCAGCGCACCATCAATGTGGACATCCGCTACGTGCTCTTCATCATCGACAAGTACGCTGGCGCCACCAACCTCATCGACGAACTCGACATCCGTCGTGGCGAGCCCAAGCCGCTGCGCGTGGAAGAGGAAAAGATCTGATTTGGTTTGAATTTCATAAAAAACGGCCATCTTTTGCGGGTGGCCGTTTTTTTATCTATTTTTGCGGAAAATAATCCAAAATGAAAAGATGCCTTTGGCTCATAGGGTTTGTTTTTCTTATCGTCATGTCATTGAAAGCACAAAACGACACAGTCGTTTTTTCGGCAGAGGGTGGCTTTTATGACGATGTGTTCGCCTTGCAGCTTTTCAACAACAATACGCAAAATCATATCCGGTTTACGACCAACGGAAATCGGCCAACAGCACAATCATCATTGTATGAAGAGCCTCTGTTGTTGGATTGTAGCAAGTATTCAAGATCCGAAATCTATACCATTCTAAACTGTCCCGAACAAGATTTCTTTCTACCCGATTCCATTCGGCATTGCATTGTCATCCGTGCAGCTGTTTTTGATGAAAACGATAGCTGTGTGAGTCAAGTGGTCACCAATAGTTATTTCATCAGTGCTTTGGGCTGCGATACCCATGGCTTGCCCGCAGTCTCGCTCTGTGCCGACTCGTTGGATTTGTTTGATTACGAGATTGGCATTTTTGTGCCAGGTATTCATTTCGACCCGCTTTCTCCTTATCTTTCAGGCAATTACTTCATGAAGGGGCGAGAATGGGAGCGGTTAACCAATGTCGAGTTTTATGAGATTGACAACAGAGGCTTCAAGCAGCAACTCGGGTTGCGCACCCACGGGAAACAGTCGCGTTGGCGAAGCCAAAAAGGGTATTCGCTCTATGCCAGGGAAGAATATGGACACAAACGCATCAATTATAAATTGTTTGAAACCACGTCGATAGCCAGCTTCAAACGCTTGGCTTTACGACCCTATATGAGCGCATGGAACGGATCGGGCTGCAAGGATTACATCTGCAACCGTATTGTTGAGCCGTTAGACGTGGAGAGTCTGTCATCGCGGCCATGCGTCTTGTTTATCAACGGTGAGTATTGGGGCATCTATTACGTGGAAGAGAAGCCCGACGAGCATTACTTGGCCGACCATTTGGGTGTCGACAAGGACGATGTAACCATCATTAAGGAATGGGTCGAAACCGACTGTGGTGACCCTGCCAATTTTGATGCCTTGTATGCCTGGATGGAGCAGGCCGACCTATCCGATGACGAACAATATGCCTACGCTGAAGCACATATTGATATCTCGAGTTTCATAGATTATTTCGTATTTGAGATTTTTGTGGAGAACCTTGACTGGCCAGCTGCCAACCTGCGCTGTTGGCAAGAGGGTAACGGCAAATGGCGTTGGATTTTCTATGACGGAGACGCTTGCCTCGAAGAGCAGGGGCTCGACGCTTTTGCCAATGCCACATATGTGGGCGATGCTATATGGCCTTCAAGTCGAAGAGCCACCTTGTTTTTCAGGAGACTGTTGGAGAACGATCAATTTGAGACGGATTTTGCTAATCGATTCAATGAGCTGGCCATTACAACGTTTGCCTACCCAAACACCAAGCCTTACTTCGATACCATCAAAGCTGCGTTGCAATACGAAGTGCCCAACCAAACCCATCGCTTTGGTAGCCCCAGTAGCTATTCCAGTTGGCTTTACTATAGCATGGCCGTCATTAATAATTTTTTGATGGACCGTCCTGTGAGCATCCTTGCCTCGTTAAATGAGTTTCTTTCTATTGAACCATTGTTAATCAATGATTTCGAGATCTATCCAAATCCTTCCTATGGTGAGATACATCTCCGGCTTGATGCTGAGGGCTTGAGTGCCCATGAAGTTGGCATTTTTGACATGATAGGCAGAAAGGTTTTCATGATGCCTTGCTTGTTGAAGGAAGGCAGAAACGAAATCACCTTTAATCCCAACTTGTCGCCTGGCGTGTATATTATAAAAGTCGGTAACCACACTCAACGCATTGTAAAATACTAGTTTCTATGGGTAATAAAAAACGAAAATACTGGTGGCTTCTGCTCTTATTAGGGCTTTTTTTGTTGAAGACTAACTATTTCCGCCCGATGAGCAACTTCGGTCGTAGTCGCACGGTCACCCTAGACATGGATATGGACAACGCTGTGCTTGAAGGCATCACCTTGCCTTCGATCAGGCAGACCAAGGATGGTTCAGGGATGTTCAGTTTCCGATTCTTCACCCTGTCGAAGAAATACAAGTACTATAAGATTTACTACCAGAACGAATCGTACAAGTTTCCCGACACCCTGCCTTTGGCCAACGAGAATTTCTACGGCAGCTGGGAGGACGTGACGATTGGCTTCAAGCCCATCGAACACCATCGCACTCGCGATGCTTTCCGCATCGTGGGCAACCCGCGCGACGAAAAGAAATACTATGGTGCTGACCTTACCGAGAACAGCTATAGCCCTGAGCATATCCAATCGGTCATCAACTCCATCCATAACGTGCCCGAATGGTACAATTCTGTCGTTGAGAAAGCCGAAAAGAATGGATGCAGTGTTGAAGACCAGTTGTATAAAGACGCCCTTTGGGTCATCAACGATAAGAAAAACCAAGGCGAGGTGAATCACCGATGGAAACGTAACCCGCGTGTGGGTGAATACAGCTTCATCCTCGTGCTTTGCAAGGAAGAAGGTCTGAACGAAATCCCTGAGTATGTGCAATATATCGGACAAGCCGACGAAAACGGGCAGTTTGTGAATCCCTATGGTTGGTTTGAGACTCACAAGTCGAAAAACATCAAGGTCATCCGCTCGAAGCGCAAATTGAAGACCCGTGCCGTGATTGCCGTCGACAAAGGCGTTTTTGTTGACGAATCAAAAGTGAGTAAAAAGGACTATCAGTTGGATACCACCAGCTGTCATTGCGGCACCGACGATGCGTTGTATCGTAACGCCCTCTACGAGCAGTTCTTCAGCGCGGTGAGTCGGCAATACTCGTTGCGAAACATTCCTGTGATTCAGGATGTTGTGGGCGAGAATCCTTATACGAGAGCGGATTATGAAGCCAACCGTGGCCGTTTCGACAGCACCGAATTGCAGATGAACTGGCCTGTGACGAGTGAAACGCCGTGCCAAACGGTGCGGCTTGCTGATGATGGCAGTTATATATCCCTCATCAACCCGGGCAACGATGACTTGAGCAATCTGCATAAGGAATCGACGGGTATCCGCACCCGAGTGGGTTTCACCTATGGTAAGTTCCGTGGCAAGATTAAATTCCCCGTGATGCTCAACGACGAGAACATCTGGAATGGCTTGACCTATGCCTTTTGGCTGATTTATAGTGATAACCATGCATGGAATAACCGTCGTCACGATGAGGCTGAAGGCGGCTATGTGGACAAGAACGACGACTCGGAGAACCCTGTGCGTCGTCCCGACTACCATTATTCTGAGATCGATATCGAGATTGTGAAGGCTTCACGTTTCTGGCCGAAGAACTATTATGGCAAACGGGCCGACAGCATCTGTGTGGTGCAAGACGAGACCCTGAACGACGATGTGATGTATTGCTGCACCAATTGGGACTTGGCTGTGCCTTCGCCCAAATACTTCTCATGGGGCATCGACTCCATCCCATACGACAAAGAGCATAAGTTCGAGACCTTACGCTGGTACAAACTCTACAAGGCTCTCACCGAGCGCGCACCGATGAGCAACAAAGCCTTCAAGGAGCCGTATTACTACTACGAAATCGAGTGGAAGCCTACGGAGATTATTTGGCGTCTTGGACCCAGCCCCGACAAGATGCGGGTGATGGGCTACATGAACAACGAGTTCACTTCGATTCCCAACAACCAGATGAAGGCCATCGTCACGCAGGAATACCATTACAGCGAGTGGTGGCCGCCCATCGTATGGGAACAGGGACTGATCCCTTACAATAAGAGTGATATTGAAGGTAGGGTTTACGAGATTGTGGTTGAATAAGTGAAGGGACCTTAACTCAAAACAATTCCCCGTTTTTCAGGCGTTCGTTGACGACCCAGCGGGCATCGGCTTCCAGCATTTCTTCAAAAGACAAGCCTCGTTCTTGCGCTTTGTTTTCTAGGTACTTTATGCTTTCGGCATCGTTTCTCCACAGCTTCATGAGTTTTTCAACTTCAAACTGAATTACCGTGGCGGTGTCGATCATGATGCTGTCTCGTAATAGGCTGCGTCCGGCGAGCACGTTATGTGCTTCTTCGTCAAGCATTTTGTCGAAGCTGCGCTGGGACTTCAAAGCAGCCATCTTGATGGCTTGTCGCCACTCTTTGTCGTTAGCGATGGCATTGCCTTGCAGCGCCAAAGCTATGGCTTCCGTATTACGGATGACAGGCATGTCGGGGCCGTCGAGGCCTGGGATTAACAAGGGGTTGTCTCTCAGCGCTTTGATGGCGTATTTTCTCAAGCTGTCTTCGCGGTGCTCCAAATGGCGCCATTGGTAATGGGTCTTGTTGAAGCTGCTGTCATTGCTCAGGCTGTCCATTACCCATGGGATTTGGGCGTCGAAGAGGCTGTCGGTCACGCAGAGGCGTAGGAGGGCGTCTTCTACGAAGTCGTAGGAGCAACGGCACCACTGGCTGCCTGTGGAATACCACACCACATAGTCGGCGTTGAGGATGGACCGCAGCCGGTTGATTTCAGTAACGGGATGGTACTCTTTCTCAAAGCCCACAAACGCTGATTCGTTGTAGAACCAAATCTCCACATCGTCCATGATTTCCTTCCAGGGCAGGTAAGTCTCCAAATCCCAGATGAAGGAATCACCGACAAACAACACCTTGGGTTTGCGACAGCCTTCGCCACAGTCGACGGTGACATCGGGCCAATATTTTGGGGCGTCGTTAGGGATGGGGAAGATGAGGTTGAGGTTTTTTTCATCGCTTTCGCGATAGTTGGTGTCGAGCTTAATCATGCCATTGACATGGATGTCGGGAATGCCGAAATCGTTGAGGCGGTCCATATAGCAGAAGAGGCTGTCGAATCCATAGGCGGCAGCATAGCGCCAATGGGTGTCGCGTTTGGGAATCAACTGGAAAGAGCAAGTGTCTTTCATCGCCTTATACCATCGTGTCATCTCGATGTGGGGGAAACCGATGACGTTCATCAGCGAGTCGTAATAGTCGGCTGTATTGATAGCGTCGGTAGGTGCAGGTTCGTGATAAGGTAGGTATTCGGGATAGAGTTGGGTTTTGTTGGGACCCATAAAGCAGAGGAACTCAACGCCGTAGTCTTTCAAGACATGTCTGAGCTTTTCCATCATCAGCACGTTTTTCCTTGCCCATTCCCTCGCTCGGTCGTAGTTACGATACATCTTAATGGACTCAAGGCCATAATAGTCATCAACAGCTTCTGTGTAGAACAAATAGCCTTCTTTACCTGGGGCGATGAAATGGCAGTAGGTCTTGCGATAGCACCACCATAGATATTGGTTATAGGCTCTGATGACGGGTTCGCGAAAACCGAAGGTCTCGCTGAGACGACTCTCAAGCTTGGCCTGATATTCCCCCGAACGGTAGCTATCCATGGTCAGTTCTGGCACTTCGGTGTTCTTGATGAAACCTGCCAAGGGCTTCATCTTGAATAGATGAAATTGTTTTTGTGCCATAAAGGCGAACAAAAACACCATCAAGATGCCGAAAAGGATGCTGTATACTATGGTATCGCCCTTTTTCATCGCACAAAGCCTTGGGGTTCGATGTCCATGCGGTAGGTGTATTCGGCATTGTCCCACAGCGACTGCTCAACAGTAATGCCTTTCTCGTCGGCCTGTCGGGTGATGCTCTCCATCCATTCAGGTGTATCTTTGATGCGTTGGATGTTCTTTTCGATTTCCGCGTTGCGGTGGACGAAGTAAAGACTGTCGGCGGCATCGTATTGTTCGGGCTCTTTGTAACGGAACACGTTGTCGTAGCCGCTCAAATAGCGTTCGATGAAGCCATAAGGCCATAGGTGGTTGGTGGCTTCGGTGCAGACCAGGAGTACAAACTCTTGGTCTTCGATTTCCTGTTTGTAGTCGACAGATTCCACGTTTTGTATGGGTGTGCGCTCGGGATAGATGGTTTTGTTGTAGAACCAGAAGTCGCCCGGTCTGAAGAGGTTTTGCGGGAGGGCGACATTCCAAGCGTAAACTGTCCACCAGTAAGAGTCGGAGATGGCCAATACCCTAGGCTTGTAGCCTTCGGTGAAACCGAATTTGGGTTGGTCGATGGTGTTGTGCTTCATAGGCAACAACAGGTTCATCATACGATAGAGATCGTCGTCCTGGTTCATCAGATAGGTGGTGTCGAAGCCTTCAATATGGAAATGGGCTTGTTCCTGCTGTGTCTTGTTTTCCATGTAATGCACTAGCGAGTCCATGGCCAGCGAGGCAGCATAGACGGTCCAGTGGGCGCTCAGGTTGCAGTAGATCGGATGCGCTTCTGTGCCTTTTCGTTCGCACAACCAGCGGTTGAAGTCGATCATCTCTACACCTTGCTCGTCAAAGGCTTTCAGATACTCTTGGTAGTTGTTGGTTTCGTGGCGTTTGACGATGTATTTTTCAGGAATCAGTTCGGGGTAATAGGAGGCCTTGCCTAGTACAAAGACAGGCAAAAGAGTGATGCCCTTGGTGCGGAGCATGTCTTGGATGAGTTTGATTTGCCTTGTGTTTTTTTCGATGGCCTCATTTCCCAAATAGGTCTCGCCGGTGTAACTGATGATGTACGACTCTTCAATGAAGGTGTAATCGTCGTTGCCTTTCACGGGACCTATGGCCGACACTTTGCCGAAGGCGGAATAGAGCAGTTGGTTGTTCAAACGGATCATGGGCTTGCGGAAGCCAGTCTGCTCGGTGCACCAAGTCATCAGTGAGTCTTGGGCGGTCTCGTTGAACAAGGTCTTCGGCGTGATGACAGGCTTTTTCGCTTCCACGAAGGCGCCATCCAAGGGCTTTTCGTTCACGAAATGGAAAAACGTCTGCAACATCGGCAGGAAGAGCAGCGCGAGTAAGATGACGAACCATATTTTCTTGAACGTTTTCATCAGAACCTAAAGTAAATGAAGGGGTTGAAACTGCCTTTGAGGATGAACGAAGCCGAGAGTATGAGTAACACAACCATCAGTAAGCCGACCCATACGACTTGCACGGTGTTGTAGGCTTTGCGGTTGAAGAAGAAGTCCAAGGCCTTGTCGCCCACTTTGGTGAGACCGAAGAAAGCGAAGAAGACCGCGACGATGAGGGTGAAGACGAACTGGCTGTTGACAAACAAGGCGGGTGTGCAGCCATTGGCGCCGAACATGGCCCCAACATACTGCACAGCATAGCCTATGGTGTCGGCGCGGAACATCACCCAGCCAATCATCACGATGACAAAGGTGATGAGTACGCGCGGTATCTTGCCGATGCGTTTGCTTGCCTTCAACCAAAACATCTTGTCGATGACGATGAAGATACCGTGGAAGGCACCCCAAGCCACGAAGGTCCAAGCGGCACCGTGCCACAAGCCTGAGAGGAAGAACACAATCCACAGGTTGAGATAGGTGCGGCCCTTACCACGACGATTGCCTCCGAGCGGGATATAGAGGTAGTCCATCATCCAGCTTCCGAGGGTGATGTGCCAGCGTTTCCAGAACTCCGACACGCTTTGGCTGATATAGGGGTTGTTGAAGTTTTCAGGGAATTTGAAGCCTATCATCCGTCCTATGCCGATGGACATGTCGCTGTAGCCCGAGAAGTCGAAATAGATTTGGAAGGTATAGGCCAAAATGCCAAGCCAGGCGGTGGAGAGGCCAATTTCAGCAGTGGGCAAGGCAAAGACTTGGTCGACATATTCGGCCAAGATATTGGCAATCAACATCTTTTTTGATAAGCCTATGACGAAGCGATAAAAACCTAAAACACGGTTGTCGGCGGTCTCGTTGGCGCGGCGGTCGGTGATTTGTTCGGCAATCTCGTTGTAGCGCACGATGGGACCTGCGATGAGCTGTGGGAAGAGCATGATGAACAGGGCATAATCGGCGATGCTCTTCAGCGGGGCTGAGGTCTTGCGATAGACATCGATGCTGTAGCTCATCTTCTGGAAGGTGAAGAACGAGATGCCGATGGGCAGCACCACTTTGGTCCAACGAACGGGTGGCGTGCCGAAAGCGCTAAGGATGGCATTGAAATTGTCGACGAAGAAGTTGGCGTATTTGAAATAGGCCAGCAGCCCGATGTTGAGGATGACAGAAAGGACGAGAAACAGTTTCCGGCGTTTTGTGTCATTGCTCTTGTCAATCTGCCGCACCAAAAAGAAGTCGATGGTGATGGACAGCAACAGCACCAGCAGGAATTTTGGCGAGCCAAAGCCATAGAACACCAAGCTGGCCAGCAGCGCGACAGGGTTCTTCAAGCGCCGTGGCACGATGAAATACACCGCGAGGAAGACGGGCAGGAACCAGAAGAGGAATATGCTGCTACTGAAGACCATGGTGAGTTGTGTTATCGATTATTGTTTGCTTGGTTGTAATTGTATATCACGTCGTCCATCAACGCGAACAGGAAAGGCTTCCCCTTGTCGGCGGCCTTTTGTCGGACCCTGTTCACGCTTTCAGGGTAGTTTCTGATGCGATGTTCGATGAGGTATTGTTCCCAGAGAGCACCGATTTGCGCCTCGTCGAACGCTATAGGTTTCTCTCGGTGAGACCAAACCCAAAGTGCATCATCTTCTATGGCTCGTTTCAGTGATTTATGCTGATCTTGAGCCTTTTGTGCCATATTATCCAACGAAGTCTTGTTGTTCAAGCTTGCCAAAAACTGTTGGATGGTAAAAGCCCTAATGGCCGATGTGTTGTCGTTATAACCACCTTGTTCTATCCGTTGTCTGACGATCTGGCAAGCACTTTCAAACAAAACATTGTCATTAAACGAGCCGGCTGAAGCGGAGAGTATGGAGTCGATATAAACAGGCGAATGCCGCAAACTGTCGATAAGTGTTTTCACCTCTACGTCAAAGAAATGATATGAGGTCAGGAACATGTTCTCAGTCAGCGAGGGAACACCAGTGAGGATGTTGCTTGCCTCAAGTGACAGCACGGGCTTAAAAGGCAGTGAATCATTGTCTGCCTTGGCTTCCAACAAAGCCTTCCAGCGAGCGTTATTGAGGATGTCGCGTTCGACCAATATCTTCTCGATCCTTGGGTTTCGGGCCGTAGGAACAGCCTCGCCACGCAGTTCTTCGAATAGTTCAGGGTCTTTCTCTAAAGCCAACTTGGCTTTATACAGGTATTTTTCCCTTTCAGTTGCATCGGCGTGGTTGGCAGTCATTAAGCTGTCTGCGACCTCTTGAAGTTTTTCCTGGTATCTGCTGTCGCTGATACACAAAGCGCGCAGCGCCCTGCTGGCAAAGAAAAAGCCATCCATGTATAACTGTGGTCCATTGAGGAAGTACACCACATTGTCGTGCGTAAGTATTTCCCACAGCAAATCCACCTGATCCTTGTTTGAAGTTACTACGGTTTCCTTTTCGGAATAGAAGAGGGAGCAGTAGAAATAAAAATCTCTGGAGGTGAATAGAGCATCGAACGGTACCCGACGTTTCATATACCAATAGAAAGAGGTGCCGACAAAAAGGACGGAGGGGAATTGAGTCTCGTTGTCCAATTTTAGGCTGACGGGATACTCATAAACCGGGTCGTTTTTCTGTGGACGCCACAAGTTGAGTAGACATTCGAGGTCTTTGTCGTCATTGGGGACATCGTAAACTGGATAAGGCTCACCCAATGTAATGTCAGGGTATTTCTTTCCATTGGTGCTTTCCATCAGTCGAAGCATGGTGTCGACAGCCAAGGGGGCGCCAGCGGCCCAATGGCTTCCCTTTTGTGGGAACAATGGAAAGGGCAGGGTGTCCTGTACTTTTTGGAACCACGAGTTCATGTTGATGTTGGGCACACCGAGAGCGGAGAGGCTCTTTTCGAAGTGTTCGTTTGCCTTAAATGCCGTGTCCGCAAAACGATGGTTGCCCAAATGCTGAGGAAAGATGTAGGTCTTGGTCGGCAGGGTAAAGCATTGGAAACCGACGCCATACTCCTTAAGGATTTCATTGATTTTATATAGACTTCGGATTTGGGCATCCAATTGCTGCTGGAATTCTTCGTCAGTAAGGTGGAATTTTTCATTCATCCATCCGTAATACTGTTTGATGCCATCGGAATGGTAGAGCCAACCGTCTTTTTCAATCGCTACTTCTTGGTTATAGGTTTTCTTATAGAAATCATAGACATACTGGTTGTACATCCTGATGATGGGCTCCCGAAAACCAAGGTTTTCGCTGACATATTGCTCCAAGTCATATTGGAAATCGCCGTTCTTGTAGTCCTTTAGACTGAAGACAGGCTTTGGGGTAGGCTCCTCGTATCCACTCAGTTTCCGAAATTCAAACAACCCGAACTGTTCCTGTATCATAAACGAGAACAGGAAGACCATCAGAAGGCAAAACAGGATGACGTATACTATGTTGTTTCTGTGCTTTTTCATGGCGTCATTGTCCTTTTTGTTTTTTCTTTTCAAGCACATAAATGGCATTGCGGCGCAAGTTCTGCTCAACGGTCAATCCGCGTTCTTCGGCTTGTTTTTCAACAGCTTTCATCCAATCCTCGTTGTCCTTGATCATTTGTATGACAGCCTGAAGTTTGGCCCCCTCGCTTATCTCTCCATTTTGGAACAGGTTTTGGGCAGTTTGTGGGAAGCCGAACATATATGTGTAGTACATCGGAGCCGTGAAAACAGCCATTACGATGTCGGCATTGTCCAACACTTTTTCGGCATCAAGCAGTTGGTCAAGTTGTTTCCATTGGTGCTGCGGATTCGACGATTGCACATCGCGGTTATATACCCAAAACTCCCAAGCATCAAACGCTTCGATGAAGGTCGAGTTTCTAAGTTGGGTGAAGTAGCTGTCGGCCACTACAAGCAGGTTGGGCTTGTCGGTCCCCACGGTGTCGGTCAGCTCGAACACGGGCCGCGGGATGGCGGGCTTGTTCAACGGGAACAGCAGGTTCATCGAAGCTTCCAACTCGCCGTCTTGCACCGAATAGTCGGTGCTGAGGTTGTCGTCGATGTAGTGGACCGAAGGCAGTTTGTAGCCTGTGATTTCAGCCAGTTTCTTCAAGACGGAATCGGCCACATAAGGGATGGTTGCCTCCGACCAATGGGTACCCGTGCGCGGATACAAAGGATAGGGGAAAGTGTCCCTGATATCCTGAAAATAGTGGTAGAAGTCGATATGCGGGATATGGTTCTCCTTGAAGAGTTGGATATAGTACTCTTCTAAGGAAAAGTCGAAGAGATGGTTTTTGTAATAGGACGGCAACTTGTCGGGATAAACCGCAGGTTTGGTGGGTGCAAAGACGAAAAGGAAGGCTTTGCCGTGTTGGTGCAGCGTGTCAATCAGCCGTAGGGTTTCCTCTACATTCTTTCGGGCCTCGGCTTTGGCTTCATCTACATCGGCAAAGTGTTGCTTGAAGGTCACCCCCGTGGCTTCGTTGAGGTACATCTTCAGATAGAGCTCTTGGTCGTGCCCTTTCACAATGTTCTTGTTGGTGATTTTGTTGAAGCATGAATAAGCCACTTGGTTGTAGTTGCGGATGAAGAACTCACGGAAGCCCGTGTTTCGCTTGGCGTGTTCGGTCAGATAGTCCTGGTAACTACCGTCGTAATAAGTCTTGAAGGACAACTCGACAGGGGGCTGTTCTTCTTTGTCGAAGCCTTTCAACGGATTCATCTTGACAATATGCGTGAAGCTCTGCAGTAGGATGGCGGCCAACACTGCGGAGATGCAGACAAATTGTATGATGAAATGTGGCTTCTTGTTCATGGCTTAGAATCTGAAATAGATGAAGGGGTTGAAGTCGGAGACGCAGAGCGAGCCGGCGGAGAGGATAAGCAATACGAGGCAGATGGCGAACATGGTCCAGGAGAGACCTTTGGAATAATGGTCGGCGAAGATGGTGTCTTGCAGCCGTTGTCCTCCTTTGAAAAGGGTGAGGAAGGAGAAGACCACTGCCAGACCAAAGGTGAACCAGAACAAGAGGTCGGCGGGTTGGGTCAGACCGCCCTTGAAGGCGAACAGGGCTTGGTAGAAGCCACCTGCATCGGCGGCGGTGTCGACGCGGAAGAGCACCCAGCCCATGTTGACGACAAAGAAGGTGAGAATGACCGCTGGCCACTTGCCCGCTTTCTTGAGCAGGTCCTTCAAGAAGAGTTTGTCGGCACAGATGAATAAGCCATGGAAGGCTCCCCAGAGGACGAAAGTCCAGCTGGCACCATGCCACAAGCCCGAGAGGAGGAAGCAGAGCCATAGGTTGAGGTACATGCGTCCTTTGCCCTTGCGGTTGCCACCGAGGGGGATGTAGAGGTAATTCATGATGAAATTACCAAGCGTCATATGCCAGCGTTTCCAGAACTCAGTGACGCTGCGGCTGGTGTACGGGTCGTTGAAGTTTTCGGGGAACTTAAAGCCCATCATCTTGCCGAGACCAATGGCCATATCGCTATAGCCAGAGAAGTCGAAGTAGATCTGGAAGGTATACGACAAAATGCCTATCCAAGCCGTGCTGGTGGCCAGGTCGGCGTAGTTCATGGCGAAAACTTGGTCGGCATAAGCAGCCAAGGTGTTGGCAATGAGTACTTTCTTGCCTAAACCGATGATGAAGCGATAGAAACCCACCACGCGGTCTTCCATGGTGCTGGTGCGCTCCACCAACTGCGCGGCAACGCTGTTATAGTTGACGATGGGGCCTGCGATGAGTTGCGGGAACATCATGATATACAGCACGTAGTCGGTCAGTTTTTGGCTCGGCGGTGTGGTGCCGCGGTACACATCGAGTGTGTAGGTGATGCTTTGGAAAGTGAAGAACGAGATACCAATGGGCAAGGCCACCTTCATCCAGCTGACAGGCTCGTGATGCATCCAGCCGAGAATGGCGTTGAGGTTCTCCATGAAGAAGTTGGCATACTTGAAATACAGCAGCAACCCCAAGGCCATGATGACGGAGAGGGCGCAGAGCCATTTCTTCGTGCTGGTCTTCTCTGTCTTGGCCATGCCTCGCACGATGAAATAGTTGATGATGCATTCCCCGACGAGGAGGAAAACAAAATCGGGAGCGCCATAGGCATAGAAGATGAGGGAGAACAGCAATAATGTATAGTTCCTGAACTTCTGGGGCGTGACGAAATACGCTATCAGAAAGATAGGCAGGAAGAAGAAGAGGAATATGTTACTACTGAATACCATTTATTTGTTGTTTTTTTCTTTTTCTTTTTTCGAACGGATGACGTAAATAGCGTTGCGGCGGAGGTTCTCTTCCACGGTGAGGCCATATTCTTTGGCTTGTTTTTCCACGGCTTCGTACCAAGGGGCATTGTCTCTTATGGTCTCCATCATCAACTCAATTTTGTCTTCCTCACAAAGCTGGCCATGGGAATACAAGTTGAAAGCCGTCTCAGGAAAGTCGAACATGTAGTCGTAGAGCATGGGCGAGGTGAAGACCGCCATCACGATGTCGGCGTCTTCAAGGATTTGGTAGGTGTCAGTGAAATACTTGACTTTTTTCCAGTTGTATTTGGGCTCGTTTGAGACGATGTCCTCATTATATTTCCAATAGCTCCAGGTGTTGAAGGCATGAAGGAAACTAGTTTTTTCGAAGGCAACGAAATAGCTGTCGGCTATGGCAACGAGGTTGGGCTTGACCTTGCCAACGGTGTCGGTTAAGATGAACTTAGGGTTGGGGATGGCTGGTTTTGCGATGGGAAACAGCAAATTGAACTGGCCTTCAAGTTCGCGATCCTGACCAAAATAGTCGGTGGTGATGTTGATGTCGGTGATTTCAATCGAAGGCAGGCTCTTGCCCGTTACGGCTTCCAGCTTACGAAGAATGGAGTCCGACACCATCGGGATGGTGGAATAGGCCCAATGCGTTCCGTATTTGGCGTAGAGCGGGTAGGGGAAGCTTTCCTTGATCTGCTTGAAATAGTTGTGGAAATCGATATGGGGGATGTCGTATTCCTTGAACAACGCAATGTAATAGTCGATGAGCAGGGAGTCGGAGCAGTATTGGCGGTAGCTATCGGGGAGGTATTCGGGATAGACTGCCGTCTTCGAAGGGGCGAAGATGAAGAGGAAGTCGGTGCCGTGCTGCTTCAAGGTGTCCATCAGCCGCAAGGTGAGTTTGGTGTTCTCGCGTGCTATGGCCTTGACGCTGTCGATGCTGCCATAATTGTCCTTGATGCGCTTGCCCGTCAAGTCATCGATATACATTTTGGTGAATAGCTCGCCGTTTTTGCCCTCAACGATATTGTCATTGTTGAATATGCCGAAGATAGAATAGCAAACTTGGTTGTAGTTGCGGATGAAGAACTCGCGAAAGCCTGTGTTGCGCTTGGCGTGTTCGGCGAGGTAAGCCTGATAGCTACCGTCGAGATAGTTGTTGAAGTTCAGCTCGACGACTTTTTCTTTGGCCACCACACCTTCCAAGGGCTTCATCTTCACCACATGGGTGAAGCCTTGCAGCGCAATGGCAGTAAGCACGGCCATGATGCATACAAACTGGATGATATGACGGCTGGGTTTCTGCATCAGAATCTGAAATAGATAAATGGGCTGAAACCGCTGGCATTCAAAGCGCCCAGGCAGAAGACGAAGGCCAGTATGCTGATGATGAACGCGATGATATGCTGCTTTTTGTTGTACTCAGTAAAGTAGACCTTGTCTTGCACCTTGAGGCCGAACTTGGTGAGGGTGAAGAAGGAGAAGAAGGCGGCCACAAGCATGGTCACATACAAGTGCGGGTTGTCGCCGAAGTGGAAAGGAGCGAAGTCGAAGGCGAAAAGGCGTTTGATGAAGAGCCACGACAGGTCGATGCGCTCAATACGGAAGAAGCATCTGGTCAACACGATGATGAGGAAGGTGAAGAACACCGAAGGGATGCGCCCCAAGCGCTCGTTGAATTTTTTCAAGAACAGCTTATCGGCGCAGATGAAGATACCTTGCAAGGCACCATATATCACGAAGTTCCACGCGGCGCCGTGCCACAAACCGCTGATGAGGAAACAGAACCAGAGGTTGAAGTATTTGCGTGCCTCAGTCTTCACACGGCTACCGCCCAAGGGGAAGTAGAGGTAGTTTTTGATGAACACGCTGAAGGTCTGGTGCCAACGACGCCAAAACTCTGAGATGGTAGTGGAGACGTAAGGGTTGTCGAAGTTCTCGGGGAACTTGAATCCCATCATACGACCCAAACCAATGGCCATGTCGGAGTAACCGGCAAAATCGAAGTAGATTTGGAAGGTGAAGGCGAAGATGGCAATCCAGGCGGTGGTGCTGTCGATGGTGGCAATCTTGTTGGCAATGTCGGCCAGTTGTGCTGAAGTCAGCACGTCGTAGTTGGAAGGCCCCAGCACTTTGTCGACTTGGAAACCGATGACGTCGGCAATCAAGACCTTCTTGGCAAGGCCTATCACAAAGCGATAGAAGCCATGCAGTCGGTCGGTATAGAGTGACTCGCGGTTGCGGATCTGGTCGGCGATGTCGCAGTAGCGCACGATGGGACCGGCGATGAGTTGTGGGAACATGACGATATAGAGCATGTAGTCGCTCAAACGCTCCATAGGTTTGTTTACGCCGCGGTAGGTATCCAAGGTGTAGGTGACGCTTTGGAACGAGAAGAAAGAGATGCCGATAGGCAACAAGATCTTGGTCCATTGCAGCGGCTTGCCCCCAAACCAACCCAACACCGAGTTGATGTTGTTCATTGTGAAGTTGCCGTACTTGAAGTAGAACAGCAGTCCGATACTGATGGCTATGGAGATGCCGCAGAGGAGTTTTTTCAGGCCTGGTTTTTCCACCTTGTTCATCCAGCGTACCAAATAGAAGTTGGCTATGGTGCTGACGATTAGTTGTATGATAAACTCAGGCGCGCCATAGGCATAGAAGAGGAGCGATGCCAACAGCAGGAAATAGTTGCGGATTTTCTTCGGTAGTATGAAGTACACCAAGAAGAAAATCGGCATAAAATAGAGTAGGAATACGTTACTGCTGAATACCATACCTTATTTATAATATTGAGTTTGCAAAAATAGGAAATTATTTATTAGGGTTTGTTTTGGGCAGTGGAATCTTAGCGTCAGGGTCGTCGATGAGTCGGCAGCGGTCGAGGCCATATTTCTTCCGTATGAGCCAACGGGCATCGTCTTCCAGAGCTTCTTCAAGGGTTTTGTTATTCTTCTCGGCTTTTTCTTTTACTTTTTTCATGGTCTCCTCGCGGCCACGCATCTGCTCCATCAATTCTGCAACTTCTTGTTGGCATTGCTGTGAGAACAAAATCTCGTCCGTCTGGTCTTTATAGAGTGGCTTGCCTTCCTTGATTCTGTCCACTTCGGCATGAAGCATGCGGCTCACCGTAGCGGTGCGCAAGAAGGCTTGGTCTTTCAGGGCCGCCATCCAAACACTGTCTTTCTTGATGTCCTTGATGACCTTGGCGTAAGGTATGTCGCTGTTTCGGGTTGTCAAGCTGTCGGCATTCAGCTCGGGGATCCATTCGGGGTGGTTGAGCAGAAGGGAATAGGCTTTGTAAAGGCGTGCGGTGTCGGAGGGCAACGACAGGGTGTCGGCAATTCGTCTGACATAAGCTCTTCGGATGCTGTCTTCGATGCCGAGGGTGAGAATGGCTGACTGGGCAAAGTTCATGGTGCCTTTGTTCAGTTGGTTGCCAGTGGTGAACCATACGATATAGTCGAAATCCAGCAGTTTTTCCATTAGGTTGAGACTGGCGACAGGGACGGTTTGCGAGAGTCCGTCACCATAATAAGCGGTGGAGTAGTAGTACCAAAACTCCACATCGTCAAACACTTCCTGCATGGGCACCTGGTTGGCGATGCCCCACATGAAGGAGTTGCCAATGAACAATACCTTGGGTTTTACTGAGGTCGAGTCACGTTCAACTGTGACCTCGGCCGTGGGGCTGTAGCCCTGGCGTTTTCGGATGGGCAGCGACAAGTTGAGCAGTTGCTCTAAGTCGTTGTCGGCACCATGGTTGTCGCTTTCGTGCAACGTGCCGATCCTCAGTCGAGGCAACGTTATGCTTTTCAGCTCGCCCATGAAACGGAACAGGGAGTCGGCGGCATAAACGGCGGGGAAGACCCAATGCGCGCCTGTTTGTGGAATCAGCGGATAGTCAACCGTGTCTTTCATCTGTTGGAACCAATGGTTCATGTCAATGCACGGGAAACCGCTTTCATCGAACTTGTGCAAAAAATAGGCACAGGCATTGAAGGTCGTGGTGTCGTGTTCGCGTTCGGGGAGGTATTCGGGATAGAGGAAGCTTTTTTCGGGGGCGACAAAAGCCAAGAGTTCGACACCATTGTCTTTGAGTATGGTGCGCACCCAGTTCATGTATTTCACGTTGAGGTCATATTGGCGGCGGGCCGCTTCGGGCGATGATTGCCAACGAAGCATCTCGGTGCCGTAGTAATCGTTGACACTCTCTGGGTTATAGAGCCAGCCTTTCTTTCCGGCTACCACATCGTGGGCATAAGTCTTTCGGTAACAGTCCCAAAGATATTGGTTGTAGAGTCGTATGATAGGTTCACGAAAACCGAAATTCGCTCCCAGATAGGCTTCTTCTTGTTTGGCATACGCTCCTGAACGGTAGGACTGAAGGCTGAACTCGGGCTTTTCGGTTTTTTCCGTCACGCCGTTCAAGGGCTTCAATGGGATACGGAAGAGGCGTCCTTGTAGCAAAGGAAGGAAAAGCAACACCATCAGAATGCCAAACAGGATGATATCGTATGTCGTCTTCTTTCGCATGACTCAGAAACGGAAATAGATGAACGGACTGAAACTGGTGGCATTGAGAGCGGCAACACAGAAGATGAACAGGAGGGCAGCCGCAATCCAAACCCAGATGTGTTGACGTTCGCTGAAGTCGGTGTAAAAGGTTTTCTGCTCCAGACGTTTGCCCCATCCTGTCAGTGTGATGAAAGAGAAGAGGGCAGCGACGACGAGCGTGGTGTAGACATGGGCATTGCCGGGGAAGACAAACCCGTTGAAATCGAACGCAAACATTCGTGTGACGAAAATCAAGGCCAAGCCGATGTCCTCGATGCGGAAGAACATCCAGATGATGCATACCGTGAGGAAAGTGAGGATGACAGAGGGCACCGTGCCGATTTTTTTCATCACCTTTCCGAGGAAGAGTTTGTCGGCGCAGATGAAGACACCATGCAAGGCACCCCATACAACGAAGTTCCAAGCGGCACCGTGCCACAAGCCCGAAAGCAGGAAGCATAGCCAGAGGTTGAGGTACATGCGCCCCGTGCCTTTACGGTTGCCACCCAATGGGATGTAGAGGTAGTTCATGATGAAGGCCCCCAAGGTTTTATGCCAACGGCGCCAAAACTCCGTGATGGAGCGTGAGGTGTAGGGATTGTCGAAGTTCTCGGGGAACTTGAAGCCCATGATGCGTCCAAGTCCGATGGCCATATCGCTGTAGCCCGCAAAGTCGAAGTAGATCTGGAAGGTATAGGCCAAGGCGACGAGCCAAGCCGTGCCCGTGTCGAGTGTGGCAATGCGTGAGGCGATTTCGGAGAGCTGAGCCGTGTTTTGGCTGGCAGCGCCAAGTATGGCGTCGACGCGCAAGCCGATGACATCAGCAATGAGGATCTTCTTACTCAATCCGATGACGAAACGGTAGAAGCCCTGCATGCGATCAACCAGGGTTGACTCGCGCTGACGAATCTGGTCAGCCACGTCGCAGTAGCGCACGATGGGACCGGCGATGAGCTGAGGAAACATGGTGATATACAGCATGTAATCGCTGAGCTTCTCCAAGGGCTTGTTAACACCGCGGTAGGTGTCCAAGGTGTAAGTGAGGCTTTGGAAAGTAAAGAACGAAATGCCAATAGGCAACATGATGCGTCTCCACGAAAGCGGGGCATGGCCTGTTATGCCCAAAAGGGCATTTAGGTTCTCCATGGTGAAGTTGCCGTATTTGTAAAACAGCAGCAGCCCAAGGCTGATAAAGACGGATAAGGCGCAAAGCCATTTCTTCGCCACAGGTTTCTCAGTCTTACACATCCACCTGACAATGAAGAAGTTGGCGATAATGGAAAGCACCAGCTGGATGATAAACTCAGGCGCGCCCCAGGCATAGAAGACAAGTGAGCCAAGCAGCAGCACATAGTTGCGGGTCTTTCGTGGCATAAGGAAATACACCAGAAAGAAAACCGGCATAAAATAGAGTAGAAATATGTTGCTGCTGAATACCATGTCCTTATTCTAATGCATTATGTTGCTTCAGTTCAATATAGCGTAGGAATTTCTTTGAGCGTTTGTTGGGGATGCTGTCGAAATCGACGGGCCCGGTTTCGTCTTCATCATAGTAGATCTCATGCAGTATCCGTGACGAGAAGGTGTTGCTCATCTGATATAGGCCGACGGTGGAGTAGGAGAGCATCACGAAGTCGGACATGAGCACTTCTTTGAGCAGGTCTTTCTCAATGACTTTGGATTCAGGTCCATCGAAATAAACCGAGCTGAAATAATACCAATAGGGCGCTTTGGTGAAGATGTCATCAACGGGGGTGAAATGCGCGATGTTCCAATAAAAAGAGTCGCCGATGGTGAGGAGCCGCGGTCGCCATGCCGTCGTGTCATGGTCGGTGTTGGCCTCTGCCAGGTAGTTGGGTGCTTTCCGAAGGGGCCAAATCAAGTTCATCAGGTTTTCAACGTCGGCATCGGGCCGCATCGTCCTCTTGAAAGGAGCTCCTATTGTGATGTTGATCATGTTGGAGTCGCTCAGATGCTCCATGTAACGGATTAAACTATCAGTTGAATGCATGGCTGCCAAGATGCTCCAATGGGCACCCGTTTGTGGGAAGAGTGGATAGTCGGTATGACCTTTCTGCTGGATGAACCACTCGCCGAAGTTGATGTGGTTGACGCCCAATTCCTTGAGTCTCTTGGAGTAGAAGTCGAAAGCCGTGATCTTTTTCTCTTCGAAAAACTGTGTGTTTTTGGGCATGTGTTCGGCACAAACTTGTTCCTTGCCGGGAAGTAGGGCGACGAAGACATGGGTCCCATAAGGTTCAAGGATTGCTTGGATTTGACGCAGTCTCTGGGCTTCTTCTTCAAACTTATTGGCGACTTCCGAAGCGTCATTGGCGATATGATATGAGCGGCTTTGATAGTACTCTTCTATCGTGGGCGTCTCGAAAATCCAGTTGTCGTCGGTAATGGCGATACGTTGGTCTTCGACCACCTTAGAGTAACGGAAAACAGTCCAAAGACTTTGGTTGTATAGCCGTGTCAGTGGCTCGCGAAAGCCATAGTGTTGCTGGAGATAATTCTCGGCTTCGGTCTGATAGCGGCCTCCACGGAGATTATCGAAGGACAGCTCCGGTTTGGCTTGCTCTTGGGTGACGCCGCTCAACTCCTTGAATGAAAAGACCCCTGTTGCCTGTTGTATCATGAAAGCAAACAGGAGAATCGCTGTAAGAGCGAATAATATGGTCAAGGTGCGACTTCTCATCCCGGTCGGGTTAGGTATTAACTTGCAAAAATAGGAATTTTTACTTCGTCGCAGGCAAATTATTCCGTATCAACACGAAAAACCGTACTTTTGCACCCATGAAGAAGATAGAACTGCTCTCACCTGCCAAAGATGTCGAGGTGGGCATAGCCGCCATCAACCACGGTGCCGATGCCGTTTATATCGGTGGCCCCGACTTTGGTGCGCGCGAAAAAGCCTCCAATACGATTGAAGACATCGAAAGGCTTTGCCGGCATGCGGCCTTGTTTGACGCCAAAGTCTACGTGACGTTGAATACTTTATTGTACGACAATGAGTTGGAACGTGCCCGTAAGATGGCCTACGACTGTTGGAATGCCGGAGTTGACGCCCTCATCGTGCAGGATATGAAGTTGCTGCAGCTTGACATGCCACCAATCTCTTTACATGCCAGCACGCAGTGCGACAATATGACGTTGGAGAAGGTGCAACAACTCGAACAACTTGGTTTTGAGCAGGTTGTATTGGGGAGGGAGTTGAGCTTAAAGCAAATCAAGGAGATACGTGAGAAGACCACGGTGCCCTTGGAGTTTTTTGTGCACGGTGCCCTCTGCGTCAGCCATAGCGGGCAGTGCTATCTAAGCCAATACATCGGCAACCGTAGCGCCAACCGTGGTGCCTGTGCCCAGCCCTGCCGCTTGCCCTGGGATTTGCTTGATGCCGACGGCAAGGAACTCATCAAGAACCGCCATCTGCTTTGTTTGAAGGACCTCAACAACAGCGCTCATTTGGAGGAACTCATCGATGCGGGCATCACGAGTTTCAAGATCGAGGGCCGACTGAAAGACGCTGACTATGTGAAGAATGTGACGGCATATTATAGGCAGAAGCTGGATGCCCTCTTCAGTCGTCGTCCCGATCTGCAACAGGCTTCACACGGGCATTGCAGCTATAGTTTCGAGGTCAACCCCGAGAAATCCTTCAACCGTGGTTTCACCGACTATTTCATCAACGGACGGCAGAAGGGCATAGGCTCGCCATTCACCCCGAAGTCGATGGGCGAATACATTGGCAAGGTAGAATGGTGTAATCCTCTTCGTATGGAAATCGAAACGGATAAGACCCTGCACAATGGCGACGGCCTATGTTTCCTCAATCAAGACAATGAATTGGTTGGATTGCGTGCCGATGTGGCAAACGGCAATACGGTGTCGTGCAACCGCCCACATGGCGCCCATCGTGGTGCAAAGATCTACCGCAACCTCGACATGGAATGGCAAAAACAGGTAGACGCCTCCAACGGCAACCGAAAAATCGACATTAATCTGACTTTGGCCGAGACAGAAACCGGCTATGAACTATCCGCTCAACCCATCTCCCAACCCAAATTATCAATTATCAATTATCAATTTTCAATTGACAAAATCACGGCCAACAACCCCGAGAAGGCCACCGAAAACATCCGTAAAAAGGCTTTGCAATGGGGCGACACGGTGTTCAACCCGATCCGTCTGGAATTGCAATTCACGGAACCTCGTTTGATCCCCGCCTCCGTCATTGGTGAGATGAAACGGCAATTGGTGACGAAATTGACGGAGGAATTGATAGAAAGCCATCGGAATAATCGACAAATGCGTTGTACGGACACACCGCGTGTGTCCACAAATACAGACCAAAGCGGATGCATGGCCCCAACAATAACCGACCCCGACGTCATCCCCGAGTACCTGATGACCTGCCACCATTGCATCCGTTATGCCAACGGCATGTGCAGCAAGGAAATAGGACAGAAGGCAACGCCATTATGGATCCGTAACGGCAACAATGTCTTTCGCCTTGAGTTCGACTGCCGCAATTGCTTGATGTACGTTCTCTCCGAAAACAACTAAACAATTACTAGATATTATGAACCTCTTTCAACTCTTCAAGAACATCCGACCCTTCGTGAAGCCATACAAATGGTTGGTTTTCATTACTTTGATACTAACCCTAGTTGGCTCTCTGATGGCTCAGGTCAACGCCATCGTCTTGGACAGGACCGTCGATGCCATTAATGCGCTCATTGGCACGGACTTCAGCTGGAGCCAAGCCGCCCGCATCATGACCATCATCACCGTTGTGCTGCTGGGTAAGGAAATCCTGTCGGCCCTCATCACCTTTGCCCAAAACTACTACGGTGAACGGATGCGTATCTTCGTCAGCCGCGACTTGGCCCAAAGTGTCATCGAGAAGGTGCTGACCTTCAAGATGGCCTTCTTTAACTCGGGCGACAATGCCACGGGCAAGCTCCAAGCCCGTATCGACCAAGGCGTGAGCAGCCTCTCGCGCACAGTGCAGAACTTCTTCATCGACCTCTTGCCCCTGTTCACGAGCGCTTTGCTGGCTTTGATACTGATGTTTGCCGCCAATGTGTATGTCGGCCTGGTGGCTTTGGGCATCGTCCCCATCTATTTCTGGATCACCTACCGTCAGGCCAAGCGACTCAAAGGCTGGCGTCGTGAGATGCGTTCCCACCTCGAGACCAAGAGCCAAGGCATCAAGAACATCATCGACTCCATCAACGTCATCAAAAGTTTCAACCGCGAGCAGATTGAGGCACAGAAGCAGCTTGATATCCAGAATCAAGTGACTGAAAACCAAATGAAGACCCGTCGAGTGGCCTTCTATTACAACGGTGTGAAGAGCTTTGTGAGACAGGTCGGCACTGTGCTGGTCATCATCCTTACCGCCTACCTCGTGCTGAAAGGCTATCCGGGCATGACCATCGGTAAGATCATGTACCATGTGATGCTGTTCAGCAATGTCATCGCACCCATCACACAGCTGCAGCGCATCTTCGACGATGTGAACGACGCCCTGATTTATGCTGAGGGCTTCTTCGGCATCCTCAACTCCGAGAAAGAGATTGAGCCTTCGGGTAGTTACCGCCCCGAGAAGATTCACGGCAAGTTCGAGATTAAGCATGTCGACTTCACCTATCCCAATGGCAACCAAGCCCTATTCGATGTGAACATGACCATCGACCCGGGCAAGATCACCGCTTTGGTCGGACTCTCTGGTGCAGGTAAGAGTACCATCGTCAACCTGTTGGATAAGTTCTATGAACCACAAGTAGGACAGATTTTGTTGGATGGAGTGGATTTGCGCGAATACGACACCCAGTACCTCCGCGAAAACATCGGCCTCGTGCTGCAGAAGAACCATATCTTCGACGGCACCATCGAGGAGAACATCCTTTACGGCAATCCCAAAGCCACCCACGAAGACGTGGTGGAAGCCGCCAAGAAGTCGCATCTCTACGACCAGGTGATGGAACTGCCGAAGCAATTCGACAACAATGCCGCCGACCTCTCGGGCGGTCAGCAACAACGTGTGGCCATCGCGCGAATGTTCCTCAAGAACCCGCCCATCATCTTCTTGGACGAGCCCACCGCCAGCCTCGATGCCATCGCCACCGAGCAGATCAAAAACAGCATCGATGCCATCAAGAAAGACCGCACCGTCATCATCATCTCGCACAGCATCTCGCAAATCATTGATGCCGACTACATCTATGCCTTGCAGCAAGGTCGCGTTGAGGAGGACGGCGACCCCGATAGCATCTACAAGAAAGGTGGTATCTACAAGGATATCATCGACGCCTCTGCAAGAAGTCTGAATATTGAAAAGATTGCACGGACGATTGACGATGGAAAGGATTGAAGCCAAAAAAATCTTATTCTTTTTCAAAACCTATCCAATATTTTCCTATTTTAGCCGATTCTTTTTTGAAAAACAAACGAAACAAATATGAGCACCAACTTTGACCCACGCGCCAACTACGAGCTGACCAAGCAACAGGCCGGCTACGTCGAGCGCAAGAAAGCCACACAGGAAGACTATGTGCACCAGCAGATCAAGACCAAGGAGAAGCTGTTTTGCCACTGTCCCGCCGGACAATTCAACAAGTTTGAGGACTACGATGCCGAGCTGATTCGTCACATGCGCCCAACGCTTTCAGAATTAGGCGAATACGACGGAACGGCCTTGATGGAGTTCAAGACGAAGAAGGAAATCGTCTACCGCATCAAGAACGGCACCGCCTGCACCTACGACATCGACGACACCCCGCCGTTCCCCATCAACCGTGAGGCCTTGCACAACGCCATCATCATCGCCCTGCGTTCTAACCTGAACATCGTGGGCGAGGTGCATATCACCCGTAAACAATACCTCGACGGCTCCATCCCGACGGGCTTCCAGCGTACCGCCATCGTGGGCGTGGAAGGCCTGCTCAAACTGCCGAAGAAGGACATCCGCCTGATTCAGTTGAGCATCGAGGAGGACGCCTGCCGCGAGATTAGCGACATCGGCCACCGCCGTATCTATCAGACCGATCGTCTCGGCGTGCCGTTGATTGAGACTGTTACCTATCCCGACTGCAAGAACCCCGACGAGCTGCGCGAGACCTGCGAATACATCCGCTTCCTCGGCCGCAGCACGGGTTTGGTCCGCACGGGCATGGGCGCTGGTCGCCAAGACGTGAACGTGAGCTGCACGGGCGGCACCCGCATCGAGTTGAAGGGTGTGCAACATGCCAAGTGGATCCCCGAGTTGTCGCACAACGAGTGCTTCCGCCAGTGGTCGCTGGTGCAACTGCAAGAGCGCCTCAACCGCGAGGTCGGCAAAGAAGGTTGGAAGGTGGAAGTGGCCGACGTGTCGTTCCCGACCGACTACCTGCCCATCCTCGACAACAAAGCCAAAGGCGGCGCCTTGAAACTCGTCAAGCTGCCGAAGTTCCGTGGCGTGCTGTCGCACTTCACCCAACCTGGCAAGATGTTCGCCGACGAAATCGCCGACCGTCTGAAGGTCATCGCCTGCCTTGAGCGTCCCAACATGCTCCACGACGAGATGCTGGAACCCGTTTTGACCCATGCGCAATGGCACAAGCTGGCCAAGCGTGTACATGCCACCGATGAGGATGCCCTCATCCTCGTCTGGGGTCCGCAAAACGACATGCCTACTGCCATCGAGACCATCGAAGAGCGTTGCCTCATGGCCTTCGACGGCGTGCCGAAGGAGACCCGTAAGGCCGTCTGCAACGGCATCACCATCTTCGAGCGCGTGCTCCCTGGTGCTGACCGTATGTACCCCGACACCGACTCGGCTCCCATCCCGCTCGACCCGGCTTTCATCAAGGCTTTGCGTGCCGAGATGCCTACCGAGATCATCGACCGCTACTACAAACTCAAGGAGTGGAACGTGCCGGAGGACTGCTTCCGTTACATCTTCGCGAAGAACTGGTTCCCCGCCATGGCCGAGACTGTCGAGAAACTCGGCGTGGATGGCCGCACCGTGGGCCGCTTCGTCGGCATGAGGCTCAAGCACCTGCTGGGCAAGAACGCTGCTTCGAAGTTCAACGGTGAGACTTTGTACAAACTCTTCGCTTTCCTGAAGGAGCAAGGCTTGGACAGCCGTCTGGCTTGGAATATGGCTCCCGCCTTGGTGGACGACGCTTCAATGCCGATGCAACAGGTGCTCGACAAGATGGGCTTCAAGCGCTATGCTAAGGACGACCTGCTCACTAAGCTCGACAACCTTTGCGCTGGCTTCGCGCCGAAGAAGAAGTCGTGCACCGATCTCGACCGCATGAACTGGATCATGGGTCAGATGAAAGAAGCGATGGGCAACATCGAAATGAAAGAATTGGCTAACAACATCAAGTAGCGTTTTTCTAATTCGAACTGTTAGAATCGCCGCATAGGACTTTACGGTCTTGTGCGGCGGTTTTCATTATAATACTTTCCTTTTAAGACATAGGGCAAAAAAGAGTTACTATTCTTGCTTTCTTTGAAAAAAATGATTATTTTTGCTGCGACAGCAAAACCATAATCATATGAAAAAACTACTACTACTCATGGGAATGCTTTCCTTATCGTTTGTTGGCTTTGCACAAATAAGCAAGCAACAAGCTATAGAATTTCTCTCGGTCTCAAACTTGGAGATTTCAGTTGGCGAAAACGATACTATTTCTCTCAATTGGTATTATCCTGAATCGTTTGAGCCTCAAAATGAACAAAGTCTTTCATGGAGCATTGGGAATGTATATGATCAGTGGGGAGGTCCTTGTGCAGAATGCAATTGGAGCGTGGCTCATCGTTATGAAGAAAGAGACTTAGAGGGTCTTATCGGATGGAAGATAAAGTCGGTTTCGATTATTCCGTGGCGAGAAGTTGATGTCTATGAGATTCGAATCTGGAAGGGTACGCTGGAAAACTATTCATTGGTTTATAGCAAAGTAGTTGAATATCCTATACTGCAAGGATGGACTTCTGTTGCAATTGACGAAGACATATACATAGAAAACGGGCAGGAGTATTTTATGGGTTACAAGGCATACGCACCTGGAGGGTATTTCCTTCCTATGGATGATAAGCCAGTGGTTCATAATAAAGGTGATTTGATTGAGTATAATCCCAATCAGGGATGGATGACAACGGGATATTATTATGGTAATTTTATGATTTCTACAGTGTTGGAAAACGAAGAAGATCGTGTTGCAAAGGCGGTCAGCGATGCTTTGACTGGTTATCGTGTTTATCGCGACGGTAATATGATAGCCGAAATCCCTTACACGTTCCAAACCTATTTCACCGACACCGAATTCACTAAGGGATTTGACGTTGAATATTGTGTCACAGCAGTTTACGGCGAGGAAGAATCGGAACCTGTTTGCGCCACGGCCACCATAACGGGTGTCGTAGAAGAACATGAAAACGACGGTGTCACCGTATTGCCTAACCCAACAAACGGTCATGTCCACATCGAAGGTGCTGGGGCAGCGGAAGTGATGGTGTACAATGCCATTGGTCAGTTAGTGAAAACCGTCCAAGACACCAATGAGATCGAGTTGAAAGGATGGCCGAAAGGCATGTATCTGCTCCGCATTACGGATGGCGAGGGCGCGACGGTCACTAGGAGGATTGTGGTGAAATGAAAGAATTGGCTAACAATATCAAGTAGCGATTTCCCATTTCGAACTGTTAGAATCGCCGCATAGGACTTTACGGTCTTGTGCGGCGGTTTTCATTCTAGTGTTTTCCTTTCAAGACTTATGGCAAAACAGATCCATTTGTCTTGCTTTTTTTGAAAAACTTGATTATTTTTGCAGCGAACAAAAAACAATAATCCTATGAAAAAAGCACTACTCCTTTTGGGAATGCTTTCCCTGTCGTTCTTGGGCTTTGCACAAAGACAGACCGATTACGCCCTTTCATTGCTGCCAAAGGAGAAAGATGAAAAGCCTATTTATTATGATTTGCCATCCATCTCGAATCTAGAAATTTCTGTCGGCCACAATGACACAGTATCACTATCTTGGAATTTGCCTAATAACGTGGATGAAGCCGTTTTGACCATGAGCAATATGCAAGTTTGGGATTATATTGGAACTGCTGCAGGGCAATGTGCCAGCGATATTAGCCAGTTGTTCTTGTCGTCGCTGTTGAGGCCTTTCGTAGGATGGGGCATTAAAGATGTTTCGGTTATATTTTGTCCAGACGATACCCTTGGGGGCTATCAACCTGATTATCCTAACTATTACATTCGCGTATGGAAAGGAGGGGACAATCCGTTACTGGTTTGTGACCAATATGTAAATCATCCCATTTATGGATCTGTCCAGACCATTCCATTAGACACCAATGTTATTATTGACGAAGACGTAAATCTGCGAATTGGCTATTTCACCGATAGATACAGGTCTTACACATGGGCTTGTGATTTTCGGTCAATGCCTCAAGAAGGTAATGGATGTTTGAGCCTACAACTTTATCATAATGACAACAATGAGTTACACGAGTGTTTTCCCGATAACAGATGGTATGATCAATATGTTTTACCCAATAATCTATGTGTCGCTGCAACCCTCATCAATCCTAATGAAAATGGTACGCAAGGCCGAACTCTTACTGGCTATCGTGTATATCGCGATGGTGAGATTATCAAGGAAATCCCATACACTGTGGTAACCCATTTCACCGACACCGAGTTTATGAAAGGATTTGACGTTGAATATTGTGTCACAGCAGTTTACGGCGAGGAAGAATCGGAACCTGTTTGCGCCACGGCCACCATAACGGGTGTCGTAGAAGAATATGAAAACGACGGTGTCACCGTATTGCCTAACCCAACAAACGGCATTGTTCACATCGGAGGCACAACCACCGCTGAAGTCAGGGTTTACAACGCCATAGGCCAGTTGCTTAAAACCGTCCGAAACGCCAACGAAATCAACCTGAAAGGCCTGGCGCAAGGCGTGTATATGCTGCACATTACGGACGAGAATGGGGCTGTCGCCACAAGGAAACTCGTGCTGGAGTAAGTTAGAAGATGAGATTTGCGCAAAGGAAATGCCTCTCACCATGCCATCAGTACCAGTGAGAGGCGTTTCTTTATCGGATTGGTCGAAAAAATTGCGCATCATTGTGATTTCAATCGGAAATAACCCTATATTTGCACCTCATTTAAAATGAAATCACTTAATTAAACCGCAAACTATGGCTGAAGATTTTTTCCAAGGATATTGGGGTGCCTCGCTTGAGGTGCTCAAGAAATATAACTGCCGCGTGTGGAGTCAGGCCGAATGCCAGACCACGGGTGGCCTCTTCAAAGGCACGATCCTGCCTCGCGCCGCCTTCCAGGACGACCAGCATATCGTCATGAAAGTCAACACGGGCTACAACATCGGCGTCGACATCAGCACCATCACGGGCATGGTGGAGACCGACTACAAGAAAGCCAACTACCACATCCCCGAGAAGGAATTCCCTTACACCGAGGGACTTCCGCATGTGAAGCTGCTCGGCACGGGTGGCACCATCGCCTCGCGTCTGGACTACCGCACGGGTGCTGTGATTCCCGCTTTCTCACCTGGTGAGTTGTATGGCGCCGTGCCGGAGTTGGCCGACATCTGCAACCTCGACACCGAGAAGGTGTTTGCCGTGTTCTCCGAGAACATGTCGCCCAAAGAGTACATCGCCCTGGCCAAGAAGATTGGCGAAGAGATCCAAAATGGCATCGACGGCATCGTCATCGGTCATGGCACCGACACGCTGGCCCACACCGCCGCTGCCCTGACCTTCATGTGCCAGAACCTGCCTGTGCCGATTGTCTTGGTCGGCTCGCAGCGTTCATCAGACCGCCCGTCATCCGACGCCGCCTTGAACCTGATGCATGCCATGACGGCTGCCGGTCACGGCGACGTGGCTGAGGTGATGGTCTGCATGTTTGGTCCCACCTCCGATGAGTACGGTTTCCTGCACCGTGGCACACGTGTGCGTAAGATGCACTCCTCGTACCGTTCCACCTTCCGCACCATTGGCGACACACCAGTCGCCACCGTGGACAGAAAACGTGGTGTGGTGCCGATTAAGGAAGTCTACAACCACCGCCGCGCCGACCGCGACGTGAAGATCATCCCGACCTTCGACGACCGCGTGGCCATCCTCTACTACTATCCCGGCATGAAGCCCGATGTGCTTGATGCATTGGTCGACAACGGCTATCAGGGCATCGTTTGGGACGGCACCGGTTTGGGTCACGTCAACCGTGGCATGTTCGATGCCATCCAGCGTGCCACCGACAAAGGTGTGCACCAGTACATGACCGTACAGACCATCTGGGGCTATGCCCACATGTTCGTCTACGACACCGGCCGTGACCTGATGGACCGTGGCATCATCCCCGCTGGCAACATGCTTGCCGAGACCGCCTACATCAAGTTGGGCTGGGCCCTAGGCCAGACGCACGACCGCGAGGAAGTGAAGAACATCATGCTCACCCCTGTGAACAGCGAAATCACCCCGAGAGAGCCTTACAACGGCTACTTGGTCTACCAAGGCGGTGTGCCCGAGGTGGAGGAGTTTGTTAGAAAAGTACATAAGTAAAAAACGCTTGTGTGAAAAATGTAAAAAAGGAGGCAATCGCCTCCTTTTTTTGTTGTGAACCTCAATTAATTGTCATACCTTTGCACCGATTTAATAAATACGTATTTTTTTAACCATAAATTATTCGAATAAATTATGCATCCCTCTCACATTGAACACATTGGAATCGCCGTCACAAGCTTGGACGAGTCCATTCCTTTCTTTGAAACGCTGCTTGGCACCAAGTGCTACGCCATCGAAGAAGTCGCCGACCAAAAGGTGAAGACCGCTTTCTTGCGCTGCGGCCAGACCAAAATCGAGCTTTTGGAGCCCACCAGCCCTGAAAGCACCATCGCTAAGTTCATCGAGAACAACAACGGTCGCGGTGGTATGCACCACATCGCTTTCGCCGTGGAGAACATCGAAGGCCATCTTGAAGAAGCCAAGGAATTGGGCATCCGCCTCATCGACCAAGCTCCGCGCGGCGGTGCCGAAGGCCTGAGCATCGCCTTCCTGCACCCGAAATCGACCTTTGGCGTGCTGACCGAACTGTGTGAAAACAAGAATAAGTGATTGGCTGTTAGCTTTTAGCCATTAGCTATTAGCTCGCTTTGACAGCGGCTAATGGCTAACAGCTAATAGCTAATTGCCCAAAAACCACGCTCTAAAAACAAGTAATAATCAATACAAATATAACCATGTTAATTGAACAGAAAATCCAGGAATTGTTGGAGAAGCGCAACGAGGCCCGTCTTGGTGGCGGCCAGAAGCGCATCGACTCCCAACATGCCAAAGGTAAGATGACGGCACGCGAGCGTATCGCCATCCTGCTCGACGAAGGCAGCTTCGAAGAGACTGACATGTTCGTGACCCATCGCACCGTCGACTTTGGTCTCGACAAGCAACAGTACCTCGGCGACGGCGTCGTCACCGGTCATGGCACCATCGACGGCCGCGTCGTCTATGTCTACGCCCAAGACTTCACCGTGTTTGGCGGTGCCTTGAGCGAGACCATGTCCCTCAAGATCTGCAAGGTGATGGACCAAGCCATGAAAGTTGGCGCTCCCGTCATCGGCATCTGCGACTCGGGCGGTGCCCGTATCCAGGAAGGCTCACGTTCCCTCGCCGGCTATGCTGAGATCTTCCAACGCAACATCAACGCTTCGGGTGTCATCCCGCAGATTTCGGCCATCTTCGGCCCCTGCGCCGGTGGTGCCGTGTATTCGCCTGCACTGACCGACTTCATCATCATGACCAACGCGAACAGCTACATGTTCCTTACGGGTCCGAAGGTGGTGAAGACCGTCATCGGTGAAGACGTTTCGACCGACGACCTCGGTGGTGCCCGCATCCACTCGCAGAAGTCGGGCGTGGCCCACTTCGCCGTCGAGAGCGAAGAGGAAGGCCTCGGTCTCATCCGTCGTCTGCTCTCCTTCATCCCGCAAAACAACATGGAGAACGCCCCGCTGGTGGAGTGCAACGACCCCATCGACCGTATGGAAGATGCTCTGAACCAAATCATTCCTGATAACCCGAACAAGCCTTATAACGTGGCCGACATCATCACGGCCATCGTCGACAACGGCGACTTCCTCGAAATCCACAAGAACTACGCCAAGAACATCATCGTCGGCTTCGCCCGCTTCGATGGCATGTCGGTCGGTATCGTGGCCAACAACCCAGCTTTCTTCGCTGGCGTGTTGGACTGCGACGCTTCGCGCAAGGGCGCCCGTTTCGTGCGCTTCTGCGATGCCTTCAACATCCCGATCGTGACCTTGGTCGATGTTCCTGGCTTCCTGCCTGGCACGGGCCAAGAATATGCCGGTATCATCGTCCACGGCGCCAAGTTGCTCTATGCTTACGGCGAGTCCACTGTGCCGAAGGTCACCGTCACCCTGCGTAAGTCATACGGTGGTTCTCACCTCGTGATGGGCTGCAAGCAGCTGCGCAACGACGTAAACTACGCTTGGCCGACCGCCGAGATCGCTGTCATGGGTGCCAGCGGTGCCGTTGAGGTGCTCGATGGCAAGAAGATCGCCGAGATCACCAATCCTGAAGAGCGTGCCGAGTTCGTTGCCCAGAAGGTGGATGAATACACCAAGAAGTTCGCCAACCCGTATGAGGCCGCCAAGTTCGGCTACATCGACGACGTGATCGAGCCACGCAACACCCGTTTCCGTGTCATCCGCGCCTTGCGTACGCTTGAGACGAAGCGCCTCGCCAACCCCGAGAAGAAACATTCGAATATCCCGCTGTAACCGTAAATCCTTGAAACGATGAAACTGTTACAATTTACATTACTGTTGGCTCACGAAGACTGGGTCTACACCAAAGGCTGGATCGTCACCATCGCGGGATTCCTCATTGTCATCCTCGCCCTCGCCATCCTTTCGATGATCTTCAGCGGCGTGGCTTCCTATTTCAAGAAAAAGGACGCCAAGAAGAATGAGGTGAAGGAGCTGAAACCTGCCACGGTGAAGCCTGTAACCAAGCTGGCCGAAGGCGAAATCCCCGCTGAGGTGCAAGCCGCCATCGGTATGGCCCTGTACCTTACGACCAACCTCCACGACGAGGAGAGCAACGTCATCACCATCGAGCGTCGGCAGACCTCGTGGAACGACAAGAATTACGGAGTTAGACACTGGAAACGTTAAATCGAACAATCATGAAAAAATTCAAATTCACCATTAGTGGTAAACCATACGAAGTAGAAGTCCAGAACATTGAAGGCAATATCGCCACTGTCAATGTGAATGGCACTGAATATCAAGTGGAGATGGAAGAGCAAGCCGCTCCGGTGATCGCTCCCGTGGCCCGTCCGGCCGCCAAGCCCGCCGCCAGCGCTCCTGCCCAGAGTGCCGCTCCGAAACCGGCCGCTGCCGCAGGTGGTGCCGGCTACAAGATGGCTGCTCCGCTTCCTGGAACCATCATGCAGATCTTCGTCAAGCAAGGCGACGCCGTGAAGAAGGGCGACAAGCTGCTTATGTACGAAGCCATGAAGATGGAAAACAACCTGCTGGCTGAGGCTGACGGTACCATTACCGCCATCAACTGCCGTCAGGGCGACAACGTGCTTCAAGGTGATACTTTAATCGTAATCGGATAAGGTCATGTTAGGCAAGAAAAGTATTTACAGAAGACCTGCGGTCATCATCGGTTCGTTGGTGCTCCTGATGCTGCTGAACATGCTGGTTGTCAATAACCCGATGTTCGCCACCAAGGTCGCCGACCTCGCGAAGACCGAGCAGGTGAGCGAGATGACCGTTGAGCAAAGCAATGCCCAGCTGGCCGAAATCGCTGACGCCGTCGTGGCCGAATCGGCAAAGACGGCTGAACTTGGACAACAAATGCAAAGCTTGGACCGCCGCGTGACCGCTTTGGAAAGCAAAAATGCCAAGGTGCAAGCCACCGGAAAGGCTGAAGTGAAGGAAATGACGACCAACGAACGCCTGAAGGAAGGCTTGGGCAACTTCTGGTTGCTCACGGGCTTCCGCAACTGCAAGATCGGTAACCTCATCATGATTCTGGTGGGTATCCTCTTCATCTTCCTGGCCGTCCGTTTCGAGTTTGAACCCATGCTGCTCATCCCGATTGGCACGGGTATCATTTGCGGTAACATCCCGTTCTTCCAAGGCACGGGCGTCACGCTCCAAGAAGCCATCGACTTTGCGCAAAACGCCATAGCCTCAGGGGCCTATAGCTTCGACTTGGAGACAGCCAAGGCCATGCTGCTCACCATCTTTGATGGCGACGGCAACAAACACATGGTGTTGAGCGAAGCCATCAAACAAGTTGACCACTTGAAACTGACTGAATACGGCTTGGCTGCCACCGAAGTGGAGAACGTGAAAGCCTTCTTGAACGAAGTGTTCCAAAGCGGAGAGCTGAACCTCCAAACAGGTCTTTACCAGAAGGGCAGCGTGTTGAACTACCTGTACTTCGGCGTGACCTCGGGCGTGTATCCGCCCTTGATTTTCTTGGGCATCGGCGCTATGACCGACTTCTCGTCGCTCATCGCCAACCCCAAGCTGATGATCCTCGGTGCCGCCGCCCAATTGGGTGTGTTCCTCACCTTCATCGGTGCCTTGTATCTTGGTTTCAACCTGCGTGAGGCTGGTGCCATCGGTATCATTGGTGGTGCCGACGGTCCCACCGCCATCTTCCTGTCATCGCGTCTGGCCAACGGCATGAACGGTACGCGCAACCTCATTGGCCCCATTGCCATTGCAGCATATTCTTACATGGCTTTGGTGCCCGTGATCCAGCCGCCTATCATCCGTCTGCTGACCACCAAGGAAGAACGCCTCATCAAGATGCGCGCCCCGCGTATGGTGAACAAGACCGAAAAGATCATGTTCCCTGTCGTCGGCCTCATCCTGACCACCTTCATCAGCCCCACGGCCCTGCCGCTGTTGGGTATGCTGTTCTTTGGCAATATCATTAAGGAATCGGGCGTGGTGAAGCGTTTGCAAAACACCGCATCCAACCCGTTGATTGACATTGTGACCATGATTCTGGGTCTTACGGTGGGTGCTTCAACGCAAGCCTCCGTGTTCCTGACTATGAGCTCCATTGAGATCTTCGTCCTCGGTGCCCTTTCGTTCTGCGTGGCCACCGCTGGCGGTTTGCTCGGTGCCAAGTTCATGAACCTCTTCTTGAAGGAGAAGATCAACCCGATGATTGGTGCCGCTGGCGTTTCGGCTGTGCCGGACAGTGCCCGCGTCGTCGAAGTGGAAGGTCAGAAGTATGACCCGTCGAACCACCTGCTCATGCACGCCATGGCCCCGAACGTCTCCGGCGTTATCGGCTCGGCAGTGGCAGCTGGTGTGATGATGTCGTTCTTGATGATGTAATTACACCTTAATATTAATAACCAAAACCCGCCTCAATCGAGGCGGGTTTTGATTTAAATTTAATAGTTATTGTTTTGTCGTAACGATATGCGTCGCTTTCTTGCTTTCATATTCCTTTCTCTATTGTCATTCCACCTCTTGGGCGATGATGGTATCCCTGACCCCCGTTTGTTTTTTAAAAGAGTGTTTTTCCCTGTCGTTGAGACCCCGGCCGTTTTCACAAGCACTGTCGACGGCAAGGACTTTTTTGTTTTCATCGAGTACAGTGATAGCCTGACCATGAAGGGACACTATATGGCATGGGAAGAGACGATGACGGACACCCTTCCTTTCAAGTTGGAAGCCAATGGGCGAAATGCCATCCTTTATTACGAAAACCAGAAGGAAGTCTTCCGTCCCCGCATCAAGTCAATGGATAGTCAGCATGCTAATGGCTATGCCCGTTTGAGTTTGTTTGGCACAGCGCGTTTTCAATTCAACATACACGAAACTCCCGCCTTCCATGATTTTGAAAACAAGCGCTATCAAGACACTTTGTTTGAAGTGGATGAGATCGATGACCTTACGTATGCCCATGTGCCAGGTTTCTGGTCGGAAATGGGTGACGAAACCGATGTTACAGGCAAGATTTTCCGAATGACGGATGCCATAAGCGAAGTCCCGCTGGATCTCCATCTTGACATTTTCCGACCTCAAAACGACACGTTGAAGAAACATCCTTTGGTCATGTTAATTCACGGAGGAGCTTTTTATTTCGGGTCGAAAGACGATGTATCCATCACCCGTTGGTGCCGGCATCTTGCGTCGTTGGGTTATGTGACGGCCTCTATCGACTACCGCATAGGTTTCCTGCCCTTTATGGCCAGTATCGGGCGGGCGGGCTACCGTGCCGTGCAAGATGCCCATGCGGCCATGCGCTATCTGGTTTCGCATCAGCAAGACTATTGTATCGACACTTCTATGATTTTCGTTGGTGGTGCCAGTGCGGGAGCCATCACCGCGCTCAACCTCGCCTTTATGACCAATGAGGCCCGTCCTGAATACACTCATAGCGACTTCTTTCGTCCCGATTTGGGCAGCATCGATACCTGTGGCAACAACATTAGGACCCATTTCAGAATTAGGGGCATTATCGATATGTGGGGCGCCATGCCCGATACAACCCTTCTCCATAGAAGCAACATCCCGATGTTGGCCTTCCATGGTGATGCCGACAACATTGTCCCTTACGACTACGACTATCCTTTCGGCATTGCCGGTCCGTTGAAGACGCTGTTGGTCGAGCCGATGTTTGGATCGTCGTGCATTGTCGACCGCGCTCTCAAGTTGGGATACAATGCTCAACTGGTCACGTTTCATGGTTACAAACACTCGCCTCATGTTGACCCCAACACGAAAGCCTTTAACGACAATTTCTTCATCATCCAAGATAAGATGTCGGACTTCTTCTACGACCTTGTTGTCCCTCAAAAGCCCGAAATCGTTGAAGAAACTGACCGTTATTATGTAAGGCCTTATCCTTTGGAGACCAGCTGGCAGGTCGAAGGCGGCGTCATCCTGTCTTCTGAAAGCAACGCTGTGAAAGTGGCATGGATAAAAAATGCGCCTCAACATAGTCTTACGGTATCGGTACTGATGCCATACGGCGTTGGCCTTACCGAAAAAACAGTCTACTGATGTTTTTGTTTGGGCACATTTTATGATAAAAAAGTACAAACCGAAAAAGATATCTTCGTTTTTTGTACTTTTGCACATTGTTTCATGAAAATTTGAAGAATAGACAACCAATAACATTTTAACCTTAATTTATTCAATCATGAAAAAAGTAGTATTAATCGCGGTGCTGTTCTCAATGGTGACCCTCAGCGCCAAAGCACAATGGTTCGATTTCTCACAAAACGCGTACGATGCCACCGTCGGTGTTAACCTCGGTATGGTGGGCTATCACATGGGCAATAGCCAAGCCGAAAAGAATCTGGCTGGTTTTGGTTTTGGCGTAAGCGCTTCTTTGGTGGGCTTTTATGCCGATTTTATCTATCAAAATCCCGAGCATCGTTGGGACCGCAAGGTGACCCAAGCGCAGTATGATGACCATACGGCTCTTGCCATCAATGTGGGCTATAAAGTCCCGGTGTTGCCTTGGCTGAATATCATCCCGTTGATTGGCTACAGCAATGAAACCACAGGTAAGACCCTCGGTAACTCCATCGGCGTGGACACTGAGAGCCATTCCATCTATCACGACTACAATGTTGAGCACAGATACAATCACTTCAATTATGGCGTCGGCCTTTCGGTGAAGCCTATCAAATGGCTCGAAATTGGCGGTGTTTGCTCAGCCAGTGCCATCTACGGCAATGTTTCTGTTAACCTTATGAAATTCAAGGATTAAAACATCTTGTTTGACTTTAAATCAAAAGAGGTTGCTAAAAGCAGCCTCTTTTTTTGTTCCTTTTTTTCAAAATTCCTTAATTTTGTTGTCCGTAATTGTACATACACATGAAAAAAGCCTTATTATTTTCCTTTTTTATGTCGGCATTGATGATGTTACATGCCCAACATGACTCAAGTAAGATACATATTTCTAACGACACTATCCGTCCGCCCCGCTTAAAGGTTGGTGTGGTGTTAGGTGGCGGTGGAGCCAAAGGAGCTTCCCATATAGGCGCTCTTAAATACATTGAAGAGATGGGCATCCCTGTTGACTATGTGGCCGGCACAAGCATGGGCTCCATTATTGGTGGCTTTTATGCCTTGGGTTATTCCCCGGAGGAGCTCACAAAACTTATTTCAGAAATGAAGTGGTCGGAGTATATCGGCAATAGGATAGACCGCCCTATGTTGTCGGAAGAGATGAGGCTGCGCAATAGCACTATGGTTATGCAAGTGCCTTTCAGCCTCGAAAGTCTTTTGGACAATAGGAAGAATTCTAGTTTTATTAGCCAGTTGCCAAGCGCTTATGTCAACAATAGTTCACTTGTGAATCTGTTCAACGACTTATGTATCGGCTATCAGGAGGAGATGGACTTCAACGACTTGCCCATACCTTTCGCTTGCGTGGCCACCGACATGATTACAGGCAAAGAGGTAGTGCTGCGTAACGGTAGCATCTCGACAGCAATGCGCGCCAGTATGGCCATCCCAGGCGTGTTCTCGCCTGTTACGATAGGCGACAAGGTGTTGGTTGATGGCGGTTTGGTCAACAATTTCCCTGCCGACGTGCTTCGTGATATGGGGGCCGACATTATTATCGGTGTGGAGGTCACCTCCACCAAAATAGTCACTGCTGATGATTTGAAATCGTTGCCTCAGGTGTTTGCCCGTCTGCTCATCACCAGCACGAGTGCGAAGAGGCAAGAAAATCGTGCCATGTGCGATGTTCATATCGTTCCCGACATCAGTGGCTTCGGCATGCTCAGTTTCACGCCCGATGCCATAGACACATTAGTGGGAAGAGGCTATAAAAAAGCGAATGAATTCCATGACCAACTATTGGCTATCAAAGAGGCAGTGGATGCCTCGGCAGGTCACCCAGTCAGCAAGACGCTTCGCGCCCCTCATGCCAAAAACTTGACCAACGATTCGGTTCTCCTCCGCTCCATCGTCGTCAATAATGTGAGTAATCATGATAGCCGCTGGCTCATCCGTAAAGGAGAATTGGCCGTCGGGAACAGCTATACGAAAGACGACATCGAACGCGCCATGAATATCTATCGCGGCACAGGCTGTTATGATGAAATCACTTATCAAATCAAGGAATGCGATTCCGTGCATTGGAACAGCCGTTTGTCTGAAGCCTATGACCTGAGCATTAATATGAAAACTGCCCAGCCGCATGTCTTTGGCCTGGGTATACGCTACGACACAGAGGAAGGCGCGGCGATATTACTCAATATCGGATTGAATGAGAAGAGGTTTAACGGCTCGAAACTCAATTTCAGCACGAAACTGAGTTACAATCCGCGTATCAATCTTACCTATACCTATTCAAGGTCATCGTTGGCCAACTTCAATCTGTCTTTCGACTATAGGAATGAGCATTTCCGTTCTAGAGGTTTTCATAATAAGTACGTCAACTTGCATTATCAACAAATGAAAGCCAATGCCTACATTTCTGAGTTCCACCTGCTCAATTTCAGTACTAGCGCAGGAGTGTCATACATCAATACGACATTCGACAAATCATCCTTTGATGGTAATAATGCTTTTGACTCTGTTTATTATGCGAACAATACCATGTTGGCGCCATTTGTCAAGTTTCAGTATGACAATTTGGATGACGCCTATTTTGCCAACCATGGCATCTTGACCAACTTGGGCACGCATTTCTATTACATGCCATCCACCAAAGATAAGTATTTCGACTTCAGCTATGCTTTCCAATATTATTTCACTCCAGGTAACGGACGATTTACCATCATACCACAAGTGTATGGCCGTTTTGTGACCCACATCAAACCTTCCTATGCCTTTGTTGGATACTATAATATTAGGAATACTTGCGGTGGGGAGATTGCCGGCCGCCACTTTGAAAACCAAATGCCTTTTATCGGCCTGACCAGCGTTGAAGATGCTTCTGTTGATCTGACGCAAAACGCAAGTATTTTCCGTTGTGATTTGCGTTATAACTTCTATGGCAAGCATTACCTGACGGCGATGTATAATGTCTCAATGCCGTGGGGACTATTGGGTACCGGTGGGATGGCTTTTTCCGATATAATTCATTTCATGGCACAAGGTGCAGGGTTGAGGTATTCCTATAACAGTTTCCTGGGGCCGATTTCATTGACCGCTCATTGGTTCAACAGCGACGAGAATAACCATTTTGGAGCCTATTTCTCATTCGGTTACACTTTCTGAGACGCCGTTTGCTAACATAAACTGACGGATTTCATTGGCATGTCGTCCTCGGATGATGACATGGTGGTTGCCGATGGAGTGTTGCAGTAGATAAGACTTCAGATTTACGTTGAGCGTGATCTGCGTGCGACAGAAATGGTTGCTGTATGGGGCCTCGATGGCCTTTGCTTCGGTAACGAAATAACGGTCCATTTTCGGGCCGCCCCATTTAAATAAGGTATAGTCGGTCAAGGGCAGCAGGCCTTGCACGGCCACGCCGATGCCTGACTCAAAGTGGGATCGCACCACGGTCTCGTCGCACATCGTCAGCGGGATAGTGCAATGCGCCAGCATGGAGGTCTCGTCGGTGAGGTTGGACGGGTTGGCCATGAAAGCGGTTTCGCCACAAATCCGTTTGGCCAAATACATGCTCATCAGCGTCTGCATGTCGCCTTCGCAACCTGCCACGATGCCTTCGTCGTTGAGCAAGGCCAACGCCAAACAGCTCGTCGTGCCGCAAGCTTTCACGATGTCGAAGCAGCGGATGGTCATGGCATCCAGGCGTTCCTCTTGGCAGATGCGTTTGATGGCGAGATAGGCCTTGGCGGCCTCTAGCAAATCGGCACTGGTGGGCTCTTCGACGGCCTTGGCGCGTTTCAGCAAGGTCTGCATCACTTCCTCCGCCTCGGTTTTTGACACGGTTTTGATGCCCTCGATGAGACGTTGCAGGTCGATGTCGATGGTTTCGATGCCGTAATGTTGGCGAAGGAAACCGCGGTCCACGCCGCTGGCAATCAGCCAGTCCGACGGTTTGCCGAACAACCCGATTCGTCCCTGTAGAGACGCGCCATGGCACGTCTCTACCACGGCCGATATAATTTCATCATTCGTCCCATGCAAAATCTTACCTTCCACCCCGACATTGCCCAAATAGGTCAATATCTCCAATGCTGCAGCCAAGGAATTGTTGCGCCCGTCGGCGATCATTGTGACGTTTTTCCGTAGAGACGCGCCATGGCACGTCTCTACATCAATCATCGTCCAGATGCGTTTGAACAGGTTTTCGACACCGCCGGTGGCGATCATAAATGCATCGGGTAACGCCTGTAGAGACGTTGCGCGCAACGTCTCTACCGATTCGTCGCCAATGATATTAATCTGGGCATTACATTCATTTTCCAGCCTTTGAATCAATTCGGCATATTCGTTCCTGACGAAATCATCATTCTGGAACGAGGAACGAAGGATGATTATTTTCATTGTCTATAGGGTTAAAAACCCCACCTTCAAACGTCATTGCGGACTCGATCCGCAATCTCCCGAGCAAAAGGAGTGCCCTTCGGGCTCGGGAGATGGCGGATGTTCCTCCGCCATGAGGACAAGAGGCGTAAGGGTGTTTATTCTGGTTTAATGTCTCACCACAAATCGCAGTGTTGTTTCACCGGCCTTAACCACATACACACCGTTCTCATAGCCTGTCGTGTTGATGCGGAGCTCGCTTCCGCTGGCCTCAAACTCGTCCATCTTCTGCCCGAGCGTGTTGTAGACGCACACCGTGCCAAGGCTTTCGCCCTTGAGGGTCACGAAGTCGTTGGCGGGGTTGGGGAAGAGAGAAATAGAAGCCTCGTTTTCATTCACTGACCAAGTGTCGTCCACCATGACCACGAATTGGGCATCAGCCAAATTGCTAGAAACGGTAACAACATCTGGGACTATGCTCTTGCCAGTCACACAGCACTCGATGCCAAGTTCAATGGAACCGCCTTGTGGAATGGTAATCTCTGTTTCATTGCAAGAAAGAATCGCGTCTGAACCAATGTAGAAACCTAATTCATAGCGATCATCACAGATTTTCACAATGGTGGCGTCTTCGGCGGTGTTGTTGTAAACGGTGATCCAAGTCACTTCACACCAAGGCAGCGTTACCGTATCCATGCTGAAGGTCAGCGTTTCGTCATAAATCACAGGGCAGTCGTGTTGCTCGATGCCTTCGCCCATCAGTGCGTCGATGACGGTTTGGGTCTCGGTGATGGGATAGATGTCAGGGATGACGATCTCGTGGTTGGGGTTGACGAGCATCACGGTGGGATACCAGCCAATCGGAATGTCTTGCACGAATTGGTTGGCGCCACCTGTGCGGCTGATGGTGGGATATTCCACGCCATAACGCTCGGCCCAGGCGCGGGCGGCATCGTCATAGCCGTTGGGTGTCATTTCCATGTAGAACACATCTCCAGTGTTGCAGCCGAAGAAGTGGTACGATTCCGTCATGTAGGGCATGAAGTCGTAGGTGTCGTCGACCAAGAAGAAGTGGATGAGCACATGTTGGCCAGCATCGAGGATGTCATAAAGATGGATCTCGTTGCCGTCGATGTCGGTGCCAGTGAAGTCGGGGATGATGTCGTAGGTGGGGCCGCTAGGCGTTGTGGTGACAGGCACTTGCACGACCTCGCCGAGGTTGCCGTCGATGTCGGCAGGCACAGCATAGATGACGTATTCTGTGTCGGGCGTCAGGTCGGTGAAGGTGTTCGACATTTCGCCCGATCCAGGGATGCCATAGGTCCAGAGGTATTCGGGTAAGGCGAGGCCGGCAATGCCCATCCATTCCTGAATCTCGGCCTCGGTGGCCATCATATAGCCGTAGGAGGCGCAGTCTTCGTTGGGCGTGAAGGTGGCTGTCACCTCGGTGCCCTGAATTTGGTCGATAGTAATGCTCACTTGCGGGTCATAGCTTGGCGCATTGCAGTCATGCTGTTGTAGGCCGAGTTGTTCCAAAGCGTTGATGACGGTCTGGGCATTGTTGATGGGCCACAAGTCGTTGATGACGATGGAACGGTCGGGGGCGATAACGATGAGTGTGGGATAGGCACCGATTTGATATTGGCTGCAAATGCCTGTACCGCCAGCCTGCCCGCTGATGGTGGGGTACTCCACGCCGTAGGTGTTCACCCAGTTGAGGCAAGCCGCATCGCTGTCGCCGGTGGCGATTTCCATATAGAACACATCATGCATGTTGCAACCCATGGCGTAATAGGATTCGACAACTTTCGGGGTGGCCTGCTGACAAGGGCCGCAGGTGGTGAAGAAGAAGTCGATAAGCACATACTGGCCGCTGTCGAGGATGTCGAACAGGTGGACTTCTGTGCCGTGAACGTCAGTAGCCGTGAAGTCGACGGCTTGTGTGAGCGGACATTGCGCTTTCAGGCCAAAACCAAAGGCCAGCGCGAGGATAAGGGTAAATAGTTTTTTCATAATGAATGGTATTAATTTGTTGTGATTCCGATGCAAAGATAAGAATTAATTATAAATGCGGAATGCTGAATGCAGAAAGACGCGAAGCGTCAACTCTCAACTCTCAACTGACTCTAAACTCTAAACACTAAACTCTCAACTAATTATCACGATAATCCTTCTTCTTCTCATACTTCAGATCCTTCAACGCCTGAGCCTTCACGTTGATGGTGAAGTTCCAGCTCTTATAGCTGCCGATAGGAATCCAATTGAAACGCATCTCCCAGCAGTGTAGGTCGCGGTAGACGCTGAGGTTGGTGTAGGAGATCTTGTTGTTGACGAAATCCCAGCCCGTCGAGAAGGTGAACTTCCATTTGGGTGTTAGGCTGATGTCGCCATTCAAGCCTATGGTATGCACGTAAGTGTTGGTGGCAATACCCATGAAAGCGGCGTAGGCTAAGGATGTCGTGTAGGTAAGGTTGTAGCTGAGCGAGAGCGACCAGGGAGTGGTCCAGTCGATGTAGGCATTGGGATTGCCAAGGATCTCATCGAGTTCGTCGGGGTCGAACATGCCCGATTGTCGGGCGTTTTGGTTGATCTCGTTTCGCAAGTCCTGGCTCCCTTTTTTGCCTTGCAATTTCTTGAGGTCGTTTTGGTTGAAGCTGTAATTCAGGCTGAAGCGCCACGACGAGCCCGTCTTTCGGAACAGCCGTCCGTTGTCGATGACTTCGAAGCGGTTGATGCGTCGGCCCAAAGAGTCGGCGGCATAGGGGTCCCAAGAACTGCTGTAATTGATGCCCAATTTCTTGAATAAAGTGGTACGCCCATTGACAGAGATGGGGGAGAAATTGACGGAGTCTTTGGTGATGTCGTAGTTGCCCGAGATGCTGAAGGATTCCAGAATGGGGATTTTCTTGATACCGGTGATGGTGTCGCTACGCGAGGGCACTTTGATCTCCAAGTTGTTTCCCAAGCTATAGGTCAGTAGACCTTGTTGGTTTTGCGACGGTGTGCCATAGAGCGCATTTACGAATTTGTTGTATGTCTTCTCGTCCCCGTTGCCATCGATGTAGGAACCGTATACGCCCCATTTCGGGTCGCTGAAGTTGGGACGGTAGGTGAAACCGATGGTGGGAGTGAATACGTGGCGTATGGCGCGGATGGGACCATTGGCGAAGTTGACCATACCATAGATCTTGGTAGTGAGGTTGGAGCTTGCGCTGAAGTCGACCAAGTTGCGGAAGCCGTGTATGGTGTCGGTCTGCACATACCCTGTCGAGTCACTATTGTTGATCCATTGCTGCTCGATGTGCTTGAAATACATATAGTCGTTCAAGGTCAAAGAGTTGGTCCACGAAAAGTGTTTGAACAGCTTGATGGTTGCGTTGATGGGAATCCTATGCGAGATGCCGGTTTGAATGTGGTCGCGCATCATTTCTCGCGCCCAACCTCCGAAATTGTCGGTGATGCCATGGAACAATACGGTGTCCACATCGTTGATGTAGGCTTTTCCGTTCATTGTATAGCCCATGCTGAGACTTTGGTACCAGTGTTTTTTGCCCGCCTTGCCGACGTTCTTCAAGGGATAGAAGGTGTTGACCGTCAATGTCATCTCAGGCAGTGATGCGGTGACCTGTCGTGTCAATGTGTTTTGGCTGTGGCTGGCGTTGAGGGTGAGGTAGACCTTGCCAGCGAAGTTGGTTTGATAGGCGATACTCGACCTGAAGGTGTTGCTCAACTGGTCGGTGGCAGTCTGGGCGTTGTATTTGTTGAAGTTGGAGCTCACGATGTTCACGTCGGCAGAGAAGTTGCGCCGCGGATGCGACTTGGGGTCTTGTTTGTGGGTCCAGTGGATCTTGAAGTCAGTGCTTTCCTGGTAGTCGGCGGCACCTTTCGTGCCGATCTTGTTGACCGCGAAGCCCAAAGCCATCGAACCGTTGAAGCGATAACGTTTGTTGTAACGGAAGGTGGGCTTGATGCCCCATGAGCCACGGGTGTAGATGTCGCCCAAGATCTGCAAGTCGTAGTTGTCGTTGATGGCCCAATAGTAACCACCGTTTTCGAGGTAGAAACCACGGTTGGCCGACTCGCCATAGGTAGGTATGATGAGTCCCGACTTTTTGCCTTTGGTGTTGGGAATCATGGCGAACGGCAACACGATGGGCAAGGGGATGTCGGAGATGGTCATATAGATGGGGCCTGTAACGATCTTGTCGTCAGGGATGACCTTGGCCTTGGTGAACTTGAACTGGTAATGCGGATGGTCTTTTAGGTCGCAGGTGGTGTAGCCCCCCGAACGTATGTTGATGCTGTTGTCATCCATGCGCTTGATGCGTTCGCCATGCAGATAGCCACCGCTTTCCTCGGTCCACACCTTGCTGATGATGCCTTTCTTTGACTTGAAGTTATACGACATCTCCACAGCTTCAAAGGTGGACTCGCCTTGGGTGAAGACGGGACGGCCTTGTATTTTTCCTAATGAGTCGACGGTGCCGTGTGCCTTGCACGTGCTGGTCTCGAGGTCGAATTCCAGATAGTCGGCCTTCAAGACGATGTCGTCGTATTTGGCCTCGGCATTGCCATAATAGAAGATTTTTTTCTGGCCCATGTCGCGGTACACCGAGTCGGCGGCCGAACAAATCACCTTCGTCTCGATGGCTGACTCAGAGCGGTGAGGCGTGATGTGGCGGCGCGTATGTTTCAGGGTGTCATATCGGAGCGTGTCGGCTTCGTTGATGCTATCTTTTAGTGGTGTTATCAAGTCAAGAGGCGCAATCGTGTCGGTGATGAACGTGGCAATCGTATCAAGGTGTGCTGAATCTGAGACGATAGGAATGGTGTCAACGATACGAACAGGGGTGATGGCGGTATCTCCTTTGGGTGGTTCGGAAGTATGCTTATCTTTCTCAATATGAGACATTTGCTTACAACTGCAAAACAAAACCACGGTCATTGCCAATAGGCAAATGGCTACGTGTAGAAAAATATTCTTATATGTTTTGCGTTCTAACAAATTGAAAACAATTACTTTTGTACACTTGAAATCCGCTGCAAAGATAGTTTTTCTTCGCGCATAAATGAACGAACTCAATATGATAGAACGAAAGATTTCTCGATTTGGTGTCTTATTCTTGGTTTTTCTGCTGCCTTTGTTTGGCTTTTCCCAAAAGGGTGAGAAGATACAGACCATTGTCATTGATGCGGGTCATGGTGGTAAAGACACGGGCGCTTTGGGCAAGGTGACAACGGAAAAGGCACTCAATTTGGCCGTTGCCTTGAAATTCGGCAATTACATCAAGGAGAATCTACCCGACGTGAAAGTCATCTATACTCGCGATAAGGACAGGTTTGTTGAGTTGAGCGAACGCGCTGCCATTGCCAACCGTAACAATGCCGACGTGTTCATCTCCATCCATTGCAATTCCACTGAAGGCAGCACTACGGCCAACGGCGCGGAGACTTTCGTCATGGGTGAATCGAAAAATGAGAAGAACCTCGCCATAGCAAAGAAGGAAAATGCCGCCATCTTGTTGGAAGACAACACGGATGCTTACGACAACTTCGACCCCAACAGCACCGAGGCCTATATCCTCTTTTCGCTCTCACAAAGCATGTATCAAAAACAAAGCCTCGATCTTGCCGCCAAAGTGCAGAAGCAATTCACACAGAAGGTGGGGCGCCACGACCGTGGCGTGCAACAGGCCGGATTCCTCGTGCTTTGGAAGACCTCCATGCCGAGCATCCTCGTTGAATTGGGTTTCATAAACAACACCAAGGAAGAACAATTCCTCAACTCCGAGAAAGGCCAAACCCAGATGGCGCTGGCGCTTTATCGCGCTTTCGAGGAATACAAACGTGAGTTTGAGGCAGAGAACCACACCTCGGGCCAGCCCGAAGTTAGTGAGAAGCCTGCCAGCAGCAATGTCGGCGACACCTATTTCGCCGTTCAGTTTGCCAGCCGCGACAAAAAAGTGGCATCCACCGACAAGGCCTTCAGCGGCGTGAAAGAGGTCGATGTCTATGAATACAACGGTGCTTTCCGCTATGTCTCTGGCAAGTTTACCAGCAAGGCTGCGGCCATGAAACGCCAATCCGAGGTGCGAGCTTTGGGCTACAAAGACGCCTTCGTCGTTGCCTTCGTCAACGGCGAACGCGGCACCATCAAACAGGCTGAGGAAGCATTGAAGAAATGATTTGTTTAAGGCTGTCGTACCGCGGCAGAGCCGCTAAACTGACCTGCGAGCGCCAGGCATCTACTTATTTTGATTTGTAAGCAATAAAGCGGCATATCAAGCCGTTTATTCTACAATTCAAACATTATTGTTTCACATTAAACCATTAAACAAATGAAAAAAGTTCTCTTAACCTTAGTCCTTGCCTTTACAGGCATCTTCGCGGCCAATGCCCAAGTATGGTTGGGCGGCAGTTTGGCTTTCAACACCAACAAGTATGAGGATACTCGTGGCACGTATTATTTCCTCGGTCCCGAAGTGGGTTACAGCTTCGGTAACTGGTCAGTGGCCACCGCGCTTGGTTACTCATCAGGTATCACTTCGCATATAGGAGGCCCGACAAACAAGTATATTGTCAATGCCTTCTATGTCATGCCTTATGTGCGTTACAATGTCTACAATATTGAAAAGTTCACTTTGTTCCTTGACGGAGCATTCGACTTCATTGGTTGGAGAGACAAATACAACGTTGATGGAGAAATCACATACGGCAGAGATTTACAAAAGACGTGGCAGGCCGGCATCAAGCCAGGCATCGCCTTCCATCCCACAGAGAAATGGGCAGCCGTGTTCCATATCGGGTTCATCGGCTACAGCAAAGGTAGCTTGGGCGGTATTGACAATTTTCCCTTCCCCTATGACCCAGGCTTTAGTGTTGATTTCTCAGCATCTACAGCCACATTCGGCTTGTACTATAATTTCTGATAGACTCAGCTGAAATACAAGAAGAGGATGACCGCGCAAGTCATCCTCTTCTTTTTTGTTCCCTTTATCATAGAAAAAAATCACCAAACCGGGAAACTAATCACCTTATCATTGCTTCCCGCCACAAGGCCGAAACCGTTCTTCACATTGGAATAAACGCCAACAGGCTCGCTGTAGTATTGTGACAGGCTATTGCCTGAAGTGATGGTAGTGTAGTAATTGTACGCCCCTTCGGTCAAATGCCGCAACTTGATTTCAACAAAGGCATTGATGCTGTCGTTGGCCTTGAAAAGCGTATTGGTGACCATGGGGATTTCCATTCGATAGCTGCCCCCGTCAAAGGTGGCATCGTTGAAGGTGCTTCTTGAGCGGTTGGTCAAGCCGACGTCAATGCCGAATTGGTCTTCCAATTCGACCGTCGAGGTGCCGATGATGGGGTCGTTGAAATAGACTTGGTGTAACTCAGCGGGTTGCTCAGAGTGTTCCAAGCCATCGGGGAAGGTCCAGTCGCCTTCCGTGCGCATCGATGCTTCAAGGCAATAAAGATCCAACACGCCGGGATTGGGGTCGGTGATTTCTATCGTGACGGTGAGGTGTTTGCGGTAGTTTTTCAGCCATACCAATATGGTTGAGTCAGTGCCAGGTACGGGAACATTATAGCCGCTCGCGCTCGTAGTGTCCCACTTCGTGAGGCGGGCATCTTCAAAACTACCTATGGGCTCGTTGGGCAAAGCCTCCGAACTGCCTTCTATCTCGTCAAACCCAGGTGCCGTCACGCTGATTTTGACCACATCGCCGATTTGCGGCACATAATCGTGAGTGAAATGATAGTTGACAAAGAACACGGGAGGATTCAGATAGTCATAATAGGTTGTGTCACTATTCAGCTGCATTTCGCCTTTGCTTTCGCCGTTTACGAAAAGGAAGGCTTGTGTGCCCTCTGGCATGGCGTAGTCTGTGATGGTGTCGAAAACGAAGTCGCTTTTGTAAACCACCGCCTTGATGGGCTCGCCAGGAACAGCGATGCAGTTGACGACCAATTTTGGGTCAACGTATTCGCCTTTGAATTTCAGAGGTTTGGTGCAGGCCGAAAACAGAACCATGCAAATTATTGGGATTAATGTTTTTTTCATTTGAATTGTTGTTGCTGGTAGAGACGTAGCGCGCTACGTCTCTACAATGATGGTTAGAATTTATAACTGTATGACACTGAAGGAATAATCGGGAAGATGCTGACCTGCTGCAGCTGCGGTAGCCCTGTGTTTTGGTCATAGCCACGAATGACGATGAAGGGATTCTGTCGGTTGTAGACATTATATATGCTGATATTCCACACACGCTCGCCGTGCTTCTTCTGCTTGCGGAAGTTCATGCCGAGGTCGAGGCGGTGATACACGGGCATCCTGAAGTTGTTGCGCTCGACATAACCGATGTTGGGCGTGCCTACGACGCTGCCACCATATTGTGAATAATAGGTGATAGGAATACCTGGATAGGTCTGTGTGGATAAGGTGCCACAATTGCCGCTGCTGATGACCCAAGTGCCACTGATATCGAAGCGGTCGCTGAACTTGTGCTGCACGGTGATGCTGAAGTCGTGGCGACGGTCGTATTTGGCGGGGAAAGGATTGCCGTTGTTGATCACCATGCCTTCGCGGTCGAATTTGCGCATGGAACGCGCCCAGGTGTAGCCAACCCAGCCCGTGGTCTTGCCAAAGGAGCGTTGCACAAGCAGTTCCACACCGTAGGCCCAGCCTTTGCCCATGTTCACCTTGTCTTCCCAGCCCTGGCTGGTGCCGAAGAAGCTGGTGCCGTCCTTGTATTCCAACACATTGTCCAGCGTCTTGTAATAGCCTTCAAGCGAGATGTCGAACAGGTTGGGCAATTCATAGAAGCCGCCGAGCGAGAACTGATGTCCGCGTTCAGGTGCAATCCGTGCTGTGACGGGCACCCATAGGTCGGTGGGCATGGTGATGTTGCTGTTGGAAAGCAAGTGGATGTATTGCGTCATGTAGGCATAACCCGCTTTGAGCGAGAAGTGGGGTGCCACCATGGCGCTCATGCTGAAGCGGGGCTGCAACGAGTGGTAGAAGTTGCCTTGCACCGCAAAAGCGGAATAGTGCAGTCCGACATTCATCTTGATGGCTTCGCTCAGCGTGATGTTATCCTCGACATAGAGCATGGCTTCGTGGGCATGCACGTCGCCTGTGTTGGCCACGGTGTCCGTGTTGGCTTCCGCTTCGGTGAAGTTGATCTTCATCGACTGCACCTCGGGACGGAAGAAATGATAGGTGTAGCCGCCACCGAAGCGGATGTCGTGCCTCGGGTTGGGCGCGTAATGGAAATCGGTGCGTGCCGTAAGGTCATGGATGCCCGAATGGAAGTTCATTGCCATCTCATCGGTCGAGGTGTAGGTGTTGGGCTTGAACTCCTCATAGGTGTAGTTCTGGCTCATGCCGAGGTCGTGTCGGTATTGGGTGTAGCTCATCGAAGCATCCATGAAGAGTTTGGGCGAAATGATGTGGTTCCAACGCAGCGCGCCTACCTTGTTGCCCCATTTCCAGTTGAGGCCAAGTTTCTCGTGGTCGGCGTACATGTCCTCGTATGTATAGTCCCATTTCACGTTGGCGTAGATCTTGTCGTCGCCGCTGTACCAACTCAAATAGACACGGTCTTTGTCCGAAATCTTCCAGTTGAGCTTGGCGTTGAGGTCGTAGAAATAATAGCCCACCGAGAACTTGTCGATGCTCGGGTCGGCCAACTTTCCGATGAGGCCGTAAAGGTTAGTGAGTGCATCGGAATAGGTGCGGCGAAACGACAGGTTGAACGAGAGCTTGTCTTTCACAATCGGACCTTCCAGGTTGAGTTTTGAAGAAATCAGTCCGATGCTGAAGTTGCCGTGATATTTCTGCATATCGCCGTCTTTCATGCGCACATCCACAACGGAGGAGATGCGGCCACCGTAACGCGCAGGGAAGCCACCTTTGTATAAGGTGACATTCTTCAGTGCATCGGGGTTGAAGACGGAGAAGAAGCCGAACATGTGGTTGACGTTGTAGAGCGGCACGCCATCCATGAGGAGCAGGTTCTCGTCGGGACCGCCGCCACGCACATAGAGTCCGGCCGAGCCTTCCGAGCCGTTCTGCACGCCCGGCAGCAGTTGGATGGCTTTCAGCACGTCGGCTTCGCCCATCAGGGTCGGAATGCTTTTGATTTGCTTGATGGGTAACTCGATGACGCTCATCTGTGGATTGTTGGCGCCTACCGTGGCACGGTTGGCCTCCACCGTGACTTCCTGCAACTGGATGTTGCTGCTCATCTTCACCGTGATGAGGGTGTCGGCGACCAAGTTGAAAGCATGGTTCACAGCGTCATAACCCACAAAAGAAAACTGCAGGTCGACGGGACCTTCGCCCAAGGTCAGGGAATAATAGCCGTAGTTGTTGGTGGCGCAACCTTGCCCCGTGTTGCGGTCGAGCACTGTCGCCCCAATCAAGGTCTCGCGGCTGGCGGCATCCATCACATAGCCGCTGATGCAATGCTTCTTCTGCGCCATCGCCGAAAATGACAGCAGTAAAAGTAAAAATAAAGGAATTGGTTTTCGCATGATGGTTCGTTTGCTAAAGATAAAGGTTCATCATTCTCTGACAAAAAAACCCTAAACAGTTTGTATTATTGTTTGAAACGAAAAAAAGGCCGCAAGTGCGGCCTTTTTTGTTAAACAAAAAGGTTATAATCGTTCTTTTTTAGAAACCATAATTTTCACAATTTGTAATCCAATTAAGAACAAGGCACATGTATAAATAACGATTCGTTGTGTTGGATTTAAATAAGAGGAAAACACGACAGCCCCTAAAACTAACCCTGCTGCAAGATAACCTTCTTTGATGAATTCCTTTGTTGGTGGTATTGTGAAAAAAGGTATCAAATCTAATAGAAGCAAAAAGAAAGAAACAAAGGTATGGCATTTAGTCAAGAACAAAAATACTCCTGGTGCGAGAATTAGCAATAATACCCCAACTTGATATGGTTTGGATAAAAAAAACGGTGGGATTTCTCTTTTCTTTCGATTTACAAACACTTCTTCTTCCGTATCATAGATTCCTATTGGAAGCCTCCATTTAAACAAACCATTTGTGGCGATATGGAATTGGTTTTGATGGAAAATATCGACACAAACGAAGAAGGAACAATCTTCGGAAACAGATAGTCTTTTTTCGGCTTCCTTTAGGCACAATCCTGTTGCTGAAAGCAGATGTTCACCTTGTTCCACCTCAACAACGACAGAATCTCCTCTGTCCAATCTGGCTATTTCCACACCATCCAAATAAACAATTATGCCTTTGGGGACACGATGAGAGTCAAAAGGACGGGATATGGTAATGGTAATCATGATTGTAGCTATCTAGAAAATTCATAAGCAGCAACAGCAGAACAAAGAGCCGTATATCCGATGATGATACCAGTTCCGATAGGGCCAGGTAAGGAAGCTCCATACCAGAAGATACTATATAGCCCTCCTAAATCGGAACCGACCCATGGTGGAAGCATGTCAAGGTTGTTTTCGGAATGTGAATACCATAAACCACTACTGTGTCTATATACAGACAAAAGCATAAGCTCTTTTTCTCTCGTCGCGTCTTCTTCTAATAAGACAATACTTTCAAGGCTTTTTGCGGCAAGGATTCTATCTTCCAAAGCAGATGTACTAAAAACCAAATTAGTTAATTGGTTTTGGAATGACTGAGGAGTAATACCAGTATAGTTTTGAAGCAATGCCTGAAAATCAGAGATGTCAGAAACAATATCGATAGTACATTCGCCGTCAATCAAGTTGTTTTGTTGGCAGAAACTCTTTAAAACATCAGATTGGTTGACAAGACCATGGTTATATAAATAATTTTCGATGTAATTGATTATTACGTCTATTTGAACTCGATAGTCTTGTGATGGTGGGTTTTGATAAAAAGAAGAGTATGAAACCAGGGTGTCATTCTCTCCATTAGTTAGTGCAAATCCATTCGTCATGAATTGTTCGTCTACATATTGGCATATTGCATTATGTATAATGCCAATGGAGTCATACGGGTTGTCTATATTGTCATAAGTCGATAAAGACCTATGAAATCCTTCTGTGTTGGTTGATATGACGCTTTTTTCTTTGTTACATCCTGCAAATCCCATCATAAGCAATGATGTTGCGATGATTATTATATACTTGTTTTTCATTTCTATTGAGTTTAATTGTTAAGTGTTAGTTTTTATAGTTTTATTTGTTTCAGTTTTCGTCAATACATCAAAACAGCAAATTGATGGCAACTAGTTTATAATATAATATTGATATTATGATATAAGGAAATTACACCTCCCGAGCCATTCAATTCCTCCCGGTTTAAAGGAGAATACGTCTCTTATATTCATTGTTTTTTTCATTCTTTGTCAAGTAGTCATATGCGCAAAGATAATAAAAAAACCGAAAATAGAAGAATATCAACAAAAATAAGTCTAATTTAGAATCGTTTAACCTAATTAATCGGGACAAATTAGAGGGGTCTTCTGAAAAAGAATGTGGAATCACTGCGTTTTTATAATCATGTTACCTTTTATGGACAATAAAAAAAGAGGATAACAAAGGTATCCTCCTAACTAAAAAAAGAAAAATGAGGCGATTATTCAACCACCACCAAGTAGTAGTTCTTCTTGCCCTTCTGCATCAAGATATACTTGCCGTCGATGAGGTCTTCGGGAGTCATCATCTTGTCCAAAGTGACCTTTTCCTTATTGACGCTTACGCCGTTGGCTTGGGTCATCTTACGGGCCTCGCCCTTCGAGGGGAAGATCTGCGTGTTGACGGCCATGAAGTCGACGATCGGGATGCCGGCTTCGAGGTCGGTGCGGGTGATATGCTCCTGCGGCACGCCATCGAAGATGTCCAAGAAGGTGGCTTCGTCTAGCTTCTCCAAGCCTTCCTTGGTCGACTTGCCGAAAAGGATGTTAGAGGCCTCTATGGCGGCATCCATCACATAACCGCTGATGCAGTGCTTCTGTGCCATCGCCGACAACGACAGCAGCAGAAGGAATAAAAAAGGAATTGTTTTTCGCATGAATGCTTGGTTTGGTTAATTGTCATTTTAACCCCTTTACCTAGCATATTATTGTCTGAAAACGGCAAAATAGTTATTTGGGTGCATTTCCAATGGTCAGTAATCTTCCCCGATGGTTCTGGCTATGGGTGGTTTATTCAGTTCGCCTAAACATCTCCTCTGTGCGGGGAGGCTATACGTCAACCTCACTTATCGCTCTCCCACCTGCTCATCCCGCCGTGCAACACATGCCACCGCTGCATTTGCTCATCGGAGGCCTCCACCGAGTCCTTTTTCAGGCTGTCGGCAGGCTCCTTACCGCTTTGGATAGGGGTTTTGGCAGGCTCCTTTTGGTCATTTTGCTGGCATCCCGCCAGCAAAAGAAGTGCAAGTAGTTTTACATTTTACTTTATCCCCCCACCATATAAATCTCCAACCTCGAAATGGTCCGAGGATTGAAGGAGGCATCGAACAATGTGGTGTTGTCGATGTAAAGCCTTTCAAGACGTTGGCAGTTGCGTAGGTTGGGGATGACGAGCAAGCCGCCACTACCTGCCACATTCAGTTCCACCAACTCCGTGAGTTGGGCCAGCCCGACGGGCAGCTCCTGCAGCAGGTTGGTGCCGATGTAGAAAAACTCCAACGACTCCAATTTCCCGATGTCATTCGGCAAGTGATGTAGCGCGTTGTGTGTGACAGAGAGATAATTCAGGTTCTTCAATTCGCACAGTTCGTTGGGCAAGGTCTGTAGGTCGTTGTAGTCCAGTTCCAAGTGTTTCAGGTTTTTGAGTTGGCCTATCTCTGGCGGCAGTGTCTTGATGTCGTTATGCTTGAAGGAGATATGCTCCAACTCGGTCAGTTCGCCGATGACGGGCGGGATGTAGGTGAGGCGGTTGGAACTGACTACCAGTTTTTTAAGGTGTTTCAGTTGGCCAATCTCTTCGGGCAGCGAGTCGAGGCCATTGCGGAAAAGGTAGAGTGTCTCGGCATTGGGATTAGCCTCGATTTTATCCACCAGGCGTTTGGCACTACGGTAGGTGATACGGATTTTCTTCTTGCCCTGTGCTTGGGCGTTGCCGCCGAAGAGCATCAAAGCGGCGAGAAAGAAGATGATGGTTGTTTTTTTCATGATGGTTCTTTTTTATTCTTTTACAAACTTTCCCGAGGAAAGCGTTTTTTTATCGTTATAGATTTGGTAGGTGTACATTCCAACGGGGAGGCTGGCAACGCCCACCGAGAGCACATTGCCCTCGCCACGGATGATGCGGTCCATGCAAATGTGCCCCAAGGCATCGGTAATCTGAATGCGGTGCTTTTCGTTTTCAGGCAAGCCCGAAATGTCGATGTT
>LPNG01000090.1 GCA_001543395.1 Candidatus Alcium sp. F082 | reverse complement strand
CGGTGCAAAAGTAACGTCTTTCTCGTCCACCTCCTCGCCTTCTTCTGCCTGTGGCGCTTTTGGCGTTACACTGGCGGCATTTGTCACCTTGGACTTTACTGTTACCATACTTTTCCCGACGAAATCAGACTCTTTTTCTGTTTCCTGTTCTGGTGCTCTTGCATTCGGCTGTTCCTGCTTCTTCCTGCCACGCATCAATTCCCAAGGCTTGATGTCGAGCCATACAAGATGCAGAAAAACGATTAGCCAAATCAGCAAGATGATAATCACAATGTTCATCTTCTTTTTCTTTTCAATGTTAGACTAACTGTCTTCAAATACTTCCCTGTCCTGGTAATACAGGCTCCTTACCTCGTCACGGTTCTTTTCCCACCATTCATCAAGGATGGCATCCACCATTTGTCCGATGGTTGTCTTATAGACCCCGGCAGCAACGGAGAAACGCCTGTGATTATCAATGCGGATATAAGCAGACATTCGCTGTACGTTCTCCTTGGATGATTTCAGTCTGGCAAGTGTTCCGTCCTGTCCTCGCTGACGTTCCGTCTTTTTCTTTTCATTGCCTTCCTTGCTCTTGGGTGGCAGTTCCTTCGGCCCTTGCTCATCGGGGGCTTCGGAAATGCTTTCTTCCCCGTGCTCTTCGTCATGAGGTGTTTCGTCCTTTTCCTGTGGAGGTTTCCCCATTCTGACACAGCCTCCTTTCTTGTTCTGGCTGACGGCAGACAGAAACTCGTCCTCATCGATGAAGTCCGTCTTATTCTTCTTGCTCATTGCACCTTATTTGTCGATGATGGAAAGAACCTCGTCCGCAAGTTCCTTGATACGACTGCCCCGCAACAGTTGTGGGTCAGGCAGGAAAATGGTGGAGCGGAATACTGCCTTTTCCGGCTCTGAGAAGTCACGACGGAAACGCTTGCTGTCAGGGATGCGGGTATTCAGGACGGAGAAGCCGAGTTCTCCGATCACCTCGTCATACAGCGTGTAGAGGTCTGTCTTCTCACGCCCGTCAACCATCGTCCAGAAAAGGAATATCTCCTTGGTAACTGCCTTACCAGTTGTCATGAGGTTGTCCTTGAAGTTGGCGACAAACTGAAGGGCACTCTCCAATACCAGCCTGTCTGCACTGATAGGCACGAAGATATAGTCCATCTGCGAAAGCGTGCTCAGTACGCCCTTACTGCGGATGGTGCCGGGCAGGTCGAAGAGCACGATGTCAAGGTTCTCGTCCTCGATAAGGATTTCTGCCTGGTCAATAGCATCCACTGGATTGGTGGCTACTATGGGGAAGATACGCTTGCCCGTCTTGCGGAACACGTCCTTTGCCACTTCCTTGTCCGCCTCGTTGTTCTTGATAAGGAGCAGTTCACGCTCCCTTGCATCACTGATACTGTGCTGTGGATCATCACAGTCAACAACTCCCACGTTCTTTCCTCCAAGGTTGTGGAGATAGTTGGCAAGTAGCATTGTGACGGTTGACTTTCCAATGCCGCCTTTTTGTGTAGCTATTGCTACATACAATTCATTAGTCTTTTCCTTACTCATTTGTTTACTTCATTTTATTATTGTCTGATTGTTAATCTATTTGTCCGATTACAGATTCACACACATGCACATGAAGGGACATGGCTTGTCGTCTGTTGAATTGAATGCCTGACCATCCGTTTGCTCGTCTGTCTTGTTATACTCATAGCCAATCAGCCGAGTTGATACTTGTATAGTTATGTAGCTATGTACTTATTTAGCTATGTACTTATTCAGCTATCCTGACAGGTATATGAGTGAATACGCATACGGATGGCTGTCCGTCTGTCTGATCGCGTATGTGATTCGTTGGTTTTCTACTTGCTTTCATAAACGCTTGTTTTGATGGTTACGGAACTATTTCCGTGTGCAAAGGAATATCGATTTTTCCAGCCAGCCAAGCATTCATATACCCCTGACGATATATGGCTTCGACGTGGCAGCATTAGTCCTCAATGCCCTCTGTCACAGCCCGAAAAAACGCAGTAATTTTGCACCCGGTTAGCGAT
>LPNG01000089.1 GCA_001543395.1 Candidatus Alcium sp. F082 | reverse complement strand
GTGCCCAGGGCATACATGTAGAAGTCGTCGCCGGGCTTGACGGTCTTGTCCATCAATGCCTCGTTGATGAAGTGGTCTGGCACGGCGGGCTCTCCAGGCTCTGGCACTACCGGGTTGTCTATTGAATTGTCAACACACGATGTGAATACACTTGCGCCGCTGATGAGGGTGGCGGCGAGCACCCATTTCATGATTCTTTTCATTGTCTTTTATACCTTTATTATATAGTAACTATTATATATTCATCCCAAGACCCTGTAAAACGAAAACAATCTTTTTCATTCTCATGATTATTTTGTTAGACATTCAATTATTTATTTCCGGCCTTTTGGACCAGACCAAATGGCGGTGTAGGGCTCGACGAAACACTCCAGGTTCGGCTCCTGCTGGTTCAGTTTCAGCCATCGGCTCCAGCCGGTGAGCCGGTCGAAGCGCAGCTGGCCGTAGGTGGCATCGAGGGTGGAGCCCCATGGCAGACCGTCGCTGGTCGGCTGACCGTCGGCAAACAGATAGACTAATCCGTCGGCATCATAACGGAAGTGCAGGCCATTCTCCACGGTGGTGAAGTGGCCCTGGCAGCCGAGCATCACGCTGAGCGAGACGGTGTGGCCGTTCTCTTCGAGCCACTTGCTCGACTGCTGGAGGGCGAAGTAGTGGTTGTAGGCCTGGTCGGCCAGACCCTCAATCACAGGCCCAAAGTCGTCGGGCAGTGCGGCAGTGAGGCCGATGATGTAGTTCATGAGGTCGTAGGTGGGCTGCTCGTCGTCGACGCGATAGGCGTTGGCGGTGATTGAGTCGATGCGGGTCCGGGCGTAGTCGGTGCCGTTTTGATAGACGTCGACCAGACGGTCGACGAACTTCTTGAGCTCAGCGCCGAAGGCGTCGGCCTCGGCCGAGCGATAGACGCTCATGTCGTGATAGTGGGGCACGTCCTCGCCTTTGTCTTCCTTTTCGGCATCCTTGTCCCAGGCATCGACGCAGAATCGTGCGAAGCGCGTCAGGGCCTGCCCGGGATCGTCGGGATTGTCCGAGAGGGCGTCGACCAGCTCTGTGTAGTTGCCGCCCGCGCTAGGCACGAGGAAGGTGGAGAGCACGAGGTAGTCGGTCACCGGGGCCAGTTCGAACTGATATTCTGCCGCGTTCATAAGGCAGGCGTCACAATAGACGGCGCTGACGTGCACCGAGGCCTGCCGGATGGCCTCGGTGAGGCTCTTGGCGGTGAAGTGTGCCCGGTTGTGGCCGTCGTCCTTGATGACGCTGCGGGTCTGGCTGGGGGCGGCAGCAGCGACAGGGATTTCCTCGGTGGGCAGATAGCCATCGCCGTGGTCGGACAGTACGAGGATATACCTGCGGGCGGGGCGCACCCGCGCTGCCCAGTCGATGAAGCGGGTGAGCGAGTCGGTTCGCGAGATGTCGGCATTGTCGGGGCCAATGAAATGGGCGGTGATGGTGGCCATCATGTCGGTCTCGGCGACTGTGGGATCGACGGTGAAGCGGCTGGTCTTCCCGCCATAGGGGTAGAAGTCCTTAATCCTTTCGACTAAGGCCACCTGGGCCGGGTCGTTGGGGTCGATTTCGGTTTTCAAGTCCCTGTAGCTGTTCTGCAAGTTCTCGAGGGTCGAGAACTTGTATTGTGCGCAGATGCTCACGTTGCGCCGGTGGTCGGCGTCGGCTTTGAAGAACTGGGCGATGTTATCCATCAGGAAAGCGTCGAGGTTGCTGCCGCCGTGACCGTAGAAGATGATGGTGTAGTCGGCCAGTTGCTGCTGCGGCTCGTCGGGGTTAATTACTGGGTTGTCGTCGCTGTCCGACGAACACGATGTGAATACACTTGCGCCGCAAACGAGGGTGGCGGCGAGCATCCATGTTAATTCATGTAACTTTCTCATCGTCGTTGTGTTTGATGAAACATTACTAATCTTAATTACCAGTCAGCACTTCAGTGATTCGCGGCACTATCTGCTTGCGTGAGAGTTCCTCGGATGTATAGCAGACACCCTCACGCAATGACGGACCGAAGACGCCCTCGGCCACCTGCTTGGCACCTTCACCATAATATATAAAATAGGTGCCATTCTCCACGTAAGGCCGTTCGGCACGGTCGTCGCCCGTGTTCTCCACC
>LPNG01000088.1 GCA_001543395.1 Candidatus Alcium sp. F082 | reverse complement strand
TGCACACGGAAATAGTTCCGTAACCATCAAAACAAGCGTTTATGAAAGCAAGTAGAAAACCAACGAATCACATACGCGACCAGACAGACGGACATCCATCCGTATGCGTATTCACTCATATGCCTGTCAGGATAGCTGAATAAGTACATAGCTAAATAAGTACGTAGCTACATAACTATGCAAGCATCAATTTGACTGATTGGCTATGAGCATAACAAGGCAGACGGGCAAACGGATGGTCAGGCATTCAATTCAACAGACGACAAGCCATGTCCCTTCATGTGCATGTGTGTGAATCTGTAATCGGACAAATCGATTAACAATCAAACAATAATATAATGAAGTAAACAAATGAGTAAGGAAAAGACTAATGAATTGTATGTAGCCATAGCTACACAAAAAGGCGGCATTGGAAAGTCAACTATCACAATGCTGCTTGCAAACTATCTCCACAACCTTGGAGGAAAGAACGTGGGAGTTGTTGACTGTGATGATCCACAGCACAGTATCAGTGATGCGAGGGAGCGTGAACTGCTCCTTATCAAGAACAACGAGGCTGACAAGGAAGTGGCAAAAGACGTGTTCCGCAAGACGGGCAAGCGTATTTTCCCCATAATAGCCACCAATCCAGTGGATGCCATTGACCAGGCAGAAATCCTTATCGAGGACGAGAACCTTGACATCGTGCTCTTCGACCTGCCCGGCACTATCCGCAGTAAGGGCGTACTGAGCACGCTTTCGCAGATGGACTATATCTTCGTGCCTATCAGTGCAGACAGGCTGGTATTGGAGAGTGCCCTCCAATTTGTCGCCAACTTCAAGGACAACCTCATGACAACGGGTAAGGCAGTTACCAAGGAGATATTCCTTTTCTGGACGATGGTTGACGGACGTGAGAAGACAGACCTCTACACGCTGTATGACGAGGTAATCGGAGAACTCGGCTTCTCCGTCCTGAATACCCGCGTCCCAGACAGCAAGCGTTTCCGCCGTGACTTCTCAGAGCCGGAAAAGGCAGTATTCCGCTCCACCATTTTCCTGCCTGACCCACAACTGTTACGGGGCAGTCGTATCAAGGAACTGGCTGACGAGGTTCTTTCCATCATCGACAAATAAGGTGCAATGAGCAAGAAGAACAAGTCGGACTTCATCGATGAGGACGAGTTCCTGTCTGCCGTCAGCCAGAACAAGAAAGGCGGCTGCGTCAGGATGGGGAAACCTCCACAGAAAACTGACGAAACACCTCATGACGAAGAGCACGGGGAAGAAATCATTTCCGAAGCCCCCGATGAGCAAGAGCCGAAGGAACTGCCACCCAAGAGCAGGGAAGGCAATGAGAAGAAAAAGACGGAACGTCAGCGAGGACAGGACGGAACACTTGCCAGACTGAAGTCTTCCAAGGAAAACGTACAGCGTATGTCTGCTTATATCCGCATCGACAATCACAGGCGTTTCTCCGTTGCTGCCGGGGTCTATAAGACAACCATCGGGCAAATGGTGGATGCCATCCTTGATGAATGGTGGGAGAAGAACCGTGACGAAGTGAGGAGCCTGTACTATCAGGACAGGGCAGTTTTTGAAGACAATTAGTGCAACATTGAAAAGAAAAAGAAGATGAACATTGTGATTATCATCTTGCTGATTTGGCTGATCGTTTTTCTGCATCTTGTATGGCTCGACATCAAACCTTGGGAATGGATGCAAGGCAAGAAGAAGCAGGGACAGCCGAATGCAAGAGCACCAGAACAGGAAACAGAGAAAGAGTCTGATTTCGTTGGGAAAAGTATGGTAAAAGTAAAAGGCAAAGTGACAAATGCCGCCAGTGTAACGCCAAAAGCGCCACAGGCAGAGGAAGGAGAGGAAGTGGATGAGAAAGACGTTACTTTTGCACCGCCAAAGACGGACAAGGCACTCTGGCAGATGACCCCAAAAGAGGAAGATGAGGCATTCAAGAGCTTCACATATTCCAAGGAGGAACAGAACGACGAGGACGAGTATCCTGCTGAGGGATATGCTTCCGGACTCACTAGTGAGGAAATGGAGAAAGCCGTTTCCGTCGCCAACGGAGCGAAAGCCAGCAAGGACGAAGAACTGAAGGCTGGCAAGACACTCAAAGAGATGGACGGTACGGAACTCCTGGATCTCTTGACG
>LPNG01000087.1 GCA_001543395.1 Candidatus Alcium sp. F082 | reverse complement strand
TTGTTGATGCCGAGGGCACCTTGGCTGCCACCGACCAAGAGGGCGACGGGACGATTGGCGTCGAGTTGGAAGTATTCGGCGGCTTCCTCACGGGTGCCGCTGAGGGCAATATTAGCCCGTAAGGGATTGCCTGTGAAGTGTATCTTTTCGGCAGGGAACCATTGGTCGAGGTGGTCGTAGGCCACGCAAATGGCCTTTGCTTTCTTGCCCACGTTGCGGTTGGTCTTGCCTGGATAAGAGTTCTGCTCCTGGATGACGGTGGGGATACTGAGATAGTTGGCGGCCATCAAGGTGGGACCGCTGGCGAAGCCACCCACGCCGATGACGACATCGGGCTTGAAGCGTTTCAGGATGGCGATGGCGCGATTGATGCTGTCGATGAGCTTGACAGGTAGTATCAGCGACCTCAAATCCTTGGTCATGCCACTGATCCAAAGCCCCTTGATGGGATAACCGGCCTTGGGAACGCGTTCCATCTCCATGCGGCCTTTGGCACCGATAAACAGGATGTCGGCCTCGGGGAATCTCCGCTTCAATGCGTCGGCAATGGCAATGGCGGGGAAGATGTGTCCGCCGGTGCCTCCACCACTTATCACGACTTTCAAGTTATCTTTCATCTTCTTCAGAGATTTCTGTGATTGCTTCTATTTCTTGTTCTTTCGTCATTTCCTCTTCTTCCATGCTACGCGTCACGCTCAGGATCATGCCTAAGATCAAACCCGTTGCCATCAACGAGGTACCGCCCATGCTGACGAAAGGCAGGGGCTGACCGGTGACAGGCAGCAGTCCGATGGACACGCCCATATTGACCATGGCTTGGAGGATGATGAGGAATCCCAAGCCGAAGGCCATCAGCCCACCGAAGGTGAGCGGACGTTTGCCAATGATGCGTATCACCCTAGTGAAAAGGAAGATGTATAACATCAATACTACGATGCCACCCAACAAGCCATATTCTTCGATGATGATGGCATAGATGAAGTCAGAGTAGGGGTGAGGCAGGAAGTTGCGCTGTTCGCTCTTTCCGGGGCCTTTCCCGAAGAGTGACCCAGAGGCCACGGCGATGTTGGCATAGGTGCGTTGCATGTGCTTGTCGTCGAATGGGTCGATGCTCTCTTTGTCTTCACCCATCGACTTGATGCGGTTCGACCAGGTCTGGATACGGTTCTGTTTCTCTTTGAAGTCGCCTTTGGCTTCACCGATGGTCAGCGCCTCGGTGTGTTCTTTTTTGGTATGCTTGTTGTCGATGCTGGTCTTGACGGCATCGAAGAGGAGGTACATTCCCATGCCTGCCACGCAGAGGCCTATGAGGGCGAGGATGTGAAGGAACTTCACCCTGCCAATGAAGAGCAGTACGATGCAGACCGCCACCAGAATGACGGCAGTTGAAAGGTTTTCCGAGAAGATCAGTGCGGCCGTGACCAGAATAGGCAGGGCAAGCTTCAGAAGGAAGTCCTTGAAACGGTACATGCTGTCGCCCATCATGACGAGCTGTCGCGCCAGATAGGTGATGAGGATGATTTTTGCCATCTCACTGGGCTGGAACGAGAACCCACCGACGTTGATGGAGCGGCTGGCATCGTTGATGTTGCGTCCGAAAACCAGGGTGTAGACCAATAGGGCCAGACAGGGTATCATCAACAGCAAGGCGATCTTGGCGTAGTGCTTGTAGTTGATTCTCGAGGCGCCTATCATCATCACAAAGCCGAAAAGCAACATGCCGACGTGTTTCATCAGCACCTTGCCCGTGTTGCCCGAGTATTTGGAGACCGCCAGGGCGCTGGTGGCACTATACACGACAATCACCGAGATGATGCCCAAAACCACGGCTACGATCCAGATGACCCTGTCGCCTCTCAGTTTTTTGTTGATGGCATTCATTTTTTCAGTTGCTTAACGGTTTTTGCGAAAAGGTTACCTCTTTCAATATAGGTCTCATGGTCCGACTTGCAGGCGGGTGAGAACAGGACGATGTCGTTCTCCTTGGCCAGTAGCGAGGCCATGTTCACTGCTTCTTCGAGGCTCTTTGCCTCGTAGATGTCTTTGACGTCTTTGCTGAGGGCTTTCTTCAGGCTCTCGTTGTTCGACCCGACGCAGATCAGCGCCTTGACTTTCTTTTTCGTCACCTTCTTCAGGTCCTTGAAATCGGCGTCGCTGCTGTTGCCTCCA
>LPNG01000086.1 GCA_001543395.1 Candidatus Alcium sp. F082 | reverse complement strand
CCGGAGTAAACAACACAGGCCCGCAGGGGGTTCTTGCTAAGGCAAGCGTCCCTGCGGGCCGAGCGCGACTCCCCCGCGGGTCACAAAGAAAAAAATTTAGGTAACAACAAGTTTAATTTCAAAAACAAAAGCAATGAGACAAAAGATTCTATTCTTGATTGCCCTGCTCTACGTCATGGTGCAGGGAGCGTGGGCACAGGTTGAGATTCCAGACCCTACCCACTTTGATGACACATGGGACGGTACAACGAAAACTCAGCCGGTGTATGATGCCAGTAGCGGCTATGTCATCATTGAGAAGGCATCCGAACTCGCCTATTTAAATGACCATTTTACAGATGACGCTGGCGGCGGTAAATACTATTACAATCAAAAGTATTTGCTCAAGGCAAACATCGACATGGGCGATGCCGTATCGTGGATTCCTCTCGACAGAGGCCATTTCCGTGGATTCCAAGGTGAATTCCATGGTGAAAATCACACTATCCGTATTCATATATGGGGAACAGACGATAACGGCCAAGGGTTTATTTGTGATAATTCTGGCATTGTGCAAGATCTCCATTTAACCGGCAAAATAGAAGTTGGTAACTCTCGAACGGTTGGAGCCATTGCTGCTGGCAATACCGGACACATCAAAAACTGTTGGGTGAGTGCCGACGTCAGCTCAACCCATTATAGTGGCTTGAACAACGCTCGGTTGGGTGGCATTGTTGGGTTTAACTCATCAACTCAAGATGATGCCGAGGTCGGAAAAATAGAGTACTGTTGCATGACAGGCAACGTGTCGAACTCTGGAAATAATTCAGGCGTTGGCGGAATATTAGGAGAGCAGGACCAATGTAATGGAATTATCAGTCATATTATGTTCTATGGCACACGCATAAACGATCATGATCAAGACAATCTCTGGGTTGGAAGTCTCTCTGCGAAAGCAACATTCGAAAATTACCACAGCACAGATGACCTTGGCGATGATGATGCACTTAACAATTACCTCAGCAGCTTCAGCGGCAACGACCTGTATCGCTATGCCCTCAAGCATCCCCACGCTGTCAACGTCACTACCGTGGGCCAAGGCAGTGTGACTGTCAGTGCCGGTGGCGAGGATAACATACTGGGTGCTCGCCCCCATCAAGAGGTCACGCTGACCACACCGTCGGGCATGAACGCTGAAGTTACTGCCACAGATGCCGACGGCAACAATGTCACCCTTTTTGGTAATAGTGGTGCCAGCGGCTATACGTTTATAATGCAGAATCGCCCCGTCAACGTCCATGTAGTCTTCACCGTACCAGACTGGCCAAGACAGGGCCGTGGCACAGCCGACGACCCTTACCTCATCACCAGCGCGGCTGATTGGAACGAGTTTGCCCTCAGTGTCAGCGCTGGCACCACCCATAGCGGCCAATACGTGAAGCTGACTAAGGACATCAGCATTTGGATGATGGCTGGCGCGAGCAAGGACTGCTCGTTCCAGGGCATCCTCGACGGCGACGGCCACACGCTGACACTCAACTATAATGCAACAAACGCAGTTGCTGCTCCGTTCCGCTACACAAAGAATGCCACCATCAAAAACCTCAGGACGACAGGCATTATCACTACCGAAGCTATGAATGCCGCCGGCATCGTGGGTGATGTAACCGGTTCTGTGAACCTAACCAACTGTAGCAGCTCGGTGACCATCTCCTGCAGCCGAGCCGACGCCGACTATCATGGCGGTCTCGTCGCCTCAAATAACGGAAGCGTCACCATCAGCGGCTGCGTGTTCGACGGTTCGTTCGTTGCCACTGTTGCCCATACCAACCAGTACGGCACTACATTTTGTGGTGGACTCGTTGGATATTGTGGCGAGAACACGTCAACAACTATCATAAATTCACTCGTGGCCACCACCAGCGTATCCGAGGGCATGGTTAGTAACACCTTCGTAGGCTATAGTGGTGGCTCCAGTACTCTTAACATTACCAACAGCTACTTCGTATCCACCACTAACCTGCCAGCCAACCAAGGCACACAGGCCCACACCATCAGTGCCGGCGTGGACGTGACCATCAGCAACCTCGGCGACCTGGTGCAGGACTACGGCATGGTGAAGGCATACCAGAACGGCATCTTCTACGACGGCACTTACTACATGGTTCCCGCCACCCTCAGCGGCAGCGGCACG
>LPNG01000085.1:2968-5155 GCA_001543395.1 Candidatus Alcium sp. F082 | reverse complement strand
CGACCGAACAAGCGGATTCCGATATTCATCTAACGCTCAAAATGAGGTGCAAAGATACGCTTTTTTATTTCAAAAACTTTTGATGAAACAATCTATCTATATCAGCCACAAAACGGTCTTTGTCAAAGTCCGTCACTTTTTTTGGCACTTTCAAATTCTGAAACGTATTGAGAACTTCAGAAGCAACTATTCTTTTTAATTCCTCGCCTTCTGCCGCCAACACCTGCTCATAATTCAATTTGATTTCTATGTCCAATGTCTTATGGATGACAATTGGAATTGACCCAAAAGCCATTGTTTCCTTGTGTTCCGTGTATCGAGGCCGACGAGGTTTAGAAAAATCATCATATACAGGTTCAACAACGATAAGTCCAACAAGCATCTTTTCAATAGATTCACCATAATCATTTGATGCGACCAAATTGTTTGCCGCCTCCGACACTTCTTTTATCGCTTGCCTTTTTGAAACGCTTTTCTCCCAAGGAATGCTACTGACAATTACACTTATTTCTAATTCCATTGTATTACACTATTTTGGCGCAAAGATAGGGATTTTATCGTGATTTTCTACAGATTTCTTTGCGGAGCAAATCCCCGAAAACAAAGATGCATATTGCTGGTTTAGGCAAAACTCTGTTTGCAAGATTTCCATTGCTGCTTCCTTTTGTATTATTTCTTTAATTGAGCCATTTTTATCCCAACAACCATTTCCAAAGCGGCACTACCTGAATGGTCTTGCCGTCCTTTTCCAAAACGGTTTCTTCATCTTTGGTGATAATCATCAAATCGTCTACTTCAAATCGTTTGGAAACCTTGATTAAGGCTTCGGTTTCACGTTGGAAAGTGCTTTCGTCTTGCAGGGAATAAGAGGCTTGAATAAGTTTTTTTTGCTCGGGCAAGTAGAAATCGACCTCCACGCTGTTATGGTAGAAACAAACCTCGTTCTTGTATTTCCTTATCAAGTTAATGGCCACCATATTCTCCAAAAGACTGGCCTCTGGGTCGGGCAAAAACAGGTTGAGAATGCCATTGTCAATGAAATAATACTTGCGTTGGGTGTTGCGTTCGGTCAATTTGCCGATGATATTCTCCAAAGGCAGCAGCAACCACGATTCGCACATGTAATTCACATAATCAATGACTGTATCAGTGCTAGCCTTTTTGCCAGTCGAACTTACCACATTGGCCAAACGGTTGTAGGACGAAGGCTGTTTTACGCTTTCCGCCAACTTTTTGGCCAAAATGCGCAGACCAAAGTCGTTGCGAATGTCGTAACGCGCAATCAAATCGCCAAAGAAAACCTTGTTGAACAATCCACTGAGCCATGAGCGTTTGTCGGCCACATTCATCACCTCGGGCAAACCTCCGAAACGGAAATAAGTCTCGAAATACTTCACAATCTCTTTCCCATGAAGGTGCAAAGCGTTCTTTTCCTTCATGTTAATGCCCGAAAAAGACAAATACTCAGCAAATGAAAGTGGAAACACGTCCTTAATCATATAGCGCCCGCCCAAAGTGGTCGCAATTTCCGAACTCAACATCTTGGCATTGCTGCCGGTGATGTAAACCCTGTATTTTTGGTCGGCCAACCGTCGCGCGAACTTCTCCCAGCCGTCAACAATCTGAATCTCGTCGAAGAAGAAAATAGGCAGGGTATCAAACATTTCCTCAAAAGCAGATTTGATGATGTCCAAATCGGCTAAAGTCATTATTCCCAAACGATCATCCTCAAAGTTGAAATAACAGATTTCCTCCATACGATGGCCTTTTTCCAATAATTGATGGATACGCTGATACAACAAATATGACTTTCCAGCACGGCGCAAGCCCACAAGTACATAATTCAGTGCGTCTTCAAACACATAATCGCGCTCAAAAAAGCATACCGATGAAATAAAACGCTGATTTTCAACGACAATATCCTTAATCAAATCCTTTCTTAACATGGTTTTTGTGTTTTATACGACTGCAAAGATACAACTTTATCGATTATGTTCGATAAAAATATATACTTTTTATCGTTTATATTCGACATAAATATACAGATTTCATCGATTATATTCGATAAAATTGGTAATTTATACTTCTATAACCAATTGTTGAACGTAATTGGCAACCTCTTCCATCCAATATATTGTTCAAGAATAGTCCTCAAAAATAAGAAAAAAAGCCTACTTTTGCGGAAAA
>LPNG01000085.1:1755-2884 GCA_001543395.1 Candidatus Alcium sp. F082 | reverse complement strand
CGCTATGGCGTGAAGTTCTTCAGCCAAGACTGGCTCGGCTACTCTGACCAGAAAAACCTCGCCGACGAACTCGCCACTTGCGACCTCATCTTCAGCATCGATGCCGATGAAGCCCTTTCGGACCAGCTGAAGAAGTCCATCAAGACGCTGAAAGACAATGACATTGCAGAGAACGAGGTGTTTGCAATGAACCGCCTCAACAACTACTGCGGACAGTGGGTCAAAGGCTGCGGGCTCTATCCCGAGACCAAGATCCGCATCTGGCAGCGCGGCTTCGCCGAGTGGGAAGGCATCATCCACGAGTGGCTGAAATACAAAGAAACACCGAAGAAAACCCTGTTGCGCGGCGACCTGCTGCACTATTCTTGGGACACGCCCGAGGCCTTCCGCAAGCAGCAGTTCCATTTCGCCGAATTGGGCGCGCAGTCGTACTACGAACGTGGGAAGAAGACCGGCATCCTGCCTTGGATTTTCAGCCCGAGCATCAATTTCATTCGCACCTATATTATAAAAGGCGGATTCCTCTACGGCAAGACCGGCTTCAGCATCTGCCGCGTGATGATGCAGGCTAATAGACATAAATACAATCTGTTAAGAGAGAAAATCAAAGAGAAACAATAATGGGAGAACGATAACAGAGCCTTTAACCGTCATGGCGGACAAGGATCCGCCATCTCCTGAACGCGAAGGATTACTCTTGTTTTCAGGAGATTGCGGGTCAAGCCCGCAATGACAACCAAGGGGTGAAGTGGTACTCGAATAAAAACACAAGCATTATGGAAGAAACATTTGAACAAGAAGTGGAACGTACGGTAGCGGCACTAAAAGCCGGAAAGACCATCCTCTACCCCACCGACACCATCTGGGGTGTGGGCTGCGACGCCACCAACAACAAGGCTTGCTTGCGCGTATATGCCGTCAAGCAGAGGCCGCTCAACAAGAGCCTCATCATCCTCGTTGATTCGGTGGAAAGGCTTCAGGATTATGTGGTTAACGTGCCCGCCATCGCCTACGACCTCATCAAAGGCGCCAAAAGCCCGCTGAGCATCATCTATCCCGAAAGCAAGAACTTGGCCAAGGCCGTTTCCGACGACAAGAGCATTTGCATCCGCGTGGTTGACAACGACTT
>LPNG01000085.1:0-1712 GCA_001543395.1 Candidatus Alcium sp. F082 | reverse complement strand
AAAAGCTCGACCATCATCAAGCTGAATGCGGACAATACTTTTGAGATTTTGAGGCAGTAATAAGACAAAATCATCCACCATGAGATTCATTGACAGATTAATATTCTTACTGATTAAATATGACGACAATGCTCCTTGGTGGAGACGTCTCAACACAAGGGTCAACGAAGGTGCCATCATTGGTCTATCACTTTTCTTGTGGTCCAGTGTTTTCTTCTTTTTGGGTATGATTTTGTTAGCGAAAACAAATAGTGACGCTATTCCGATTATTTGGTATGCCTTTCTCGTAATGCTCGGCGTCAGTGTGGTATTGTCTTTCGCTCTAAGCATTAGGCAGAATAAAGACAAAATCGAAGATGTTCCCATATCCATTCCCGATAAAACGCTCAACCGATTTTTGGCAGTTTACATCATTTTCCCATTCGTTTGTATTATACTTGGACTCTTTGCAGCACTCATATACATTCTTTGTCAAACTGCGTTCAGCCCCGATTTGCTATCCTTGAAAAAGCAGGCAAAAGCTGGTGACCGAGTATCTCAACTTCAATTAGGAAATCGCTATTTAAAAGGTGATGGGATAAAGCAGGATTATAAAAAAGCTTTTTCATGGTTCCAAAAATCTGCCGAACAGGACTTGGCTCCTGCTTTGTTCTTTATGGGTGAATGCTATTTCTATGGCGTCGGGATTGAGAAAGACCAGGAAAAAGCCATCTCTTACTATACTCAAGCTGCCGAACACAGCTTTAGACATGCCGAATTCGTCCTTGGATATATTTATTGTAAAGAAGAATTTGGTCATCTTGACGTTCGAAAAGCAATATACTGGCTTGAACGTGCTGACAAGCATGGAGTTGTACGAGCCGCCCATCAATTAGGTGTCATACACTATCTTGGCGAATTGACAGAACGAAACGATTCCTTGGCGTTGGCATGGTTTCGCAAGGCTGCATACCATGGGGAAGCCAATTCTCAATACATGTTAGGACTGGCCTATAAGGGGGATAGCCCAATACCTCGTGACCTTAACCTATCGGCACAATGGATCAAGAAAGCAGCCATGCAAGGACATCCAGCGGCCATGGAAACTTTGGCCTATTACTACCAATATGGCATCGGGGTAGAGAAAGACTACATGCTTGCCCAAAGGTGGAGCACTGACGCCAACAATAAGGCGGAAATGGACTCGCGCTCAAAAATAATGGCCATCGAAGGAGTAAAAGCCTTGGCTTCGGGTCAGGCCATCCTACTCACATATCCCAAAGCCAATAATATTAAGGAAGAAGCATTTGCGCTCTACAAGGAAGGATTTGGACTTCTATTTGGCATCGAAATAGAGCCCAACTTCCCGAAAGCCATAGACAAACTGACCGAAGCCGCCGTAAAAGGAAGTCCCAACGCCAAAGTGTTACTTGCCTATTGTTATGCCAGCGGGTATGGAGTGCACCTCGATGCCGAGGTTGCTTTACATCTGTACATCGGGAAAATCCAAATCAAATACGACATTGGCAACGAGTCTTACACCATAGATTTTGAGCTCTTCGAAGACGGCACCTTCAATAAAACAATGGATTTGGAATTAAAAAAGGAATAAAAACATTATCTTTGCGCCCCTAAAATCTTATTCTATCCCAATGAAATCACTGAAATTGTTTTTCTTGGCTATTGTTTGCCTCTTTGCAATGGCAGCGACAGCCCAAAACCAGCCACAAAAA
>LPNG01000084.1 GCA_001543395.1 Candidatus Alcium sp. F082 | reverse complement strand
ACCTCCTTGCGGATGCGCTGGATAAAGGCCTTGGTAGCACTGTGGACGGGCTGCTCGAAGATCTGCTCGGGCGAGCCGTCCTCATGGATGTAGCCGTCGTACATGAAGAAGATGCGGGTCGAGACGTCGCGGGCGAACTTCATCTCATGGGTGACGATGAGCATGGTCATGCCCTCCTTGGCCAGTTGGCGGATGACGCTGAGCACCTCGCCCACCATCGTCGGGTCGAGGGCCGACGTGGGTTCGTCGAAGAGGATGACGTCGGGCTTCATGGCCAGACTGCGGGCGATGGCCACGCGCTGTTTCTGTCCTCCGGAGAGACTCGACGGATAGACGTCGGCCTTCTCAGCCAGTCCTACTTTGCGCAGCAGTGCCAGTCCCTCCTTGCGTGCCTCTTCTTCTGATACGTGGCGTAACTGGCAGGGCGCGAAGATCACGTTCTCCAGAACGGTTTTATGTTCGAAGAGGTTGAACGACTGGAACACCATGCCCATCTTCTGGCGTAGCCTGTTGACGGGATAGCCCTTGGCGAGAATGTCCTCCCCGTCGACGACGATGCTGCCGCCAGTGGGCTGCTCCAACAGGTTCAGACAGCGCAGGAAGGTACTCTTGCCCGTACCTGACGGACCGATGATGGAGATGACCTCGCCGCGATGGATATCCACATTGATGTCGCGCAGGACATCGATGGAGCCGTAACTCTTCTGAAGGTGGGAGATGCGGAGAAGGTCGGATGTCTGAGGTTTGAGGTCGGATGTCTGAGGCTTGACGCATGTGTTGTGCTTGTGACGAAGGAAGAACCAAACGCCACCTATTATTATAATGAGGATAGCCACAACCCATGGCCAGGTGTTACCGCCACCCTCTGTATCTGGCGATTGCGACGGATTGGTCAGTATCCCTGCATTCCCCTTCTTCGTGATAAGCATGATGCGCGAGTCGACATAGCCGTCGGAGAAGAGCACCTGCTTCTGTCGCTCCTCGGTGGCGCTGATGGCTCCCATGGCCATGTCGGCCTTTCCCGTCTGCACGGCGGGAATCTGTGCGGCGAAATCCATCACGAGGTATTCAAGTTGCCAGTTGCGTCGGTTAGCCCACTCCGTCAGCAGGGCAGGCTCCAGGCCCGACTGCTTCCCCGAACTGATGAAGTTGAATGGTGGCATGGCCGGATAGGTGGCTACGCGCAGGGTGCGCCCCGTGCCTCGCTGCTGGGGAGCGGCCAAGGCTGACGGGTCTTCGGCCTGCTGCCATTGATTGTATATCTTCTGATAGGTGCCGTCGCGGCGGATGTCGGCGAGGAAACGGTTGAAGTCCTGCTGCAAGGCAGTGTTGTCCTTCCGGAAGCAGGCGGCTACGGGAATGGGCGGCAAATCTGTACTTACCGAGTCCACCCTGTCAGCCACCTCCTTGCAGAATATCAATGTCAGGCTCTCACCGCCCGCTGCATCCAACTTGCCGTTGTCCAAGGCCGCCAGCAGGTCGGCTTGGCTCGTCATGCGCTGGATGTCGGCATCGGGAGCCATACTGGTGACGGCAATGTCCTGTATGCTGCCGACGATGACACCGACACGCTTGCCCTTCAGTGCTTTGAAGACGGCGGGAATTTCAGACGGAGAACCGTCGGACACAGTGACGGTTTCGCTACCGCCAAGGTTAGGCACATAGCACACCAGTCCTGCCAGCACCAACGCCGCTGCCGCCACGGTGGCTTTCATCCGTTTCCGCTGAACCAGCGACTGCAGCAGCAGTCCGATGAGCCATGCCATGAGGAAGTAGATGATGGCCGTCACGATGAGCGGGAAGAAGGCATCGAATGTCCGCGAGCGTATCAGGTCGGAGGCTCGCGTCATGTCGCTGACGGCGATGTAGCCCACGATACTCGTGCCCTTCAGCAGACTCACTATCTCGCCCTGATAGACAGGCATCACCTTCCTGACCACCTGCGGCAATATGATCTTGAAGAACGTCTGCCGCCCGGTGAAGCCCAGGGCCAGTCCCGCCTCCGTCTGTCCGCGGTCGATGCCCTGGATGGTGGTGCGCAGCATCTCGCTGATATAGGCCGCCGTATTCATGGCGAAGGTGACGATGGCCACCACGATGCCCGTAGCGTCTATCGGTGCCATCACCACATAGTACATCAACATCAGCAGCACCAGCACGGGCGTGCCGCGCATCAGGTCGATATACA
>LPNG01000083.1 GCA_001543395.1 Candidatus Alcium sp. F082 | reverse complement strand
GTGGGGAATCTGAGCGAGGTGCGGGGCGATGTGAACCGTGCCAGGATTTATAGCCAGTCACAGATGATGAATCAGCTCGACTCGCTGCTTGGAGGTCCCAAAGGTGTGCGCTTAGACACGGCGCGAGCCATTGCCGAGCGGCTGTTGCTGCACGACTCGCTGAAGACCTATCCTAAGTTGCATCAGGATGTGCTGGAAATACTCATCTATGCCGCCCGCCAGCAAGAGGACACGGTTCGCTGGCTACAGCGTTCGCGCGAACTCGTCGGCGAGAGCCGCAAGCATGGAGCCGAGACGAAGGCCCTGCGCACGGAAGCGGAACTCGGTGCATCGCTTTGCTATTCAGGACAGCAGGAGCAGGGCCTAGCGAAACTCGACAGTGTGATTACCGCCATCGGCAGTCTGGAGCCATTCCGCTTCTACGAACTCGATGCCTATATCATCGCCGCAAAGCGTAAGATCAGTGTTCTTGCGTCTATCGGCCGCGAGGAAGAGACGCTGCCGCTGGCCCGTCGCATCATCGAATTGCTGGACGACTACGAGCAGCATCCCGACCAGTACCACGACGGCTCCTACCGCGAACCGAAAAACGACACCAAGCGGGCCGACTACATCCGCTTCTACCGCTCGCAGGCCCAGGGCTTCATCACCGCCGCCTATACCGCCCTTGGCGACAAAGGCAATATGACCGAGGCCTACGAAAAGATAGAGCGTACCGTTCGCGATGCAACGGCCCGCGAGCACATCGCCCGATACAACGCCCTCCAGCAGCAGATGGAGGCCGAGCGGCAGCGGGCAGAGACCCGGAAAGCCAATTTGACGGCATGGGCCGTCGGCATTATCGCCCTGCTGGCTATCGCCTTTGCCGTCTATGCCTTCTATATGAGCCGCAAGACGAAACGTAAGAACCGTGTGCTGGTGCGTGAGATTACCGATGCCCTTGAATATAAGAAAAGGTATGAGGACATTTCCGATGCCATGCGGCAGAAAGTCGAAAATGTCCCTGTCAAGCCAGCAGAAGAGCCGACAGACGACAAGCCAAATCTGGAAGCACTCTCTGATGCTGAACTTTTCCAATATCTCAATCATGCCATCCGGCACGAAGAATTGTATCTCCAGCCAGCATTCGGGCGGCAGATGCTCGCAGACCGCTTCCATCTCAGCGACCGGCGCATAGGTGCAGCCTTTGCAAAGGGCAGCGGCCACCGCTCGTTGTCCGAATACATTCGCAACCAGCGGGTGGAGTATTCCTGCCGTCTGCTGACAGAGCATCCAGAGATGACCATTGCCGAGGTTGGTACGGCTTCGGGCTTCTCAAGTGTCAGCGTGTTCTGCCGTTCGTTCAAGGAACACATCCAGATGACTCCCTCAGAGTTCCAAAAGCTTAATGTCTCTGATTGACGATTTGTGTCTCAGTCATTGACAATTCGTGTCTCAGCCCCTTCTTTAGGGGCTTTTTTTATTGACAATTCGTGTCAGAACCGTTGACAATTCGTGTCAGCTATTGCATGGATGCGCAAAAATCGGTAATTTTGCAGCGTTATTCAGTCAAAACAGACGCTTATGGACAAGACCGACTACATCCTGCTGACGCTCGTTGCCATCATGACCATCCTGGCGATGATGATAGCCGTGCTGCTGTGGCAGGCCCGCCGCCGCCGAACACTTCTGCGCCGCCGCGACCAGATTATCGCTGAGGAGCAGCAGATGATTGAGCAGACAGAACAGCAACTTGCCCGCCGAGGCATATCCGTCCCCGAATCCGAAACCCTAAAATCCCACAAGCCTATATGAACATCCAGTCAATCCTTATCCCAGGCATGGTGATTTGCACAGTGATGCTGTCATCCATAGTCATCGCGCTGCTGATAGACAAGCGGCACGAAGATCACTTGCTGCACGAGAAATCGAAGCAGCAGATACGTCTCATGAACCACCGCATCCGGCTCTCGGCCATGCTGTGACCCCCTCTAAATCCACGACGGCAATGAAAGAAGACCACAATCCCACTTGGCGCGAACGCCTGATAGACCGCTACGAATGGTTCTACCACCTCGACGACTTCCTGTCGCGGCGCGGCTCCGACCTGCTGCTGACCGCCCTCGGGCTGTCCATCGCCGTATGTCTTGTCGTATTGGCAGTACTCATACTGACATAGCACAATGAATCGTAAGTTAAGCAATAAAAATATAGTAATTAAAGAATCAAGAAAATGAAACAGAAAAAACTGATCGGGGTGTTAGCCGCCATCCT
>LPNG01000082.1 GCA_001543395.1 Candidatus Alcium sp. F082 | reverse complement strand
AACGGCCCAGTATGGGGTCGTAGAGCCGTCCGTTCATATTGACGAGTCCGAACTCGGGCATCATCTCATGCCCCGTATATCCGCGGCGGAAATGGATGGTGTTCTTGGTCACGGTCTGCTTGCCCCAGGCATCGTACTCGGCCTCATAGACGGAGGTGCCTGCCTCGTTGAAGATGCGGGTGACACTGCCGAGGTGGTCGGTGAAGGCATAGTAGTAGGTGCCGGAGGTCTGGCTGTCGGTGACGACATAGATGCACCCGTCGTCCAGATAGTAGAAGTGGTAGGTATGGCCGTCCTCCGTGACGCGCTCGTAGTCTCCGGCATAGAACGTGGTACGCCTGGCGGTGCCGTTCTGCTTCAGCACCGTCTTCCACCGCTCCTCGTCAGGGCCGTAGGTGAACGTCATGTTATAGCTGCCGTCCGTGATGGACGACACCTTGCCAAAGGCGTTGTAGGTGACCTGCTGGGTGGTGCTGGGAATGTAGCCTGACGTGTTGTCTGCAGAGGTGACTGCATGGGGCTGAGTGCCGTCATAATGCAGTGTGCCGACTCCCGTCTTGCTGGTGAGGTTGCCGTTGTCGGCATAGCTGACGGCCTGTACGGTAGTGTTGCCATTCATGACCCTTGTCAGCCTGTCGAGGCTGTCATAGTTGAAGTCCTCCTGATAGGAGGTCATGCCTGTGCGATAGGTCAGGTTGCCAGTCATTCCCAGGAAGCTGAACGTCATCGACCGCAGGGTGGCGGTGCCTTTCTTCAGGGTCAGTCCTGAGAGGTATCCCTGAGCGTTATGGGTACTGGTATGCGTCATGACGGGACTGTTGACGGACACTATCTGCCCGTCGTCCGCTATGGTGCCGCCGTAGCCAATGGTTGCCGTCAGTCCGTTGTCCGTACTGAGCAGGCTAACGCAGCGGCTGCCAATCTGACTTCCCACCAGATGGCCGCAATGGTCATACTTATAGGTGACTGTAACATTGCCGGGATAGCCCTTGGAGGCCAGCCGCCCGTAGCTGTCATAGGAGTAGCTGAAGGTGACGGAGGTCTCGCCCGTCATGCTGCGGGTCTCTGAAACCATGCGCCCCTTGGTGTCGTAGCCGTAGGCAATGGTACGGTCGCCAGTCTGCTGCTGCACAAGCTGCTGGTTGCCGTTGCCTGACGTGCCATAGGTATATGTGGTAACGGTGCCCTCACAGTTGCGCTGTGACACCCTGCCTAGGGCATCGTAGGAATATAGGATGTCATTGCCCCGGGCATCGGTCTGGCGCGTGACGCGCCCCAGCGCGTCGTATTCGTAGGAAACGATGCCTGCGTCGGGGTCTTCCAACTCGGCTTGGTTGCCCACCGCATCATATTCCATATAGACCGTGGATCCCTCTGACGTGACTTCTGCCGGTTTCCCGTTGGAGTGATAGCAGAAGGCGACAGATGTCTTTGGGTCGGTGGATTCAACAACATTGCCCCAGGCGTCGAATGTCTTCGTATAGGAATTGCCAGCCTTTGTAGTCGTCACGGTCCTGTTGCCGTAGCTGTAGCCGATGCTTTCGCCATTAGTGGAGGAACGGGCGGTGACCCTTCCGAGTGCGTCGTAGGTCATTGACTCCGTTACCGTCAGGCTGCCCTTGGTCGTGGTCTTTGACGTCAGCAGTCCCTTGACGTCATAGTTGCTGGACGTTGTCACCAAAACGCCGGCTATGCCGTATGTGGAGGTGCTTAGCTCGTTGTCCCACGGGTCATAGTTCCATGTATAGGAATGGCCGTCGTTGCCGGTCTCGGCCTTCTGATAGCCCCAGTTGGTGTTTGCGACACGGCTGTAGTTGGTCACCTCGCCGGTGGGCTTGGTCTCCTTTGTCACCATGCCGAACCCGTCACGGACGTATGTCGTTACCAATGGCGACGACACATTGATGGTCTGGTCAACAACGGCCGTCAGCTCGCCGAAGGAGTTACGTCCGTACTGTATGGTGGTGGATGCCGGCGTTGTCGTCTTCTTCGACAGGTACCTGCCGCTAAGATATTGGTAGTTGGTGACCATCGGGGTACTGATGCCGGAAGCTGACACGGTCTCCTGCGTACAGTTGCCGTAGGTGTCGTAGAGATACGCGGTGGTCTGTGCCTGAGGTTTTCCCTTGTGTTCCACGACCGAGGATGTCAGCCCGGCAGAGGTGTATGTGTATTCCGTCTGGTCGGTGTACGCCTGGTTGCTGTCGCTGTGCTTCTGTGTCAGCTTGACGGTCTTCGGGCGGTATGCACCGCCTATCTTGTCGG
>LPNG01000081.1 GCA_001543395.1 Candidatus Alcium sp. F082 | reverse complement strand
CGCTCGGACGGAAGCAGGCGCTCTCGGTGCTGAACACGGCCGCCGGCGACCACACGCTGCTGCCGTCGTTGTAGTCGGCGTTGACGCAGTTGGCACGCACGTAGACGTAGTAGCCGGTCAGCTCGGAGAGGCCGCTCAGATCGTAGACGGTGGCCCCTATCTCGGAGGCGTAGACCCCGGCCGTCGCAAAGTCGGTGACGGCGGTGTCGCTCACGATGAGGTCGTAGCTGCTGGCAAAGTCACCCGTCGAGGCGGCCCAGCTGACGCGGGCGGACTCGTTGGTGACGGCGGTCACCACGGGGACATCCACGGACGGACAGGGCAGCACAGCACCGCAGAGATCGATGCGGATGTTGGGACGGGTCATGGAATAAGAACCGTTAGGGACGCCTGCGAGGTTGTCGATGTCGATGGGGTTGCTGTCGCGGTAGCGGTAGATGGTGCGGTAGGCGTCGACTGAGGTGCCCCGGGAGGCCCATCCGGAGGAGGTGGTGGAGGTGCTGTTGGAGAGCAGGCCGACGACGAGGTTGCTGACACCGTCCCACTCGAAGGGCTCGGCGAACTGGTAGGTGCGCCAGCCAGACTGGTAGCTGTTCAGCGTCGGGCCGTAGACGAGGGTCATGTCGGCGGAGGGAACGAAGTTGGCAGCCTCGGAGCCGGCAAAGGCGCTGAGCGCGGTGGTGCCGATGTAGAGGGACTGGGTCTTGGCGTAGGTGGAAGAGGAGCCGCTGTAGTCGAACGAGACGGAATGAATTATGCCGGCGACACCGCCCAGGGCATGGATCTCGTCGGCGGTGTAGATGTGCTGGCTGTAGGTGCAGCCGTAGAGGGTGTTGAGAAGGTTGGCGGTGCCGGTGCCGGTGCCGATCGGCTCGTCGAAGTTGCAGTCGTAGCCCAAACCCTCGGTGGTGAAGGTCAGGAGGGCCCAGTCGCTGTTGACATCGCCGCAGTTGCTGCGCAGGTAGACATAATAGTCGGTCTCGCGCTGCAGCAGGGTGAGGTTGTAGGCGGCGTCGACGATGCCGGTGACCATGGGCTCGATGGTGTCGAGGTCAGCGGCGTCGACAGCCTCGGCGCTCCAGTAGAGCTCGTAGGTGTCGGCGGGGCCGGCATAGGGGTCGGCGGCCCAGGCGAGGGAGGCGCTGTAGCGGCCCACCTCGGTGGTGTGCAGGCCTGTGGGTGTGGCGCAGGCGTCAGGCATGGTGACAGCGGCGGAGACGTAGGGGCTGACGCCGTCGATGCCACAGTTGTTGGCTACATAGAACCAGTAGGTGGATCCGGGGGTGAGACCGTTGAAGCCCGCGGTCCGGCCGACGACACCTTCGGCGTCGGGGATGAGGGCGGAACCGATCAGCTCGGTGGCGCTCCAGGCGTACTGAAAGTTGTCGGCCTGGGTGACGATGCCGTCTTCGATGGAGCCGTTGAGCCAGCTGACGGCGACCTCGGTCTTGCTGACGGGGGTGAGCTGGAGCTCGACGGGAGTGCGGCAGACACTGTTGGTGCGGAAGGTGTAGGGGGCGCTCCAGGCGCTGTAGCCGTCGTCGTAGCCGTCGGCGTTGCAGCGCACGCGCAGGTAGAGGTCGTATTCGGTGTAGGGGCTGAGGCCCGTGACGGCTTGCGACAGGCCTTCGATGCCGCTGTAGGTCGGGGTGACGTTGTCGAGGTCGACGGGGAGGTGGCGGCGTGTGACGAGGATGTCGTAGGACGAGGCGAAGTCGCCGGTCGAGGCGCTCCAATGGACGGTGGCAGCGGTGGTGCCGTCGCCAATGAACTCGACACCGGACACCTCAGGCGCCGGACAGATATTGTCATAACCGCAGAAGGAGAGACGGATGTCGGGACGGGTCATGGAATAAGAACCGTTAGAGACGGCTGTGAGGTTGTCGATGTCGATGGGGTTGGTGTCGCGGTAGCGGTAGATGGTGCGGTAGGCGCCGACGGAGGTGCCTTGGGCGCCCCACCCGGAGGAGGAGGTGGCGGTGCTGTTGGAGAGCAGGCCGACGACGAGGTTGCTGACACCGTCCCATTCGAAGGGCTCGGCGAACTGGTAGGTGCGCCAGCCGGACTGGTAGCTGTTCAGCGTCGGGCCGTAGACGAGGGTCATGTCGGAGGAGGGGACGAAGTAGGCAGCCCCTGAGCCGGCATAGGCGCTGAGCGCGGTGGTGCCGATGTAGAGGGACTGGGTCTTGTCGTAGGTGGAGGAGGTGCCGGTGTAGTTGAACGAGACGGCGGTGATGCTGGAGAGCAGGCCGACGACGAGGTTGCTGACACCGTCCC
>LPNG01000009.1 GCA_001543395.1 Candidatus Alcium sp. F082 | reverse complement strand
GCGCCCCCGAAGGGGCGCTTACCGTCCGACTTGCATGTATTAGGCCTGCCGCTAGCGTTCATCCTGAGCCAGGATCAAACTCTTCGTTGTACTATTGTTTTACTCAAATTTCTATTCTGAATCTCGGGTTCCGCTTTCGTTCTCTTGGTTCCTTATTCCCGTGTCCAACGCTCGCCTCAACGGCGCCTCGGACACTTTATCTTGTGCTGGCCTCAAGCTTTCAAAGAACTTTTCGCTTCCGAATCCCTTAAGTCTAACCCCTCTTTTTTGAGGAAGCGGATTGCAAAGGTACGACCTTTTTAGATACTGGCAATCAAAAATTTCAATTATTTTTGATAAAATATTATATTATTTTGTTAATCAGTAAAATAAAATTTTCAAATCTTAGTATTTTTAGCCAAAAAACGATAGTTTTATTCGGTTTTTTCGGGCTCGGAAAGCCGAAAAACGGTGTTTTTGCTGGTCTGAATGAGCTCAATAGTGCCCACAATGATGAAATCGGCGAGGATTTTTTCGGCTCTCCTTTTATTAATATGTGCGATTTCCTGGAATTCTGCCAAGGTGATCTCACCGTTTTCAGAGAGATGACGTAGAAGCAGCTCCTCGGTGTCGGTAAAGGCAATCTTGGCGGGTCTTGCGAATTTGGCGGACTTCCACACCTTTAATAATACGCTATCAGCGACAAGGTTTTCGTCTTTGACCCTGACGAAGACCTTGTAATTGCCTTGGTTGTCGGGCGCCTTGTGCTTGTTGTGCTTGTCTTTTGGGATGATGACCTCGAGCACGGTCTTCCCGTTGATTTCCCATTCTTCTGTAGAATACTCAACCTTTGGCTGGCAATACATCTCGGCAGCCGCCTGTATCATGTGAATCTCCTCGTCGGAACGTACGCCCGCAATGGCGCCATTGTCCTTCACGCCTACCAACAGACGTCCGCCATCGGTGTTGGCGAACGCGGCGAGCGACCGGGCAATGCGCTTGCTGTCCGAAATCTCAAACTTGAAATCGAGCATTTGGTGTTCACCCTCTGCAATGAGGTTCTGGATATGGTTGTCTTTCTTCTTCATCGAGGCGGCAAAGATAGGGCTTTTTTTTGAAGCTGGGAAAGCACTATATTAATAAGGTGTAAAAAATCACGACAAAAAACAGGGAAAGAAAGCGGCTATTTTTATGATCGACCGGATCATCTCGGGCGAGGGTAGGAGGGCATTTTTAGGCCTCTAGAGCGTGTTTGTTTTTGAGATGAACTTCGGGTCGTTTCGGTCGGAAAAACGCCAAATACGCGATGTTTTGATTTGTGAATCTTTAGCAGTTGTTGAATTTACAAATCTAAACCAAGTTTTATTAAATACCTATAAATCAAATATATACATTGTAATTTACATATATACAATATATCGCTTTACACAAGTGAATAATTGAAAGAAGTTACATATTTGAAAAATCATCAAATATTTGATATAAATAATAAATAATCAGCATATTATTCTATATAATTTAAATTAAAATATTAAATAAATACCATTTTATGCAATTATTTTAGTTTTGTTTTATAGGTTAATTCAAAATATTGAAAAATAGATAAATAGGTTTATATTATTCAATAAAGACTTCAAAATGTTAGCATTGTTTGATGAGTTTACAGAAATAAATTTCTTTGCCTTGTGTTTTGTAATCAGAAAATGTTTACTTTTGTGAACTGAAACTAGTGCAAAAAACTGAATTTTTGAGGAGACACTAAGATGGAAAACACAGAAATGAAAGACAGAATTGCCCACATCATCCGAGCGCAAAATTTGACCGCTGCAGAGTTTGCACTCCGACTTGGCATCCAACCTTCGAATATTTCTCACCTCTTATCGGGACGCAACAACCCGAGTCTTGACTTCGTCAAAAAACTCAAAGAGACGTTTCCTGAGTATACCTTGGATTGGATCATTTTTGGCAGAGGTCCTATGACGGTTTCCGAACCTTTTGCTCCTCTCCGTCCTGTTGATCAACCTACACCCCTCCCTTCTCAGGAAGAGAATAATCTTCCTGATGTTGGTGACAATATCATTTTTAACCAGAATACCTCTCCTGTTTCTGCTGTTTCACTGCCTGTTTCTGGCGAAATTAAACAGATGATCATGGTGTATAAGGACAACACTTTCGAGGTGCTATCGCCTCGTTGAAGCTTTTCCTTATATTAATTAGGTGTGGAATCAGAAAATTGTGTACTTTTGCAAACTTTTATGGAAGTTATGCAACAGAACCTTTTTTATGATCGCTTTGATGCTATTATTCTAGAGCCTAAACATTTTGTCTTGGCTTGCCATGTCAATCCTGATGGCGATGCCATAGGGTCGGTATTGGCCATGTCGGAGTTTTTGAGAGCCAAGGGACATGAGGTTAAAATGGTGGTTGCCAATGACTTCCCTGGTTTTTTGCATTGGATGCCAGGTGCCGAGGATTTCTTGGTTTTCGAACAGGATGCTGAAGGCACTAAGGACGCCATAGCGGCAGCGGATTGCATCATGATGTTGGATTTCAACAACCTGTCGCGAGGTGGCATCTTGCACAATGAGATTGGTAAAACCCGTTGTCCCCGTATCTTGGTCGACCATCATCGCGATCCTGAATTGGACCAGTTCTATTGCGCCTATTCAGAAACCTGTGTGTCAAGCGCTTCCGAGATTGTGGCTGAGATTATTTTGCATTATGGCATGGAATATCTTACGGAGTCGATCGCTACCAACCTGCTCGTGGGCATTATGACGGACACTGGCTCTTTTTCCCATTCCATCTATCATCCGCGCACCATGGAGTTGTGCAGCATTCTCGTCGGCAAGTCCATGCCCTACACGATGATACACCAGTTGGTCTACGACACCATGTCGGAGAACCGTCTTCGTCTGCTGGGCTTCTCCATCGACCATAGGATGGAGGTGCTGGATGCGTATTCTACTGCTATTATCGCATTGAGTAAGAGTGATTTGGATAAGTTTAACTATCAAGCAGGCGATACCGAGGGCGTGGTGAATTATCCGCTTTCGATGCAGAAAATCAAGATGTCGGTGCTTATCACCGAACGTCAAGACCAGATCAGGTTCTCCTTCAGGTCGAAGGGCTCTTTCTCGGTACACGAACTGGCCAACAAACACTTTAAGGGAGGCGGCCACAATAACGCTGCAGGCGGCACCTTGACGTGCTCGTTTGAGGAAGCGGTGGAAAAGCTGAAATCGGTTTTGCCTGAATACCAAAAAATGTTGAATGAGGCGGAATGAAAAGGTACTATAAATATCTGATATTATTGCTGTTGGCCTTGACCTTCTCATGCAATGAGAAGCCGTCGAAACCTGCTGGCTCCGTGTCGAAAAGCGATATGAAGAGTAGCATGGAGACGGCCAACCGTTACCTGTTGAACGAGGAAGAGGAGGATATTGAGAATTATGTGCGACGTCATGGTTTGGAGATGACCAAGACAGGGACGGGTTTACGCTACCAGATCCTCAAACAGGGTTCGGAACAACAGATACAGAAAGGTCAGCGAGTCACTTTGGACTATGAACTGCATTCCATTGCTGGAGACCTTATTTATTCGTCAGAGAACGAAGGTCCCAAGGCGTTTGTGGTGGGCGAAGGCGGTGTGGAGTCGGGCCTCGACGAAGCCATGACCTATCTGCACAAGGGCGATGTGGCCAAACTCATCATCCCTTACCATCTCGCTTATGGACTGCACGGCGATGACAATCGCATCCCTGAATATGCAACTTTGGTTTATACGATAAAAATAACAGAAATACAATAAGTTATGAAGAGAAAATCTTTATTTTTCGCTATGGTTTGCCTGTCGGCAATGCTATTGATGACGGCCTGTACCCAGCGTTTTCCGGGTTACAAGAAAACCGCTGACGGCCTGTACTACAAATTCTACAACCAAGATCCCAAGGGCGAACAGCCCAAGCTGACGGACTTCCTCAAAGTGCAGATGGCTTGCTATCTGAACGATTCCTTGTATTTTGACTGGCAGGAGTCGGCCAAAGAGGTGTTCGCCCAACTGCAAGCACAGTATTTCCCTGGCGACCTTCAGGAAGCCTATGCCATGATGCATGTTGGGGATTCGGCCTCATTCTATATCAAGGCAGATTCCATCGCCATTCATTATTATGACCAGAATCCTGACTCAGTGGGATTGAAGGCTGACGATTATTTCCGCTACGAGGTGAAGCTGTTGGGCTATCAGTCGCAGGAGGAGTTCCAAGCCAACATCGAAAAGATGAAGGCAACCATGATGGAGGCTTCGAAAAAGAGTCTAGCAGAATATATTGCCGCGAATGGTATTGATGTAACTCCTACTGAATCAGGCGTCTATATCATTCCTTTGGAGAAGGGAACGGGACGTTGCCCCGTGAAAGGCGAGAAGGTGGAGCTTGATTTCTCGGCTTCGTTGCTCGATGGTACTTCGGTGGGTTCCACTTACGACATCCCCGACAAGTTCTCTTTCGTTTTGGGAGAAGGCTATACCATCCCTGGTTGGGAGGATATCGTGCCCCGTATGCATCTTGGCGAGCGCGTGAAGGCTATCATTCCTTGTGACATGGCTTACGGCGAACACTCGGTGGGTTCTATCCCGGCTTATTCCAACTTGGTGTACGATATCAAACTGTTGCATATCACCACTGCAGCTGAGCTTCAGGCTGAGAAAGAACGCGCCATGCAGGCTATGAAAGCCGAATCAGAGAAGGCTTTCTTCGAGTATTTGAAGGCTAACAACATCACTGACTATACGGCTTCGGGCCTGTTCTTCAACAAGTCGGTGACCACGGAAGGTGCTCAGCCCAAGGAAGGTCAGACCGCCCGCATCAAGTTTGTAGCCACCTATCTCGACGGTTCGCCCCTGGGTGACTCTGAACAGTTGGGTGATTATTATGAATTTGAATATGGCAAAGGCAAGGTGCTGAAAGGTCTGGAGGAAGGCGTAGGCATGATGAGAGTGGGAGAGAAGGCACGTTTTGTGTTGCCCTACACCTTGGCCTATGGCACTGAAACTTATGGCAATATCCCTCCTTATTCCAATCTCGTTTTCGACGTTGAATTACTGGATGTTATAGACAAACAATAAGAATCATTAACTAAATCTAATACCACTAAAAAATGAAAAAAAGTATCTTGATGATGGCTGTTGTGGCCATGATTGCTGCCGGCATGACTGCCTGTGGCGAGAAGAACCCTTATCCGGGTTATGAAAAGACTCAGAACGGATTGTACTATCAGTTCTACAACCAGAATGCTGGCGAACTTCCTCAGCCGAAAGACTTGATGGAAGTGGGCATCAGCTGCACTGTGAACGACACGGCTGTTGTCATTCCTGTTACCGACAATGTGATGCAACTCATGGAATCGCAGTTTGCTGGCGACCTCTTCGAGGGTCTGGCCATGATGCACAAAGGCGACTCCGCCTCCTTCATTGTCAACATCGACTCTACCTTCATGAAGCTGATGGGTCAGCCCACGTTGCCTGAAGGCTTTACCTCGACCGATGTGATGCGTTTCAACGTGCGTTTGGACGACTTCTATCCTGAGAGCGAGTATGCCCAGCATCTGGCTGCCAAGGTGAAGAAGACCACAGACGAGAGAATCGCTAAGATGAAGGAAGAGCACGCCGAAGAGACGGCTGCCGCTGCCCAGCAACTGGCTGAGTATCTCGCAAAGAACAAGATTACGGCCGAGCCTACCGAGTCGGGCCTCATTTATGTGATGACCCAGGAAGGCAATGGCGAGAAGCCCGAAGTGGGTAAGATGGTGAAGGTGCACTACACTGGCAAGCTGCTTGACGGTACCGTGTTTGACTCCTCCGTCGAGAGAGGTGAACCCATCAGCATCCCGATCGGTGTCGGTCAGGTTATCCCGGGTTGGGACGAAGGCATCCAGTTGATGTCGAAAGGCGAGAAGGGCGTACTTTATATCCCTTACTATCTCGCTTATGGCGACAGACAGGCTGGTGAAAAGATCGTGCCTTTCTCCAACTTGGTCTTTGATGTAGAACTTGTTGACTTTGAATAAGATGAAAAGACTTCTTAAGTCGGTTCTCATCGGCGTTTCGTGCCTGCTCTTCGTTGCCTGTGGCAGCAAGTCCCCCTATCCGGGCTTGAAGCAGATGAAGAATGGCGCCTACATGAAGTTCTATAACAAGAACGACAAAGAGGTCATGCCCCGCCTGAAGGACGAGGTGACCTTTGAGATGGCGCAGTACTTCAACGACACGCTGCTGTTTACCACTGCTGGCACTGAGCCTATGACACTTGTGCTCAGAGAGGCCGATTTCAAAGGCGACGTCGTCGACGGTCTGCTGATGATGCATGTGGGCGACTCAGCCCAACTGGCGGTCTTGTCCGACTCGGTGTTTATGACCATGCTGCAGATGGATGTGCCTGAGGAATATGCGGGCAAGCCCATCTATTACGAGCTGAAGCTGCTCTCCGTGAAGCCTTATGAAATCCTCGAAGCCGAGCGTAAGGTCTTGCTCGACAGCTTGCGACAGGCTGAGCTTGACTTTTTGGCCCCGCTTCGTGAAGACGCGAAGAATACGGTGACGGAATCGGGCTTGATCGTTCTTGAGCAAACCGGCAAAGGCAGGACGGCACAAATGGGTGAGTATGTCAATTTCGACTTCACGATGTGCGGTCCCAAGGGCGATACCATCATGCATTCGTTCGGCATTGAGCCTGTCGAGATGCAGTATGGTGAGGAGTTCATCAGCGCTGGCTTCAACGAGGCCTTGGGCATGGTGTCCGAAGGCGGTACCATGCGTTTCGTGCTGCCCTCTGAGCTCGCCTTCGATAGCGTGGGCTATGAGAGCCACATCGATCCTTATACCCCTTTGGTTGTGTTGCTGAAGATGAACAGCGTGATGGACAAAGCCACCTACGACAAGAAGATGGAAGCGCTGCAAGCCCAAAAAGAGGCTGAGGCAAAGCGTCTCATGTCGCTTGAGCAAAAGACCATGGAGGATTATCTCAAGGCAAATGGCATAACGGAGCAACCTACGGAGTCGGGCCTTGTCATCATTAGGAAAGAGGAAGGTACCGGTCCCGTTGCCCAATGGGGTGATGAGGTGACGGTGCATTACGTGATGAGCAATTTGAAAGGCGAGTTGCTGGAGTCGAGTTATGAGTATGAGCATCCTGTGACCTTTAAGATTGGTAACAACGAGATGTTGCCCGCCATCGAGGAGGCCGTGATGACCATGTCAAAGGGCTCAAAGGTCTCGCTGGTGTCGCCTTCAGCCTTGGCTTTTGGCGACTTCGTCATTGACGAGGACCTCTTACCTGCCTATTCTCCGCTGAAGATTGATCTTGAACTTGTGGAAATCAAGTAAGCATCAGGTTTTCGGTGAAAACAAAAAACGCCGTCCAAATCTGGACGGCGTTTTTTGTTTGTTGTTGATGGCTTTTATTCTTTCACCTCGTCAAATGTTTCCTTGTCGGCATAATACACGTCGATGGCGGCAATCAAAGCGGCGAGGCTCCACACGGGGACGGCCAGCTTGTCGGTGTCCATAAAGTTGTTGAGGAGTCCATGGACGAAATAGCTGATGAAGGCGAGGGTGGCGCCCAGCACCAGCGTTTTAGCTTGTCTGTTTTTGCAACGTTTGTAGGTCTTCATGCCATGATATACCGTGACGATGACTAGGATCAGCACAAGGATAGAACCCACAATGCCTTGCTCGGCAAGGGGACCGAAGTATTCGGAGTGGGCGTTGCCACCGTCGCCGGCGTTGGTGCTGATGATGGTCTTTTCCTTCGACATCTGGTAGGGGGCGTACACGAACTGGTAGGTACCGGGACCCCAACCAAACACAGGACGTTCGTTGAACAGGCGGAAGGCCGACTGCCAGCGATTGATGCGTTCCAGGTTGGAGGCATCGGTGGAGATGTTGGTGATGGACTGAATGTTTTCCACAAGGTCGCCAGAGGCGTCTTGGTTGTTTTTCTCCAAAGTGTCGATGATTTGGTTTTGGAAGGCGAGGAAGAGGCCTACTAAGACTACCACTACGGTGGCGATCCAACGGAATTTGATCTTCAGCAACACGCAAATCAACACTGCCAAGGCTGCGATCACACTCAGCCATGCGGCACGGCAGTTGGAGAATACCAAGGCGACGCTCAGGAGTGCTACAACACCGATGATGATGAGGCGTCGTGAGGTCTTTATGCCCGGCAGGAAGACATAGGTCAACGCCAGGATAAGGTAGATGGCCAAGGCAGCGCCGTAGGCCGTGTGGTCGTTATAGAAAGGCGTCATAACCCAGTGTGCCGAGTCGCCATCGAAGCCAAACTGTGCGTGGTGGATGATGGTGTATACACATACGATGCACAGGGCTGCGATATAAAGCCAGATGAACCAATGGATGTTTTTGGGCTTCTTGAAAAGGATGGCACAAAGGAAGAAGGCAGGGATGACAAACCAGAGTCTCGACAATATGAATTTGAGCGAAACCACGGGCATCTCGCTGGTGATGGTGGTGACCAGCATCCAGGCGAACATGCAATAGATGACGATGGCGATGGGATGGTGTGAGATGCGTTTGTCGTATTTGCCGTCATATAGCATTTTGGCGAAGAATAGCACCATAATGCCGATCAGCAGAGGCTCGGCGGGCAGGGAGATGGCTAGACCCGCTTCGAGGGCTTTCAGATTGATCGATAGCGGCACGGTGAATGCCGTAAGCAGAAGAACCTTGTCGAGGGAGAAGATATAGAGCAGGAGCACGCCCAAAACGACGGGCAAGGCAAAGAAGAGGTAGGTGTTCTTCTTCACCACAAGGAACAGCCCCACGGCCAAGAAAAGGGCCGCGACGACATAAAGCCAAGCTATTTTTGCTCTTTTCTCCACGACTTATTTGCTTTCAGCCACGAAACGCTTGCGGTTTTCGATGATGAAGATTACCAGGATGGAGAGCAGCATGGCGCCTAAAGCGGAGAGGGCCACGACAACCCAACGCACCGGGAAGGCTTTCTTGTCGGCCGGGAAAGGCTCGGTGACGATGTTGGAATAGGTAAGATCGGAGTTGTAGAAACGCAGGTTCTGTTCGTAGTCAACCTTGGTGTTGACATACGTGGTGGCTTCGGCTTCGATTTTCGTGCGGAGGTCGAGCACTTCGGCACCGTATTGCTCTAAGTTGCTTTTCAACTCGGTGGCCTTTGCCGAACCACTCAGGTAGCCTTTGGTCACCTCACGAGCCTGGCTGGTATAGTCAGTCACTCCGTATTCCGTACCATAGTCGGTAAGAAGCTGTTTCAGCGAGTCGATGTTACGTTGCTTCTCGTTCAACTGTCTTTCATACATGGCCACCACTTCGCCGACTTTCTGGGTGTGCAGTTTATGCACCTTTTGGTCGTAGAAGTTGAGGATGTCCTTGGCAATGTCGCAGGCCACAAAGGGGTCCTTGTCCATCACCGTGATGCTGACGGCCTCGTAGGGGGTCTTGCTGATCTTGATCTTACTGCGGTACTCATTGAGCATGTAAGTCTTGGCGAACTTGTAGTTCTTGTCGATTTTGTAGTCCGACCACAGGTCATACTTCTCGATGATGGAGTCCATGATGGACTGCGAGTTGATGATCTGCAGCATCTGTTCGGTCTCGCTCTCATCGGAGTAGGGGCTGATGTTGGCGGGATAGGCCACGGCCTCTGACTTGTAGAGTGGGGTGATGAACAGTGAGCTGGAGAAGATGGCACCTAAGATGGCTGCCGCCACTGTGATGATCAAGATGTGCCATTTCCATTTCAGCACGAGTTGGACAAGTGAAAGGTTGTTGAAATTGTTATCCATGATTTGTTTTGTTGTTGTCGGAGTAGTTGATGTTATATTAGGTGCAGTTATAGTCTCATTCTTTTCCAAGATGGTTCTTTTTTTCCTTGGAGGCCGCTTCCTTGTCGGCCTGGCGGCGAAAAAAGCCATTGGAACGGTCGTAGAACACGAGGCAGAAGATGAGCAGCAGCAGCGTGCTCAACACGGTTATCACCACGATGATCCAACGCACGGGATAGCTCTTGCGTTCGGCCTGGAAGGCGGAGGTGACGACGAACTTGTGCGGGATGAACTCGGTGGCGTCGACCTTGGCTTCCTCGTATTTCGACTTGACCAATGAGAGTTGCAAGCGGTCGTTGTCCAAACGCTCGTTGATGGCGTAGGAGGCACCGCCATATTCTGCCAGCACGTCAAGTTGCTCTTGTATGTTCTTGACGCCTTGCGTGTTGCCTTTGCCCAATTCGACAGCCAGCTGTTGGCTGAGCATCTCCACTTGCGACTCGTAGTCGAACACGCCCAGCTTACGCAAGGTGTTCAACGAGTCTTCCAGCATGTTCATTTCGGCAACGAGGGTGCCATATTCCTGCTCAACGATGCGGAAGGCCTCGGTGGCGACTTCCTTTTGCATCTGGTTCATGGTGCTGTCGAAGATCTCGGCGATCTCATTGGCGATACGTGCCGAGAGTGCGGCGTCAGAGTCCAAGACGGTGATCTTCACCGCGTTGTATTCCGTGCGGCGGAACTTGATGCGGGCATCGTAGAGTTTGTTCAGCCTGGTGATAGGGTATTTGCTGTTGGCCTTGATGTTGTAGTGTTCCATCAGGTTGAAGCGGCTGATGACTTTGTCGCGTACGCGATTCGAGTTTAACACTTGCAACATCTGTTCGGTCTGCTCGTCCTCACCAAAGTTCATGATGTCCTTCTCCGACTGATACGTAGTGCTGATAAGAACCTTGGAGATGGAGTTGCTGGAAGTGGGGTAGATGATTGTGGTGGACTTATACAGGGGGGTGATGAAAAAAGGGGCACTGAAAACGATGGCACAGAGGGCGGCCAACGCAAGAATAATGAGGATGGGCTTCCTATATTCCACCAATAGTCTGCATAAGTATTTGGAACTGTAGGTGTTATGTGTCTGTTCGTCCATATTTATGTGTAGAATAAGTTGCCAAAAATAGGGATTTCCCTTGAAATGGCAATGAAAAAAGTCAAATTAGCCTTTTTTTTCCTTAGGAAGGACGAGGCTGACGATTTCCTTGAGGCTGACCAGACGGGTAAAGAAAATGGCGCCGCAGTTGATGGCAAAAGTGATGAGGAAGGCGACGATCCAGTTGAGGTTCAGCTGCTTGACCAAGAGGGTGGTCAGGGCGGTGGTGGCCAAGAAGAGGAGAATATGCATCCAATAGCGGCCACCCATATTGAACTTGAGGATGCGTCTGGCAAGGAGGTATTGCAAAAATGCCGTCAAGGCTTGTACGCAGAGGCTTGTGGTGGCGGCGCCTACCGACTTGAAACGTGGGATGACGATCAGGTTGAGCAGGATGTTGATGACCACGCCAGCCGCTGCCACGAGGTTGAGCTGCTTGAGGCTGCCGTTGGCGGTAAGTAAGGTGCCGAAGACGTAGGTCGTCGACAAGCAGAAGAAACTACCCATCAATAGTGGGAACACCTTGGCATATTGACCGATGCGCAGCAGGTAGGCGGCTTCGGTCTCGGCTTCTTCGGGGCTATACATCATCTGCATGATTTCGCGGTTGTAGAAGACGCACATGATCAATACGATACCAGCCATAGCCACGATGACGTTGAACGAAGTCTTGATGAGGTTGTTAAGCTCGGGCTTGTTTTTTAACGTTGCCGTGAACATGGGCAACAGCATGATGGCGAAAAGGTTGGAGATATTGTTGCCCGCGTCGAAGAGGCGGTACGCACGGCTGTAGATACCGGCTTGTACGCCCTTGTCGTCGAGAAGTCGTTCAAGCAGGACAGGCTCGATGCGGCTGTAGACACTCATCAGGAGGACCAGCAAGGCGAAAGGCAGGCTTTGCTTGATGATTTCCTTGAAGAACTGGAAGTTGATCTTGAAGCTGATGCTTTCGGCATGGCGAAGCACGACGGTCAGAGCGAAAATCAGTGTGCAGATATACGCTAATGTCTGGGCTTGCAGGTACCAGATGGCGTTGAACTTCTCCCTTGGGAACCAACCGCTCCACAGCACGAGACACATGATGACGATGGCCAGCACGCGGTCGAAGACACTCAGGATGCTGTCTTGCTTAAACAGGAGCAGACCTTGTATGTTCGACCTGAGGAAGAGGATGAACGACAATAGGATTTGGTTGAGGCCGCACCAGAACAACAGCTTGAGTTTCAAGCCTTCGTTGTAGCCGCAGAAATAGCCGACGACGAAGATGACCACGGCATAGAGCAGTCCGAGCAGGAGCTTGATTTCGGTGAGCCCTCCGAAGTGTTTGGATAGATTCTTCGGGTCTTGTGCCACGGCACGGCTGTTGAAGTTGGTGATGCCGAGGTCGAGTAGGATATAGAAGAGGTAAGAGAAGTTGAACAGGGCCTGGTAAGTGCCGTATGAGGCGTCGCCGAGCAGGTTTTGCACCTCGCGGTCGATGCCGAGAATCCAGAAAGGCTTCACCAACAGGTTGAGAAACAGTAGGAAGATGATATTCTTGATGAAACGGTTCTGCATTGCGACATCATTGTTCGGAGGGCAAAAGTAGGAAAAAAAACACTAAGGTATCCTTTTTCGGTCACCAATTGGGAAATAATGTGTATTTTTACCCCCGAATTTAGTTTTGAAATGAACAAGGAACAGGAAAACGTTGATGTCCTGGAAGAGGAATTGATAGAGAATGAGAAGAGTCTCCTGCTCATCAACGACGACGTAAACACGTTTGAATATGTCATCGACACCTTGATGAAGGTGTGCCATCATACCCGCGAGCAGGCCGAGACCTGCGCTTGGATTACGCATTACAAAGGCAAATGCGCCGTCATGCATGGCAGTTTCGAGGAGTTGAAACCTTATTACGACATCCTCCTTGGCTATCAACTTACTGTGAAAATAACGGACTAATGGCGGGTTACACTTCTTTGGAGATTTTGGCCATTCAGCAGGCCTATGAGAGCATGCTTGACGATATCCATCCTTTCGTCAATGCGCCCGAGCATTTGGCATTGATTGACAAGGCTTTCCGCTTCTGCTTGGAGAAATACGACGGACGTTATTTGCTTTCAGGCAAGGCTTATATGTATCACCTCATCGAGATGGGTCGTAGCGCCGTGATCGAGGTGGGCTTGGGCTATATCTCTGTGGTGGCGTCGTTCCTTCATGGCATTGACTACAAAGAGGGGGTGAGTCTCAAGGAACTGGAACAGCAGTTTGGTAAGACCGTTGCCATCATCCTTGAGGATTTCAGTGAGATATCGAGGCTTGATACGGAGAAAGTGGCCTATAACTCCGACAACTTCCAGGTGTTGTTCCTCTCGTTGATCGACGACATGCGGTCGGTGTTGCTGAAGATTGTGCACCGTGTGTATGACGTGCGCAACCAAAACGACGTGGATGCCGACCGGCTTTCGAAGTATTTCCATGAGATCAAATACATCTATATCCCTATCGTTCATCGACTGGGATTGTATAAGCTGAAGGCAGAGCTCGAAGAGAAGCTGATGCTGTATGAGAACCCTGAGATCTTCCATGAGATTGAGGCCAAGATCGAGGCCAGTAAGGAGGCCCGTAGGCAGACCGCTGAAAAGTTCATCGCCCGTATTTCGGAGGGTATCGATGCTGAGTTGGAGCGCACGAAGAGAAACGGTAAACCTAAGTTCGCCTATACCGTGAAGTGGCGTTTGAAATCCATTCCTTCCATTTATGCCAAGATGCGTGCCCAAAATGTGCCGTTTGAGGAGGTTTACGACCTGATGGCGGCGCGTGTCATCATTCGCTGTGCCTTGAAGGACGAGCAGGAGTGCTGCTGGAGCGTTTATTCGGCCATTACCAATATCTACGACCCAATGCCAGAACGTCTTCGCGACTGGATTACCAAGCCCAAGGCATCGGGTTATGAGTCGCTGCACACCACCGTGAAATACGATGACAAGTTGTGGTTTGAGGTGCAGATACGCACCACCCGTATGGACGACATCGCTGAGACGGGGCAGGCGGCACACTATCTCTATAAAGGGGAGAAACAGACCTCTGAGGAGTGGCTGCTCAACGTGCGCGAGGTGTTGGAGAACCCGGGCTTGGTGTCGTTTGAGAACTCGTACAGAAAGATCTATAAATCTGATAAGATATTCATCTTTACGCCCGAAGGCGACCTGAAGCAGCTGCCCATCGGTTCCACCGTGCTCGACTTCGCATACGAAGTGCATACGAAGGTGGGCGAGACCTGCAATGGCGCTCGTGTCAACGGGCATATGGTGCCCATCCGTCATGTGCTGACCAATGGCGACAAGGTGGAAATCATCACCAGCAAGAAACAGTCGCCGCGAGCCGACTGGCTCAATGTGGTGGTTACCGAGAAGGCCAAAAACAAGATCAGACGTTACTTGAAAGAAGAGGAGCTGAAGGAATCGGAACTGGGCAAGGGCATGTTGCAGCGCCGACTGAAGAACTGGAAGCTGCCGTTCTCCGAGACCGTGATCGACATGCTGGTGAAGGAGTTCAAACTGGAGAACTCGCTGCAGCTCTATCATCAGATCTCCACTGAGAAAATCGATATTGCCGACGTCAAACGCTTTTTGACCTCAAAGTTTGGGGAGAGCGCCGAGAAAGCAGAAAGGCCTGTTCCTGAACAGATTGAGTCGACAAAGAAAGAGCAGTCTGCCGATGCGGAAGAGTCGCTCTCAATCGGCGAGGACATCGACAACGTGACCTACAAATTGGCCAAATGCTGCAACCCCATTCCTGGCGACCGCGTCTTTGGATTTGTCACCAGCGACGGCACCATCAGCATACACCGCACCAATTGCCCCAACGCCAAGAGCATGCAGCAGCGTTATGGCTACCGCATCATCAACGTGAAATGGAACGGCATCGAGAATCAAGGGTCGCAGGCCACCATTCGTATCTATGGTCGTGATGTGATGGGATTGCTTGGAAAAATCACTAAGGTCATCTCCGAAGACTTGGAGGTGAACATGAAGAATATCGCCCTCAACTCTGACAAGGAAGGCTTTTTTGAAGGCAGGATTGTGCTTCAGATCTCCGATGTGGAGGCCTTGGAGCAACTCATTGTCAGGCTGAAAGCCATTGAGGGGATTATGGAGGTGGTACGAATTGATTGAATACTGAATGCTGAATGTTGAATTAAAGAGACTTTTATATTTTTGGATAGTTATATGAAGAAAACATTTTTGATCATTGTTTTGGCGCTATTGAACATGGTGATGTGGGCGCAGACCTACGGCATCGACCATGAGAAGAAAATCGTTGTGGCGACAGTCAGACTGCCTGAGGGTATGAAGCCTTTCAAGGAGATTGTAGAGGTTAGGGGAGAAAGATATACCTGTTATCGTAGCGAGATGCCTTTGATTACCATCACCACTGATGGTCCGATTGTCAATTCGCCCGCTGTGCATGGCCTCATCAATGTGGCAGATGCCGATGGCAATGTCGTCACGATGCACGCTGGATTCAAGATTCGTGGTACCTCGTCGCAGCAATACGACAAGAAATCCTATCGTGTTGAGCTTTGGGCTGACGAGACGGGTGCTGAGATGGCTGATACTACCTTCCTTGGGCTTCGTAGCGACGACGACTGGAACCTAGAGGCCATGTGGGCACAACCGCTGCGTCTTCGCGACAAGGTGGCCAACGAGTTGTGGATGGAGATGTATCAACTGCCTTATGCCGAGAACGAGCCTGATGCCTTGCCAGGCATTCGTATGGTCTATGCCGATGTGTTCATCAATGACGAGTACATGGGCGTTTATGCCATGACGGAGCGTATGGACCGCAAACAACTCGGGTTGCGCAAATACAATGGCGAATTGAGGGGACTGCTTTATAAAGGCAACGGCCCTGGCGCTCCGACGTTCGATAGCCTGCCCGGTTTCGACAATACACTTGACACTTGGGACAACTACGAATGGGTTTATCCCAACGAGAGCGACACGGCCATCAACTGGAGCCATCTTTACAATTTCACCAACTTTGTGATGAATGCCTCCGACAATGTGTTCTATTCGCAATATTCCGCGCAATTCGACCAAGCCAATGCCATTGATTACTATTTGTTTATCAATAGCGTGATGGCCATGGACAACATGGGCCGCAACCTGTTTTTGGCCCGTTACAAGAAGTCGAGCACCTATATGTACTTGCCTTGGGACTTGGACGCCATCTGGGGTTTGGACACCGATGGAAGTCATACCAACAACACGGCAGGTTTGAAGAGCAATGGCTTCTACGACCGTTTGACGCAGGACTGCTACGACAATGGCTTTGTGGCTTTGGCGAAAGTCAGATACAACGCCTTGCGTAACGACATCTTGACCACGGAGCATATCATGGAGATGGTCCAAAACCAATACGAAGCCTTAGTGGAAAGCGGTGCCTACGAGCGCGAGCATGAGGCATGGCCAGCCTTTAGCGTCGACGAAAGTCAATTGGACTATATGCGCGACTGGTTGGACAACCGCTTCAACTATTTGGACGGTGAAATCAATGCAGGCTGTGGCACTTGGGGCGTTGAGGTCCCTGAGCCCGTCGAAGGGCCGACTCGATTTGTAGAAGTTTTCCCTAATCCCGCCAAGGACAGAATCAATATCCGCTTTGCGGAAGCTGGTGATGCTTCTGTCAAATTATACGACATGACGGGTCGCTTGTTGTATTCCAATACTTCAAATACGCAAGGTTTTTTGATTTCCACACGAGGTCTGAGCCAAGGCGTTTACACCTTGGTGACCATTTCTGGTGGGAAGCAGCAGGTGGATAGGGTGGTGGTGGATTGAAGACTACATCACGCCTGTAACCACTTGTATTTTGCCAAAGAATGGATTGGCAATAAAGGAATTAAAATCGGAGTCTTCCTGACGTAGGTCTGGTATTCGGGGTCGTTGCCGTACACTTCGTTTTGACGCAGTTCGAGGCGGCGAGCACCGCTGAACATCACATAGAGGATGCCGATGTAGCCGATGACAGCGATGACCCATTGCCATGCAGTGAGACCCGCTCCGATGCCGCTGATGAGACTGCCTGTCCAAATGACAACCTCGCCCAAGTAGTTGGGACAGCGAACGATACGGTAAAGTCCAGTGGAGACGAAACGCTTTGGATCCTTTTTCTTAGCCTTGCTTTTTTGCGCATCGCTGACGGCTTCCAAGACAATGCCCAGCAGCATGACGCCTGCACCGATCCAAGCCCCAAGGTCGCTCACGGCTTTGCCTTCGATGATGTTGGCGAGGCGGAACGCCACAGGGCTCACTTGTGCCACATAAAGGACGGCGCAAAACAGCCACACTGTGAGGATGACAAAGAGTGGCTTTTTCTTTTGCAACGAGGGGTCGTACAGTATCTTGCGGTATGCGGCGGTCTTCTTCTCGCGAATGAGCAAATAGGTGCCGAGGCGGCAACCGAACACGAACAGGAGTGCGCAAAGGAGGGCGGTAGACCATGTGATGGCGCTGCTGAAGAGTGCGACCATGGTAATGGCCAATGCTGCCACGCCATAGCCGTAGCCGAGGCTGAAGAAATAGATGAAATAAATCCACCCGACGGCGGAAACGAGCAGCGAAACGCCAAGTAATATCAATAGGTAGGTCATGGCATGTATGTTTTGTTTGTGCCGCAAAAATATGGATTTTCTGAATAAAGCTGGTGGAAAAACGATTAAATCATCAATTGTTTCGCTTTTCCATGCGTTTTAGGACCAAAATACTCACCTCATAGAGAAGATAAAGCGGTATGGTGACCAAAATGAGCGTCATCAAGTCTGGTGGCGTGATGATGGCGGCTATTAGCATAATGACTATGAGGGCATACTTCCTGTAATGTTTTAGGAATTCGGAATTTACCACTTCCAGTTTACCCAAGAAAAACGCGATGACAGGCAGTTGGAACACCAAGCTGATGTAGGATTTCAGTGTGATGTTGGGCGTCACCATGCTTGAGACTTGATAGGTGCCCAAGAACCTGAAAGAAATGGGAAAGAGGATGAAATACGACATCAGCACACCGACGATGAAAAGCAGGTAGACCGTGACGGCCACTTGCACCGAGTATTTCTTCTCGTTTTCGTAGAGTGCAGGCGTGATGAAACGGAACAACTCGACCAAAATATAGGGCGACGCACCGAGCAAGGCCAAGTAGAGTGCCGTGGAGATATGTGTCATGAACTGGCTCGACAACTCCGTGGCAATCATATTGATATGGAATTCATTGAATTGAAAGCTAATGCCTATATGGTGAAGAAACTTTTCAATATAGCGATACGTGACGAAGTCCCACTGGCTTGGTGCAAGGAGCAGTTCGAAGGTCTTGTCCTTGAAACAGAATATGGCTATCGCCAGCACCATCACCACGGCGATGATGCGGAACAGCATTCGGCGGAGCACTTCGAGGTGTCCGCCGAAGGTCAGCATGTTCGGGTCGGCGTTATTGTCCGCTGCCTTCGTTTTCTTTTGGCTCGGCTTGCGCTTCATCCGTCACTTCATCTTTCTTTTTCTCGTTATCGTCAAGAGGGTCGTTCATGCCTTTCTTGAAGCTTTGCATGCCTTTGCCCAAACCGCGCATCAATTCGGGCACTTTCTTCCCGCCGAAGATGAGAAGCGCGATGCCGCCGATGAGCAGCAGCTCCGTTGTGCCAATGAATAACAGTGTCATGATACAAGATAGATTTCGTTGGTCTCAAAATTGATTTCCCAGTTGCCGTTTTCAGCCGATTCCCATTGGTACTTCTGCGACATGCGGTCCCACCAGCCTTGGAACTTGGTGCCGGTCTCGCCCATGTCCTTTACGAGTTTTTCGTAGAGTTCGGTGTTGTCGGCGCTGAGGATTTTCGCTAATTCGTTCAGGCCGTTTCTTCTTTCGAAGAGTTGCTGGATTTCGTTCTTTTCTTCAGGGGTTACCTGACCTACTTTTTTCTTCATTGCGGTATTTTTGTTTTGTTTGTGTCTGCCGTAGGTCGCGACCTACGGTTAATAAGGTGTCGTCCCTTCGGGACGGGCTAAAACTCCTTCCTGACCTCAAACGGGTCCAAGTAGTTGATTTCCTTGATGTCGATTTCGGGCATGAACTCGCCGACCTTGCGGATGTCGTTCAGCAGGGCGCGGCTTGCGTTGCGCTCGATGTGCGCCATCACACATTGCTGGTGCGAGGGCGTGTTGATGTCCCATGTCAGCTTGCGGTTGAGCCACAGGCAACGGCGGCATTGGTAAGCGTCGCAGTTGCGGCACAAGGGCGCATGGTCGAGGCGCAGGAGTTGCGGGTTGGGGATGTTCAAACCTTTTTCCAGGTCGCCGACGGAATGGTCGGACGACGGTTGGTGGTGGTTCAGTTGGTTGAACACCTGCATCCGCTCGTCGTAGTAGAACGCCGGGCAGAGGTAGAACTTCCCGTTCGGGGCAAGCGTGATGTTGCTCACACCTGCCTCGCAGTTGTGCATCTCCTTCAGCATCATCCTGTCCGTCAGGAGATTGAACTGTGGCGAAAGACCTTGCTTGTAGAGGCCAAGCAAAACGCCGTTCCATTCTTCCAGCAATTGTTTGTAGGCCTCGATTTGTCCGTCAGTGAATTGCTCCACATCGGTGATGCAGAGGTTGATTCTCACACCCGAGGCAAAAAGTTTCGCGATTTCGTCCTTCTGTTTCAGCATTTTTCCGAACGGAAGACGAAGCACCAAGTTCTTGGCTTCCACTTTTTCAGGGACTTCGTTGGCCACTTCCACATCCGTTTCGTTGCCGTCCTCGATGCCAGTAACAGGCTTGCATCCAGTAGGATAGATCTTCACGTTGTCGATGCTCTCTATAACTTCGGCATATTCTTTCGGGAGTTCATAGTCCCGTGTCCCGCAGTCTGGAAAGACATACTGGATCATCAGGTTTTGCTTCATGCCGAAGAGGATGCCTTTCTTCAAGGTCTCGATGGGCATTAAGTTGTGCTCTTTCAGCGGATTGTCGGCGTGGCAATAGGCCGCGCTGGTGTCGTCCAATAATATGACAAGGTATTGCAGCATGGCTCAGCAGATTTCGGGTTTCACTTCGCGTTTGTTGGCTTCGTACTGCTCGCGCAGGTCTTCGAGTTCGAGCTTGCGGTAGAGCTTGTTCCAGTAGTAGTTGTTGGCGCGTACGCGGGCCTTGTGCATGAGGCAGATGGCCGTGGCGCGTTCAAACACGGTGTGGGTCTGTGCCGCGTCGAAGTTCTCGCCTTGGCACCAGGCGCAGCCGCTCGCCACCTCACATTCGATGCACTTCTGCGGGCTTTGCGTCGTGCGGTCGAGGGTGAGGAAGGGGCGCAGTTTGTTCTTGTCGATGCCGTCGTGGATGTTGCCGATGGTCCAGGTCTCCTTGTCGCGGAGCGAGTATTGCGCGAAGCGGGTGCAGGGATAGAGGTTGCCGGCAGCGTCGACGCTGAGCATCTTGCCCGCACCGCACCAGTTCTGGTTGTCGCGCTCGGGGTCCATGGGCTTGCCGATGTGCTCCGAGAAGAACGAGCAGGCGTAGTCCTGGTAATAGCCGCCGTCGATGATGGCGTCGGCGAGTTGCATCAGTTGTTCCTCAAACTTGAGGTCGTCCCCCTCTTGCCACATGTCCTCAAACACCACGTTGATGTTCACCTCGTGGATGCCCAACGAATAGAGGTGCAGCACGCTCTCGGTGATATACGGAATATCCGCCGACGAGATGGTGACCTTGGTGCCGCCGCCCGGGAATTGCTCTAACCACAGCGGGATGTTCTTCACCACGTCCTTGTAGCTGCCTCTCTCCAGGCCAGCAGACGGCTCGTCTCCGGCACTCGTAGGCTGCTTATAAACCCGATTCAAGTCATGCTTCTTTTCCGTCCCGTCAATCGTGATGCCGATGCTGAGGTGGTCGCGGTTCTTTTGGATGAAGTCCTGCACGGCCTTCTCGTGGTAGTTGATGCCATTGGTGGAGAAGGAGAAGCGGTAACTGTTGAACCAGTGGTGGTTGCGGCGGAAGAGTTCCGTCTTGATATAGTCGCAAATCTTGTCGATGAGTTCTATCTCGAGGAACGGTTCTCCGCCGATGAAGTCCCACACCACCGATTCGTAAGCAAAATCGGGGTCGTTCTCATGGTCGAGCACATAGTCGATGAAGGTCTTGGCCACCTCCCAGGGCATCCGTTCCTTCACGTTCTTACCTACAAGGTAGCAGTATTTGCAGGCCAACTGGCAGTCCTTGGTGACGATAAAGGTGATGTTCTTCGCCATGCCGGACTGCCAGGAGTCAGCCTTACTTTTAATATTATCCATTCTGATTGCGAGTTATGCAGCGCCCCATTTACAACCGTATTGACAAGTATTACTGCATCCACCAGTGCATCCTGTGCATCCTGTAGAGCAACCTCCAGAGCAACCTCCAGAGCAACCTCCAGAACATGCGCTCCCGCAGTATCCGCTACAATAACCCACACAACCACTTCCACAACTTCCACTACAACTGCCTGTGCAATTACTTCTACATCCTCCAGAGCAAGTTGTATAACAACCACTAGAACAACTTCCCGTACAACTGCTAGAGCACCCTCCTGAACAACCATTGCCGCAACTACTGCCACAAGAGCCGCCGCAACTACTACCACATGAGCCAGAACAACTGCCAGTGCAATATCCTGTACATGAAACGCATTGATACATGCATCCGTTGTTGCATCCGTTAGGATCATTATCTACTGCTTTTGCAATTACAGGATTGCTTAACAATGTTACCGCACCTAATACTGGTAGTGTTTTTTTTGCAACATGTTTAAAGAATTCTCGTCTTGATTTTAAGTTACTATTCATTACATTTTGAAATTAAATGTGATAATTACATTAGCTATAATCAAAATTCTCTAAACGAGCAAATTGATTGTTCCAATTTGTCAGCTAGTTTTTGGATGCTTGTACCTCCAGATAATATGATTATCTGATATAGCGTATTCTTTCCTTCAATAAAGGCAAGACTACCATATAAGGCATCTTTAAAGAATGATCGTTTTTGGAAGGCATTAATCATAATGGCGTTTAAACCATTAATCACTGTTCTCTGATAATTACCTATTTCAACTTTATCAATGTCATCAAACAAATTGATTAAAGCCATTGTTGCCATTTTATCGAGAATGGTACCACCTTTCTTTAAATCAGGCAATTCATTCTTTAAATCTTCTATGACATTGACAAACTCTTGCTTGGGCTCATCAATGACTTGAAACGAGACATCTAATGCTCTACTCCAGTATTGAATAGAAGCATCCTCTCCAAAGCGAGTCGTTGGTTCTAAAAAAGATGGCACATCAATAGAAAACCTATTCTGAACCACAACGGTTTGAACGGAATCATCATTTTGCGCTCTGTTTTGCTTGATAGACTTGTTGGTTTCCACAATGGCACCAGTTACCAATCTTATTATTCCCATAGCTTTTCTCTTTTTTTATTCAACATTCTTGTTTTTGTTATAGCGTATTATTCCAATTATATCAAACACGAGAAATATAGCACCAAATATTACCAATGCCATACTGCTATTTGTGCCTTTTAAGACAAAGCTGCCACTTAATCCAGCTATAATTAAAGCTATGCTTATTATTAGACCAATTATTCTTCCTATCATTGTTATTATTGTTTTGAAGCTGTTTAGAACTGATAAATAGTTTTTTTTTGACCTGTTTTTGTACTTATTTACTATATTTAGTACATGCATCTCTACATGATGCGCTGCATCCACCCTTGCAGGATCCAGAACATCCACCACTACATGCGCCAGAACAAGTGCCAGAGCAGGTGTAGGAACAGCTTCCAGTGCAGCCGTCACATGCGTTTTTCTCCATCGCTTTAGCAATTACTGGATTGCTCATCAAAGCCACTACACCGAGGAGCGGCAATGCTTTCCTTGCTGCTTCCTTGAAGAACTCTCTTCTTCCTTGAAGATCTTTGTTTTCTCCGTTTTCCATTTTTGTTAGTTTTTGTTTGCTTTCCTTGGCTCAAAGGGTAGCGTTAATCAATGGCAAACAGAGCGGAGCCTCCCAAACTTATCCTTATTTCTGATAGTTGGGTCTGGACTCCCATAAAGAGCGAAATAGAGGATATGGTAACGCTCCACTGTTATGCTGGGTATAAATGAATACACAAACATAACAGAGGAAGCCACCGTCTTCCCGATTTCCTTGCTCTTTATGCGAATTGTCCAGATTCACTATCAAGGAACAAAGCGAAGAATGCGCTTTCTCTGGCCATGCCGTTTTCTCTCGGCTTGGCGGGGCAAAGATAGACAATTTTTTGCTTTTGCAAGGGGAAAGGTGAAAAAAATGCGTGTCAGAAAAATTGTTGGTACGAATCTTCAGATTCATTTATGGCAGGGATGCTCTTGCTGCCATAGAAACAATCGTCCTTCCATCTGATTACATTATTTTGGATGTAATCGGCGATAAGGCTCATTTCGTGATGGTTGCGGATGATGTGGTCGTGAAAACGAGGTTGCCATGCAAAAGGAAGGTCGTTTTCGTTCGCAAATTTGGTGACACCAATCTTGAAACCGCGAACCACCGATGCCAGGTTTTTCGATTGTGGCCCGAATTTTTGTTTGGCCTGCCGTAGAGACGCAAAATCTTGCGTCTCCGATGGATTGATGGTATGATTTTGAGACGCAAGATTTTGCGGTTCTACGATGGTTGGTTGGGTGTTTTGAGACGCAAGATTTTGCGTCTCTACAGAGGGGGCAAGGGCGTTAATGATGACGATGGCGTGAATATGGTTGGGCATCACGACGAAAATTGGGATTTCCACATGGGGGAAATGTGTAGGGATTTGTTGCAAACAATCAATGGCAGATTGACCAAGAGAGGAATGATACATTTCACCATTTTTTATGTCACCGAAAAAGAATTCCCGATTTTTGGTGCAAATCGTGAAAAAATACGAACCGCCTTTGTAATCGTGCCAAGTGGCGCGGGCGGTTGGTATGCGGTATTTGTTTTTGTATAAATCGGCCATGATTGTCGTTTCGGTTTGTAGAGACGCAAAATCTTGCGTCTCTGATTTGATTATTTGGATGATTGTGAGACGCAAAATTTTGCGTCTCTGATGAATCGATGGTATATTTTTTAGACGCAAAATTTTGCGTCTCTACAGTTTCCATATCATCTCCACCTTCAAATCCGTCTTGTGGTTCCCTTCAATCTGCGACAGGCCTGTGCCTACCGTGTTGCGGTCGCTGTAGATGGTGCGACCGATGCGGGCATAAAGCGTCAGGGCGTTGAACAGCTTAACCTTTCCTAAGAGGTATACCCTCATGCCTTTGCCGTAAAGGGCGGGCACACTGAAGGAATACAGCACGTCGTTTTCGTAGGCGTAGACGCGGGCGTTGTAGTCCTTGGCATCGAAGATGGCATAGCGGAAGGTGAGGCTGAAGGGCTTGTTTTCGGGCTTGTAGGCGATGTCCTGGCAGAGGAAATAACCGTGCTCGTTGCTGCCGTCCTCATTACGGTAGTGGGCATATTCAGCCTTGTTGGTGCAATGCAAGTCCCAACCAATCTGATAGTTGATGTTGAAACGGACGGTGTTTTTGGTGTAGAGGATGGGATAGTGGCTGAACACCATGCCGTTGGTTGAGTTCTTCATCTTGGTCTTGGAGCGGAAATGCAGATAGGCTTGTGTGCGGCGGTTGAAGCTATGGCTGATGCGCAGGTAGTAGTCGTGGCCACGGCTCGGAGCGTTGACTTGTGAGGTCAGCCAGGTGAACTGGAACTGGTCGGCGTAGGCGAGGAGGTTCCAATAGGGTGCGGGAGCAGCCTCCAGGCCGAGATAAATGCCGCGTTGCCCTTGGTTGCGCCCGCCTTCGCCGAAGGCGTTGCCCAACAGGTTTTGGTATGCCTTGCCGTAGTCACGATAGAGGATGGTGAAGTTAAGATAACCAGCCGGCTTGACGGTTAATCCGACCAAGCCTGCAAAAGCAGGCCCTTGAGCCTGTCGAAAGGCCGTCTGTGCTTGTGTCGGCCCTTCGACGGGCTCAGGGACCTCAACTTGATGATTATAACTCATCGCCATCTCTCCAAAGACAGCGTATTTGCCTTTCACATATTTGAAGTCAAGGCCTTGGTTGGTGAGGCATTGCCCTTGGAAGTAGAACTGGTTGTAATGGCTTGGCTTGAGTTCGAGGGGCACGCTGAGCCAGGTGTGATGGGCTGTATAGCCTACCTCAAAATGGGCGATGGCGTAGGCCAGATGTCCGCCGACGACCTGCTGACGTATGGCGTGGCGGTCTTGTAGCTCGCCAAGGGTGCGGTGATAGCCTGTCTCTTGCAGACTGCTGACGAGTTCGGCTTCGTTATCCAAGGTGTCGGCCGCGCTGACATTGGCGTCGATCATGCGGTTGGAGTAGAACACAGTCCCTTCAAAGGGTCCTTTGCCTAATGTGACGGCTGCACCACGCATGAAGGCATACTCGCTGGCCGAGGCTTTGGCCGTGATGCCGCGTCCTTGTTTCATCACGCTGCTGCCTGCACCCGCCTTGCCGAAGCTCATGCCCGACCACAGCGTCAAGCCTTGACCGAAGGCAATTTGGTAGTCGCCTAAGGCTGCGGTTTTCACGATGCCCAAGTCCTTGGCAAAGAGGTGAAAACCAGCGAAGTCGAAGCCACGATGGTATTGGCTGCCCAAGAGTTTCTGTATGGTGTCGCTGACCTTGTCGTTGAAGAACATCTCGCCCGCGTCTTTCTCTAGGACAAATCCCGCCCTGATCTTATTCCTATAGTTATAGGTGTATTTTAGCTGGTATTTCTGAGGACTGCCAAGGTAGCGCGAATTGGGCCTGACAAGGAGGGCAGAGTCGTCAATGGGTAGGTAACCTTGTTGCTTTTCGAGGACTTGCTCGTAACGGCCTACCAACTGATGCTTGCCGTAACGTGCCATCTTGTTGAAGGTGATTTTGTCCTTGCTTAGGTCTTTCTCGATGCAAACCACGGGTCGGATGATGGCTAAAGTTTGCTCGTCTAAGCCTTCCACCATCTCCAACTCATCGAGAAACATGAAGTCACCATAGAAACGGCGGTATTTCTGCAGTTCTTCGTATTGGAATACGCTAAGCAGGCGCAGCTCCACCAGACGCATGACCTCATCGCTGTTGAGGTTGACGGGATTCTCGCTGAGGAAGATGTAGTTTTCCAGGAGGTCTTCGTAATCGGCATCATCATCGCCGTCTTCGGCCAAGCGTTCCACCTGTTCGATGAGCATATTGTTCAAGGCATCGGCGCTGAGCGTGTCGATGGCGATTTGCGCCTTGGCAAACAAGGTGAACGATAAGACTAATATGATGAAGACCAAGCGTTTCATATCACTTACCTATTCTGAAGATCATGCCGATTTGTACTGAGGCACCCAATTCGTTGTGCAGCTGTGCTGCCACGTTGATCTGTGCGAAACTGATGGCATAACCCAGCCCGAAGCTGAGGATGCCCGGGTTGGTCTGGACACCAGCACGGATGTAAAAGTTCCTGATGGCCTCATATTCCAAGCCTCCACGCAGGCTGACGCCATCGCGTTCGGTGTCTTTCTCGATCTCGCATTGTACGACGAAGTCTTTGGTGAACTGGTAGGCCAGTCCGAAACGCATCACGATGGGCAGTTTCTCATGGTTGAGGGTCTGCTCAAAACTGAAGCTGACGGGGTTGAAAACATAGGTGCCCAGGGTCAGTTTGTCGGTGACATGCGATTGTATGCCCAGTTCGAAGGTAAGCGCGCTGAATTTGCCATAGTCGTTGCCAATCTTGAGCATGAGGTAGTCAAGTTGGAGCCCGATTTGAAGGTAACGCCCGAAGTCTTTGGCATAGGCGAGGCCCAGCTTGTTCTCGTTGTATTTTGAGGAGCCGAACTGGTTGAAGCTAAGTCCCAAAGTGCCGAACTTGGTGGGGAGGGCGAAGGCGCCGCATTTGTAGGCCGTCTCGGGGAGCAGCCAGCGGTTTTCGTAATACAAGCCGAGGCTGATTTTCTCCAGATTGGCCATGCCGGCAGGGTTGTTCTGCATGGCCCACAGCCCTTGTGATGCCACCGACGAGCCTCCCATGGCGGTGGCGCGACCTCCGATAGGATGGATGAGGTCGTAGGCGAAAAGGGTTGAGGTTGAAAGGATTATGACTATGAGGAGTAGCGTCTTCTTCATGTTTAAGTGTTTTATGGTGCAAATGTAAGGCTGATTTTTCAGAAAACAAAATTTTTACTATCTTCGCAGGCAAATTGACCTTTAAACTCACTAACCATCAACGACGTCATGCTGTATTTTCTCATTGCATTGTCCATTATTCTGGCTCTGATTGGCATTGTTGGCGCGGTGGTCCCTGGTATCGCCGGAACACCGTTTAGTTTTCTTGCCTTGTTGGCCTTATCGTTTGCCGAAGGCGTCAGTTTCTCGCCTAAGTTCTTGATCATTATGGGTGTGATTGGCGCTATCGTCTTTACTGTGGATTATGTCGTCCCCGTGTGGGGCACGAAGCATTTCGGTGGCACCAAGGCAGGCGTTCGGGGCAGTACCATAGGCCTCTTTCTGGGTTTGTTGGTTACCTTAGCCATGCCTATTGGGTTTATCGCCATCTTGTTAGGTCCTTTTATTGGTGCCTATATCGGCGAGAAAAATGCGGGTACTGACGACCATAAGGCTTGGCGTTCGGCCATCGGATCGTTTATCGGGTTCCTTTGCGGCACGGGCATCAAAGTGATTTATGCTTGTGTGTGCATTTATTACATCGTTAAAGAGTTAATAGCCATTTTATGATAGATTTGGAAGCAAAAGCGCGGCATATCCGCGAATTGATATTGACCGCCTTGGCAGAGGCTGGCTCGGGACATACGGGCGGCTCCCTCGATCTAGCGGATATCTTCACTGTTTTGTATTTTAACCATATGCGTCACGACCCCAAGCACCCCGATTGGGAAGGCCGCGACAAGGTGGTGCTTTCCATAGGGCATACGGCCCCCGTTTTGTACGCCACCTTGGCGGCAGCGGGCTATTTCCCAGAAGAGGAGATGCTGACGCTGCGTAAGTTGGGAAGCCGCTTGCAGGGGCATCCGAGTTATGCTTTCCGCTTGCCTGGCTTGGAGACTTGCTCGGGAAGCCTGGGACAAGGGATTGGCGTGGCATTGGGCATGGCTTTGTCGGCCAAGATGGATGGCCCTTCGACCCTTCGACAGGCTCAGGGCTCAGGGACCGTGAACCGAGTGTTCTGCATCATGGGTGATGGCGAGCAGCAGGAGGGAAGTGTATGGGAGACCGCTATGGCGGCGGCTCACCATCGGGTCGACAATCTCTGTGTCATCATCGACCGCAACCGTCAGCAGATTGACGGCGGTACCGAGAAGGTGATGGTCATCGATCCCTTGCGCGACAAATGGGCTGCTTTCGGGTGGCATACGATTGAGATTGACGGCCACGACATGGGACAGATCAAGATGGCCTTGGAGATGGCCGACCAAGAGAAAAGCAAGCCTACCGTCATCATCGCTGATACCATCATGGGCAAGGGCGTGAAGAGCATCGAAGACAACAACCAATGGCATGGCAAGGTGCCGAGCAAAGAACAAGTAAAGGAGTTTTTGAATGAACTATACGAATAAAGGCAACAAGGCCACAAAGACAGGCTTCGGCGAGGGCGTTCTCGCTGCGGCGCAAAAAGACAAAAGGGTGGTTGGCTTGGGGGCCGACATCACCAACTCGGTGGGGATGAACCTCTTCGCTGACGCTTTCCCGGAGCGTTTTTTCTCCATGGGCATTGCTGAACAGGATGCCGTGGCTACGGCTGCGGGACTGGCCCTGAGTGGCAAGATTCCCGTATTTAGTACCTATGGCGTATTTGCTGCGCATCGCGCCAACGATCAGATTCGTATCTCGGTATGCTACAACAATGTCCACGTTGTCATCGGTGGTGCCCATGCAGGCGTTTCTGTGGGTCCCGATGGCGCCACACACCAGGCGTTGGAGGACATCACTACCATGCGGGTGCTGCCCAATATGACGGTCATCTCGCCTTGTGACGCCACGCAGGCCAAAATTGCCACAGAGAAGGCCATCCTTGAGTGCGATGGACCGGTCTACATCCGTTTCGGTCGTGAGGCGGTGCCTGACTTCACGGATGAGAACCAAGACTTTGAGATAGGAAAAGCCCAACTGATGCGTGACGGAACCGACATCACGTTGGTGGCCACAGGTCACGAGGTGTGGGAGTCGCTCGAAGCCGCTCACATGCTTGAGCATTTGGGCATTTCGACACGAGTCATCAATATGCATACCATTAAGCCGTTGGATGGCGAGATACTGAAAAAGGCCGCCGACGACACGCGTTTGATTTTCACCGTTGAGGAGCATCAGGTGGCTGGTGGCTTGGGCGGAGCAGTGGCCGAGTTTTTCTGTGAGAACCATCCGATCAGGGTGTACCGAATCGGCATGGACGATTGCTTTGGCGAGTCGGGACAGGCATCGGCGCTGATGCACAAGTTCGGGCTTGACGCCGCTGGCATTGTCAATCGCGTCTTGAACGAGGTGGGCAAGGACGATCTTAGCCTTTTCATTCCTAAGCTAGGCAAGCCTTTCTCAACCTACCCCAAGGGCTTATATACTTACAAGGTCCTCTATAATGGCTATGACTATCATGATGAGTCGACCTATGAGACGTGTTATGACACCAAGGTGTATCAGCATTACATCAACCAAGGTAAGCAAGGCCATGCGGTCCGTGAGACCTTGGCGCGCTCATTACACGACCATTTCATCAGTCATGCCTTGTATAATATGTTGAGCCTTTACGACGAGAAGGATGTCATCGGCATTATGGGTGGCCATGCCTTAAGTCGCAAAGAGCCAGGCTATCGGCAGATTGTCTTCTTGAGCAAGAAGCTCACCGAGATGGGTAAGCTGATGGTGACGGGCGGCGGTCCAGGAGCTATGGAAGCCACGCATCTCGGGGCTTGGATGGCGGGTAGGAGCGATGATGAGGTGAACGAGGCTGTGGATATGCTCATGCCTTCGCCTACCTACAAAGATGAAGGTTGGCTGCGTCGTTCCTTCGAGGTGATGGAGCGCTTCCCATTGCAATCCGAATACCGAAGCTTGGCCATCCCGACATGGTATTATGGTCACGAGCCGACGGCACCTTTTGCCACCGACATCGCCAAGTATTTCGACAACAGCGTGCGTGAGGACGGCATCGTCACCATCGCCAAGGGCGGCATCATCTATACGCCAGGAAGCGCGGGTACCATGCAGGAGATCTTCCAAGATGCCGGGCAGAACCATTATGAGAGTGTGGGCTATGCCAGCCCTATGGTTTTCATGGGCAAGGAGTACTACACACACTATATGCCTGCCTACACGTTGCTTAAAGACTTGAGTGACCGCGGCATCTTCAAGAACATGATTCTCACCATATCTGACGATAACGATGAGATCATCGATGCCATAGTACGTTTCAAGGAAGAAAGGTGATTATTGTACCAGGATCACGTCATCTTCGCCACAGGGCATGAAGATGGAGTCGTTGACCAGGTTCAAGTCAGTTTCGATTTTATAGGCCTTACGTTGTTTCTCTAAAGGAATCATCAGCTTGATCATGCCATTGGTATCGGAGAGCGCTTGCTGCCCTTGGATGCACACCATGGTAGAGTCGACGCTCTCTTCGGTGTTGATGTTCCAGAGTTTGAAATGGATGTCGCCATAGACCGAGGGGTCACGTCTGACCTGCAGCAGTGTGTTCTTCGTCAAAGTGGCAGTGGTGTCGATGTCAAGGAAGTCTTTACACGTCACGGTGATATGGATGGGTTGATCGAGATAACGGTGGGGGATGTTATTGAAGGTCAGGCCGGCGTCGGGTGAGGACAAGGTGTCTTTCTTTGTCTCATTGTCGAGGGTCAGCGTGACTATGGCGTCTTGGATAGGCGGCAGCATAGTGTTGTTGACGGAGGCTTCGCTCAGGCGTATTTCGGCGTCGAAGGGTTGGTTGGCTTTGCGCACGCCGAGCAGGGTGGCAATGACGGCGATGATGCCTATGGCCCATAAAACCGTCTTCCGGATGAGTTGCCTTTTGTGTCGTTGCCAGATGGCGTCGAACTCCACGCCGAGGAGCTTTGACACGAGTTGTGCATAGGCGCGATCCCTGTTGAGCCATTGCCAACGGTAGATCTTCTCGTTGACGTTGGCGCCGAGGATCTCGGGCAGCCCCAACTTGTCGATGACGGGGTTGAAGCATTCCGTCTCAGGGTCGCCGCTGTGGGGCGTGCCATCCACGATAAAGAAGTGGATGTTGTTGGGACGTCCAAGGCTATGGAAATACTCTATCTCGCGCCCCACCCATTCCGACTTGGCTGAGTTGGGTGAACAGATGACAATGAGATGCTCTGAGGCTTTCAGCCGCTCTTGAAGCTCGTTGGAGAGGCCTCCTGGCTGAATGTCGGTAGGGGCGAAGAACACGGGCTTGATGGGTTTCCTTGGCCAGTTGTGCTCGTTGCAAAGTTGGGTCGGCAACTTGTAGTGCTCCAGCTTTTTCTGCAGCGTTTTGCCCCATGCCGTGTCCTTGGCATTGTAGCTGATAAAGGCGTAGTATTTGAACTGAGGGTTCATTGTTTCTCTTCTTTTAGCTTCTGTTGTATTTGCTCAATGCTTTGTTTGGCGTATTGCGTGTCGCTGTGATCCTCGCCCAGGCCTTTCTTCAACAACTCGTACGCCATGTTGTAATACTCGAGGGCTTCCATGTATTTGCCTTGGTTGGCGTAGGCGAAGCCGATGTTGTAATAGGAATAACCCAGGTCAGGATGGTCTTCGCCAAGGGTTTTCTTACGGATCTCGAGGGCCTTTCTGTTGTTTTCCAAGGCTTTGTCGTATTCGCCCATCTTGGTGTACACATTGCCGATGTTGTCGTAGCAAACGGCGGTATGGTCGTTGTCTTCGCCCAATACTTTTTTTCTGGCTTCCAAGGCTTTTTCATAGTATTCGAGCCCTTTCTCGTTTTCGCCGATACGGGTGTATAGAAAACCTATGTTGTTGTACATGTAGGTCGTGGTAGGATGGCTGCTCCCAAGGACCTCCTCGCTGATTCCCAATGACTTTTCAAGGTAACTCAATCCGGTGGGATAATCAAGGAGCTGAAGATAGCAGTAGCCTATGTTGTTGTAGCTCAACGAAACGTCAGGGTGCTTTGCCCCGTATGCTTTGACGCGGATGGCCAAGGACTTGAAATAGTATTCCAATGCCTTCTCTATCTCGTCTTTCTCGGAATAGCAGTGGCCCAGGTTGTTGTAGGCGGAGGCCAAGATGGGGTCGCTGGGGTCCATGGTTTTCTCGTAGATTTCGATGGCGTCGTTGGTATAGTCCAGCGCTTTGTCATAATCGCCCATGGCGGAGCAGTTGGAGCCCAGGTTCAGATAGATGTTGGCCGTTTGGGGGTGGAGGTGTCCCAAGGCGGCTTCTGACATATCCTTGGCTTGGAGGTAATATTGTGAGGCGTTCGCATAGTCGCCCAGCTCGGCGTGGATGTAGCCGATGTTGTTGAGCGAGGAGATGAGATTCACGGTGTTGATTTCGGGCTGTGCCATGGAGATGCCCAAGATCCTGGTATAATAGGAGAGGGCTTTGTCGTAGTCGGCGAGGTAGTCGTCGATGAAGGTGCCGGCGTCGTTCTGCCATTCTATCCTCGTGGTGTCCAAAGCGGCGCGGAGCTCCAGATAATAGGCCGCCGTGTCGTTCATGTGTTGCGCGGCGAAGGTCTCGTAGAAGCTATAGCAGCGGCGGGCCAGCTCTTCCTGGTCGGCGGCGTGAACGGCCTTGGCTTTACCCAGTTGTTCTTCTTGCGCCTTGATGGCTTGTCCTTTCTGCAGCTGTTCCTCTACCTGCTTGCTGAGGTCGCCACGGGTGTTAAGGAGTGAGTCGGCCTTCACCAACTCGCCGTTCTCGATGCAGTATGACACCTGGCGGTAGAACTCATCCAGCTGGTCGTAGTCCAGTTCGGAATAGCGTTTCGCCATATCAGCGATGAGCTGCTCGTTGCTCTCCTGCTCGGCATAGAGCTGCTGCAGCGACTTCTGGTATTCCTCGAGCGTGATCTTGTTCTCTTCCTTGAGGGCTTCTATCTCGTCTTCCTTGTCTTGCAGCTGTTTCTGGAGGTTACGGCGAATCTTCTTCTCTGCGTTGAGCTTGTCTTGGAGTTGTTGTTCGGGGGTCTCCATGACGATGTAGAGCGGGTTGCCCGAGCGTTTGTAGGTCTTAGGGCAGGCGTCCATGTCGACCAGCTGGTAGCCTTTTTTCCTTACCGAGTCAAGGCGGAACTGAGGCTCAGAGATAGGGAAGGAGAAGGCTCCGTTGTCGCTGTTGACCAGCACGGCGGTACGTCCTTGAACGGAGACCATGGCGCCTTTCAGCCCTTGTCCAGGTACGAGTTTCCCTTTCACCATGCGGCCTTTGGTTTTTACATAGCCCTGTTGGGTTTGGGCGGAGGCACAGACGCACACCAGCATGATTGCTGCAAGCAATAGCAGTTTTTTTATGTCATTCTTTTGTTTCATTTTCCTTCTCTTTCATTTTTGCTTGGATTTCGGCGATTTTTTCTTGAGATTTGATGGTGCTAGGATGCTCCTCTCCGAGAACCTTTTTCCTGATGACCAGGGCTTTTTCGTAATACTCCAATGCCTTGTCATAATCGCCTTGTTTGTTGTACACATTACCGATGTTGTTGTAGCTTGCGGCCACATTAGGATGGTTCTCTCCAAGGATGGCTTTTCTGATAGATAGGGCTTTTTCGTAATACTCCAATGCCTTGTCATAATCGCCTTGTTTGTTGTACACATTACCGATGTTGTTGTAGCTTGATGCCACATTAGGATGGTTCTCTCCAAGGATGGCTTTTCTGATAGATAGGGCTTTTTCGTAATATTCCAACGCCTTGTCATAGTTGCCTTGATTGTTGTATACATAACCGATGTTGTTGTAGCTTGTAGCCACATTGGGATGGTTATCTCCGAAGACTGCTTTCAAGATAGTCAGGGCCTTTTCGTAATACTCTATTGCCAGGTCATCATCGCCTTGGTCGTTGTACACACTTCCGATGTTGTTGTAGCTTGATGCCACATAAGGGTGGTTTTCTCCGAAGACATCTTTCCTGATAGCCAGGGCTTTTTCGTGATACTCTAGCGCCTTGCCATAGTTGCCTTGCATGTTGTATACATACCCGATGTTGTTGTAGCTTATGGCAACATCGGGATGGTTTTCTCCGAACACATCTTTCCAGATGGATAGAGCTTTTTCGTAATATACCATCGCTTTGCCATAGTCGCCTTTGTTTTGGTTGGTATAACCGATGTCGTTGTAGCTTATGGCCACATGAGGATGGCTTTCTCCGAAGACGGCTTTCTTGATAGCCAGGGCTTTTTCAAGATACTCCAGTGCTTTGCCATAGTCACCTTGGTCGTTGTACACATTACCGATGTTGTTGTAGCTTTGGGCCACATCGGGATGGTTCTCTCCTAAGACAGCTTTCCTGATAGCCAGAGCTTTTTCATGATACTCCAATGCTTTGTTATAGTCGCCTTGGCTGTTGTACACACTTCCTATGTTGTTGTAGATTGCAGCCACATTGGGATGGCTTTCTCCAAAGATAGTCTTCCCTAAATCCAGTGATTTTTCGTAGAATTCTATTGCTTTGTCATAGCTGCCTTGGTAGTCGTACACAACTCCGATGTTATTGTAGCTTGTGGCCACATCGGGATGGTTCTCTCCTAAGACAGCTTTCCTGATAGCCAGAGCTTTTTCATGATACTCCAATGCTTTGTTATGGTCGCCTTGGCTGTTGTACACACTGCCGATGTTGTTGTAGCTTGCGGCCACATCGGGATGGCTTTCTCCGAAGTCACTTTTCCTGATGGCCAGGGCTTTTTCGTGATACTCCAACGACTTGGCATAATCCGCAATATATTCACGAATAAAATCTCCTGCTTCACTCAGCCAATCCCCATTCGTGGTGTCCAAACTTGACCGCAGCTCCAAATAATAAGCCGCCGTGTCATTCAAATGTTGCGCTGTAAAGGTCTCATAGAAACTGTAACAACGACGAGCCAATTCCTCTTGGTCGACAGCATGAACGGTCTTGGCCTGGTTGAGCTGGGCTTCCTGTTCTTTGATTGCTTGGCCCTTGCGCAATTGTGCCTCCACCTGAAGGGTAACATCGCCTTTCGTCCTCAGCAGCGAGTCGGCCTTCACCAACTCGCCGTTCTCGATGCAGTATGACACCTGGCGGTAGAACTCATCCAGCTGGTCATAGTCCAGTTCGGAATAGCGTTTCGCCATATCAGCGATGAGCTGCTCGTTGCTCTCCTGCTCGGCATAGAGCTGCTGCAGCGACTTCTGGTATTCCTCCAGTGTGATTTTGTTTTCTTCCTTGAGGGCTTCTATCTCGTCTTCTTTGTCTTGCAGCTGTTTCTGGAGGTTACGGCGAATCTTCTTCTCTGCGTTGAGCTTGTCTTGGAGCTGTTGTTCGGGCGTCTCCATGACGATGTACAGCGGGTTTCCTGAACGTTTATAGGTCCTAGGGCAGGCCTCCATGTCCACGAGTTGGTAGCCTTTTTTCCTCACCGAGTCCAGGCGGAACTGTTTCTCGGGAACAGGGAAGGAGAAAGCGCCGTCATTGGCGTTCACCAGCACGGCAGTGCGGCCTTTCACATAGACCGTGGCGCCTTTCAGGCCTTGGCCAGGCACGAGCTTGCCGTTCACCATGCGGCCTTTGGTTTTCACATAGCCTTGCTGGTTTTGGGCGGAGAGCATAACGCCCAACATCATGATACCGGAGAGGATGAAGTATTTCTTCATGATTATTCTTTTGGTTGGCTTTCTTGTTCTTTTAGTTTGGACTGGATTTCGGAGATTTTTTGTTGGGTTTTTATGGTTCTTTGGTCTTCGGGACCAAAAAGGGTTTTTTGAATGTCCAATGCTTTGGTGCGGTATTCCAATGCTTTGCTATAATCACCTTTTTTTGTATATATGGCACCAATAGTGTTGTAGCTTTTGGCCACATCGGGATGGTCTTCTCCGAAAACAGATTTTTGAATAGTTAAAGCTTGGTTGAAATACTCTAATGCTTTTACAAAGTCGTTTTGTTTATAGTAAATACCTCCAATTTTGTAATAGATTGCGGCCACTTCAGGATGCTTTTCTCCGAAAACAGCCTTTCGGATATTTAATGCTTTGTAGTAGTATTCTAGTGCTTTGTTAAATTCGGCTTGATAGTCGTATGCAATGCCGATGTTGAAGTAAACACTGGCTACATTAGGATGGTTTTCTCCGAAATTGGTCTTCCAAATATCAAGCGCAGTGCTGAAGTTTTCCAAAGCTTTATTGTAGTTGCCTAGTTCTCGAGAGATACTTCCGTTGTTAAAATAAGCTACCGCAACATCTGGATGATTATCTCCTAAAATAGATTTGGTTAATAACAAAGCTTTTTCGTTGTATTCTATGGCCTTAGTAAAGTCACATTGGAAGTAGTATACCGTACAGATGTTGGAATAGATGATAGACAAGTTAGGATGATTCTCCCCGAAAACGGATTTATTAATAATCAATGATTTGTTATAGTATTCCAAAGCCTTGTCATAGTTTTTTTGTCTGCTGTACACGGCGCCAATGTTGTTGTAGCAATTAGCTATTGCGGGATGGTTTTCCCCAAAAACGGATTTATAAATATTTAAGGCCTTGTTGTGGTATTCCAAAGCATTATCGAATTCTCCTTTTTCAAAATATATCGAACCAATATTTGTGTAGCTCTGGGCAACATCAGGGTTGATTTCCCCAAAAATGTTTTTCCGAAGAATTAAGGCTTGATTATGGAATTCTAGAGATTTGTTAAAGTCTCCTTCCTCGCTGTACACAGCACCGATGTTGTTGTAGCAGGTAGCTATATCGGGATGGTTTTCACCATAAACGGATTTAAAAATGATTAAGGACATATTGAAATATTCCAAAGCATTGTCATAGTCGGCTTGGTCTATAAGCACCAATCCTATACTGTTATAGCTAGAAGCAATAATAGGGTGATTCTTGGGTAAAATGGACTTCTGAATCCTTAATGCTTGTTTGTGTTGTACCAAAGCTTTTTCGTATTCACTAAGATAATAATAAACAATTCCTATTCCATTATAAAAGATTGCGGTTTTCTCGTGCTCCTCTCCATATTGCTGTCGTGATTGGCGCAATCCCAAACTATAGTAGTTTATAGCTTTATCATAATCGGCAATGTATTCCCATGTGAAATCACCCATGTCTTCCTGCCAATCTACATTATTAGTGTCTAAACTCGCCCGCAACTCCAGGTAATAAGCCGCCGTATCGTTCAGATGCTGCGCTTTGAAAGTCTCGTAATAGCTGTAGCACCGTCGGGCAGCTTCCTCGATGTCGGCTTGCTGGACATCTTTGGCTTTCTGCAATTGCTCATCTTGTTCTTGAATTACCTGTCCGCGTTGCTTTATGCTTTCCACTTGAGCAGTAATGTCTCCTCGAGTCCTCAAAAGCGAATCGGCCTTAACCAGCTCGCCATTTTCAATACAATACGATACCTGTCTGTAAAACTCATCCAGCTGGTCATAATCCAGTTCAGAGTATCGCTTGGCCATGTCCTTGATCAGTTGCTCGTTGTTTTCCTGGTCTTGGTAGAGCTTCTGCAAAGCTTGGCGGTATTCCTCATCCGAGATCTTTTGCTGAGCTTTCAGGTCTTCTATCTCGTCCTCCTTGTCCTGCAATTGCTTCTGGAGATTACGCCTAATCTTCCGCTCGGCGGCAAGCTGGTCCTGCAACTGTTGGTCTGGCGTTTCCATCACGATGTAAATGGGGTTGCCGGAATAGTTATAGGTTCTAGGGCAAGCCTCCATGTCCACGAGTTGGTAGCCTTTCTTCCTCACCGAGTCTAAGCGGAACTGTTTGTCGGGAACAGGGAAGGAGAAGGCACCATCATTGGCATTCACCAACACAGCAGTGCGTCCTTTCACTGAGACCGTGGCCCCTTTCAAGCCTTGTCCAGGCACCAGTTTGCCGTTCACCATGCGGCCTTTGGTTTTTACATAGCCCTGTTGGGTCTGGGCGGAGGCGGTGAGACCTATCACTATGGGAATGGTGAGTAGAAGCAGCTTTTTCATGGAATTATGCTATAGGATGTTTTCTTTGATACTGTCCGCCAGTGCCACCACCTTGTCCATGATTTCCAAGACGTCTTTGTCCTTGCCTTTTTCATGGTCGTTCAAGTCGTGGTAGGGCACGAGGAGGTGGTGGATCTGGTAGGTGCCGCTCTTGATGTCGGGGTCGTGCAGGTCGCGGTAGCCGGTGATGCTCCGCTCTGCGCACCAACGCAAATGCTCGGTCTGGTAGAGCAGTTCGGGCTTTTGCTCCAACAGCGGACGGTAGGTCTGGTAGGTCTTGTAGATCTCTGTCTGGTAACGGTTGGCGAAGCGCTTGTCTTCGTTCAAGGCGATCCACTCCGTGGCGGCCTCAGCCAAGGCCTTGTCCTTGTCTTCCTCCACCAGCCCGAAGAAGTCTCTTGACGGCTCTGAGCCATACTTGAAGTGGTAGTGGGCGTTGATGATGATGGCCATCTTGTCGTCAAGCAGCTGGTCGTCGACGCCCTTGTCCAAGGTGCCGAAGATCTTCACGTTGGCGTATTTGCCGTTCTCCTCGTCCAAGGCGTCGGCCAGGCCCGATTTGATCTCTTGGCGCACCAGGATCTCCACGTCGGTGTTGTGCACGATCTGTCCGTCCACGATATGGTAATAGAGCGCGTCGGGCAGTGAGAGGGCGGCCGAGAGGCTGCTGTCGGCATCCTCGAAGCAGAGGGCGACGGTCAGCACAACGTCTTGGCGTCTGGCCAAATCGTCAAGCTCGCATCGAATGGCGTCGTCTTCAATCTGACAGGCTTTGTATTCGATGTCGACGTCGGTGATCTGGCTCAGATAGGCATACTCCGACTTGAAGCGGGGCAGGATGTCGTCCATCCTTGGGTCGACGACGGTAATGCGGGTCTTGTTGGCTCCCGTAGTCTCGTCGTAGTTGGGATAATGGCACACGCGCAACGCCTCGAGCAGTAGGGCGACGCCCATCTCGTTGAATCCGGCGATGAAGAGATGGACATGCTTGTCGGCCAGGATCAAGCCCTTTTCGGGGTCGTTGTCCACCATCATGCCGCGGTCGAGGGTGCGATAGCCTTCTATCTGGCAGGTGCCCCACAGCAGTCTTGCCCAGTTTTCATAGAAATTGAAAGGCCTCAGATAAATCAGCTCGTCGTCTTGATCGTTCTTGTAGTAGTTCTTTGGGATGGTGATGCGTTTGATGGTCGAGTAGGAGGAGGGCTTGTCGAATTGCACGTTGACGTGCATGGGCTTCCCTTGGCAGCGGTGGCCTCTCATCTCCTTCACCGACTTGGCGCATTCCAGGTTCTTGGAGTCGCGCCCTGTCTCACGGCCTTCGCCCAAGATGAACACTTCCTTGGCCTTGTCGATGTTGAGCCGGCCCAAGTGGGATGCCGTGTCCATGTCACCGGAGTAGATGACGGTCTTTTCCTCCAAGTCCTGCAGTTGTGAGGCGATTTGGCGCCGCACCATCTCGGGGTCTTGGCGGGTGAGCATCAGGAATCGTGTCGTGGAGTCCATATTGCCGCGGTTGTATATGTTGCGCAGGATGGAGGCGCACGAAGGGCCGTAACCGATGACGACATAATGGCCGCTCATGCTCTTATAGGTGTTCGCCCCGCTTTTGTAACGGTCGGCACGGGTGGCCATGAAGCGGTTGATGGTGGCGATGAGCAGGCCGTTGAAGATGAAGATGCCCAGGAAATAGATGAAACCGTGTTTGAAGTACTCCATCCGGCTCTTGTATTGGGCAGGCTCCTTGACGATGGCCACTTTGTCGTAGTTGCTGGCATATTGCGTGGTGTCGAACTCATACCGATAGCCGTCCGAGGCTTCCTCTATCAAGATCATGGGGCTGATGAAGTCCCTGAAGGTACTGCGCATCCCGCTGTTTGGGAAAAGACACAGGCCAAAGTCCAAGGTGACGATGAAGATGAGGAGTGCCATGGCGATCTGCTTTCCGGCGTAGTTGGCGAAGATCCTGTCGAGAAGCAGCAGTGGGTATTTCAGCCTGCAACATTGTAGGATGATAAGCAACATGGTGGCGCCAAAGAGGATCCACCTCCAATAATGCGGAATCCGGACCCTGAAAAAGGCGATGGCGATGATGGCCAGCAACAGCAGAACAATCAAGGCTTGGATGAAGGCTGAGACCTTGCTCCCTTTGATTCTTTCGATGAACTTATTCATGGTGGGGTCTTATTCCAGCAACCGCCGTATATTCCTTACCATCGTTTCTTCCATCACAGTGCATTTTTCGTCTGCCTCAATGATAGCACAGAGGTCGGCAAGGAGGTCGATGCGGTCGCCCTCGGTGGCGGCATAAAGGGGTTTGTTCTCGCGGATGCATTCAATGACTTCGGCGTCGCTCATCTTGGCAAACATGCTTTCCATTTTGTCCACCGTCTCGAAACCGGTCTTTTCGAGCATCACTTTCACTTCTTCCGACTGGATGTTGCCGTCGGTGTTGGCGGCATACAGCATCACCATTACCTTAAATTCATCTTTGCTTAGTGTCATGGTTTTCTTGTTTTTTATTGTTTTCTATTATTGTTGTTTTCAATTATGCATAGGTTTCAATAGGTCGTTCACGGTCTTCACCGGGTTGAAGGTCTCGATGGGGACTTCGACGAAGATGGTGATCCAGTCGGCCATGGCGCCGTTCCAGAGGCCGGGCAGCTCGAGGGCTTTCAGCTCGCGGCCGTCTTTCGACTTGTTGGAGATGAAGCCCGTGTTGACGTCGACGTAGTCGGTCAGGCAGAAAGCCTCGCCCTTGTAGTTCCAGCAGCCGCACACCAGGTCGACGGGGTTGAAGTGGGTGGAGCCTTGGAAGATGGCCTCTTGGCCCTCGTCCTTGTGGTTGATTTGTGAGGACTCGATGATCTGCAGCGATATTTCGTCATCCAGATTCTTCACCCAGAAGGGACCGCCGCCGGGTTCGCCTTCGTTCTTCACCATGCCGCAGATGCGCATGGGGCGGTTGAGTTTGTTGTAGAGGTAGTCGATCTTTTCGATATCGTTGTATTCGTTGACGAAGTCGGGGATTTCCATCATCAGGTCGTCCTTTGCGAATCTGAGGGCTTCTTCGAGCTCTTCGGCGCTGACGGCTCCTTGGTCGAGCATATCGAGGTAGTCGAAGGCGCGCTGCTGCAGGTGGAGGAGGAGACCCGCCAACACCTTTTTATAGGTGATGGTCGTCTGTGACTTGGTCTCAGGCACGATGTTGTCGATATTCTTGATGAAGACAATCTCCTCACCGAGGTCGTTGAGGTTCTCGATGAGTGCACCGTGGCCGCCGGGGCGGAACAGGATCTTGCCGTTAGCCTCGCGGAACAGCTCGCCGTTGGCGTCGATGGCCACCGTGTCGGTGGACGGCTTCTGGCAGGAATAGGTGATGTCGTAGCGCACGCCGTATTTCTTTTCGTAGTCGGCTTTCAGCGCGTTGACAGTCTTCTTGAAAGGCTCCTCGTGCTCGGGCGAGACGGTGAAGTGGAGCTTGGCCACGCCTTCGTTGTCGGTGGCGTAGTGTGCGGCTTCCACGAGGTGTTCTTCAAGTGCCAGGCGGTTGAAGGTGGGGTAGTGGTGGAACTTCAGCAGGGCCTTGGGCAGCTTGCCGTAGTTCAGTCCGTCGTCCAAAAGCAGGGCTTTCACGACATCCACCTTGCGGCCTTCTTTCAGGAGGCTGTCGATGTCGGCGCCATAGAGGCGTTTCGCGGCGGCGTTGAGGTCGTCGAAGAAGGCGAAGCTATGGATGTGGGCGAAGAAGAACTCCGTGAATTTGCTGTCCTCACCGGTCTCGATGAAGGCGAAGAGGTCCTTGAACATTCGTGAGGCGGCGCCTGAGGCGGGGACGAACTTCGTGAGTTGGTAGAACTCCTTATCGGCGTCGAAGACGGCGGTCATCATGTTCACCTGTTCCTCGTCGAGGCGCAGGATGCCGTCGCCGAGGGTGGCGGGGCGCATGAGTTGGACATATTGTGTGCCTCTTTTCAGCTGGGCGACTTGGTTTATTATTTGATTTTCAGCGATGTTTCTTTCTGAAAGCTGTTGAAGGTCTTTTTCTGTAAGCATAATTGTGGTTTTTAAACGCTTCAAAAATAAGAAATTAAGTAATGCAAAGAAAAAAAATATCAAAAAAGTTCTCAAAGTGGTTACAGCATTGAAAAAAGTTGTATCTTTGCAGCCGATTTCGAGCCCAGGTGGTGAAATTGGTAGACACGCCACTTTGAGGGGGTGGTGCCGATTACGGCATGCAAGTTCGACTCTTGTCCTGGGCACAATCACCAAGCCCCGATGGCGGAATTGGTAGACGCGTACGTTTCAGGTGCGTATATCGAGAGGTGTGCAGGTTCGACTGAAACCCTAATTGATAATCAATCAGTTAGGGCTTTTCTTTTGATGCTTTGCACAACTATTGCCCCACTTTTTGCTTTTTATTGTTTTTCCCCTTGTCATTTGTTCATACAGCTTAAACAGTTCCTTTTCTTGGTCATTATTTGGTAAGTGTTTGATATAGTTTGAATAGTTCGGCAACAATTGGAGCTTCATTATCGTCGACCAGGATTTTAGGATCAAAACCATACGCCTGCATCACGGCTTTGTCATTCTCCTGATGGGCACGGCGTAGCTCGGGAGGCATAAGTGATTCGTTGTACAAATCAGCAAGCGAGCAATCAGGGAACTTGCACCTTGCATCAAGGATGCCTTGGGCGGCAGATTCGATTCTCGCTTTTTGTTCATCTGTTGGTTGGCACCATGGGAAATTATTATAAACGATATCCTTCGAGTATCGATAATCGCTTTTTAAGCGACCAGCCACGGCTCGCATCCATGCCATGTGAACATTGCTGGTAAGCACACCAAAATGATAAAGGGTTGCTTCGGGAATGATGAGATTCAGATTCGTTGAAATCGTGTTCTCATCCAAAAAGCCCATGGGAATATAACGTCTGCGTTCAGAGCTTGTACTTGGAACAATGATGAATGTCTTTGGATTGTATGTTTCTCTAAATACGGTTGGCGTTTCGGCAAGTTTTCTTGTCGCCTTATCAGTACTCTTCAATCGCATTTCCCGACAAGCTTCAATTCTTTTCATGACCAAAGGCATCTTGCGAAGCTCTGCTGGACTTGCATCAACGAGCCAAAGACAATAGCGTTTTTTATTGTTGATGAACTCCTGTGCACCAACTAGTTTTTTGATGAACTTTAACGCGCCGGGCTCTTTTTTGACGAACTCTTCATAATCCTTTTCTTCGATGATAAGGTTTCCTCCATCTGTTGGCTGGCAACCTTTTGATATTTGCGGTACATCGCAAATAGGTTTGCTTCTGCTTCCAATAAAAACATTGATTGCATCCAACAAATAAGCATTGATATTGTTCACCTCAGAACATTGTGAATCACTTGAATAGATGATCTTCTTTCGATAATTAGCACAGCAACTGAATCCAATAATCACGCAGTGAACATGTGCTTTCAAGCTTGCCTCACTGTCCCAACGAAATGTTCTGTAAGCAAAATCAAAGTGAATTCCGTTTTCAAATAGTTCTTCCCATAAAGCGGCGACTTGCTCTCCTTGTGTAATTGAATTTGTAGAAACAAAAGCACATCGGATGTCACTGCCATTCATAAGATTGGCTGCTTTTTTATACCAACCTGCTACAAAATCAAGTTCGCCGGAATGTTTGTTTTTGGGGAACAAATTCATCAAATCGGTCTTTTGTTCTTTTGTCATGTATTGTGCTCCCACAAACGGCGGATTGCCCATTATATAATCGAAATCAACATGATAGGTTGGAGGTTCAGGGGCTGAGGTGTGAATGGTTAGATTATCACTATACAAATCGATGGATTCGTATTGTGCAGGGGCTTCGCTTGCTATGGTGACAGGAGCGGTTTTGGTAGGATAGACATTGGTTTTGTTCGCAATGATTACAGGATTTTGCTCCGAAATCTCCCATTCGGTCCAAGAAACCCGAAGCGCATTACCTTCCTTGATATTGGCGTAGCTCTTCAGCGGCAAGAAGTCGATGTCATGCTGCACAATCTGTTCCGTCTTGGTCAGCATCTGAGCCTCCGATATCCACAGCGCGGTGGTGGCCACCGTCACGGCAAAGTCGTTGATCTCTATGCCGTAGAACTGATGGATGCTCACCTTAACGGGGCTGGCACCTTCCAAGCCGAGGAAAGACTGCCCATGGTACCGTTCGCGGATGACTTCGTTTTCCAATCGACGCAAACTCAAATAAGTCTCAGTCAGGAAGTTGCCGCTGCCACAGGCAGGGTCGAGAAAGGTGAGTGTGGCCAGTTTGTCCTGGTACTCATCGAGACGGCGCAAACGTTTCTTCTCTTCTTTCACTTCCAAAATCTCGTCCAATTCGCGGCGAAGGTCGTTCAGGAAGAGAGGGTCAATCACCTTGTGGATGTTTTCGATAGAGGTGTAATGCATCCCACCGCTACGCCTTGTTTCAGGGTTCAGCGTACTCTCAAACACGGCTCCGAAGATGGTGGGCGAAATTTCGCTCCAATCAAAATCAAGGCTCGCGTTCTGGAGCAAGGTCTGTTTCAATTTCTCCGTAAACTGCGGAATTTCAATTTCCTCTTCAAACAAACCGCCATTGGTATATGGGAAGGCCTTCAAGTCATCGGCCAAATAGCGGCTACGCTTCTCCACGGGCGTGTTGAGCACCATGAATAAATCTGCCAAAGCCCTGCGCATGTCCTTGGCGTCGTATGCATTCAGGAAGTCATGGAACTGGTCGTGACTGAACACACCGGCATCCTCGGCATAGAGACAGAATACAATTCGGACACAAAGGATATTCAGCCAGCGCAACGCCACGGGCGAATTGTCGTCATACTGCTTCAGCAGTGCATCATAGATGCGGCCGACAATCTCGCCGGCCTTCATCGAGACTTGCATCTCCTTCGAGATATGTTCGCTTTTCGCGTCCACGAGAAACTGCAGGCGGTAATACTCCTTGTCCAGGTTTTCCAGCAGGATCTGCTCGGGTTCGCCGTTAGGCTGTTCCATGTCATAGATTAGGAACTCCTTGAAGTTGCAGGTCACAATCCATCGCGGGTGCTCGCTCAGCGGCATGTTGGCCACATACCGCTTCGCTTGCTGGAACGGATTCTGCACAGAACCATCGCTTTGCGGAAGGCCCTTCCTCAAATCCTTGTTGATGGATTTCTGTTCAATCAGCACCTTCGTCGATGGGATGTGGCCGTCGATGAAGTTGGTGGAGTCCACCATGCTACTCACTTGTTCTTCGTAGCGGATGAAGGAGGACAAATCCTTCACGCCATACACATTGCTTAATAAGTCGGCCCAGAACAGCTGTGACTCGCCGCGCTCATATCCGCGACCTTTCCACCGCCCGGCAAACGCGGCAGCCGCCGCAGCGATTTGCTTTTCAGTTTTCATGCTGCAAATTTAAGAAAAAACAATCGCCAAAGTGTTTTAATCGAAAAACAAATCACAATCTTATGTTTAAAATCACACAAATGCCCTTGTTTAAACCAAAAATTGTATTTTTGCCGCCAATTAGTAAGTATACTTACAGTAAACCAATGAACTATTTATGGACTATAGGTTTAAAGGACAATTAGTTGAGGAACTTTATAAGGATTATAGGATAAAGGAAGGTTTGAAGGCCTGCATGAACTGCGGTGTGTGCACTGCCGTTTGTCCGGCTGCGGAGTTCTACAAATATAACCCGAAGAACATCGTCAACATCGTCGCGCGCAAAAGCGAGGCCGACTTGGAAGAGCTTCTGAAAAGCGACACGATTTGGTATTGTGGCGAGTGCATGTCGTGTGTGACGCGCTGTCCGCGTGCCAACGCGCCTGGCTTGGTCATCATGGCGTTGCGTAAGCTCTCGATGCGAAGCGGTCTTTATATGCAGTCGGAGAAGGGGAGACAACAGTATGTTGTGGTCAAGGATTTGTGTTCCAATGTGTTGAACTATGGCTATTGCGTCTATCCACGCACGTTTGCCTACGAAACGCATTTGGAATACGGCACGGTCGGAAAATGGGTCAACGAGCATTTGGACGACGTTCATGCCCGTATGGGTTCCAATCTCGATGGCGATGGCCCAGGCGGATTGCGCAAGATTCCGCAGGAGAGCCTCGACCAGCTGAAGAACATTTTCGACGTGACAGGCGCAACCGAACTGATGAACCAAGTGCTCAATGATGCGCACCAAGAGGCGGAGAAGGAACACCTCACCGACGAGGAGTATTTCATGAAGGTGTATACGCAAAACGATGCCGAAAAGCACTTAAATCTTTAAATATTGAATTTTAAATCTCTGAATACCAAATGATTATTGAAGGAAAACAGAAGATTTGGGCGGATTACCAAAAGGACATTCCTGACGATCATTATTTCTACGTGAGGAGTTGCATCCGTCAGGCGTTTTGGCCAGGCTCGGAGGTGACTTTCTTGGACATCACGCGAAACAAGTTGAGGAAGGACATGTACGAGAACCCGTATCATACCACCTGCGGCGGCATTGCCTACCACAGCGACACCATCCCGCAGGAGACGGCGATGACGATTATTGCGCGCCAGTTCGCCTTGATGCATGAGAGCGGCTACGAAAACTACGTGTGTTCTTGCATTACCTCGTTCGGGTGCTACACCGAGACGCTGGAGACTTGGCATGAATATCCCGAGCTGGAGGCCAAGATTCGCCAATATCTTTGGGATTCGTGCAAAAAGGAGTTCGCCAAACCAAAATATCTCGCCCATGCCAGCGACTTGATCTATAAGTTCAGGTTCGACATTGCGAAACAGATGAAATTCCCGTTGGTCAATGCCAAGACGGGCAAGCCATTGAAGGTGGTCGAGCATATCGGATGCCACTATTCGAAGATGTTTCCTTCGAAGGGCTTCGGTGGCGCCGAGTATCCGCATGTTTTGGTCGGAATGATTGAGGCATGGGGCGGTGAGGTCGTCGATTACCCCGAGCGTCGCCATTGCTGCGGTTTCGGCTTCCGCCAATATTTCGTGCAGGCCAATAGGGGCTATTCGGAGTCGAACACCTATAAGAAATTCGAGTCGATGGAGCCATACGAGCCCGACTTGATCATCACCAACTGCCCAGGTTGCCCTTATTTCCTCGACCGTTGGCAGTATGTCATCGCGGAGCAGACGGGCAAGACCTACGGCAAGAGTGGCTACGGCATCCCCGCCTTGACCTACGAGGAAGTGGCTGGCTTGGTGATGGGTTACGACCCTTGGGACCTTGGTCTCCAAATGCACCAGGTCGCTATTGAGCCGCTACTTGAGAAAATGGGCGTTCCCTACGACCCGAAAAAGAAATATCAGGGTGTTAATGGCAAGGACTTGGGCCGGCCACAATGCCCGTCGTGTATTAAAGTGAGTTAGATCAACCAAGGTTATGAAAGAAAAAATATTGATCATCGGCGGTGGAGCCGCCGGAATGGAAGCCGCCTCGCAGTTGTACAAAATGGGGCTGCATCCTGTCATTATCGAGAAAAGCGAGGCCCTTGGTGGCCATATCGCGCAGTGGGACAGGCTGTTCCCTGCATTTCATCCCGCCAAGGACGTAGTTGAGAAGATGCTCGATGACGTGAAAGGCGTTGATGTCAGACTTGAGACTGAAGTCGTTGACATCCAAAGAGATAATAATGGGTTTCATGCCGTTTTGAGCAATAACGAAAAGTTGGATGTACAAGCGGTCGTTCTTGCCACGGGCTTCGATGTTTTCAAAGCTGAGCGGAAGCAAGAATACGGCTACGGTATCTACAACAACGTGATAACCAACGCCGAATTGGAACAATTCTTCAGAACGGGCAAGGACGAACGCATCAATCATCCGAAACGGATTGGCTTCGTGCATTGCGTAGGTGCCCGCGACGTGAAGGTGTGCAACACCTATTGCTCGAAAGTGTGCTGTGCCACGGCGTTGAAGCAGGCTTGCGAAGTCAAGGAGGTGTTTCCGGATGCCGAGGTCTATACGTTCTACATGGATTTGCGTATGTTCGGGCCGGGTTATGAGGACCTCTACCTCAAGACCCAAAAAGATTTCGACGTGAAATGCGTGCGTGGTCGCGTTTGTGAGGTCTCGGAGAACATGGACGGCAAGTTGGTCATCAAGGCGGAGGACACTTTGTTTGGCAAGCCGCTCAAAATGACGCTCGACCTGCTTGTGCTGATGTGCAGCATGGAGAAAAACAAGAGCATCAATGCCATCCAGCAGAAGCTCGGTGTTGCCGACAACAGCGATGGCTTCATGCAGAGTAAGGACACGTATTTGGGCATGAACGAAACCGCACAAGAAGGCGTCTTCGTGGCTGGTGCCTGCACCGCGCCGAAGTCGCTGCCTGACACCATTGCCGAGGCACGTGCTGTAGCTGTGGAAGTGTTCAATTATATCAACAGGTAAGCCATGGATTTCGGTTTTAGTTTGTCACCCAGCTCACATGTCAAGATGGACGACGTCGACCTTTCGACCTTCAACCGTCTGAAGGAGACCAATCCTGACATCAACACTTGCATCGCATGTGGCTCATGCAATGCGACTTGCACTGCGGGTCAGTTCACTGAGATGAGCTTTCGCCGCATTCTTCTGATGCTTCAGCGAGGCAAGGAAGACGAGGCCAAAAAAATGATTCAACGTTGCATGCTCTGCGGCAAATGCACCTTGGTGTGCCCGCGCGGCATCAATATTCGTAGGCTTTTGTTAGACATTACACGATGAATTCACAGATATTCCATCCTTTTGTGCTCCCCTTTGTGCTTGGCATGGCTTTCGTGCTGGCCTATTGCGCTGTGGGGCTTTTCAGGGTCATCGGCCAGTTGCCGAAAGACGACCGAAAGAAGTTTTGGCGTTCGTTGGTCACGCCCAAGACGGCATGGGCCAACATCCGCGACCTGTTTGGCGACTGCCTCTTCCACGTGAAGATATGGAAACGCAACCCGATTCTCGGTTACATGCACACGGCCATCGCCTTTGGCTGGTTCATGATTATCGTCATCGGTCATGTGATGCTGTTTACGCTGAAGCCACTTGAAGGTGTTGATGCTGAAGGGTTTGCACGCATTTTTTCGAATGCTTATTATCCAATTTTCTTCAAGTATTTCGCCGAGGAAACGCCAGTTTTTGCTTTCCTCATGGATTTCTTCCTCCTGATGATCATCAGTGGCATCCTGATAGCCGTGGTGAAGAAAATCCATTCGAAGATGGTCGGTGTCAAACGCATCATGCACTTCGGGTTTGCCGACAACATGATTCGTTTCGCCTTGTGGACCATTTTCCCTTTCCGTCTCATTGCCGAGAAGAGCAATATTATGGCCTTTTGGTGGCTCTATTCACTTGATTTGATGGTGTTTATGTTTATGCTGCCGTTCACGCGCTATATGCACATCCCGACGGAAGCATTGTTTATCCTGTTGCGTCATGCGGGCCTGAAGCCGCGTGAGCCTCGTAAGGGTTACGCTTTGGCGCAAATTTATTCCTGCCCGAGTTGTGGCTTGTGCATTGATGCCTGCCCGATGAGCGTCAACGACAAAAACAGCGGCAACACATCGGCTTATTTCATGAAGCGGCTGAGAAATGGAGACAAGGAAGAAGCGCAACGCATAGCCGAGACTTGTATGCAGTGTGGGAAATGTGTCGCGGTTTGCCCGGTGACCATCGAGTCGTGCGACATCAAGATGAGCCAACGTGAAGCTGTGCCTTATCAAATCAAAAGCGACCATTCGTATCTCGAAAATGTGGCGGCAGAAACGAAAGAAAATGCTAAAATCCTCTATTTCGCTGGCTGCATGACCCAGCTCACGCCAAAGATCATGCGCGCCATGAAGCAAATTATGGAGGCGGCAGGGGAGAAGTACGAGTTTATGGACAAAGACGGTGGCATCTGCTGCGGTCGACCGATGTTGTTGAGCGGTAAGAAAGCCGAGGCGCAAGCCATGATTGCGAAAAACACGGAGTTGATCAAGAAATCAGGTGTCAAGAGGTTGGTGCTTTCTTGCCCGATTTGTTACAAGGTCTTCAAGGAGGAATATCATCTTGAAGGCATTGAGATTCTGCATCATACACAATACATTGACGAACTTGTCAAGCAAGGCAAGTTGAAAGTCGACAAGAATGACATCAATTACGTTTATCACGACCCATGCGAGCTTGGAAGGGCCTTCGGTGTGTATGACGAGCCTCGTGAGGTGATTGAAAGCATCGGTCATTTGCGGAAGGCAAAGTCAGAGAAGGAGTTGAGTATCTGCTGTGGCGGAAGTCTCGGCAGCTTCTATTTGACTCAGCAGGAACGTGATGAAATAACGGCTAACTCGGTCAACGATTTGATGTTCAACAATCCGGATGAGATTGTGACAGCATGTCCGTTGTGTCTGAAGACCTTTGCGAGAAAATCACCTGTCGTAGTTAAGGATATTGCGGAGGTGGTTGCCAATCAATTAAGGTAAAAGAATTACAGCTTGTCCATCATCCCTGGGAACGGTTTGGCAAACACTTTTGGGAAGGGCGTCTCAAACTCCATGTCTTCGTTTTTGATGGGATGATGGAAGCAGAGTTTGTAGGCGTGAAGGCACAAACGGCCCAATGAGTTGTCGTAGGCATCTGATTCGGGCGAACGGCCGTATTTCGGGTCGCCCACCACGGGGTGCCCGATGTCGGCCATATGGACGCGGATCTGGTTCTTGCGGCCCGTCTCCAACTGCAATTCGACCAACGAATACCTTGAGTTGGAATACAAGGTCTCATAGTAGGTCTCCGCGTATTTGCCCCCGTTGTCGGTGGGGCTTGAGTAGGTGATGAAAGCCTTGTTGTCCTTGAGCCACGACTTCACGATGCCTTCCTTCTTTTCCATGCAGCCGCATACCACGGCCACATAACGGCGGTCGTAGACGGTGTTTTTCCAGTCTTCCTCAAACATCAATGCCACCTCCTTGCTCTTGGCGAAGAGCATCAGACCGCTAGTGTCGCGGTCGAGGCGGTGTATGGTGTGGGCACGGCAGCGTTGTTGGGTGTAGATGAAATAGTCGTTCAAGATGCCTTGCGCCGTGTCTTTCTCCTTGGTGGGGCTATTGGTGAGCAGACCTTCCTTCTTGTCGATGACGAGGAGGTATTTGTCCTCGTATACGATGCTCAGCCATGGGCTGCGGAAGCGCTCCCTTGCCGTGGGCTTGCCGATTTCGACGACCATGCCGGGCTCGAGGGCGAAGTCGAACTGGGTGGTGCGCTTTCCGTCGACCGAAACGACCTTGTTGGCCAGCATGCGCTTGACTTTGTTGCGGCTGATGCCGTCCATCTTACGCATCAGGAAATCCATCAACTGAATAGGCTCTGTGACGTTGAATTTCAGTGGGTTGCTCTTGGAATGGGGGACTTTCTTTTCGTCTTTCTTCATGGCTCAATCGTTTAGAAGGGGGTGGACTCATCTGTGGTGATGGAAGGGGTATAGGACTCCATGCCATTCTCGTTGTTCATCTTGGAGCTGTAAACCTGTGGCTGGTCGAACTGGCTGTTGGGACTGACGCCGCTATAATAGTTGCTTTCGGAACCATGTTCCAATTCTTCGAAGCGGGTATATTGGCCGACGAATCTCAGCTCCACCTCACCCAGCTTACCATTACGGTGCTTGGCAATGTCGATGATGGTGTAACCTGGGACCTTGTTTTCCTCATCCACTCCCTCTTTGTAGTATTCGGGACGATAGATGAACATTACCATGTCGGCATCCTGTTCGATGGCGCCCGACTCACGCAAGTCGGAGAGGATGGGCTTCTTGGAGCCGGGACGTTGCTCCACGCTACGACTCAATTGGGAGAGTGCCAACACGGGGATTTCCAACTCCTTGGCCAAGCTCTTCAGCGAACGCGAGATGGTGCTGATTTCCTGCTCACGGTTGAGGCCCTTGTCGCCTTTTGCGGTCATGAGTTGCAGGTAGTCGATGAAGACCATCTGAATGTCATGCTGTTGTTTCAGGCGTCGGCATTTGGCGCGCAACTCGAACACGGAGAGCTGGGGCGTGTCATCGATGTAGATAGGCGCGTTGGTCAGCGGGGTGACCTTGGTGTTCAGCTGTTGCCACTCGTATTCGGCTAGGTCGCCTTTACGCAACTTTCCGGAGGTGATCGAGGTCTCGGTTGAGATCAGACGGGTGACCAGCTGCACTGATGACATCTCCAATGAGAAGAAAGCGATGGGCTTGTTGAATTGGACGGCGGCGTTGCGGGCCAGGTTCAAGGCGAAGGCGGTCTTACCCATACTGGGACGGGCTGCCAAGATGATGAGGTCCGACTTCTGCCAGCCTTGGGTGATCTCGTCGAGGGCGGTGTAGCCCGAAGGCACGCCGCGCAGCTTGTTGTCGGCATCCTTGGCGTTTTGTATCTCCTGGATGGCCTTGCTCACCAAGTCCTGCATCGAGTCGTAGCTGCGGCGCAGGTTGTTCTCGCTGATCTGGAAGAGGTTGTTCTCGGCCTTGTCCAACAGGTCGAACACGTCGGAGGTGTCTTCAAACGCATCGTGGATCATCTCGGATGAAAGCAGGATCAGCTGACGCTGGATGTGCTTCTGCATGATGATACGGGCGTGGTATTCGATGTTGGCCGCCGACACGACGCGGTTGGTGAGCTTCGAGATGTAATAGGCTCCCCCCACCATCTCCAACTCGCCACGTTGCTTGAGCTCGTTTGTGACGGTAAGGATATCGACGGGTTCTGATTTTCCGAATAAGGCTTTGATGGCTGCGAAGATCTTCTGGTGCTTGTCGAGATAGAAGGCTTCGGGCGTCAATATGTCGATCACTTCATTGACGGCATCTTTTTCCAGCATGAGGGCACCGAGCACGACTTCTTCGAGGTCGGTGGCCTGTGGAGGGATGCGGCCTTGGTTGGCAAAAACTTGTTCGGCGGTCATCAAATTGCGCTTGGCAGTGTCGCCAAAAGGACGGCGTGTAGTAATATCGTTAGGCATAAAAAAGGATTTCTTTGTTCGTTTTGACTTCGTCTAATCTACGATTTCAAAGGGCAAAAATACGGATTATTCCGCGACCCCATTTGAAGTAGCAAAGGAAGTTATCAACTACTTGAAAAGATGTTGATAAGTATTTGCAACGACTTTATTCTCAGTGATTAAGTCTTCGCGTGCCTGTTGATAACCTATGAGGTCGTTGCTGGTGGCTTCAAGGAGAATTCGGCTGTGTTCGAAGAGCTTAGCCTCGTCAAAAAGGGCTGTCTCAAGACGTTGCAAAGTGAGCCCCCGTTTGATGGCCGGATGGTAAAAATTGGCCTCTTGCAGCACCTCGTAGAGGTTGAAGATTTTGTAGCCCACGTTTTGGTTCTGGATGATCTCGTGACGGAGCAGGGTGGTGGTGAGGTTTTGGGGTGTGAAGCAGACGATGAGCTCGTAACGCGAGAGTCTCTCGATGAGCAAACCGATGGCTTCTTTCCAGCGGTTGTGGTCGTCGAAGCAGTCCCAAACGAAACAGTTTTCAGCAGCCATGTCATCCCTGCGTGGGCCTGTGGGCGGCATGGGATCTATGGCTGCGTCCTGCTCATGCTCTCCTTGCAAAGCGAAAGCCAAAATCATCTCCTCGTAAGGCCGAGTGCCGTCGAGTTCGGGTACGGCGGGGCGGTCGAGCAGCAGGTTCAAGAAAGCCACCGACTTGGGTTTGGGTTGTGGCGCTAATGAGTAAAGTGTTTTATAATCAATGTAAAACGAATTGGTCTCCAAAGCCTCGATCTGATGGGCTTCCTCGGAATCAGGATCCAGCACCTGCAGCATCTTGGCGTTGGTGTTCACCCCGTTGAAATAGCTTTGGAACAAGGCTTCGTCGTCCATCGCGGTGGTGAAGAGGAAGCTGTTTTTCGGGATGAGTTTCCAGCAATGTCCCTGAAAGTCACAAGGGTAGGGGTTGTGGCATTGCGTCCCGATGTTGACGACGGGGGAATGGGGCAGTGCCACAACTGCTTTCAATCGTTCCACATTTTGCGCCACAAAGTCCTCTCGCTCAACGACATAATCCATGGCCGACTCCATCTTGAACAGCTGCTTCACGTCGATGGGGCCGTCTTTCACGTAGTCGCCGTTGAGGTACATGAGGCGGAAGTCGCTGAGTGGCACCCCGCAACCGTGCAACACATAATACTGCAGTGCGGCATCATTATAATAGGTGTCGCTGAGTCGCAGGGAGCTCTTCACTTCCACCGCCAACCAACGGTCACCATCGCGGACCAGTATGTCGAGCATGATGAGCGTGTCGTTATGCTGAAACACAGCCTCATACATCACATTGACTTCTGGGTTGCTGAGGTTCTCCATCGTCTCTTGCACCTTCTTGGGGAACTGCGAGGGTGAGTTGGGCGACATGTCGATGCCGCCAGGGAAGACCTCATGAGCCAGCACGCCGACATCGGTGCCGCGTTGGAACCTGGCCCTTTGCTCGATGCTGAGTTTGTCGCGTAGATAAGGGTGTTTCTTCTGCATGTACAATGCCTTCTCGCATTGTAAGCCCTTGATATAAGTCGATTTTGAGAGGATGTGCATGCTCAGTTGGTGTAGTCCACGCAGTCGTCAGGGATGAGGGGCAGGTAGTTGAAACGGCGCATGAGTTGGGCGATGGCCAGCACGTCCTTCTGGCAGTAGGTCTTGATGCGTTCGAGGTCGTTATCCTGCCAGTAGACGCGGCCTACTTCGCTGCCGTTGATGTCGTCTTTCGGGGTGGGTATGTCAAGGATGGCGCAGAGCAGGTCCAAGGAGGTGTAGCTCTTAAAGTCGCCGAACTTCCATAGCTCCATGGTATCGATGAAGTTGGTTTCCCAGGGTTTCTTGCCTGCCACTTGCAGTACTTTGGGGATCTGTATGCCATTGATGAGCATCCTGCGGGCGATGTAGGGGAAGTCGAATTCCTTCCCGTTGTGGGCGCAGAGCTGGGCATCGGGGTAGTCGTAGTAACGGTTCAGCATGTAGGCGAAGTCGTTGAGCAGGGCTTTCTCGTCGTGGCCGTAAAACGACTTCAGACGGAAACGGTTGCCGTTGAAGAATCCCACCGAGATGCATACGATCTTGCCGAATTCAGCGTAGATGGCGGCACGGTCATAGATGTCGGAAGGCTTGAGTTCGGGATTGTCGCGGTTGAGTTGCTCTGCCTTCTTGTCCCATAGTTTCTGCATCCGTTCGTTGAGTTGGTCGTATGCCTTCTCTTGCGAGGTTGTCTCAATGTCGAGGAAGAGGATTTTGGAGAAGTCTATCATTTTGTTTAGTTTAGAGTTTAGAGTTTAGAGTCGGTATGTAGGGGCGAACCTGTGTGTTCGCCCTGTTTTTAATCATCGTATTTCCATAAAATCATCGTATTTTCCCGTCGGCGCCACCGCCTCAATCTTCATGTCGGTGATAAATGAATAAGGTGTGCCTTCGCCGCAGAGCAAGGTGAAGCGGTCGAGGTCTTTTTCATCGCCTTCGGCTTCGATGTGGACACAGTCGTCTGTATGGTCGTTCTCCACATAGCCCGTCACGTTGCATTGCAACCCGTAGCGGTGCACATAGCGCCGAAACCCAACGTTGAACACACGGCCGTAGATTCTTATGGAATAGGCTTTTGTCATAGGGCGAATTTGAGTCCAGGTATGGTCCTGAGCAGGGCATAGGTGCGCTCGAGGTGCTCTTTGCTTTCGATGTCGATGTTGTAGCAATAGCTGATGTAGTTGCCTTTGCCGCTGCTTCTCACGTTGACGAAGCTGTGCACGGTCTGACTCTCGCTGAGTGCCCTGCTGATGTTGCGCTTGGCTTCTTCCATGGCAATCTCAGCGGCGATGATCAGCTTGATGTCGAAGTTCTGTGGATAGTCGACTTTTTCTTCTGTCATGATCTTTGTTTATGGATGCAAAGATAAGAAATTTACAATGAAATGGCACCATTTTGACTAGAATCATGAAATCTTCCTATGGTTACAATTTTTGTCGTATTTTTGTGTTTTGAAATAAATTGCATTGGCGATGCTTGAAATGTGGCTTTCTATAAAGGATTTCATCAAAGGCATGATCATGGGAGCCGTAAATGTGTTTCCCGTATCGAGTGGTACGGCTTCGCTGATTCTTGGCGTATTCGAGCGCTTTGTCAATGCTATTAAGTCGTTGAATCACAAGAACTTCAAGTTTTTAAACAAAGGGCAATTCGGTGAGTTTGCTCGCCGTACTGATTTCAAGTTCTTGGTAACCATTGTGTTGGGGCTTTTGGTGGGAATGGTGCTGACGGCCATCTTCCTAAAGCAAACACTGAAATCATACGAGGTGTACACTTGGTCGTTTTTCATCGGTCTCATTATTGCTTCGGTGATATATGTGATGAAGCGCATCGAAAAGGTAAATGTCAAGAACGTGGTGTTGCTTCTGTTGGGCTTGGCGGTTTCGTTTTTGTTGTCCATCAAGTCGAACCCGTATTCAAACGATAATTTCCTCTATCTCTTCCTTTGTGGTATCGTCGGAGCTACGGGCATGGTGGTGCCTGGGGTATCCGGCTCTCACCTCATGTTGTTAATGGGCAACTACGAACTGATTGTCACTGAGGCGATTCCTGCTTTGACTAAGGCGTCTACATTTATGCATGGAGCAAGAATTCTTTTCCCGTTCGTATTGGGCGCGATAGTGAGTATCATTTCGTTCTCGCACTTGCTTTCGTGGCTCATGCGTGACTACCGCGATTCCACCTTGTCGGTGTTGGCAGGTTTCATGCTGGGCAGTCTGCCCGTGGTCTATCCGTGGAAGGAACCCACTGCCGACATGATGGATTATGTGTTTCATCTTCCGAATTGGAACACTGAGTTGCTCATTGCTGTTGTGATGGCGGTTTGGGGTGGCCTGTCGGTGTATCTGTTGGAACTGATGGCAAGGCATACCGAGAGGAAGCAGGCTGAACGATTGCAAATCCCTAAATCAAATTGATATGGCAAAAAAGCTCAACAGAATCCTTTTCACGCTTCGTGAAGGTGAGGACTTCATCCCTTTGATTTCGTTGCTGAAGGCCTGCGATGTGGTGTATTCGGGCGCTGAGGCCCAAGAGGTCGTCACAGCGGGCATGGTGCTCCGCAACGGCGAGGTGGAGACCCGCAAGCGGGCGAAGATCACCGCTGGAGAAGTGATCGTCTTTGAGAATTACGAGATTTTGGTCGATTATCAAGGAGAATGACAAAATGAAAAAAATCGCAACCTTCAGGTTGCGATTTTTTTTCATTCTGCGTATTCTGCGTATTCTGCGTGAAACAATTCCTTATTCAGCAGAGAACTTGCAAACCAGATTTCTGTCGCCATAGGCATCGTCGACGCGGGTGACGTGCGGGAAGTACTTGTCCTGAACGTCGCTCTTCATCGGGAAGCCGGCCTCTTGACGGCTGAAGGGGAACTCCCACTTGTCAGCCATCAGCATCTCGGCGGTGTAAGGAGCGTGGCTGATGATGTTGTTGCCCTTTTCGGCCTTGCCGTCCTCGATGTCCTTGATCTCCTTGCGGATCTGGATCATGGCTTCGACGAAGCGGTCAAGCTCGGCGATAGGCTCGCTCTCAGTGGGTTCCACCATCAGGGTCTCGTGCACCGGGAAGGCCACGGTAGGAGCGTGGAAGCCGAAGTCCATCAAACGCTTGGCGATGTCGATGGCGGCCACACCAACAGTCTTATTGATGCCGTTGATGTCGAGGATCATCTCGTGAGCCACATGGCCGTGGTTGCCGGTATACAGGATCGGGTAGTAGTCCTTCAGTCTTTCCTTCAGGTAGTTGGCATTCATGATGGCACCCATGGTGGCTTTCTTCAGGCCTTCACCGCCCAGCATCTTGATGTAGCAGTAGGTGATGGTGAGGATCTGAGCGCTACCGAACGGAGCGGCTGAAACAGCGCCTTCCTGCTTTTCGCCACCGCAGTGGAACAGGATGTGCGAGGGCAGGTAGGGCTTCAGGTGTTCGGCCACGCCGATGGGGCCTACGCCAGGACCGCCACCGCCGTGCGGGATGGCGAAGGTCTTGTGCAGGTTGAGGTGGCAGACGTCGGCACCGATGTAACCGGGGCTGGTCAGACCGACTTGGGCGTTCATGTTGGCGCCGTCCATGTAGACTTGGCCGCCGTTGTCGTGAACGATCTTCACGAGGGTGCGGATGCCGTCCTCGTAGATGCCGTGGGTCGAGGGATAGGTGACCATAAAGGCAGCCAGGTTGTCCTTGTATTGCTCGGCCTTGGCCTTGGCGTCTTCAAGGTTGATGTTACCGTGTTCGTCGCAGGCAACCACCACCACCTGCATGCCAGCCATGGCGGCAGAGGCGGGGTTGGTGCCGTGGGCAGAGGCAGGGATCAAGCAGATATTTCTGTGACCCTGACCGTTGGCCTCTTGGTAACGACGGATAGTGAGCAGACCGGCATATTCGCCGCTGGCACCCGAGTTAGGCATGAAGCTCATGCCCTTGAAGCCCGTGATTTCGCAGAGGTCTTTCTCCATCTCGGCGATGAGTTCGAGGTAGCCTTCCGCTTGGTCGGCGGGGACGAAGGGGTGGATGTTGCCGAACTCAGGCCAGCTGAGGGCATACATCGAAGTGGCGGGGTTCAGCTTCATGGTGCAGGAGCCCAGCGGGATCATGCAGCGGTTGAGGCTGAGGTCGCGGTTCTCGAGCTTCTTCATGTAACGCATCATGTCGGTCTCGCTGCGGTACTTGAAGAACATCGGGGCCTGCATGAACTTGGAGGTACGCTGCATCTCGGCAGGGATGCCGCTGAACTTCTGGCAGTTCGGGTCGCAGACGAGCTCCTCGTGTTGCTTGCCAAGGGCTTCGGCGACGACCTGACCGATTTCGTTGATGTCCTCACGAGCCGTGGTCTCGTCGATGCTGATGCCGAAGTGTTGCTTGTCGATGATACGGAAGTTCATGCCGTGTTTCTCGGCGGCTTCCTTCACCTTGCAGGTGCAAGCGCCTTCGGGCAGTTCGAACAACAGCGTGTCGAAGAAGTATTTGTTGAGCTGCTTCACGCCGAGTTTGGCCAGCTCTGAGGTCAGCTTGCCGGCGAGGCAGTTGATGTGATGAGCGATTTCGATCAAGCCCTCCGGACCATGATACAAGGCGTAGAATCCCGACATGATGGCGAGCAAAGCTTGTGCGGTACAGATGTTCGACGTGGCGCGCTCGCGCTTGATGTGCTGCTCACGGGTCTGCAAGGCCAGACGGTAGGCGGGGTTGCCCAGGGCGTCGACGCTGATGCCGATGATACGGCCGGGCATCTCACGCTTGTAGGCCTCAGTGGTGGCGAAGTAACCGGCATGAGGACCGCCGAATCCCATCGGCAAACCGAAACGCTGGTTGGAACCGAGTACTACGTCGGCACCCCATTCGCCGGGAGGCGTGATGAGGGTGAGGCTCAAAAGGTCGGCGGCGACGGCCACTTGCATGCCTTTCTCTTTCCATGCGGCGACCTTGGCGCGGTTATCAACGATCTCACCAAACTGGTTGGGGCACTGGATCAGCACGCCGAAGTATTCCTCGCTGCAGTCGAACTTGTTGATGTCGTCGATCACCACCTCGATGCCTTGGAAGTGGGCGCGGGTCTTGATGACTTCGATGGTCTGTGGGAACACGTCGTTGGCGACGAAGAACTTCTTCACGCCTGCTTTCACCTGGGCGCGGCTGCGGGCGTGCCAGAACATCAGCATGGCTTCGGCGGCGGCGGTGCCTTCGTCGAGCAGGCTGGCGTTGGCCAACGGCAGGGCGGTGAGGTCGCTGATGACGGTCTGGTAGTTCACGAGGGCTTCGAGACGGCCTTGAGAGATCTCAGCTTGGTAGGGGGTATAAGAGGTGTACCAGCCCGGGTTCTCAAGGATGTTGCGCATGATGACGCCAGGGGTGATGGTGTTGTAGTAGCCCAAGCCGATGTAGCTGCGGAACTGCTTGTTCTTGGCACCCAGAGCCTTGAGGTGGCTGATGACTTCGTATTCGCTCATGCCCTCGCCGATGTTGAGGTCTTTCGGCAGACGAATCTCGGGAGCGATGATTTCGTCGACAAGTTGTTCTTGCGATTTCACGCCGATGACCTTGAGCATCTTTTCAGCATCCGATGCGGTGGGGCCGTTGTGGCGTTTGATGAAGTTGTTTCTGATCATTTCTTGAAATGTTTTTGTTTTTGTATGATGATTTTATTCTGTTGCTTTGATCTTCTCCTTCAACGTGCTGATGTCTTGAATCTGTTCGGCATCCGACGGGGAGATGTTGCGCAGCTTACCGCTCCATTCTTTGAAGGAGGGGAAGTCCTTCAGGATGATGAAGCGCAGGTAGTCGTATTCTTCGCCTTCCACCTGGTTGCGGTTGGCCTTGTATAGGCTGTCGTACGGGTCCATGCGCACCTCACGTCTGTGGATCATATCCCAGAATTCCTTTTGGAATGGGCTGGCAGGCGTGGCGGCGACAGGCTTTTCTTCTTCTTTCACCTCAGGCGTGGGCTCTGCTTCGGGCTCTTCGGCAGGGGCGACGGGCTCTTCAACCTTTTGAGGCTCTTCCTTTGCCACGGCGGGTGTCTCTTCAGCGAGGGTGTCGGTGGCGATCACCTCGGTCTGAGGCGTCTTGGCCGGACGGTTGGTCTTGGGACCTTTGAACACGCCTACGGCAAGGAGCACGATGCCTGCGATGACAGCCAGGACGGCCAAGGCAAGCAGCGCCTTCCACAAGCTGGATCTGAGTGTCTCGTTGAACGGCTCTTTGGTATATTCGGCAATGAGTTTGCCGTCGTAGATTTGGTTGCTGGCGTTAGGGTCGAAACGGAAGCCAGTAAAGACGTAGCCTTTGGGTGGTATGATAAAATCCTTCACATCGCGTCCGTCTTCGAAGGTGGAATAGGGACATCCGTCCATTTTCTTCCCTTCGCCCGGATCGATGCTGAAGTGTCGTTCTCTAATCTCCATTGAAAATAAAAGGGTTATCGGTTCAATTCAGGACCTTGTTCATCGAAATGAAATCGGGGTAGGCAAGCTGTTGGTTATTGATGGTGATATAAGGTTTCACCTTAAGCCCCACATTGACGGGGTCGCTGCTGGCACCTGCCAACTTGAAGGCCAAGTTGATGATGGCATCGGCCGACTCGCCGCTGAATAGCTGGAACAGGTCGGTGGTGATGGGGATCGACACAGTGTTGGTGGAGTTGGCCGGCACGTTAATGGCTTTGCTCAGCGTGGTGCTGACAACCTGCTTGCCGTTGAGTGTCAATATGTAATCCATCTTCGACATGGCAGCGGCGATGGCATTGGGGTTCTTCACGTCGAGGTTGACATTGAATGTCACAGGAAGCTCCTTTTTGATGACGGCGTTGGCCAAGGTGAGCAGCTGCGCGGCGTTGAGGTCGCTTTTCGTCATGCCCTTGCTCAGGTTGACGCCAAGCATCTGGATCTGGTTCACACTATTGAAATTGAAGGAACAATTTGCGAAGTTAGCCATCTGTGCTATCTGATTGATCACATCGCATGAGGTGAGACCCACCGCGACGAAGAGGATAATGAGGGTTTTCTTGAGTTTTGACATATTGCTTATAGTTTTGATTTTCAAACTTTTGAAAAAAGAAAAATGAGATTTGACCGAGCCCGCTCGTTATAGGCTCTACAAAGGTGCAATAATACAAAAAAAGTCGGACATAATGCCCGACTCATTTGATTTTTTTTGAAGGCATAGATACACTCGCCTTTCTGCCTATAGATTCTCTCGGCTGAAGCCTCGGAATGACATAGGTAGAAAGGCTCGGTATGACATGCCTTCAAAACTATTCTTCACCACGACGCGAGGCACGTTTGCGCTCCAGCTCGTCAAGGATGATCTTGCGCAGACGCAGGCTCTTGGGCGTCACCTCGAGGTACTCGTCGTCGCGGATGTACTCCATGTATTCCTCCAACGAGAAACGCACGGGCGGAATGAGGCGGATGGCCTCGTCGCTACCCGAAGCACGCACGTTGGTGAGGTGCTTGGTCTTGCACACGTTGATGACGATGTCGTTCGAACGCGTGTTCTCGCCGATGACCTCGCCGGCATAAACATCTTCGTTAGGATTGACGAAGAAGGTGCCACGGTCCTGCAACTTACAGATGGCGTAGGGAATGGCTTGGCCCGTCTCCATCGAGATCAGAGCGCCGGTGTTGCGGCTGGGCATCTCGCCCTTCCAAGGCTCGTAGTCCTTGAAGCGGTGCGACACGATGGCCTCACCCTCGGTGACGGTCAGCAGGGTGTTTCTCAAGCCGATGAGACCGCGCGACGGGATGTCGAAGTCGAGGCACATGCGGTCGCCCTTAGGCTCCATCTGGGTCATCTCACCCTTGCGGGCGCTGACCTGCTCAATGACACGGCCTGCGAAGTCCTCGGGAACGAGGACGGTAAGGCATTCGATAGGCTCGCACTTCACGTCGTCGATGTATTTCAGGATGACCTTGGGCTGGCCGAGTTGGAACTCATAACCCTCGCGACGCATAGTCTCCACCAAAATGCTAAGGTGCAGGATACCACGTCCATAGACCATCAGCGAGTCGGGCGAGTCGGTGTCTTCCACCTTCAAGGCAAGATTCTTCTCGGTCTCTTTGTAAAGGCGTTCACGCAGGTGACGCGAGGTGACGTATTTGCCTTCCTTGCCGAAGAACGGCGAGTTGTTGATGGTGAACAGCATGCTCATTGTAGGCTCGTCCACGTGGATGGGCGGCAGCGGCTCGGGGTTCTCGTAATCGGCCACGGTGTCGCCAATCTCAAAGTCGTCGATACCCATCAGCGCGATGATGTCGCCTGCCTCGACAGGTTTCTTGGTGCGTTCCTTGCCTAAGCCTTCAAAGGTGTAGAGCTCCTTGATGGTCGATTTGGTCACGGAACCATCGCGTTTCACCAACGAGACATTCTGTCCGGCCTGCAGGGTACCACGCTTCAGACGACCTACGGCGATACGGCCCACGTAGGAGCTGTAATCCAAAGAGGTGATCAGCATCTGAGGTGTGCCTTCCTCGAACTTCGCGGGCGGTATCGTGTCGATGATGACATCCAGAAGGTAGGAGACGTTGTCGGTGACGTTGTTCCAGTGGTCCGACATCCAGCCTTGTTTTGAAGAACCATAGACGGTGGGGAAGTCCAGCTGGTCTTCGGTTGCGCCGAGGTTGAACATCAGGTCGAAGACGGCCTCTTGCACCTCGTCGGGACGGCAGTTGGGTTTGTCCACCTTGTTGATGACCACGATGGGCTTCAGGCCCAGCTCGATGGCCTTCTGCAGCACGAAACGGGTCTGCGGCATGGGGCCTTCGAAGGCGTCTACCAGCAGCAGTACGCCGTCGGCCATGTTGAGTACGCGCTCCACCTCGCCGCCAAAGTCGGCGTGGCCAGGAGTGTCGATGATATTGATTTTCACATCTTTATAGCGAACGGACACATTCTTCGAGAGGATGGTGATGCCGCGTTCGCGTTCGAGGTCGTTGTTGTCGAGAATGAGTTGGCCAGGGGCTTCGTCCGATTCCTTGAAGAGTTGGGATTGGTAAAGGATGCGGTCCACAAGGGTGGTCTTGCCGTGGTCAACGTGGGCGATAATTGCTATATTTCTGATATTCTGCATTTTAGTATAAAATTTCCTAAAAATTCAAGCCGCAAAATTACAAAAAAACAAGATTCTTTTATTGCTGAAAACAAAAATTTGGCTTATTTGATGTGTTGGGAAATAAACTCCACAATCTCCTCCCGCTTCGGCGAACTGATGATAAAGTGCTGCTCGTCTTTCAATCGGAGGAGGAAGCATTGTTTGGTATGAGTGACAAACATCCTCATTTTGCCGTATTTGTCGTGTTTGAAATGGCCGATGAAGCCATACAATCCGCCACTGCCGAAAGTTCGGATGGTTTTGTCGAAAATACTACGACTGTCCCCAATGATGGTGCACGATTTGATGTCCTCAAGTGATATTTCCACTTTGCCGATGGGTCGCCAAATTCTTAGGCTTTTTTCGGTGACGACCAGACGTAATGGAATGAAGAATGAAGGGCTTATCAGAAAGACTAATGAGATGATTTCCAAAACAATAATAGAGCTTCGAAAGGCATTATAAACCATTGACAAAATCAGCAAGTTGTAGAGCGTTGTGATGATGATAATCAGCGTACTCATCGGAAAAAGTGAAGTGATTTTTGTTGCGTCGTCTTTCATCTCATCCAATAAAATTCTTCCTTTGCCACTATCGGCTTGAAATACGCGTCAATAATTCCTTGTTCAACCAATTCTTTCGGTGTGCCTTGACGCAAAGGCTGTTGCGGCGCAACGACCCACATAACATCGGCGTGACGGAGCAACAAATCGAGGTCGTGACTGCTGAAAAGGATGGTTTTGCGTTTCTCGCGCGAAAGTTTGTGCATGATGTTGACTAACTCGATTTTGCTCGGATAGTCGAGGAAGGCAGCGGGTTCGTCCATGAAGATGAGAGGCGTGTCCTGCACCAATGCCTTGGCAATCATCACTTTCTGTTGCTCGCCATCGCTGAGCGAGACGAAATTTCTGTCGATGAGATGACTGATGCCAACAGTTTCAAGGCTTTCGTGGATGATTTGCTCGTCTTCGGTTTTCAGTTTGGCGAGGAGGTCGAGATGGGGATAGCGTCCTGCTGCCACGATGTCGAAGACCTTCAAAAACAGGTCGTCAGGCTTCTCGGTCAGCACAAGGCTGAACAACGAGCTGCGCTCGGTGGGTGAGTAGTCGCGCAAGTCCTTGCCAAACAACTTGACCTCGCCACCGACGGGTTTGAGGCTGGCCGACAGCGTCTTGAACAGCGTCGTCTTGCCCGAGCCGTTGGGACCCGCCAAGGCCACGATGTCGCCTTTGTTGAGGCTCACGTCGATGGCGGGCATCAAGGCTTGGCCTTTGTAGCCTATGGACAGTTGATATGTATGAAGGACTTCGCTCATGGACAGGGATTGTGTATTAACTACAGATTTGACAGATTAAACCGATTCCTAGTCTGATAATTTTTGAGATGCAAGCATCCAATTATTACAGATGGCTTGGTGCGGGTAGAAATCTGTGCCATTTGGACGCTTGCGTCCTTGAAATTATGTGGCGACATTCTGTACAATCTGTATAATCTGTAGTTAAGTATCTTCATTGTATGTGATTGACTTTTTGACGGTGGAAGATCACCCAAAGCACGATAGGCGCACCAATCAGTGCCGTGACCGAGTTGATGGGTAGGTTGCCTTCAAACGAGGGCAGGCGTGCGATGAGGTTGCAGAACAGGGCCAGGTCCATGCCGAGGAAGGCCGTGGCGGGGATAAGCAACTTGTGGTCGCTGCTGCGAAATAGGAAGCGTGCGATATGCGGCACGGCCAAGCCTAAGAAGGCGATGGGACCGCAAAACGCCGTGATGAGAGCGGTAAGGAAGCCCGAGGCCAAAATGATGAGCATGCTACTGCGACGGATGTTGACACCAAGATTCTCGGCATAACGCTCGCCCAACAGTAAGAGATTCAATGTCTTGAAAAGCAGAAACGAGCCTATGGTGCCGACCGCTACCGCGATGGCGAAGAAGGGCAGCTGGGCCTTGCTCACATTGGAGAAGCTACCCAGGCCCCAGATGACGAAGGAGTGCAAGCCTTCCTTTTGGCTGAAGAACTTCAGGATGTCGGTGACCGAGCCTGCGATGTAGGCGATCATGATGCCCACCAGCACCAGGCTGACCATGCTGCGGAGCCTCGAGCTGAGCGCGAGGATGAGCAGCAGCACCGCGAAAGCGCCCAGAAAAGCCGCTATGGTGACGCCGAAGGTCGACCACAGCGACAGCGTGCTGACCGACAGGCCCGTGGCGGTGCCCAGCAGGACCACGAAGGCCACGCCGAGACTCGCGCCGCTGCTAATGCCCAACAGGGAAGGGTCGGCAAGGGGGTTACGGAAGAGGGTCTGCATCAGGAGGCCCGATACCGATAGACCTATGCCCGCCAGCAGCGCCGTGATGGCTTGTGGCAAGCGGTAGTCGAGGATGATGGCGCGGTAGGTCGAAGTGTCGCCATTGAACAGCGCATCCCAGAATTCATTCCACGGGATCGACACCGAGCCATAGCGCAGGTTCAGGACGAACAGCACGATGCCGACGGCCAGGATCGCGATGGAGACCAGTGCGATGGGTGGCGTTTTGCGGCGGATGGTGTTTTCGGTGTCGGATGCCATTATGGGGTTGTTTTGCGTTGCAAAGATAGGGTTTAATTTGATTGGTTTGACTATCAATCATCGTCATCATCTTGCGGACCGGGAACAAGCAGTGTCGTGTCGTCGCAGCGGATGCCGTAATACACATCCCTCACGCGTCCTTGCTGTGGCTCGAGAACGCCTTTTTCTACAAGGTCTTTGATGTCGCGAGAGGCCGTGTCGACCGAAACCTTGCAATGTTTGGCCCAGTTTTTCACGGTCAATTTGCCTACATAACCATCCAAATAGATGTTCAGCACTTTGTTTTGTCGCTCCGTGAATGCGATGTGGGCGTGGTTTTGCCAAAAAACAGATTTTTGGAGGATGCGTGAAAGCACTTCGTCGGAAGCGTTGATGGCGCGTGCCATGCAGTCGAGATACCAGATGAGCCATTCCGTGATGTCAGCGCCCGTTTGTCGGCTGACGCGCTCCAGCACATCGTAATACGATCTCTTGTCTTTGTTGATTTGTCGCGACATGCTGAAGAAGCGCATGGCAGAGTTGTCGGCTTGCGAGAGTGCCATGTCGGCGATGGCACGACCGATGCGCCCGTTGCCGTCGTCGAACGGGTGGATGCAGACAAACCAAAAGTGGGCGATGGCAGATTTCAGGTAAGTGGGCGAGTCGATGTCGGTATTGAACCAGTCCAAGAAAACATCCATTTCCTTCTGCACATTTTGTGCGGAAACGGCTTCATAATGCACTTTTTCGCGACCGTAATTGCCCGAAACCACTTTCATCTCGCCTTTGCGGTATTGTGCTACGTCGATTTTCGAAAAACCGCTTCTGCCAGAAGGAAACAGACAGTTGTGCCACCCGAAAAGCCGGTCGTGGGTGAGGGGTTGGCGGTAATGGCTCACGGCATCAAGCATCATCTCCACGACGCCTTCCACATAGTGGTTGGCGGGTTCTTCGGCATCAGAAGGGATGCCTAACTTTCTGGCGATGGAAGAACGCACTTGTTTGGCGTTCAATGCAATGCCTTCAATCTCTGAGGAGTTGATGATGTCGTTGGAGAGCATCTCGGCGTTGGCCGACAGGCGGGCATCGAACCCTATGGCGTCGAGTCGGCCCATAAGGAATCCCGAGGCTTTGTTGACGGAAGCCAATCTGTCTGCGACAAGATCCTTGTCCCAGGTGAAATGCGGCCATTGTTTGCTTTGATGGATGTAGGATGTCATGTTTAATCGAATATTTCGGCTGCAAAAATACACATTATTTCAATAATCCGCAAATTTTGCGGTTAATTATCCGCAGATTTTGCGGATTATTGGCCGCAAAAAGAGGATAATACCATCCCGTCGAGACGTAATCATAATCTCGTAGGCGTACGGTACGGCGGTGGCGGAGGTTAGGGTCGTAGGGAGACATGGAGATTGTTTATTCACATTGTTATAGTAATGTGATAAATCTTTTTATTGTGGCCATGTCGTTTTCCTTTGATAAAAGATGGTCTTTTACGATACTTTGTATTTTCTTGTTTTTCAATAGTTTTTTTATTTCGGAATCCTCTAGTTTTAATAACCATTCTGCTTTTATACTTGCAGTATCTTGGTATTTTATAGGGTTTAAATAAAACTCATATTGAGCAAATGATTTTCCATAACCGTCTATTATGTTATAAACATTTGAATATTGTTCTTGCTTTCTAAAAAATGATAAAAACCAGCAAACTCTGAGAATTTGTTCTTTTTCCAAACCTTGTGTGAAGTTTGGCTGTTTAAGTAGCTCTTCAAAGTGTTTAATATCAGAGATGGCCGACTTTGTATGGTGTACAATTATTAAATACATAAGTAGTATCCGGTTATGTTTTTGATTGTACTCCACAAATTGATTTTGTAATTGCGTTGGTAGAGAAGGATAAAGAGCAAGCCCAAGACGACCATCGGTTTGGTCAAATAGTATCTTTATATCACTAATCGAATCAAATTTGATGTTATTATGTAAGAATTGTTCATTTAATACTTGAGCTATTTTTATTGATTTATCTCTGTTAGTTGAGATGCAGTTTTCTAAGAGTTTAATGGCTGTTTGATTTGAAGGTGGAAGCCGTTTTATCAATAAATAAAGTGACTCTTGGACAATATTGCAAAGTGGGAACCGCCATATTCCAAGAATAACACAATAGAGTTTTTCGGCGATTTCGTTAGAAATGGTCTTTGATGAACAACCAAGAAGAAGAACAATGTTACCAATAATGTCCGATAACACTTCTATGTCAAATGATGGATTCTGAAATCTGTTGTTGGGAAATATATAACTATGCAAATTATCGATAATGGTCTCGAATTTATGAATTGCTTCTTCGCTCAATTGTATTTCCTGTACGTCATATTGATTGAATAGTTCTTTCAGTTCATTTGTTTTGAGATAAAATAACAATACAAAAACATGTTGCCATTCCAACAAGTTCAGTTTTGTAGCACATAGTATTTCATTATAGTGGTTTTCAATTGTTTTATGGCTATTTAATATTCCAATTGCTGTATCTTTTGCGAGTGAAAAGAAATATGAGTTATTGAATTCTATACAGTTAGATACACAAAAATTGAATACTTGATAAAATTTTGCTGTTAGTGCATATATATTGCTATTCATTGAGACGCCACCTTTGTCTGCATGTTTTCGTTGCTGGTGAATTTTTCGTGATAGTTCATCTGCATCAATTGCTTTTTGACTAAAGAATCTGTATGTTAGTATATCTTTTAATATTTGCTTGATCTCTTTGTCAATGGGGAGCTTTATAAGAATTGCTTCAAGGTCATATTGCTCGATTTCTTCAATAATTCTATTTGCGTCAATGTCGTCTCTATGCCAAGATTCTGAAGTGATTTTGTGACGAATGTTATATAAATTATAAAGACAAATATAATACAAAACATATCGCTCTTGCTCCCAAAACTTTTGTAACAATAGTTCATATTGCTGATAGGCTTCATGGTATTTCCCTAATCTGCATAGTATGTAAGGTAAAAAGAGGTCTCTTTTTGTGTAAGATAAACCTATTGTTCTGAGAGTTTTTATTGAATTGAATAGTTGTCCAAAATCTAAAGAATAAAAATAGTCCACATAAAACACTTCATCAAAAGATTTAAGTATTTTATCGTAGTTATTGCTTGTAATAATCGGTATGTTCTCTAATGTATAGATTTGATTGACAAAGGCTTGTTGGAACAAGAATACCCTTTCTTGTTTGGGAAATAATTTAACAAATTTTCTTTTACCCGAACTTGTTTTTAGGTCTTTCTCTAATTTGTCAAAATAGGGAGAGAATAATTGTAACCCTTCAGAATAGCGATTCCATATAGTAAACGAATCCTTAGGAAATAGATAACGGAGCCCGTCTCCTATCACATTTAGTTCGGGCTCAATTTTTTTTAGCTTGCTTGATACTAGCTTGAGCAAATCTTCAGAACTAGTTCTGTCTAATGATTCAATAGTTTTAAGTTGTTTGTATAAAGTTTTTCCTTTCTGCGATTTGAGTTTATTTAAGTCTGACTCGTTGAGCCATATTTTATAATTAGTGATGTAGTCGTCTGGGTTGCTAATGCTTACTACATTAATTCCTTTTCTTTCATAATAACAGGTTAAATCTTTATCTATTGATTCGTCTGTTAATAGATAAACCCGTTGCATATTGTTATCAAGAATGTTTTTTATTTCATTCAGGATTATTTTAAGGTTCAAGTCGGCAAATGAGAAACCGACGAACAGCACGACATGTGTGGCGAAAAGAGATGTGACAAATGAGCGAATTAAAGGAAAACTGGTTTCATAGTTATAATAATCATTTTCTGCCAAAACGATGTTGCCTGTTTTAAAATCCCCATGCATTTTAACGACTTTGTTTGGGTATCGAGAATAAGGCAAGTCAGAATCTTTTGTGATTATGTCGTATTGCTTGAAATTGGACTTTATTGATTGCTCAATTAAATCGTCATAGTTGGTTGTGATGATATGTGATGGGGAAAGTTCTAATATGGCTGTGTGAATAGGATTAAATGATGCTTTTCCATCTTTCAATACTTTTCGTATTTTTTCAAAATACTCTTTAAACCCTCGGGAATCCTTATACAATTGAGCGATTTTTAAATCGTCTTTTTCGTTTCGTTGGTTGTCAGATAATTCGCTCTTAAAAGAATCTATCAGTTCATTCCAGGTAGGGATCCCTGAGTTGGCAGAAACTCCCGCTCCAACAAATACTACAAGTTTGTTTTGACGACTGGCTTCTTGGATATGAATCAAATGTGCAATTTGTGTATTGTCCATGTTAAAATTATTAGTTAAAAGACGATAGCTCAATTCAAGTACAAGCTCTTCTGGAATCCATAGAAAGTGTTCTTGGCCACATCCAAGCCGCCAAGTGCCATTGTCCCGTCGCCGATGGAGCCGTACTTCATTTTCAGTATCTCAGGCAACTTGCTTGTTCCAAGTTCTTCAATGCCTTCACGGATGTATAAGGTGATGACGTACTTGACGAAATCCTGTTGCTGAGCGGTCAGGGTCTCAACATACGGGTCTGTACGTTGCACCCGCTCAGCCCTTTGGATTGGCTCAACGTTGAAGGAAATGTACTCCAACACATCCAACAGGTCGGAGTTGTCAGCATCTATCAAGGTTCGTATGCGGTTGAGCGTTTCGATGTCATAGCCCGCTTCGCTCATCTTATCCAAGAGTTCTTCCCTCGTCTTGGGTGATGACCACTTTTCCCTGAGGTCTTCAATGGACGTGTAGAACTCAGGCATTTGGCCGAACATCGCCTTCAAGAAATCTTCGGCACTCACAGGCTTCCCATCCGCTCCCCAAAACATATCCGACTTGATGAAACGGATTTTACGTGTGCGGCCATCTGATAGGCGGATTTCAAGTCTTTCGGGCTTCTCCTGTTCTTCCTCTTCCTTGGGTGATTTTGGCTTGTATTCAGGTCTTTCTCTGAACACACTATCTTCGCCGCCTTCCTCCTGTTCGTATTCAACTGGTTCGGCCTCGCAAGTACAGGGATTGTTGCTGCATACGGGGCAAACGGGTTCGCCGTCCCAAGTAGGGTCTTGGAAGTTCTCGTATGCCTTCACAAAGTCGTAGATGGTGAAGTAATACTTGCCTTCGTAAAGTCTTGTTCCCCTGCCTATGATTTGCTTGAACTCAATCATACTCTTGATGGGTCGGAGCAATACGATGTTGCGCACGTTCAGGGCATCAACGCCTGTGGATAGTTTCTGCGAAGTGGTCAGGATGGTTGGTATGGTCTTTTCGTTGTCTTGAAACTCTTTCAGGTATTGTTCGCCCATTTCCCCGTCGTTGGCGGTGATGCGCACTGCATATTCGGGATTGCCTTTGTGGAAGCGGTTTATCATATCACGGATTTGCGCTGCGTGGTTCTGCGTGGCACAAAACACTATGGTCTTTTCGTCGGGCTTGATGTGCTGCATAAACTCTTTCACACGGGCTTCATCACGCTGCTTGATATATATGTTGCCTGAGTAGAAATCCTTCTCGGTATAGACCTTGGTTTCGTCCACCTCGCCTGACAGAATTTCGTCTTCGGGGCTGTAGATGTATTCGTCAATCGTGCCTTGCATCTTGCAATGACGGAACGGGGTCAGGAAGCCATCGGCAATGCCTTGTTTCAATGAGTATTGGTAAACGGGTTCGCCAAAGTATTTATAAGTATCGGCGTTGATTTCCCGTCTTGGTGTTGCGGTCAGACCGATTTGCACGGCGGGGCTAAAGTATTCAAGGATAGCCCGCCAATTGCTTTCGTCCTTTGCTCCACCTCTATGGCATTCGTCGATGATAACGAGGTCGAAGAAGTCCTTAGGGTAGTCGCCAAACACAAACTTGCCGTCCTCACCTGTCATAAAGGTTTGGAAGATGGTGAAGAACACAGAGCCGTTGGTAGGCACTTTGCCGTTCTTCCTGATGCTATCGGGCTTGATGCGCACAAGGGCATCGGGGGCGAAGCCAAAGAATCCGTTGAAGGCTTGGTTGGCCAAAACGTTGCGGTCAGCCAAAAACAGGATGCGGGGTCGGTTGCCTGTCTTCTTCACGTTCCACTTGGTTTGGAAAAGTTTCCAAGCGATTTGGAAGGCTATGTAGGTCTTTCCCGTTCCCGTGGCAAGGGTCAGCAAGATGCGGTCTTTGCCCGCTGCTATGGCCGCAAGGGTCTTGTTGATGGCGATTTCCTGATAGTATCGTGGATTCTTCGTGCCGTTGTTGAACAAGGGCTGCTCGTTGAATTTGTCCCGCCATTCGTCAGCATCGCCGAAAGTCCAAGTCCATAGTTCATCGGGTGTTGGATAGGCCGAAACTTCCTGTTCCTCGCCCGTTTCCATATCCATAGCGTAAATCTTATCGCCGTTGGTGGCGTAGGTGAAGCGGATGTTGAGCATCTTGGCGTATTGCTTGGCTTGCGCAACGCCTTCGCTCACGTCCTTTTCATCGCTCTTGGCCTCTACCACGGCCAACTTCACGCCTTTATAGGTCAGGATATAGTCGGCCTTCAGGGGCTTGGGCGCAACACTTTTGCTCACCCTGCCATTGGTGATGGCATATTCCACGATGATGTGGCTCTGCTCAACCACATTCCACCCTGCCTTCTTCAATGCGGGGTCTATCTTGTTCAATCGGGTTTGGGCTTCGTTCATAGTCGTTTATATTTCTCCGTTAAACGCCTTTCTCAGCAAGGCTTGTTTCAGGTCATCGCAAAGGCTCAGGGTCTTTTCATAGTTTGCTTGAAGGGTCTTGCATTTCTCGTTCAGGGCATCGAGACGGGCAACAAGTTCATTTTGTTCTTCAATAGATTCGGGTATGGTAATCACAAAGTTACGAAGATAGCCCAACGAAACAAAGGGTTGATTAGAACCTTTTGCCTTTTTGTGCATCTCGTTTAATACACCATCGGAAGAAAGTACATATCTTAACAATGCTCCCGATTGGTTTTTGGGGACTTTGAATAATGCCATATTCTTGATGGCATAATGCGGCTCTTCCGTGACTAACGAAGGATTGCCTATAGTTCCAATCATAGCAAATAGGACATCCCCAATATCAACCTTGCTTCTTTCATTGATTTTGTCATAGTCTTCTTTGGAAATGTACTTCACATTATCCATTTCGACCATTCCGTTGCGGAGATTCTTTGATGTCACAAGTGGATAGCCTTCCAAATGGTATTTAGGACTATCGTGAGTGCCGTCTCTGACATCATATATGTCATTTAATCGCTTGGTAATCCACCCCTCCTTCGGCTCCAATTCCTTCTTCAACGCCGCTTGAAACAAGTCCTTTGCGTTCTGCAAGTTCTTTTCGGCATTGGCTTTCAGGGCATCAATCTTGGCAAACTCGGCATCCAACAGGGAAACGATGCGCTGCTGCTCGGAAAGTGGCGGGATAGGGATTTCCATACTGCGAAGCGTTTCCTGTGTGAGTTTGGGGATAATAGCACCTGCCACCAATTTGGTTAAATCTAAATGGTTGAAGTAATAATAAATGAATGTATCAACGATGCCATTATTGCATTGGATAATATGTGCGTGGTTATTCACCCAAAACTTTCCTTCCACGATATATGCAGTATCTTCACCGCTTCCCCATTTCGCTCCATCTTCTCCAATCAGTACATAACGACCATCAAATAGATAGTCATTGACATAATCTTGAACGCAAGATGCCCCATAATACGGGTAGATGCCTGACACTCTGTCTTTCTTGGAAATCGGCTTTCTCAATTTGTCGTATATCGTACAAATGTCTTCTAATTTATATATCTGCCAACCTTGTTTCATAGCATCCCAATGATTTTTCAGTTTTCAGTTACGTTGTTTGTTTCAAATTCATTGCACCATTGTTGCAGTTTGCTTTGCAATAGTTGTTTGTCGGGCAGGCAAAGAGCGTATTGCTGCGCGTAAATATTGGCATCGGGTGGCAATGTCAGTTCAACCAAGGCATTGCTTTTTGTGCGACAGAGCAGAATGCCTATTGTCGGCTTCTCGAAATCAAGTTTCACATATCGGTCGAAATAGTTCACATACATCTGCATTTGTCCCAAATCCTGATGGGAAAGTTTGTCGATTTTGAGGTCAACAAGCACATAGCATTGCAATATTCGGTTATAGAGCACCAAATCAACATAGTAATTGTCCTCATCGAAAGTGAATCGTTTTTGTCTCGCCTCAAACAAAAAACCTTTACCCATTTCCATCAAGAACTGCTGGATTTTGGAGATAAGGGCGGTTTCAAGTTTTGTTTCGGTGTATGATTCGTCGGGTTTCAGGCCACAGAATTCGAGCACAACAGGGTTTTTAATGATGTCGTCGGGCTTTTGCATGATTTGTCCTTCGCAAGCCAGTCGCATGACTTCATCCTTGTCGCGGCTCAATGCCAAGCGTTCAAAAAGCGAGGATGCCACTTGGCGTTGCAATTGACGAACGCTCCAATTTCCATTGTACGCTTCAACCTCGTAAAAACTACGCTCCAACGGATTGTCTATGCGCATGAGTATCTGATAATGGTTCCATGAGAGCACAAAACTGTGGATTTCATCTGTGCCGGGAACGATTTCGTTGTGTCGGTCAGGTGTTTCGGAAGATTTCCGCTGCGCTGTAGCGGATTTTTTTGAAAGGGATTTCCGCTGCATTGTAGCGGAAATTTGGTCGTTGGAATAGGCTTTGTATAACCATCTGCATTTCTCCAATGTATCAACACTCCATCCTCTTCCATACTTATCGGTAAGTCGGAAAGACAAGTTTTTGAGCGTTTCTTTACCATATTCTGCCCTCCTTTCCCCATTTTGCTCATATTCCACAATATATTTGCCAATACCGAAATAGGTGTAAACCATCGTTGTGTTTACTGATTTGGCGATGTGTTGCCGTGATTGCTCAATCAGCGCGGAAATATCTTCAAACAATCTATTGGTTTCCATAGCTCTCATAGCATCCCGATTATCTCATCCAACAATTCCTGATTTTGGCTTGCCAATGCCCTGATTTCGTCCGCTATCTGTTGCGGGGTGCGCTCATCCACGGCTTCCACCTTGTTCGGATTCTTGGGCGACAGGTCGTAGTTCTCGTTCAGGTCGGCCACGTCGATACTCCACGAATTTGGGCTGTCGGCCTTGGTCTTCTGCTTTTCCACAAAGTCGGCGAGGTCGTTTTCGTTGAGCGGGTCGGTCTTGCCCAAGGTGCGGTCAAGGTTGAGTTGGTAGAACCACACCTTCTTGGTCGGCTCACCCTTCTTGAAGAACAGCACGATGGTCTTCACGCCTGCTTGGAACACGCCTGAAGGAAGGTCGAGGATGGTATGCAGGTTGCAGTCTTCCAAGAGTTTCTTGCGCAAGGCGATAGAGGCATTATCCGTGTTGCTCAGGAACGTGTTCTTGATGACGATGCCCGCTGAGCCGCCCGCCCTCAGGTACTTGATGAAGTGCTGCAAGAACAGGTAGGCCGTTTCGCTCGTCTTGATGGGGAAATTCTGTTGCACCTCGGCACGCTCCTTGCCGCCAAACGGGGGATTGGCAAGGATGTAGTCGAAGCGGTCTTTCTCCTGAACGTCGGCAAGGTTCTCGGTCAGGGTGTTGGTGCGTGTTATGTTCGGACACTCAACGCCGTGCAAAATCATATTCATCATTCCGATGATGTAGGCCAAGCCCTTCACCTCTTTTCCGTAGAAGGTTGAGGTCTGCAAGGTACGCTCATCGGCGGTCTTCTTCACGTTGCCGTGCATATAGTTGTAAGCCTCGCACAGGAAGCCCGCTGAGCCGCAAGCCCCGTCATACACCGACTTGCCAATCTCAGGGTTCACTATCTTCACGATGGTACGGATGAGCGGTCGAGGCGTGTAGTATTCGCCACCATTGCGCCCTGCGTTGCCCATCTTGTTCAGGGAAGATTCGTACAGGTAGGTAAGTTCGTGTTTCTGTTCGGTGGTTTGGAATTTCAAGCCGTCCACCTGTTCCAACACATCACGAAGGTTGTAGCCCGATGCAATGCGATTTCGGATTTCGCCGAACACCACTCCGATTTTGGCCTCAATGCCCGTGTTGTTTGAACTCGTAAAGCGTTTCAGGTAGGGGAACAACTTGCCGTTGACAAACTCAATGAGGTCGTCGCCAACGAGGGCGTTATGCACATCATATTCGCCTGTCTTCGTGCGTGGCATTGCCCAATCGTTCCAACGATAGCCCTCTGCAATCACGGGGGTATAGGTCTTGTCTTGAAGTTCGGCTTCCATCCGCCGTGTCTTTTCAAGGTCGTCAAGATATTTGAGGAACAGAATCCACGATTTCTGTTCTATATAGTCAAGTTCGGAGCCGCATCCCTCGTCGGTGCGAAGGATGTTGTCGATGTTCTTAAAGGTCTGTTCAAATGCCATTTTGAAAAAATGTTTTAATGCGCAAAAATAAGGAAAAGTGTCGAAATTCAATAATAAGGATTTGTAAAACCAAATTATTTCTACTTTTGTCCCCACTAAACCTCCTAACACTGACGCTATGAACAAAACTATGCACCTCCAAGAAGAAGCTGCAAGATGCTTGCTCTGCGCCGATGCGCCGTGCAGCAAGGCCTGCAAGAATGGCGACCCAGCACGCGCCATACGCGCCATACGATTCGACAACGAAGCCGTTGCCGCACAGTGGCTCGACCCATGCAGCGACGCTGAGCTGCAAGCCGCCGAGACGGCCTGCATCCACTACGACAGGCCGATCCGCATCAGGGAGCTGGCGAAAGCCGCCAAAGGCACGAAGCCACAAAAGGATCTCCCTAGCCTTGCCATCGACTTCTGCGGCATCCCTTGCGAGAATCCCTTCTTCCTCGCCTCGTCGGCCATCTGCACCAACTACGAGATGGTGGCGCGGGCCTTCGATGCTGGATGGGCGGGCGTGTTCTATAAGACCATCTGCATGGAGGACATCCGCGAGGTGTCGCCGCGCTTCGATGCCGTCAACGAGCCGGGCCGCTCCGATTTCTTCGGCTTCCGTAACATGGAGCAGCTGAGCGAGAATCCCGTCGAGGTGGACTTCGACATCTTGCGCAGACTGAAAAAAGACTATCCCTCGAAAATTGTCGTCGCCTCTATCATGGGCAACGCCGAGACGGAGTGGATCACGCTGGCGAAAATGGCCGAAGAGGCCGGCGTCGACGCCGTGGAGCTGAATTTCTCCTGCCCACAGATGAAGTTGGCCGGCATGGGCAGCGACGTGGGACAGAACTCGGAACTGGTGCTGTTCTACACGGCCTACGTGAAGCATAACGTCAAGATCCCGGTCATCCCCAAGATGACGCCCAACATCACCCAAATCAACCAGCCCGCCATGGCCGCCTATTTCGCCAGCGCCGATGCGGTGTCGGCCATCAACACCATCAAGAGCGTGACCATGAACATTCGCGGTGCCGTGGCCGATAAGAAGACCATCTCCGGACTCTCGGGCCGTGCCGTGAAGCCTATCGCCTTGCGCCATATCCTCGAAATGGCGAAAAATCCCATCTTCACCGCCACCAACAATGGCAAACGCTTCGAGCTGAGCGGCATCGGTGGCATCGAGACCTGGCGCGACGCGCTTGAGTTCATCCAGCTGGGCTGCAGCAACGTGCAGGTGTGCACCGCCGTGATGCAGTACGGCTACCGCATCATCGACGACCTCGTGCTTGGGCTGCAAAACTATATGGCAGAACGCGGCGTCGAGCACCTGTCGGATCTGGTAGGAGAGGAGCTGCCCAATTTCGACACCCCCACAAACCTCGACCGCGACACCATCGTGTATCCCACCTTCGACCGTGAGCAATGCATCGGCTGCGGCCGTTGCTACACCTCCTGCCAAGACGGCGGCCATCAGGCCATCACCTTCGATGCCGACCTGCGTCAGCCGCATCTAGATGGAAAGCGGTGCGTGGGCTGCCACCTCTGCCGACTCGTCTGTCCCACAGGCGCCATCGGCGTGGCGAAGCGGATCGCAAAAACGAAATAAACGGAATTGAGATTCCCCTGCGGGGAATGGCATAAAGTGTTCGTATAATAAGCGGCGGCAAGTAATGTTTACCCTTTGTAAACGCTACAAGCCGCCGCATTTTAGTTGGATGAATTCTCCATTCCCCGAAGGGGAATCTATGCCAGCTCTAGAACCTCAGCGTCAGATTACCCATGACATGGAAACCTGCCATCGGGATGAAACCGATTTGGTAGTAGCGGTTGTCGTTGGGGTGACCGTAGCTGTCGCAGATGGCCGAGTAGACCCAGCCGCTGGCGGCGTAGCGCTCGTTGAAGATGTTGTTGAAGTTCACCTTCACGATGGCTTCCTTGACGACTTTCTTGGGCTTCAGCGTGTAGCCGAGGCTGACGTTGGAGGTGCTGTAGGCCGGCAACGAACGGTCGAGGTTCTCGGTATTGTCGAGATACATGCGTGAGACGTAGTTCGTGTGCCAGGTGGCCTCGAAGCCCTTGTGGTGGAAGGTGACGAAGCCGTTCAGGATGGCCGAAGGCGAGAAGGCCAGGGTGGAGTTGTCGTAGTGGATAACATCGTAGCCGTCACCATCGTAGGCTTGGCCGTTGGCATCGGTGTTGCCTTCCCAGTCGTCCCAGTTCTCCACGACCTCGTCGAAGTCCTTGACCTTGTTTTGGCTCAAGGCGGCGTTGGCCTCGATGGTCAACCATTTGGTGGGGCTTACGCCAGCCTGCAGCTCGACGCCCATGCGGTACGAGTCCTTGATATTGGTGGTCAGGGCCTCGCCGATGTCGCTGACGGCACCGGTCTGTACGAACTGGTTGTTGTAGTCCATATAATAGAGGTTGGCGCCAGCCTGGAAGATGCGTCCGTTGTAGTTGTAGCCCAACTCATAGTCGAGGAGTTGCTCTGGCTTGGGGAAGGGATAGGAGCCGTTGTCGGTGAAGTTGTTACGCTCGGGCTCGCGGTGGCTCATGGCCACGGAGGCGTAGACGTGGTGGCTGTCCGTGTCGAAGGAGATGCCGCCCTTGGGGTTGAAGAAGGGGTACTTCTCGTGGATGTTGAGTTCTTGGTTGTAATATTGGCTTCCTTCTTCGTAGAATTTGTCGTTGATGCCGTTGGTCTTGTAGTCCACATAGCGGAACTGCATGTCGCCGAAGACGGTCCAATGGTCGGCAAAAGTGTAGGCCGCCTTGACGAAGACGTTGCCGTCGAGCTTCTGTGCGTCGGAGTCGTAGTATTTGTAGTCGCCATCAGCGAGGTATTTGTCAGCGACGCCTTGGTTGGCGATATAGGTCACATAGCCGAAGTGGTTGCCTTGGAAGTTCTGGGCCGAGATGCCGCCGATGATGTTCCAGTTTGCATTCTTGTAACGGGTGAACCACACGAGGCCGTAGGTGTCCTGGCGGAGTCCTTTCTTGCGGACGAAGTCGGTCTTTTTCACCTGATTGCCTTCAGCGTCGTAATAGGTCATGCCGAACTTCGAGAGTTTGTTGTTAGGACGGAACTCCTCGTAGTAGCCGTAGCCGTAGGTGTAGTGCAGCGTGGCCGTGGTCGACCAATGTTCGTTGATCTCCCAAGCTGCGGAGAGGAGGTTGTGGTCTTGCCAGAAGTTGTCGGTGGTGCGGTCCCAGAAGGTGCCGTCGTTCATCTGGTAGCGTTGGGTCATGTAGTGGCCGTTCTCGTCCTTGACGAAGTTGCCGTCCTCGTCGGTGACGAGGTATTCGTAGAGCGAGTTGAACTGTCCCAGACCCACCTTATACATATCGGCGTAGGTCTTGATGCCCGTGTGCTCACCATAGGTGCCGTCCATAAGGCTGAGGTCGTTGTTGCCAGCCGTCACGCCGTTCCAGGCCTGGCCGGTCATCTCGAAGTTGCCGATGTTCTTGTAGCGGAGGATGAAGTTCTTGCCCATCCAGGTGAGGCCGCCGTAGTAGCTGCCGCTGCGGCCCTTGGTGCCGTGGATGAAGCCGTCGGTGTGGGTCTCGTGGTAGGCTCCGTCGACGATGAGGTGGTTCCACAGCAGGCCCGTGGAGGCCTTGGCACCGAAGTTGAGCGTGTTGAATGAACCGTAGGAGCCCGTGATCTCGGCACTCGGCACGAAGGAAGGCTTGGCCGATGTCAGCGATATCGTGCCACCAAAGGCGCCGTCGCCGTTGGTGGAGCTACCCACGCCGCGTTGGATCTGCACTGAGCTGAGAAGTGAGCCGTAGCTGTTCATGTTGGCCCAGAACACGCATTGGTCTTCGGGCGAGTTGAGCGACACGCCGTCGAGGGTGACGTTGATGCGCGAGTCGCCCGCGCCGCGGATGCGCATGTAGGAGGTGCCGGAGCCTATGCCGTTCTCACCCCAAGCGATGATGCCGGGCGTCTTGGCAAACAGGAAGGGGAGCTCTTGGCCGGTTTTCGAAAAGTCGCTGAGTTCCACCTTCTCGATGTTGGTGACGGAGAAGGGTGCGTTTTTTTGAAGGCGCACGCCGTTGATTATCACCTCATCCAGGTTCTGAACATTAGTGGTGTCTAGGTTTTGTGCATGAAGACTCATCGTCACGAAAGTGGCGAAAGCAAGAAAAATGATGTGTTTTTTGAGCATAACTCGTTGATTTAAAGATTAATAATTCAATAAATCAATAGAGGAATGATGAGGAACTCGATTCCCTGTCTCGGCATTATCCGTATCAGGTGCAAAGGGTTTGATCTCAGCCTGTCTTTCAATCCGCAAGCGGATAAGGCACCCCTATTGGTATCGGCGGCAAAAATAGGAATTATTTCAATATGTCAAGCGAAAAAAGATTCCCTTCGGGAATGGAGTTCTTATTATAGTTACAAAGCGGCGGTTAAAACAGGTTCCTAATGGAAACCGTTTATACCGCCGCATGATTAAATGCTAATACTCCATTCCCCGCAGGGGAATCTCAATATCGTTAAACCCCAACAAAATAATACAAATACCCGCAAACTGCCGCCACCAAGGCATTGACAATCTTTGCCTTGACGAAACTCCTTTTGCTCTCGGCAAGCAAAGGCAACGAGGCATGGCCGTCCTGCGAGATGCTGCTGGCCAGCAGCACCGAGAAAGGCACTGTGCCCGTGGCAAACAAAGTGACAAACAGCAAATGCGGTCCCGACTCAGGGATGATGCCCACCAAGACGGCCAACAGGATCATCCACGGGATGTTGTTGCTGATAAGGGTTTCAATGTCAAAGTAATGCAGCCCGACCTGGATGACAAACAAAGCACCGAAGGTCCAGAGGAAGATGCTCAGGAAATGCTTGCGGATGATGTGTTCCCAAAGGTGTTCCTTGACGACATGTTCGGGAGCCGTGGCGATGAACCACACTACGAAGAGGCTCACGACGGCAAAGATGAGGTTCATCCAATACTCGTCGAAGATGTTCAGCTGGGTGTGGACGGCTTCCTCGTGCTCATGTTCGTGCTCCAGCATACCGAAGGCAAGGGCAGCGATGAACAGGATGACGCCAAGCAGCAGGGCGATACGCTCTGCGCTGGCGTGGCGCATGTTGCGGAACGATGCTTTCTCGGGTTGGTGTGTCTCGTCATGGTGGTCTTCCTCATGGATCTGGTAGCCGTCCTCGCAGCCTTCGTGTTGGGTTTTGTTGTTCGACTTGGAGAACCTATCCACCAGCCAGCCCACGAGGATGGCGACGGCAAACAAGACCGCCATCAGAAGCAAGGCCTCCTTGGGAATCATGGCGAGCATGACGAAAGCTTCGTCGCCCGACGAGGCAATCATCATGGCGATCAAGGCGCCGAAGCTCAACAGCTTATGCGAATACATCGACACGGCGGCAAAACCGCCCATACAGCCAGGGATGATGCCCAAACCCGCGCCCAAAACCACTTGTCCGAAGCGGTTTTGACGCAGCCGCGTGAACCATTTCCCGTGCGAATGTATGTTGACATACTCGATCATCAGCATCATGATAATCACCAAGCCAGTGATTAAGACGCTGTTTCTCAGCACATCCAGAAACAAATGCAAAAACTCGTGCATGGGTCGAAAAATGAGCCGCAAAAATAAAAAGTTTTATCTTTGCAGCAAAATCCAAAACAATGAAAAAAGAAGATTGTTTTTACCTGGGCACGGTGGCCAAGACCCATGGCCTGAAAGGGGAGGTGACCCTCAAGGTGGATGCTGACGACCCTTCGGCATACCTCGAGATGAAGCATTTTTTCCTTGAAATCAACAAGGTGCTGACGCCTTTCTTCGTGGAGAAGATCAAGATGAATGGCGACAAGTTCTTTATCGCCATACAGGACGTGAAGACCATCGAGGCGGCACAACACCTGGTCGGCAAGCAGGCCTACCTGCCTCTGGAGATGCTGCCCAAGCTCAGCGGCAAGCAGTTCTATTTCCATGAGATCGTGGGCTTCACCGTGGTCGACACTGAGAAAGGTGAGCTGGGTCCCGTCGCCGAGGTGCTGGAATACCCCACGCAGGCCATCCTGCAGGTGATGAAAGGCAAAAAAGAGATCCTTATCCCGATCTTGGATCAGGTGATCCAAAACGTCGACAGGGACAAGAAAATACTAACGATAACGGCTCCTGAAGGGCTGATAGACATGTACTTGCAATGACCGATGCGCGCCCCTTCCACTTCAAGCATTTCAGCCTCTACCATCATCGCTCGACGATGAAGGTGGGCACCGATGCTATTTTGTTGGGGCGCTGGACCGATGTCAAGCCGACGGATGTTGTGCTGGATATTGGCACAGGCTGCGGTCTGCTGCCGCTGATGCTCTCGCAGAAGGGGGTGGCGCACGTGGACGCCGTTGACATCGACAAGGCCTCTATCGAAGAGGCTACAGTCAACTTCGAGGCCTCGCAATGGCGCGAGCATCTGAAGGCCTATTTTGTCGATATCGTTGATTTCCAAATGGATAAGAGATACGACCTCATTGTTTCCAACCCACCATTCTTCAACCGTTTCTCGAAATGCGACTCGGAGCGCAAGAGCCGGGCACGGCACAACGACGCAGGCTTGTCATACGCTACGATATGCCATGAAGTCGGCCGTTTGATGCAGCCTGATGGGCGCTTTGCCTTGGTGCTGCCCGCCGATGTGTCAGTGGAGTTTCTGGATACTGCGGAGCGTTACGGCCTTTATCTTCACAAGAGGATGACCATCGTTCCGATAGCGGGGAAGGAGCCTAACCGGGTCAATCTGGAGTTGGGGCTCGAGAAAAGTGCCGAGATAAAAGAGGAAACCTTTGTCATCAGAGACGAGGACAAAGGTTTCACGAAAGAATATAGTGTATTCTTAAAAGACTATTACCTAGGATATTAGTTTATTGTCCGCCCATCTTATTCACCGCTTGGTTGGCTTTGCTACGACGTTCGTTGAAGAGGTAAACCAGCCTGAGGGTATAAGAATTGTTGTATTGTCTCTGCAAGGCAGGCACCCTGATGTCGTCGATCAGCTCGTTGGGGTTCAGCTTGTTGTGGAACAGACGGGTGCGGATGGGGACGAGAGAATACTGGTAACGCAGCTCCGCGTAGAGGCCATTCCATACCCGCGCCTTGACGTCGACACAGATGTTGAAGTCGTGGGGGCGGTAGTTGACGGAATTGTCGACGAGTTGCGGGATGAGGTCTTTCTCTTGTATCGTGGTCGGATAGCCGGCGTTGTAGATGATGTTGGAAAGCTCTTTGATGTCCTGCACCTCGCTGATGTCGGGCATGCCCTCAACGCCTTCTTTCCAATGCAGTTGTCCGTCGCCAATGCCTATGGTTGAATTGACGCCGTCGATCTTCTCGGTCAGGCCCACCAGTCGGCCGTAGGAGACACCGAGGCCGAAAGCGAATCTGCTGTCGTGGAGGTATAGCATGACGGGGACTTCCACATAGTTGAGCGTCAAGTTGTAACGTCCAGTGAAATAGCCGAGGTGGTAGTTGAGCGAGTCGCGTTTGTAAGCGCCTTTCTGGCCAAAGAGCACCTCGAGTCCGGCGTCGAGGTAATTGGTGATAGGCACTAGGGCACCGGCTCCAGCGTGGACGCCGAGTTTTCTGTAGCGGTAGCATTCGTCGCCGTCGACTTGGGTAAGATTGCCGCCCAAAAACACTTCGCCCTTGATGATTTGGGCATGGAGCAAGGCAGGAGAGGCCGCAATGAAGGCCAATAATAGAAGGGTGATTATTCCGTGTCGTTTCATTTCGTTTGGATTTGTTTTCATTAACTGATTTGTGTTGGTTTTATTGCGAATCGGGTGCAAAATTACATTTTCATCGTCAAACTAATCCTGTTTCTGTTGGCATCCACCTCCAAAACCTTGACCTTTACCTTTTGGTTGAGGTGCACCACCTCATTCGGGTCTTTGATGTAGTGGTCGGCCATCTGGCTGATGTGGACAAGGCCGTCTTGGTGCACGCCGATGTCGACAAAGGCGCCGAAGGCGGTGATGTTGGTGATGATGCCGTTGAGTGTCATGCCAACGCGCAAATCCTTGACTTCGCGGATGTTCTTGTCGAACTCGAAGGCCTCGAAGGTCTTACGTGGGTCGCGGCCGGGCTTGTCCAACTCGGTGAGGATGTCGTTTATGGTCTCCAAACCGAAATGCTCTTCTACAAACTCAGCAGGCTTGATTTTGGCGATGAGTTCCTTGTTGCCAATAAGGTCTTTCACTTTCACGCCCAGTTTCTTGGCCATTTTCTCCACGATGTGGTAGCTCTCGGGGTGGACGGCACTCTGGTCCAGCGGATTGTCGCCGTTATGGATGCGCAGGAAACCTGCACATTGCTCGAAGGCTTTGTCGCCGAGGCGCGGCACGCCATAGAGCTGTTGGCGCGTCTTGAAGCCGCCGATTTCGTCGCGGTAGTGGACGATGTTGTAAGCCAGGGTGGGACCTACACCGCTGACATACGACAGCAGCTGCTGGCTGGCGGTGTTGAGCTCCACGCCGACGGCGTTAACGCAACTCTCAACGGTCTGGTCGAGGCTCTCGCCGAGTTTCTTCTGGTCCACATCGTGCTGGTACTGTCCCACGCCGATGCTCTTCGGGTCGATCTTAACCAACTCAGCCAGCGGGTCCATCAGTCGGCGCCCGATGCTGACCGCGCCGCGCACGGTGATGTCGTAGTCGGGGAACTCGTCGCGGGCGATTTTCGAGGCGCTGTAGACCGACGCGCCGCTCTCGCTCACCATCACGGCCATCAGGTCGCGGTCGAACTTGATGCTGCGGATGAAGTCCTCGGTCTCGCGTCCCGCCGTGCCGTTGCCAATGGCGATGACTTTGATGCGGTAGGCATCCACGAGGCTCTTGATTTTACGCATCGCGCCCACCGTGTCCGACTTGGGCGGGTGGGGGTAGATGGTCTCGTTGTGGAGCAAGGCTCCCGTCTCGCTCAAGACTACCACTTTGCAGCCTGTGCGGAAGCCCGGGTCGATGGCAAGGACGCGCTTCTGGCCCAACGGGGCGGCCAAAAGCAGCTGTTTCAGGTTTTCGGCGAAGACGCGGATGGCGGTCTCGTCGGCCTTCTCCTTATAATAATTGCGGATTTCGGTCTCGATGCTCGGCTCAAGGAGACGTTTCCACGAGTCGGCGATGGCTTCGCGCACGAGCTCCGACGATTCGTTGTCGTTCTTCAGGAAGATGCTTTCGAGCGAGTTGAGCACAAAGTCGTCGTCCACCTTGATTTTCAGCTTCACCATGCCTTCTTCCTCTGCGCGGAACAGGGCCAAAAGGCGATGCGAGGGCGCCTCTGAAATCGGCTCGCGGAAGTCGAAATACTGCTGGTAGGTCTTGCCTTCCTCTTCTTTGCCTTTGACCACGGCGGAGCTGATGTCGCCCTGCATGTGGAAGATCTTGCGGATGCGGTTGCGCCCGTTGATGTTCTCCGAGACCCATTCGGCCATAATGTCCTTGGCACCTTGCAGGGCTTCCTCGATGTCGTTGACGCCTTTGCCTGCGTTGACATAACGAGCAGCGAGGCGGTCAACAAAGTCCACATTCTGCGCCATGATTTGTGCGGCAAGTGGCTCCAGGCCTTTCTCGCGGGCAATGGCAGCGCGGGTGCGGCGCTTGGGCTTGTACGGCAAATACAAATCCTCAACTTCTTGCAAGGTCTTGGCGTTCAGAATCTTCTGTTCCAGTTCGGGTGTGAGTTTCTCCTGCTCGCGGATGGAGGCGATGACGCTTTCCTTGCGTTTTTGGAGTTCGATGAGTTGTTCGAGGCGTTTTTGTACAGCGGCCACATTCTCTTCATTCATCGTGCCTGTCATTTCCTTGCGGTAGCGGGCGATGAAGGGGATGGTGGCGCCTTCGTCGAAGAGGCGAATGACATTGGCCACATGGTGCGTGGCTAGATTGCGTTCCTGTGCGATTTGCGCAGCGAAGTCTATGGTGTTGGGCATAATTTCAGGTTTAAAGATGCAAAAATACGGTTTTCTTTGAGTTTTTCGTTAACTTTGCGGCAAAATATAGACAATGATCAAAAACCTGATATTCGACTACGGCGGCGTGCTCCTCGACTGGAACCCGCATTACCTTTATGACCCTTATTTCGGCGATGTGGACAAGGCCGAATGGTTCCTCACCCACATCTGCACCTACGAATGGAATGCCCAGCACGACAACGGCCGTCCCATTGCGGAAGGCACGGCGGAACTCATTGCCGAGTATCCCGAGTGGAAGAAGGAAATCGAACTGTACTACGGCGACTTCATGAAGATGATGGGCGGACAGATTCCTGGCATGGAGGAATATGTCAAGGAATTGAAAGCCAAAGGCTTCCGTGTGTTTGGGCTGTCCAACTGGTCGGAAGAGACCTTCGCCTTGGTAAGACCGGTCTATCCCATCCTCAACCTCATGGAAGACATGGTGATTTCGGGCATCGAGAAGGTGATGAAGCCCGACCCGAGGATTTTCCAACTGGCTTTGCAACGCTTCGGCATCAAGGCCGAGGAGACGGCTTTTATTGATGATAATCCGAATAATGTAGCCGGGGCGAATGCTTTTGGAATTACGGGGATATTGTTTGAGGGGAAAGAAAAACTTGAAGATGTGATTCATAGGATTGCTTCGCAAGAAATCTGTCAAAAATCCTGATTAAAATCGTTCAAAATCTTAGTATTAATGAAAGAACTTGCTGTGAAATACATTATCCTTTCTCTCTTCCTAGTTGCTTTTGTCGGAGAAACCCTTGGCCAAAAGACGGATTGGGAAAAGGATGGTTTGCAAGGCAAGGTCAAGAGATATGAGTTGTTTTCTTATGATTTTGATGTTTGCGATTCCGTCAACCACGATGTTTTCATGAATCGTTTTTATCAATGTGGATTTGATGTTGATAGGCTGATTCGATTTGCGGACAGCATTAATAGTAATACTGTAAAAGACAGAAAGTACTATTATTGTAGAGAGTATGATTCATTGGGAAATTACACAAGATTGGGTGATGTTTTCTATTATAATGAGTATGATAATCTCGGACATTTGTTGAAAATGATAATTGATGATGGCAATGCGCCTAACGATACCATTTATTATTCATATAAATTTGATGAAGTGGGAAGACTTGTGGAAGAAAGGCGTCAGAATCGTTCAGAACATTGGACCTACGATTCTGAAGGTCGGCTGTTGGAACGCAAAGTCATTGTGGGTGAGGAAATACGCGAGCATTTCACACTGAAGTATGACAAAAATGGTGTTTTGCGCAAGTCGGAGGGACATGGTTGTGTTATAAATAGAGATCCTAAGTTTTATTGGGAATATGATTCGAAAGGGAATGTTGTTTTTGAGCGGAGGGAGAACACAGGCTTGGAAGATGTAATTGAAAGAAGAATAAGGTACAGATATGATAGAAATGATAGTATTGTAAAAGAAATATGCAGGGAAGTAAGAAGGTGGCATACAGATATTAGGTCTGATGAAGATAGATGGCAAGAAACGGATTCAACGGGGCAAGTTGTTGATTATGTTAATTATAAGGTGATTCCAGTTAGGAAAAAAGAAAAGATAAAGTACGAGAGAGTAATTAATCGTAACGACAAAGGGCTCCCTGTAAAAGAAAGATATGTTCAAAGAGACAATTTTGGCAAATCGGTATCACTATATAATTATGATGACTTTGGCCGGGTGACCAAATATGAGTATTTCAAAAACGATGATGCCGTTCCATTAGAGGTAATAAAATACAAGTATGATGAATTGGGTAGGCAAGTGGAAAAAGAAAGAATTGCTTATCGTAATTCGGAATTTCATAAGCAAGTATGGCAGTATCATAAAGACACGGATTATTATTCTTATTACGCTATTTATAATGGAGAAAACTATGATTTTTCACACGAGAGCCTGTTTTTCTTTGACGACCATGACAATTGCATAGCGCACATTCAATGGATGCCAGGGGCAGATTTGTATGAGTATTATTTCAGTGTGTATCGCTATGAGTATTACGAGTAAACCAAAAACGATAATTTTTTGAAAGATTTTTGAACGATTTCTCGGCGAAGCCGATACCAAAATAAGACGCCATGAAAATCCTCTCAGTCGAACAAATCCGCGAAGCGGACAAATACACGATAGAAAACGAACCCATCGAGTCCGTCGACCTGATGGAACGGGCGGCCACGAAAGTCTTTGAGTGGCTTTATCGCCGCACGCCGCGCGACAAGACCATCAAGATCTTCTGCGGCATGGGCAACAACGGCGGCGACGGCCTCGTGGTGGCCCGACTGCTCAATGAACAAGAGATTGTCCCACAGGTGTTTATGGTGCGTCACAGCGACCGCATGAGCCACGACTGCGAGGTGAACTACTACCGCCTCGTGAATGAGACCAAGGTGCCGATGTTCGACATTCTCACCGAGGACGACTTCCCGAAAGTCGATGTCAACGATGTGGTGGTCGACGCCATCTTCGGCTCGGGCCTCAACCGTCCTCCGCAGGGCATGACCGCCGACCTGATTGCTTACCTCAACCAGAGCAAGGCCATCCGTGTGGCTATCGACATCCCTTCGGGCCTCTTCGCCGACGAGCCTAGTGCCTTGGGCTTCATCTTCAAGGCCGACTACACACTGACTTTCCAAAACCCCAAGTTGGCCTTCCTCTTGCCCGAAAACGACCCGTATGTGGGTCGCTTCGAGGTGTTGGACATCGGCCTACATCCACGCTATCTGGAAGAGGTGGAGACCAACAACCTGCTGACCGTCAAGGCGATGGTGAGGCCGATTTTGCACACGCGCACGAAATACTCTCATAAAGGCACATACGGTCACGCTTTGCTGATTGCTGGCTCCGAAGGTAAGACGGGCGCGGCTTTGCTGGGCGCGAAAGCCTGTCTGCGCACGGGTGTAGGCCTGCTGAGTGTACACTTGCCCAAGGTGGCGCAACTGCCTTTGCAGACCGCCATCCCCGAGGCGATGATTGATGGTGATGATTCCGAAACCTGCTTCTCATCGTTTGGACATCTGGATGCCTATACCGCTGTGGGCGTGGGTCCGGGCTTGGGCAAGGCGGATGACACCGTCCGCGCCTTGAAACGCCTCATCCAAGAGGTGCAAGTGCCGCTCGTTATGGATGCCGATGCCTTGAACATCCTCTCCGACAACCCGACTTGGCTGCCCTTCCTGCCTGCCAAAACGATACTGACGCCGCATCCTAAGGAGTTTGAACGTTTGATGGGGAAGACCTCGACCTCATTCGAGCGCCTTGAAAAACAGCGCGAGCTGGCTATCAAATATAACCTCGTCGTCATCGTAAAAGGTGCACACACCACTGTCGCGATGCCCAATAGCACCATCTTCTTCAACACCACGGGCAATCCCGGCATGGCCACGGCGGGTAGCGGCGACGTGCTGACGGGCATCATCCTCTCGCTCTTGGCACAACGCTATTCACCTGAGGAAGCTGCCGTGTTGGGCGTCTATCTCCACGGCCTCGCTGGCGACCTTGCCGCCGACGAGATAGGGCAGGAGGCTTTGATTGCTTCTGACATCACGGAGCATCTGGGAAAGGCATACGCTGCGCTTCACGCGAAGTGATTTTTTTTGCACGCAGAATCCGCTGAATTCGCTGAACCTGCCGGACGCGATTGTTTCACGCAGAATCCGCAGAACTCGCAGAACCTGCCGGACGCGATTGTTTCACGCAGAATCCGCAGAACTCGCAGAACCTGCTGGACGCAAACTTGGCGTCGCTTCGCGCTTCATATAGTTCAGCGGATTCTGCGTGCGAAATTACACGCCGCTTTGCGCTTCATATAATTCTACGAATTCTGCGTGAGATAAATTCCTATCTATTCTTATGAATTGGCAATGGCTTTTTGAAAGTTTTTTTGTGTAGGAGTAAATATCATGTAGTTTCGTTGATAAGCTTCGTCCCTTTTGACG
>LPNG01000080.1 GCA_001543395.1 Candidatus Alcium sp. F082 | reverse complement strand
TCGGTCGACGAGCCGAGGTCGGTGTCGAGGATGACGAGTGGCACGCCCGTGTACTCCTGTCTGTCGGACTCCACAGGGTCATCCTCTCTGGAGCACGATGTTAGCACTGCCAAGCCGCAGATTACGAGGATGGCGGCGAGCATCCATAGTTTACAATGTTGTTCTTGTTTCATCTTTTAATTTATCTTATCATCAATTTGCGACGATTGTGTATGTAAATCCCAATATTTCTGTAAAATGGATTTTAATGTTCCATTCCGTCCAATCTCTTTTTCCCGTCAAGGCAGAAAAGCAATAGCAAAATGATGGCTATGCCCTTGCAGACTTTGCGATAGATAGCGAAGTGGCGTACAGCATCATCCATTACCTTAACTCTTGATGCCTCTGTAATGCCGTCAATGCCACGTGCTGAATTCTCTATTTCGGCAATCCAAAGGTAGATGCTTTGTAACCACTCCACACCACCTACCAACCATAGTAGAACAAGGGCAATGATGAGCGCAATAATCAAGAGGATGAGAACAGTCTGTTTCATTTCTCGTCACTCTTCGATTAACTCAAAATGCTGGAAGTCCTTGCACGATGTCCAGTCGCCGCCCCACTCAAAGCCTGCCTCGGTGAAGAGGCGGAAGCAGAGGTCGTCGTGGTCGATTTTGTAGGGGAAGTCCCAAGTACGGTCACAATAGGCTTCAGCCGTGGCGGGCTGGATGAAGCGTGTGCCGTCGGCACGATCCTTGTAATAGGGGTTGTAGAGCGTGTTGATGTCTATAGCCAACCCACGGGCATGTTTAGAAAGTTTGGTGCTGCCCGCAATGGCACGGTAGCAGAAGCACGACGAGTTGTTGTCGCGCATCTGGGTCTCATCGTCGGCATCGTACACGTCGGGCAGCAGCATGCGCTGGATGGGGTACTTCGCGTCGAAGAGCTGGCGCAGGATGGTGGCCACACGGTCGGCTATCTGCTTGTTGACAATCATCTCGCCCACGTGCATCTGGTTGTCGTAGTCCCAGTGCAGGGCGCGAATGTGGCGCAGGTCGTCACGTCCGATGTAGGGGTTCTCCTTGTAGGTCTTGCCCTGCATGCGTGCCCACACACCGTCGGGGATAGGTTCGGCGGCGAAGCACTTGTCGATGCCTCCGAAAGCAGTCACGGCCTCCTGGCTGACGGTGCGCCCGGCCTGCCACTCGGTGAGGGGTTTTGTGTCAACGGGGAACGAAAATCCGGTCTTCACCACGCCGTCGCCGTAGATGGTCTTGAAGTCGTCGCGCATGGAGATGACGTGGTAGCCGGCCTCGCGCCACTGCTGTCCGAGGGCGAGGGCTTTCTCACGGTTGGCATGGTCGCGGGTGTCATCGTCGGCAATGAGCATGAAGGCTGCCGACTTGTACTGCGTGTTGCCCAGCGCATAGTTGTGCATAGCTGCGTCGCCGCCGCTGTTGCCGAACGACAGCACGGGCACCTTGCCTATCTCCTGCGAGATCTGCAGCACCTTGTTGGTCTTCAGGTTCTTGATGATGAGCTCGTCGGTGCGCACGATGTCCTCGCGCTGGCTCATGGTGTAATCGACACCGGCCTCCGTGCCCTGGCTGGAAGAGACGAGTTTCACGTCCATGCCGATGACGCGGTTCGACGGGATGCCGATGGCCTCCGTCAGCGCACGGCAGATGAAACGGTCGGAGCCGCTGACGACGTAGTATGTAAAGCCGTTGTCCTTCAGATACTCAAAGACCTCCAGCATCGGCTTGTAGAAACTCTGGCCGTAGGTCATGCCGCTGAAACCGTTGGCGGGCTGCTGGGCGTAGGCCTTCACGTAGGCGTCGAACTCGGCCAGTGTCATGCCGGCGTATGCCTTGGCGGCGGCGTAGGCATGCTTCATGTCGAAGTGGTCGGGCAGCTTCTTGCCGTTGCGCACAAAGTCGCGTATCTCCTGCGCCGTCTCCATCACGTCCTTCGGTGCCTCGTAGCTGGCATCGTCCAGCACGCGGTATTCCAGCAGGTTGTACTCGAAGTACGATGGGTAGAGCTCGCCGACGAACGTGCCGTCCATGTCGAACGTGGCGATGCGGTCCTCCTCCCTGATGAAGTTCGCGGACGTAGGGTCGGTCACGTCCTTCACGTAGTCCTGCAGTGCCGTCAGTGCCTCGCACTGGTTCCACTGCGTGAAGTACTCCTTCTGCTGTGGGGTTACAACGCTTCTGTCTTCATTGCTGCACGATGCCAGCATGTTTGCGCCGCTGCATAAAAGGATGGCGGCGAGCATCCATAGTTTGGTCTGTTTCATGTCCTATTTGTCTTGACCTCACAGGGGGTCTGTCCCCCTGTGAGGTTGGTTATATAATCAGTTTTACGCG
>LPNG01000079.1 GCA_001543395.1 Candidatus Alcium sp. F082 | reverse complement strand
CTCTGACGGAAGTTGTCGCTGTTCGACTTCATCGTCAGGCGGTACACGCCGATGACGCAGTGTTTCTCCTGGGCGGCATTATACTGTCCTTGGTCGTAGTAATCGTAGTAGCCTGCTTTCTTCAGCACCTGGTCGGCGATGAAGTCCTTGCGCGTGCGGTTGCTCTCCACGATGGCAGTCATCATGTTTTGCGGCACGTCCTCATAATTGGCCAGCAGCTGCTTGGTATCTTTGGGCAGACAGTAACCACCATAACCGAACGAGGGGTTGTTGTAATGTGTGCCGATGCGTGGGTCGAGGCAAATGCCTTCGATGATGGCCTGCGGGTCGAGACCTTTCACCTCGGCATAGGTGTCGAGTTCATTGAAATAACTCACACGTAAGGCCAGATAGGTGTTGGCAAAGAGCTTCACCGCCTCGGCCTCCTTCATACCCATGAAAAGCGTAGGTACATCTTGTTTGATAGCACCCTGCTTCAGCAAATCGGCAAATTGATGTGCCTTGGCTTCAAGGTCAACGGAAACCACCTTGAGGATTGCTTCGTTTTCCTCGTTGTAGCCCACAATGGGCTTAGGGTAGCCCACAATGATTCGGCTGGGATAGAGATTGTCATACAAGGCCTTGCTCTCGCGCAGGAACTCGGGCGAGAACAAGAGGTTGAACTTCTTCACGCCTTTGGCGGCATATTTCACGTAGAGGCTACGGGTGTAACCCACAGGGATGGTGCTCTTGATAACCATCACCGCGTCAGGGTTGACTGAAAGGACAAGGTCGATGACCTCTTCCACATGGCTTGTGTCGAAGAAGTTCTTCTGCGGGTCATAGTTGGTTGGGGCGGCGATGACGACGAACTCGGCGTCACGATAGGCTGCGGCGCCATCGAGGGTGGCCGTGAGGTCTAAGTCTTTCTCGGCCAGGTATTTCTCGATGTACTCATCCTGAATGGGTGACTTCTTATGGTTGATCAAGTCCACCTTCTCGGGGATGACATCCACCGCGGTGACGTGGTTGTGTTGGGCCAACAAAGTGGCGATGCTGAGGCCGACGTAGCCGGTACCTGCGACAGCGATGTTCATAGTTAGTTTTTTTATATGTTTAACTAGGCTTTTGAAGGCATGTCATTCCTGCTGTGGGCTGTGCGATGGCATGGAATCTATGGCTTAAAAAGCCTTTGTTTCTGAACCGCCTCCTATAGATTCCCGCTTACACACATGCCTACGTTGGAATGACATAGGAGGCTAAACTCATTTCCAGCCGAAAGGATGGCCGCTCAGCGGGAGCTTGGCCATGGGATGATAGTCACCCGTGAGGCCGATGGGCTTGGCATTTCGAATCTCGTAGACGATGTTGATGCAGTTGCGGGCTTCTTCGATGCCGAAACCGCGACCAGCGAGGATTTCCTTGTAGCTCTCGGTATGCAGCTCGGTGAAGCCTTGGCTGAACTCAAACTCGTCGCCGTCGATCATGATGGTGCGGTAGGTGCGCTTCTCCCCTTCCACGGCATTGGGCGGCAAGGTATCGGCGTTGATGCTGAGGAAGTAACGCACACGGGCGCGCTTCAGCTCAAGGTAACCCGCCACACGGTCGTGCGAGGCCACGTGGACGATGTTCTTCTGCACGTCACCAAAGATCCAACTCAGCATGTCATAAAAATGCACGCCAATGTTGGTGGCGATGCCGCCGCTCTTGTTGATGTCGCCCTTCCACGAGGCATAATACCAATAGCCGCGTGAGGTGATGTAGGTCAGGTCGACATCGTAGATCTTATCCTTGGGACCTTCTTCCACTTTCTTCTTCAACGCCTTGATCTTGTCGTGAAGACGCAGCTGAAGGATGGTGTAGGCCTTATGGCCCTGACGTTCCTCTACTTTTTGGAGGGCGTCGATGTTCCAAGGGTTGAGCACTAGGGGCTTCTCGCAGATGACGTCGGCGCCGAGACGAAGGCCGTAGCGCGTGTGGGCGTCATGCAGATAGTTGGGTGTGCAGATGCTCACATAGTCGATGTTGGTGCCGCTGTCGCGCAACTTGGTGTTGTGACGGTCGAAGAGCTCCTGTTCGGTGAAGAAGGCAGCCTTGGGGAAGTAGCTGTCCATGATGCCTACGCTGTCGCTCTTGTCGTAGGCGGAGACGAGGGTGTTACCTGTGTCTTTGATGGCTTTGAGGTGGCGCGGGGCAATGTAGCCTCCCACGCCGATTATTGCAAAATTCTTCATTATATGTTGTTTTTCTCGATATCCTTAAAGTATTTCACTGTGCCGTATTTGAGTTCGTCGCAAGCGGCATCGTCGCAGACGATGATGCCCTTGGGATGCATTTGCAGCACGCTGACGGTCCACATCTGGCTGACACCACCTTCGATGGCGTGTGCCAAGGCGCGG
>LPNG01000078.1 GCA_001543395.1 Candidatus Alcium sp. F082 | reverse complement strand
AAAAGTAGTCAAATTCTTTTATTGAGGTGATGTTTTTGAGGGCTTTCAAGTACGTTGAAGCTTAAAGATAGCAGTTGAGACAGCCGCTGGCGCGGTGTTTTTGCCCATCATCAAGCCTAAGTCGTGGGTAAGGCGCGACGGCCTTTCATAAGACTTTCTTAGAAGTAGAGGTTTTCAAATACCATGTTGCCGCCCCGGGCATGTGTCGCAGCGGAGCAAGGGCTAAAAGAAAAATACATGAAGCCCGCGACCGCTGCGACTCTTGCCCAGGGCGATATAGAAGTAGAGGCAGGCCGTCGCGCGGCGCTGGGCGGTGTTGCAGACAGGCAGAGTGTTCGCCCGCAGGAACGAGGACGAGCACCCTGCCTGTCTGCTTTACCGCACAGCTTTGGGGAGGCAAGGTTAAAGCCCAAGCCTTGCAAAAACCGTGACAGCGGCGGCTTGGCCGGTTGGATGCTATTAAAATGAGGCTTCGGGATTCATCAAGAAATCCTGCAGACCCATGATTAGCACCCCTTGTTCATCGCGATGCTTCATGACCTTGTCAGCTGTGATAATCACTTTGCGGAAGGAATCGTCCACCGAAATAAGAGATCTTTCCTCGGTCTGCCTTTTCTCCATAGTCGGAAGCGAAAATGCGGACTGAATGTAGATGCGCTCGTCAGCCTTATTGCACACAAAGTCAATCTCCAGTTGTTTGCGCACGTACTTTCCATCGTCTTGTTTCTCATTGACTTCAACCACTCCGACATCGACGGAAAAACCACGTCCACACAGCTCATTATAAAGGACATTTTCCATCAGATGGGTCTTTTCTTGCTGACGGAAATTGATACGGGCGTTACGAAGCCCCGTATCAGTGAAGTAATACTTTGAAGGCGTGGAGATATACTTTTTCCCCTTGATGTCGTATCTATCGGCTCGTTCTAAGATGAAGGCATCGGTTAAATGATCGAGATACTGCTTGATGGTCCTGTCGGAGAGCTTTTCACCACCCATGCTCACGAATGCGTTTTCGAGTTTTTTGGGATTGGTCAACGAGCCGATGCCAGATGAAACGATGTTCATCAGTTGCTCCAGTTGGTTGGGATACTGGATGTGATGGCGTTCCATGATGTCACGGACATAGACCTCTTCGAACAGATGTGTCAAATAGTCGGCTTTTTCCTCGGCTGTTGGCAGCAATGCGCAATAAGGCAGGCCACCATAAGTGATGTATTGAAGCCAAGCAGAATCGAAGTCAAGAGATGGGCAGGTGGTCACAAATTCACTGAAGCTGAGAGGACGCAGATAGATTTCATCGCCACGGCCTCGGAACTCGGTGATAATGTCGGTGGACAGGAACCGTGAATTTGAGCCAGTCACATAGGTGTCGAGGTTGCTGATATGCAGACATGAGTTCAATACATCCTCAAACTCGGGCATGAGCTGCACCTCATCGATAAGCAAATAGTAGGGTTTGCTGTCCTTCACGCTCTTACGAATGTAAGCCAGGCAGGCATCAGGATTGCGCAATTCAATGTTGATGCGGTCGTCAAGTTGGATTTCAATAATATGCGAAGGCTTTACACCTGAATCAAGAAGGTGTTGTTTGAAGAGGCGGAACAACAAATAGGACTTTCCTGAGCGTCGTATTCCGGTTATGATCTTGACGCGTTGGTTGCCTTGGTGAGCGACCAGACGATTGAGGTATTTGTCACGTTTTATTTCCATGGTTCGTTTCGTGTTTTTGCAAATCTTGCATTTTTGCGAAATGCGATGCAAAAATAGAAAAACTTCTTATTACAACCACAAAAGGGGCAAAAAACTTGAACAGACTGATGGAGCTTTCATACGGGAGCGGGGCTGCTGGCATTGGCCGCGGAGTGGAGAGCACAGGCGTTTTTGGGTGGGTGACGGGCGACCGACTGCGGCAGGTATGGCTTATTCTCATCATAAAGCGTTAAGGCGGTGGTAGAGCCAGCGACCTGACAACGGACTGGAAGCGGAGCGAGCAGACGACGCTGGAGGTACGGAAGCGTCGTCTGCCCGACGGAGCGAAAAGGTAGTCGTCAGGTCGCGGACCTTAGTAGAAGCTGAGGGAGTTCGTTAGCGTTGGCAACGCCCGTGAGCGACCGTAGCGGCGAATGGCAGCAGCAGGCCTTGTGCGGCTGGCGGGACAAACACGATGTGGAGACCGCCGACGATGCCTGAAGGACTGGGAAGGCAATGCTGGGCGCGTAAATGGAGCGGAAGGCACAGAGAGGTACGAACCGTGCCTGTAGCGGAATGATAGCGGCTGTTGCACTGCCGCACACAGGACAAGGGCTTCGACGGTGGTCGGAACACCTTGACGGGGATGGGATGGTGATGCTAAAAAATGCTTCCCCATAGTAAAAGCCAGGGTTAAAGCCTTAGAGCGGAGTAAGGGCTTTCCTATTCGTTGAGGCTTTACTGCGGGGAACGCGCAAGGGATTGGAGGGGCTTGGTGGTTTGCGTAATGGAGCGGGGAACACCGTGAGGAACGAACAGTGTTCTATCGCGGAATGGAGCAAAGCACGGGAGCGATAGCGTACCCCCGGAAAGCCCGACCCCCGACGGCCTGTTGAAGCTTTCCTTA
>LPNG01000077.1 GCA_001543395.1 Candidatus Alcium sp. F082 | reverse complement strand
AAAATACTGTATACTCTAATTGAAAAGTGTACCACTTTCTAATTGAAAAGTGATCCACCTAAGCGTGTGCAAATATATCACAAAAATCCCGTCTTCGCAAGGAAAAATCTAAAAATGTTCATTTTTCGTTTTGTTTTTGTTCGTTAAAGGCCTTCGTTTCCTTGAGTCTGTACGACTGTCCGTTCATGTTTATGAGGTGGGCGTTATGTGTCAGTCTGTCGACCATTGCTGCCACGAGCACCTTGTCCCTGATGATTTCCCCCCACCTGTCGAATGCGAGGTTTGTAGTGATGATGGTGGACCTGTCCTCCGCCCTGAGCGAGAGGTGGTTGAAGAGCAGTTCTCCTGCTTCCTTGTCGCATGAGACGTATCCGAATTCGTCGCAGACGACGAGGTCGTACTTGCGGAATCTGAGTTCGAGCTGGTGCAGCGTCTTCTGCGACTTGCACTCCTTGACCTGTGTGATGAGGTGCGGCACGGATGTGAATAGTACGTGCATTCCCTCCATGCAGGCCTTGATGGCCAGCGCCGTTGCCACATGCGTCTTTCCCGTCCCCGGATTGCCGTAGAGCACGACGTTGCGCCTCTCCCTGATGAAGTCAAGCGTTTCGAGCCTGGGCAGTATGGGCCTGATGCCTTCCGGCAACTCGTCGCGGTCCAGCTGGTCGAGATACTTCAGCTGCGTGAATCCTGCGGTCTTGATGCGCTGCTTCTGCCTTCCTGCGAGCCTGCGCTCGTATTCGGCACGTAGCATCTGTTGGAGTGTCTGCTCCAGCGTCCATCCCTGCTCGCGTGCCATTTTCTCCGTGTCTGCCGTCTGTGCGGCAAGGCATGCCAGTCCCAGTTCCCTGGCATACCACATCATGTCATGCCCTTGCATAGTCCTGCGTGTTATGGTTTCCTATAATGTGTGTCAGCTCGGCCAGCCCGTCCATGGCATGCCGCTCAATCTCCTGTGACGATGCCGTCATGGGGGCAGGCTTCTGCGGGCTGCCCTCACCCAGCATATAGACCCTGAATGCGTCCAGCGAGGGCGTGACGCCGTTGTCACGCATCCTGCCATAGCTTGTGATGACGTCCTCCGGCGTGAGCTGCCTGTCGCGCGCCATCGTGAGCAGCAGCACGAAGTCGGCCGGTGTGTCGGCAAAGTGGCGGTCAAAGACCTCCCTGAGTTCCCGTGCGGCCATCGCCAGCGCCGCTGATCCGGCCACGCTGCCCGGTTTGCGGCTGAAGGTGCGCAGGTAGTGCATCAGATCCAGCTTCCAGCCGTTCACGGCGGTCTTCTCGTGGTATGCCACCTGCCTGCCGTCATGGTGTACGGTGATGTGGTTGCTGTAGACGTGTATGGTAAGCTTCCTGTCCACGAGGTCGTCGGGCACGGAGTACCGGATTCCCCCGACCGTCACCGTGGCGTACTTGTCCACGTGGTACTGCCGCTGTTCGAAGGCGCCGATTTCCCGCTTCAGGGGCAGGAGTGCCTCCGTGTCCTCCTGTGCGCGCTTTGCAATGTCCTCCGTGGCAGGGCTGAGCGGTGCCCCGTTCATGTCCGTGCAGGTGTCGATGATGTGGTATTCCGCATCCGCCAGCGTGTCGAAGCTGTCCTGCTTGCAGAAGGCCTTGCGGCGCACCACCTCCACGCTCTTCTCCACGTGCCCCTTCTCGTTGCCTGAGCGGGCGTTGCAGAAACGGTGTGTGAAGCCGTAGCAGGCCTCCAGGCGGATGAGCGCGTCAGTGGGGTGCTTGCCGCCCACGAAGGAGGCCACTGCCACGCGCATGTTGTCATAAACCATGCGGTGGGGCACGCCGCCCATGTCATGGAAGTAGCGGCGGTGCGACTCCAGGAAGGCCTGCGTGTCCTGACGCAGGAACAGGTAGGCCATGCGGTGGTTGCTGTAGGCCAGCGTGAAGACGGCCATATAGACCTTCGTGCGCCTGCCTCCGATGGTGAGGCAGGACTCGCCCCAGTCAAACTCGCAGTCCATGCCAGGCTGGTAGACCTGGCGGATGAAGCACTCACGTGGTGGCGCGTCGGCTGTCCGGCGCGAGTGGATGTAGTTGCACACTGACGGATAGCTCACCTCGTAGCCGAAGGCACGAAGCGCTGCGTGCATGTCCGTTGCCTTCATGCACAGCTTTTGGTCGCCCCGGTGGCGCTTCTCCTCATTGGCGGTCAGATAGCTGTCGATAAGCTCGCGCACGGGCTGCGTCAGCGCCGTCTTCTCGCGCAGTGGAGTCTTGTAGCGGGGCTCGCTCTTCAGATAGGCCGCAAGCGCCTCGTCGCCCTTGGCGCGTGCCGCCACGTATTCATTCACATAGGCCTTCACCGTCTTGCGGCTCATGCCCAGTTCCCTGGCCACGGCACGGATGGAACCCGTGGCCTCATACATGCTGATGATGTCTTGTCGTTGTACCATGTTAAGCATTGTTTTAAGCACTTCAGTTGTTGAACTTTGGTGCAAAGTTAATACTATTCGGAGAAACGCAGGTCAATGCCTGTTGCTCTCCTTACGCTCGGCTACGCCTTCGCTACAGGAGAGCAACAGGCATTGACCGAAACGAATTGATTCCATCAATGCTTGGTGGTACACTTTTAGATTAGAATGGGTGGTATACTTTTAAGTTAGAGAATACAAAAAATACGCAAAA
>LPNG01000076.1 GCA_001543395.1 Candidatus Alcium sp. F082 | reverse complement strand
GTCGGCGTTCCAGTAGCGCAGGGTCTCCATCAGTTGGTCGTGGCCCTCGGCGTTGTTCTTCAGCGGATCGCCGGCGGTGTTGCGCATATACGAGTACTGGGCACCGTTCACCTTCATGTCCACATGGGTGTGGCCATAGATGAGTATGCGGTTGTTCACCTTTTTCCACACTTGGCTGCTCAGGAAGTCCTGATACTTCGAGGCATCGACGGTGAAGTTGGCCTGCGGCGAGCCGGCGAATACGCTGTCGCCGACGAGGGTCACCTGCTCGGGGCTGAGGGCCTCCCAGTGGTTCTCACCCTTGGTAGTATATTGCATCATCTTGATTTCCGTCAGATTGGGACAGTCGGCAAATGCCTTGTCGCCGATGATGAAGTCGAACGGGAACCTTGCATTGAAGTTGTTGGCGTCGGTGTCCTTGAAGTAGAGGGTCTTCAGTTCCGTGCAGCCTTTGAAGGCCTGCGGGGCGATGGCACCGAGGAGCGTATAGTCCTTGCCCGTTCCCGACAGGTCGTTGTGTATCTGTGCGCCGTCAGAGGGTATCTTGCCCGGCACCCAGCCCGTTACGGCGGTCACCCATACGTGTTTACCGTCTTCGTCCCACTTGAACATTTCGCCCTTGTCGTCGAAGTAGTAACGCTTGGCGGCCACCTCTTCGTCGCTGATATAGAGGTGGTAGTCCTGCTTGTAGAGGTAGCGATAGACGGTGCCGTCCATCTTGCGCTCCTCCTTGGCCTCGGGCATCGTGGTGGCGATGGTGAAGTCGGGCGCATAACGAATGTCGCGCACGGTCTGCAGGCCGCTGCGCTGCCAGGGGTTGCTGATCCAGCATCCATCAGAGATGGTCTGCCAGTGGTCGAAGTCCACGTCGTCGGGGACCGACAGCTCTATCACGGTGCCGCTCTTGTAGTAATCCACACCGTTGAATGGGACCTGCGGCTCGCTCACGAAGCGGTAGGTGCAGCCCTCGGGCACGATTACCTCGCGGAAGACGGCCTCACCCTGCACGGTGCCCATCTGCTTGGTGTAGTAGCACTCCTTGAACGTACACTCCACACCCGGGGCTGTGCGCACGAAGGTGGCGCAGCCGTCCACGCGCGGCACCTCCGTCGGATCATAGAGGCAATGGTCGAACGTGACGGGCATCTTGAACGTGTAGCCCACCAGTCCGCCACTGCACGTGGCATGGAACTGGATGGCACCCGTAAAAGTGCAGTTCTCAATGACGGGAGTGGCGGTGCACGTCTCGCTGACCGCGCCGACGAGTCCGCCGAAGGTGGCGTCGCTGACGATGGCCTGTGCCGCCCACAGCTCGCTGCTCACTCCGCAACTGCTGATGGTGGTGACTGCTGTACCGTCGATGAGCGATGCTATGCCGCCTGCAAACTTATGCGAGCTATAGACCTTGCCCGTCACCTTCAGGTCGCGGATGGTGGCACCGTCCAGTCGGATGAACGGGGCGCAGCGGTCATCCACCGGCTCTGCCCCGCCACGGTTGTAGGTCAGCGTGTGCATGCCGCCGCTGAACGTGCCGCTGAAGGGTTTGTCACTTGTGCCGACGCTGATGCCCTGGGCGTCGATGTCGGCAGCCATCTCGAAGAACTTGCCGCTGTAGCTGTTGCCGCCGCTCACGTCGTCGGCCAACTGCTTCCAGTCAGCACTCGTCCTGATGAGGTACGGGTCGGCGCTCGTTCCGCTGCCATCCCAGCCCCATGCCCCCTGTGCGACTGCGCACAGCAGGGCGAACATAAATAATACTTTCCTGTTCATTGCTGTTTTTGGAATTTATTGTTACTTATTATTGTTTGTTATCTCGAATGATTTATTACTTTTCTGCCGTTAGCAATTACGATGCCGTTTGAGGTGTTGTCGGCGGGGGTTCCGTCGATACGGTAGATGCGGGCGGAGCCTTCTTGCTGAGCAGCCCTGGTGGGATTCACAACGGTAGAACCGCCAGCCGCAAAGGCGGTGGAGACAACACAAAACATGAATGCTGTACTCAGCAGCGTGGAGCCGAGCAGACGGCTCAGACGGGTCTTGCTGGCTATGAGCCGGGCCAATGTGTGGGCGCTGCTGTTGAGCAGACGCTCCTCGTGGCGGCGGCTTTGCGCCAGATGAACAACGGCGAAGGCCAGCAGCACGGCGACGGCTGCCAGCACGATGAATAAAATGATGTTTACCATATCCATTAACTCTTAATTCTTAACTCTTAATTCTTAACTAATTGTCATTCCTTCGCGGCGGGCTTCTTCCGACAGGCGGTTTACGTCTTGCTGTTCACGCTCGATAATCATTTTGCGGCGACGAAGCAGGTGGCGACGCCGACTGGACTGCCACATCATGACAGCCACAACGATGCCCATCGCCAGCACGATGACGGCCATCACCAGGAGCAGGGTTTCACTTGTTGACATAATAATGCGTATATAAAATTTGCGTGCAAAGGTACTCCTTTACACGCGAATATACAAGGTCTCAGACAAGTTGGACCCTCGTTTCAGACAAGTTGTCCCCTCGAAAAGACGATTTGTCCCCTCGAAATGACGATTTGTCCGCTCGAAATGACGGATTGAACCCTCAAACGTTCTCTCTTCGAGAGTGTGGCGTTGCAATCTCTCTTTGAGAGTGTGGCGTTGCAATCTGGTTGCGGTACTCTGTGGGGGTG
>LPNG01000075.1 GCA_001543395.1 Candidatus Alcium sp. F082 | reverse complement strand
TAGATAATGTCCGTAAGCATTCGATAGACTACAGGTAGTACCATCTATATACTATAGCAGTAGCAGCTACAATCACATTCGATAGTAGCTGCTATTGTTATTTGTTCTTGGACTAGCCAAGCGACCATAGGTCGAGCGGTACCTATATATGATACCTATATCACTTAGTCTTAGTCATGACAGATCCTGGATGTGTAAGTTTCCACTTATGTGGCAGCAGTTGTAACAGTTCCTCATAAGATGCCTTTGTGTGATATGGCATCTGGCTGATGACATCATTCAGGTAGTCCCTCGGATTGACATCGTGATTCCTGCATGTTGCCAGCAGTGAGCAGACGACTGCCATGTTCTGCGCTGCCTCATGGTTCCCGCAGAAGAGGTAGTTCTTACGGCCCAGCGTGACGGGTCTGATTTCATTCTCTGCGAGATTGTTGTCAAGCAGCAGCCTTCCGTCCTCCAGATATCTCATCATGTTGTCCCATCTGGTATAGGCATAGGTAATGGCCTTGCCAATCTGTGATGACTCGCTGTACTTCACGCCTTCCGTCTCCATCCACAGCTTCATCGCCTCCATGATGGGCTTGGAGAGCTCCTGCCTCTTTGCCTTGCGCTCCTCAAAGGAGAGGCTGGCATCATCGCACATGTGCTCTATCTTGTAGAGGTGTTGTATCTCCTTCAGGCCATGCTCAGCCATCTGGCGGTTCTCGTCCAGCGCCTGCTCGAAGTGGCGGCGGATATGCACCATACAGTTAACCAGGAGCACATCGGGATTGGTCTTGAAAGCCGTCTCATAGCCCGCAAAACCGTCACATTGTAGGTAGCCCTTAAAGTTATATCTGTTTGCCAGCGACTCTATCACCGTTCCCGCTCTGGAGCCCTGGTCGTAATAGAAAAGTACTAGCCTTTCCATTACTGCCCTCGTCATCCAGAGATATTCCTTGGCTGCCTTGTGCGTCTCCTTGTTAATGACTGGCGTGGTAGTCTCATCTGCCTGTACATAGTCTGCTTTCATGACCTCTGCCTTGAGTACCTCGTAGAGGGGCTTGAGCAGTTCCATCGTCTGCTTGAACCACCCGTCCACGGTGCTTTCCGTCAGTCCCTTCATGCCAAGGTGGCTGTACTGCTTGATCTGACGGTAGTATGGCATATGGTACTCATACTTCTGGAGCAGGATCTCTGCCAGCAGACTGGCACCGGCTATACCTTTATAGATAGGCAACAGGGGCATGGGGGCAATCAGCACACCACTCATACCCTTGGGAGCCGTAGAGGTATTGTCTTTCAGACCCCACTTCTCGCGGATGATTTCCTTGACATAAAGCTGGCCGGGCTTGTGCTCCACGATACGTGTCACCTCCTGGCCGATTTTCTTATAAAGCGTCTCGTCGAGATTACCGGGAGTGAGGATGACCTGTTCCAGTACAGGCAGGTCCTCCATCATGATACGGTTCTTCTTTTCCTGCCTGCATTCCTCCTTGGTCTTGACTATCTTCTCCACAGCCTCGTCATGGGCATCGGCTATCTGTTGCGCATTCTCTGGCAGCATGCCGGCAAAGAGGTCGGGATAGTTGGGATCGATAATGGGCAGCTTCTCAGACTTACGCCCGAAGAGCTGGCGGTTCAGCCATGCCACCTGGGCAGTCAGCTCCTTGATGCGGGATTGCAGGGACTCGTTCTGCTCAGTCAGTTTCTTGATGGTCTCAGCCTGGGATGCATTCACCTGCTGCAGCGATTGCAGCATTATCTCCATCTGTGAAAACATCTCTTCCTGAGTCATTTCTTATACCTTTTAAATATAGTGCAAAGGTACGAAAAAATCTCCAGAATAAAGAATATTTTGTGCTATAAATAACTAATAATCAGTAATATGTGTTTAACAAGATTTTGCCTATACCACATACTCCCTGCGTTGTGCGCGGAGGCGCCTGAGCCGCTGGTCAGGAGACTCCTGAATCCCCTCGACCATAACCACCAGGTCGCGCCATTCCATCTGATAGCTCTGCGTGTTCTCGTCATACTCGGGCAACTTGAAACGACCTGCCTCCAGACGCTTCACATACATCACCATACCCCCGTCCTCGGCATGGAGCAGCTTCATAAGTTTGCGGCTCTGCCCGATGAAGATGAACACATCGCCATTGCGGACGTCGCTTCTCATCTTCTCATGCACCACACCGCAGAGAGAACTGATACCCTTACGCATGTCCGTTCTCCCAGGGCACAGCCAGTAGCGCATCGTGTCGTTAAGGCAGAACATGGCTCATCAGGCTTTTGTTCAACAACTCACGCAGTACGTCCTCTGTGCCGCTGCCAAAGTGAGCACGGAGGCCATTGGGAAACAGAAGGGTGGCACCGGAAGGAACGGCACCAGTAAACACGGGATCTGAAGGTCGCGTAAAACTTATTGGAGCGAGTTCCGGCTTAGATGACTCTTTCCCAGTCATCTTCTTGCGCCAGTAGTTATAGGTGGAATAATTGACACCTGCATCATGCAGGTAATCCTTGACGGACTTACCACTCTGCTGCAAGTCGAACTGCAAAACTTCAAATTCTTCTTTTGTCATGATACAATAACAGTTGTAGTTGTGTGCACTATTGCGGGTGCAAAGGTACAACTAAACTACAACTGCTACAACGTGTATTTCAACGGATGCTTACCCGAATA
>LPNG01000074.1 GCA_001543395.1 Candidatus Alcium sp. F082 | reverse complement strand
ACAAAAAGCGCTCGGTCATTCGACATAAAATGACTACCTTTGTAGCCAAATCGTGTGAGACATGGAGTGGATAAACAATCTGCTTTTTAATCCATCGGCTATGCAGACCGTAGTGGTACTGTCGCTGATTTGTGCCTTGGGGCTTGCCTTGGGCAAGATTCGGGTCATGGGTATAAGCCTTGGCGTGGCATTCGTATTTTTTGTTGGTATCCTAGCAGGTCATTTCGGTTTTGAAGTAGATTCCAGGATGCTTGACTATGCCCAAAGTTTCGGTTTGATTCTGTTTGTCTATTGTCTCGGCCTGAGCGTGGGTCCCGGTTTCTTCGGTTCGCTGGCCCACGAGGGTGTTACACTCAACCTGTGGGGGCTGGCCGTCATTCTCATCGGCACGGCGATGGCAGTCTGTCTCTGTCCGCTTACAGGCATCAGTATGCCTGACATGGCGGGACTGCTCTGTGGAGCTACCACCAATACACCTGCACTGGGTGCTGCCCAGCAGACACTGTCACAGCTGGGCATCCCCCACAGTGGGACGGCCCTCGGTTGTGCCGTCACCTATCCGTTGGGTGTGGTAGGTGTCATCCTCGCCATCCTGTTTATGCGCAAATTTTTCGTACGCCCTGCCGACCTGATGCCCAGAAGTATCAGTGAAGAGAACGAGACCTACATTGCCCGGTTCAACGTGGTTAATCCCGCCATCGTTGGCAAGAGTCTGGAAGAGATTGCGACGATGACTCACTTGCGGTTTATCATCTCGCGTATCTGGCGCGGTGACGAAGTCATCGTGCCCAAGTCGACAACCCAACTACAGTTGGACGACCGCCTAATGGTAGTCACCAAAAAGGAAGATGCCTCAATGCTCGAAATCCTAATAGGCCTGCATGTGGAAGAGCCGGAAGACTGGAACAGCGAGAAGGTGGACTGGAATGCACTCGATAACAAGATGGAGAGCCGCGTGGTAGTGCTCACCAAACCGATACTCAACGGCAGGCGACTTGGCAGTCTGAAGATACGCCACACTTACCGTGTCAACATTAGCCGTATCACACGTGGTGACATCAAGTTGCTGGCCACGCCAGACCTGCGGTTGCAGTATGGTGACCGTCTTCACATCGTGGGTGACCCCAAGTCCGTCGATGCCGTTGAGGCTTTCTTCGGCAACAGCGTTCAGAGCCTAAACGAGCCCAACCTGGCCGCTATTTTCATTGGCATCATCCTCGGACTTGCTCTGGGCAGTCTCCCGCTCCAGTTGCCTGGCATGAGCATTCCGGTCAGGCTGGGCATCGCAGGAGGCCCCATCGTGGTAGGTATCATCGTGGGAGCTTTTGGGCCGCGGTTTCACCTCATCACCTACACTACCCGCAGTGCCTCGCTGATGCTCCGTAAGTTGGGGCTCTCGCTCTATCTGGCCTCTCTTGGTCTGGATAGTGGCGCACAGTTTTTCGAGACGGTCATAAGACCAGAAGGTATCCTCTGGATTTGCATAGGCTTTGCACTCACTGTTGTGCCTGTGCTATTGGTGGGCATGGCTGCCCTGCGGAGCCACAAGTTCGACTACGGCACCATCTGCGGCATCCTTAGCGGAAGTATGGCCAATCCGATGGCTTTGGCATATGTCAACGACACCATTGAGGGCGACAGTCCTTCCGTCAGTTATGCCACGGTCTATCCTTTGGGCATGTTCGCCAGAGTTATTCTCGTGCAGATGTTACTTATGATTGCGGGCGGCTGAATTAAAAGATAGACTCTTCGGTCTCAGAGGTCAGCAGTTCCAGTGCCTTCATGCCCATGACGGAGTTACCCTTTATGTTAAGCCGGGGGCTCCAGGTGGCTACGGCATAGTGCAGCGGATGGATGGCCGCTATGCCGCCTCCCACGCCGCTCTTGCCCGGCAAGCCTACGCGATAAGAGAATTCTCCGGCTTCGTCATAGAATCCGCAGGTCTGCATGATGGCATTTATGCGTTTCACCTGCGACGAGGTGAGCGACACGCCGCCATAGTTGAATGGTTGCCGATGGTTGGCAAAGGGCAGGAAGGCGTGGGCCAACTCGTGGCACGACATCTCTACGGAGCACATCAGGAAGTAGAATTCTAGTACACGGGTAATGTCACCCCGAATGTTGCCGTGGTATTTCAGCAGGTTGGCAATGGCTGCGTTCAGGTAGCCGCAACTTTGTTCACTCTGTGCCACACGGCGGTTGAACCCCACGGTGCTGCTGCCACTGAGGCTCCTGACAAAGGTCAGAAACTGTTCCTCGGGGCGGCTCAGCGTAGAGAGCAGCACGTCGGCCATGACGATAGCACCGGCGTTGATGAACGGATTGCGGGGAATGCCGTGTTCATATTCCAGCTGTACCAGCGAATTGAACGCATTACCGGAAGGCTCCTTACCCATGCGCTGCCACAGGCGGTCAGCCTCCTGGCTGAGGCACATGGCTAGGGCAAACACCTTGCTGATGCTCTGCAGCGAGAAGCGGGTGCGCGTGTTGCCTTGCTCGTAGACATTCCCGTCGAGCGTCAGCAGGCACAGGCCAAACTGATTGGCATCTACTTCTGCCAGCACGGGAATATAGTCAGCCTGCCTCCCTTCATTGGCGAAGGGCAGGCAGGCTGTGTACACCTTATCTATAATCTGTCCGTAGTCCATCACTTAATTTGTTTCACCTAAATTCCGCAGCACTTTAATTTAACTTTCTTTATAAGTACCTGAGCAACAAAAAGTTCTTCGACGCGCGAAGCGGCAAAGCCG
>LPNG01000073.1 GCA_001543395.1 Candidatus Alcium sp. F082 | reverse complement strand
CGCTGGTAGCCTGAACGCCGCGTGATCGCATTTTCAGCGGTTCGTCGTGTAGACAACCCATTCACAAGCCTATTCACAAGGCCGTTCACAACTCTCACGACGTTCCCGGACGCCGACGCCTTGAATTCGTTACAAGAGAGAGTCAATTCAAGGCGTCGGCGTCCGCGCCGTTTCGAGTTGCGAGACGGCTTGCAAACAGGTTGCAAACGGGTTGCCTACACGTGCCGCGCAGCGGAGCCGGGGATCAGTAGTCGCTTTCACGCGGCTTCAGATTCGGCAAGTCGAGCACCTTCAGCCGGAAGTAGCGGTAATCGCGGTATCCGTAGGCCTGCTTGACGAGCCAGCGGATCTTGTTGTTGAAGCCCTCGGTCTTGGCGTTGGTCGCGCCTGGGAACCGCCAGAAGCCCAGTACGCCCTCGAGGTTCTTCTCCATGGTGTTCGCCATCGTCTCGAGATGACCGACGTCGGACGCCCGGGCCTTTGCAATCCACGCCTCCAGAAGGGCTTTCGCCGCTACGGGCGTCTTTGCGTTGGCGTAGATGGATCGAAGCTCCTCCTTGAGCAGGTACGCCTTGCCGAGGTCGGAATACTCCTCGAGCATCTTGGCGAGCTTCGCCTTGGCCTTCGGATCCTTCTCGAGGTCCTCCTTGTTCATCAGCGGGAGCTTCATGTTGCCCTTGAGGACGTCCTTCGCCTTCTCCTGCCTGTCCTTGATCTTCTTCTCGAGCTTCTTCGCGACGTTGCGCTCCTCCTTCGACAGGTTGAGCTCCTTGAGAGCCTGGCGCGTCTCGGCGTTGATCTTCGCCATCGCGGCGCGGCGGATCTTGTTGATGATGTCGTTGATCATCTTGACGACGTGGAAGTGGTCGAACACGACCAGCGCGTCGGGGAGGCTGTGCCGGACGAAGTTCGCGAAGGCGTTCGCCATGTCCATCGCCACGCACTCGATCTCCGCCGCAACGCCGCTGCGCCTCAGCCGCGACGCGAACATCTTCAGCGCGTCCTCGCCCTTGCCCCGCGAGACGTTCAGGACGCGCCCGGTGTCCAGGTCCCGCACGACGGTGATGAACTGCCGCCCGCCCCGCTCCTCGTGGAACACGTACACCTCGTCTATGCCGATGCGCCTGACGCCCTTGAGCGGCACCCGCCTGTACTTCAGCTCCAGCGCGCGGATCTCGGCCTCGCGTACGACCTGGCGCGAGACGCCGAGGTCGTCCGCGACGTCCGTGATGGACATCTTGCGGCGCTTCTCGACGATTTCCTTTTCGAGCGCCCGTGTGATGCGCGCCCTCGGGTTCGTCAGGAACTCGAGGTGCTCGTACGACATCGACCGGCACTCCGGGCAGTAGATGTGGTGGACGGCGACCTCCACGAACGCCTTGAGCCGTCCGAACCCCTGGCACTGTATCAGGCGCACGCCGGCTTTGTAGTACTTCGCCTTCGTGCTGCCGCAGTCCGGGCAGACGGCGTGCCTGCGCTCGATGGTGATGACCATCTGCCTGCGGCCGCCGCAGCCCCTGCGCGACAGCCGCTCCTCCCGCCTCACGGCCTTCGCGCATTCGTCCTGGCCTTTGATCTCGGTGGCCTTTCCGCTGCGCGCGACCGTCCTGATCCGCGTGATTCTGAACCCGCTGATGCCGGTGGTTTGGTATAATGGTATAGTTTGCATCATTTTCCTTTCCGAACTTGGTCTGTTCAAGAAAGGACATGATAGCAAATCGCGCCTGAAACAGAGGCTATGCCGCTAGGCTGCCTCCCGTTTCAGGCGCACTTGTTTTTCGAATTCCACCCAAGAGGCCAAAGCAGACATGATAGTCTGCTACAAGATCGACCGCCTTTCGCGTTCGCTTCTCGACTTCACCCAGGTGTTCAACGAACTGGAGAAACACCATGTTTCATTCTCATGCGTCACGCAGGAGCTGAACACGTCGACCTCGATGGGGCGGATGTGCATGAACCTGCTCATGACCTTTGCGCAGTTCGAGCGGGAACTCGCCTCCGAGCGTACATCTGACAAGATGGCCGCGACAAGGCGCAAGGGGTTCTGGCCGGGTGGGACAGTTCCCTACGGCTACAAACGCATCGACAAACGGCTCGTGGTCGATCCTGAAACAGCCCCAAACGTCATCAAGATATTCGAGTGGTATCTGGAACTTGGGACGCCAAAACTCGTCGCAAAGCGCCTTGCGGAGAACGGCATAATGCGCTTCCCGAAGAAGAACAAGCCTTTCGACACCGTCATGGTGGCGACCGCGCTCCGCAACTGCGTATACATCGGGCGCGTCCCGTTGAAGAGTGAGTCCTTCAAGGGCGTTCACGAGCCAATCGTCAGCATGGAACTTTGGAACAAGGTGGCGGCTCGGCTCAAGACCGTTGCGGTCAAGCCAAAGGCGGAGCGGCGCATCTCATCCCCGGCACTCCTTACGAGCCTCGTCCGTTGCGGACACTGCGGTAACGCACTCTCATACACCTGGACGGGCAAGAGCCGCAACGGAACACGCTACGGCTATTATGCCTGCCGCAAGGACATGAGGCGGGGCGTCTCGACCTGCACGGTGAAGTCGGTTCCCGCGCAATTGATCGAACCGCTTGTGGAGTCGGAGTCAATCAAGTTCCTGAAGACTCCGACTATGCTCCGCTCTCTCGCGGGCGAGAGATGCATTTCACCCTTCGAGATGCTGCGGCAGCTCGAATCGCCGGAAACCTTCTGGACTTCCCTCACGCCAGTCGCCAAGCGCGATTTGCTGGCGGGGATCATCGAATCTGTGACGGTTTACGAATCATCCGTAGACATCAAGTTCAAAGCCAAAGGCGACA
>LPNG01000072.1 GCA_001543395.1 Candidatus Alcium sp. F082 | reverse complement strand
CAACAAGATCGCAGCAACCCTCAATGCGCGATGGTATTCAAATGTATCGCCTGACATACATCTGCCTTTCCTCGCCAGAGGTAGCAAGGAGTTTGAGATGTACTGGAGAGAGATGAGGTACTGTATAGACTTCGCTCTCTGCAACAGGAAGCTCATGATGGAGCGTATCGAGGAGATTCTTGCAGACTCACTGCCTGGCATAAAGTTTGAACCGATGATAAACATTGCTCACAACTATGCAGCAGTAGAGCACCACTTCGGTCACGATGTCATCGTACACCGCAAGGGAGCGACACTTGCCCGCGAAGGAGTCATCGGTATTATCCCTGGCTCACAGGGTACGGCATCGTATATCGTAGAAGGTCTTGGTAATCCAGACTCATTCTGCTCATGCTCTCATGGAGCTGGTCGTGTCCTATCCCGTTCAATGGCCATCAAAACGCTGAATCTACAGCAGGAAGTGGCTCAACTTGAAGCAAAGGGCATCGTTCATGCCATACGCTCTCAGGAAGATATGCAGGAGGCATCTGGAGCCTATAAGGACATTGAGGAGGTAATAGCCAACGAGGCAGACCTGATAAAGGTTAAGACCCGACTCCTGCCGGTGGCTGTTATCAAAGGATAAAACGGTAGCGGCGGTAAGCTTCGCAATTGCCTGAGTGATGGCCCAAACGTTTGCTTACACCTAATGGTTACTGCTGGTTCGATTCCAGCCCGCCGCTCAAATAAAAGAGAAGGTCAAGGACAGCTTACTTCTTCGATCTTATGCTAAAGAGGCTCCAATTAGCTGTTCAATTACCTCTCTTTATGCTGCGATAGTTCAGTTGGTAGAACAATAGGTTTGTGACGACATTTCCTGAGAAGGACCAATCACCACATACTTCATTTCTGTTAGACTATGGGTCGCAGGTTCGAGTCCTGCTCGCAGCTCAAGGATAGTATTAACAAGGTCAAGGCTGACATACTTCAAAATAGATTGTGGTTCTGTTCCTGTCAGTCAATTACCTTTTAAATTAAAGACGTTATGAATAACAAGACTTTGACAAGAGTAGCTTTGCGCTACCGTGCAGTGTTCCTCGACATTAATCGTGAGAACATCAACATGAAGTCCGAGGCTTCAGTGCCGGTGATGGCATTCGTGACCAGGTTGAAGGAGAATGGTTTCTGCGTCAGTGAGGAACTTCTTCACGCTTTGAATGCTGCTCCTGCAGACAGACTCGCAGAAATCACCGAGTGTATCAACGACGTGATGGGCGTGAAGCTCAATTGGGCACCACTCGTCAAGGGATGGAATGTGCCAACGGGTGAGAGCCTTGCTGACCATCTGATTACCTGGATTGCCAACATCTTTGGTAAGGAGGCAGGTTTCAAGGGAACGACACTTCCTTGCGGTCACCTTATTCCTGAGGGGACTTTCCCCATTGAGCGTTACAATGGTTGCCCGTTCTGCGGCACACCGTTTGAGACTGCCGACTTCGTTTATAAGGGTCAGGCCAGCAAGCTGAAGGAACTGCGCCTGTTTACTATCGAGGACATGAAGCATGTGTTCGCATCCCTTTTGGCATCGACCACTCCGCTTGATGGAACCCAGAAGGACTCGTTGGAGCAACTGCTTCGTGAGTTCTCTCTGCCCGAGGATGCCAACATCACCATGAAGGAAACAGCTATGCTCGTTATCAAGTTATTGGTAGAACAGAATAAGGCAGACGAGGCATCAAAGCTTTTGAAGACTCCTACTGACGTGCTCCGTTACCTCTGGTATGAGAAGACCGGCTATGTGCAGATTATTGAGCCGAAGACTCTTGTTGCCCATGCCCGTAAGCTGTACTTCCACATGTGGGGGCCACTCGACAGAGGTGCTGATGCGGCAAAGGATATGAAGAAGAAACTGATGCTGAAGTACGACCGTAAGGCGTGTCTGCGTGTGGCATTGTGGCTGAATGCCATCCCATTGACCGCAAGACAGGCAGCTGAGAATATGAATCCAAAGCGCGGAATGTGGGTTCGTATGATCCGTGCCCTCCGTCTGGGTGAATACTCCCGTAAGAATGGCTTTGACCATCTGGCAGAGATTCTCGATGTGTTCTACAAGCAGGATTATTCCACTTGGCAAGGCCGTGTTGACAAGGCTCGTTCTGAGAACGATGCCGACATGACGCTGGCATTGCTGAAGGAACGTCCAGGTCTATTCGCCCGTTGTCTGTTCGCCTCCATGCTCCGCTTCGGTAGCGACAAGGTGCTGGCTGCCTTTGAGGAGATTGCCGACAAGATGCCTGCCCGTCTGCTGCTCTCACTCGGCAATGCTGCAGAGGCATACTTCGACCCCAAGGAGGTGCGTCTGGCCAGACCCATCACTGGTGTTACCCATCAGATTGAGCCTAACAAGCTGTTGGCTCTCTATGATGATGAAGCCCGCAAGGCGATGACAGGAGCCGTAAACGACCTCTATAAGGCCTCGATGGCAAGACGCTTTGCTATCCAGCAGACAGAGGCGAAGACCATCTTCATCGATCCCGCTCTGTACAATATACCTGTCAGCGTGGGCGATCGTTCGGCAACCATTCAGGATGCATCTTGTGCCCTGATGGGAACGCACTTCCCGGTAGAGGGTGATGCTGTCCGTCTGTTCCTCCAGTGGGGTAAAGGCTTGCATGCGCAGCACCTCGATATGGACTTGAGCGCTCGTGTTACACTGCCGAACGGCCAAATTGCAGAGTGCGCCTACTACAATCTGACTTGTGTAGGTGCCAAGCACTCTGGCGATATCCGTTCCATCCCTGAAATGGTTGGTACTGCTGAGTACATTGAACTGTCGCTGCCTGAGCTGGAGGCTGCTGGTGCTGTATATGTCACCTTCACCTGCAATGCCTATTCCACAGGTGCCCTTTCTCC
>LPNG01000071.1 GCA_001543395.1 Candidatus Alcium sp. F082 | reverse complement strand
ATGTAAATGGTAATTTTGTTTCGGCAGAAATCGGAATAATCAGTTTCAGCAGTTTTCGGAAATCTTGATTCGGCAGATTTCAGAAAACGATGTTTTCCAAACTGGTGAAGACCGAGTTCTGCAAGTGCGGTTGGATAGAAAAACATAAGTGCTTATTTTTATAATGCTTGAAGTCATAAAAATCAGCACTTATGACACAGATCAATTTTATTCAAATTGTCACTATGTGGAACAAAATTAATGAATTGTCCCGAGAAAACCTATCACAGCAGCAGATTGCGGTGAAGCTCGGGATCCACAGGGACACCGTCCGTCGCTACCAGATGATGAGCGAGGCGGAGTTCAACGAGCACCTGAAGCGGGAGGCGCGCCGTCACCCGTGCAAGCTCGACCCTTACCGCGACTTCATCGTGGACCAGCTGAATGCAGCGCCGTTTTTGTCTGCTGCCCAAGTCTTTGACCACTTGAAGGAGCACTTCCCGGACCTTCCGTACATGACGGAGCGGACCGTGTTCAACGCGGTGCGGCGCATCCGTGAGGAAGAGGACATCGAGAAGGTGTCCGCACCACGCCGTCAGTATGCCCACGTTGCGGAGTGTGACTGGGGCGAACAGGCCCAGGTGGACTACGGCGAGCAGTGGATGAAGACGGCAAAAGGGCGCCAGGTAAAGGTCTACTTCTTTGCCATGGAGGATGACAAGGCCTGCTACAAGTTCGTCTACTTCCAGAACGTCCCGTTCACGGCGAAGACCACGGTGTATGCCCATCACCTTGCCTTCCAGCACTTTGGCGGGATGCCCCGGAAGGTCATCTATGACCAGGACCGGAAGATGCTCTCAAGCGAGAACTTCGGGGACTACCTGATGACGGAGGAGTTCGCCTCCTACGTGGCTGCAGCGGGCTTTGAGCCGGTCTTCTGCATGGCAGCGGACCCGCAGAGCAAGGGCCGCATCGAGCGCACCGTGCGCTTCATCAAGGAGAACTTTCTCCGTGGGCGCATCTACGTGAACATCATCAGCCTGAACGAGGAGGCCCTCGGCTGGCTGGAACGCACAGGCAACCGGAAGAAGCACTCCGTGCGGCAGATCATCCCGGCGGAAGTGTTCAAGGAGGAGCAGAAGCACCTGCTTCCATACACCGTCCAGCTTGAAGAGCCGGAGTCCGAGGCCCGTGAATACACCGTCCGCAAGGACAACACCCTGATGTACAGGAGCAATACATACAGCCTTCCCATGGGAACCTATGACGGCCCCGGCTCCAAGGTCCTCGTCATCAGGAACGTGGACCTGAACGAACTGGAGATATACGACCCCAAGGACTTCTCCCTCATCACACGGCATCAGATCAGTTCCCTGAAGGGGATGCATATCACCAAGGAAGGTCATGCGACTGGCCGCAGCCGCGAACTGCTGGAGTCGGAGCAGCACCTGCGCACCTTCTTCGGGCAATGGACAGATGACAGCGTCCTGTCAGCTCTGCTGGATGCCATCCGGAAGGACCGTCCGCGGTACTACCCCAAGACCGTCCTAGCGATGGACCACATCTTCACGCGGATGGACAGGGTGGTTGCGGAGAAGGTCCTGCGGGACTGCCTTCAGCACAAGGTATACAACGCGAACCGGATGGTCGAGGCTGCGGAAAAGGCGCAGAAAGAGGCCGGGAGCGTTCCGCCCAGGCCGACACCGCCCGCACTGCCCAACGGTCTTGACCAGGGGGATATCACCCCTCCCAGGAGGCCGATGTCCGACTATGACGACATTATCGATGGAGGGACCAAATGATGGCGACACAAGTAGTACAAAACGTGGAGATGGAGGAGATCCGTCAGTACGCGAAGGCCCTCAGGCTCAGCAATCTCAGAGGGAACTGCTCCGACATCATCCATAAGGCGCAGATAAACAAACCCACCTTCCTGGCCTACACCCGGGATGTCCTCAAGGATGAAGTGGAAACACGTCAGAGGAACGACCTGCTCCGCCGCATGCGGCAGGCCAAGCTGCCGAAGAACTGCGACCTGGACCGCTTCGACTTCAATCACAGCGCGGGCATCACCAAGTCACAGCTGCAGCAGATGCGGGAACTTGTGTGGCTGGACCAGCTGTACAATCTCATCTTCATGGGCCCGAGCGGCACCGGCAAGACCTTCATGACCGCCGGACTCATCCGCGATGCCGTGATGCACGGCTACAAGGCCCTGTTCATGACCATGGAGTCGCTGGTGAATATCCTGAGACTGAAGGACATCTCATCTTCCGCCATGAATGCCTACAACGGCATCCTGCGATGCAATCTCATCGGCATTGATGACATCATGCTGATGCCCATGAAGAAGGAGGAGGCTGTGGCGTTCTTCAACCTGATCAACAACCTGCACGAAAAGGCCTCCATCATCATCACCACGAACAAGGCTCCGACCGAGTGGGTGGAAATCCTTCAGGATGAAGTGCTTGCGCAGGCCCTTCTGGACCGCCTCCTGTACCGTTGTGATGTCGTGAAACTCGTGGGATCTTCGTATCGCATGGAGAACCGTTCCGGGTTCCTGACCAAAGAGGAGGGCGCGTTATGATGAAGAGAATATGCAGGAACTACCTCAAGACTGCGCTGGAGGAGTATGATGCGGCTGTGGATGAGTACATTGCCGCACGCGATGAGATGATGGATAACGAAGGGCAGCCGTGGGAGGTATATGACGGAACCAGGATGCGCCTGGCCGATGATGTGTATAAAGACAAGGTTCTGGGGCTGGCGGATGCCATCCGGTTCACCCTGGAAATGGAGCGGTAGAGAGATGTATAACCGATGACTTCAAGCGCCGGGAAGGGTTGTGGCCGTGGCCACGGCCACAACCCTTCCCTTCATTGACATAACAACAAAAAAATCCAGCCAAAATGCTGAATCCTCTTTTCTGAAAACTGCTGAAATCAACTTTTCTGAAAATTGTTGAAGAAAAGTTTGCTTTTTACA
>LPNG01000008.1 GCA_001543395.1 Candidatus Alcium sp. F082 | reverse complement strand
GGTCGCCTTTTTGTAAAAGATGCTTATCCAGCTTTGGGGAATAAGGAATCCGTGAAGCGGTTTTTTCTGGTGAATCCGCCAGCAGGTCCTTGATTTGCAAGTAAGCAATCTCGCCTTGGGGCGCTGTGTTTAGGAACACTCCAGATTGAATCTTTGCAAATTCTTGTATAGTTAATTTCCTAGTATGATTAATACTATCCATGATGCAAAGATACGAATAATTCTGAAAACGGCAAGCTTTTTTCAGAAAATTTGTGGTAAACGATGTACTAAACTAGAATTATCCTTCCAACTCCAACCGGATTATCTCCCAAAACATCCCCATCCCGATTTCCAAAATGTCATCGGGGAAATCAAACATCGGGTCGTGAAGGGCAGGCTGCTCTGTGCCTGATCCTAAACCAAAGAAACCGATAGGGCAGACGCTCCCAAACCTTCCGAAGTCCTCCGACCAGCGGAAAGGCTCTTCCAAATGACCAAGATTTAATTCAAGGTTCTTGGCGGCTTGCTCAATGGTTTTCACGCAGTTGGCATCGCTGTTGGTGGCGGCGAAGGCCTCATGCATTGAGAAGTTGAAGTCGAAGAGATGGTCTTTGGCCTTGGCGCGACAGAACTCGATGATTTCCGTCGACATCAGTTCTAAGTTGCAGTCGTTGAAGCTGCGCAGGGTGAGCCAAATCTCGGCATGGCCGGGGGCGACGCCGAAGGTCTCCTCGCCTAAGATGGCATGCGTGATGACAAAGGTGGTCAAAGGCTTCACGGCCTTCAGTTGCTCGCGTTTTTTCTCCAAATGGTGGATGAGTTGGGCAAGCAACTCCGACGGACTATGTCCCGTCTCAGGTTGAGAGGCGTGCGCGGTGCGACCGTCAAAAACGAGCTTCAAGCCAAATGATGCCGCCGCAAAACAACCATCTTTGACCATGATTTTGCCTTTCTCGAAGCTAGGCAAGTTGTGAAGTCCATAAGCCACGTCGGGTTTGATTTGTTCAAATTGCGGGTCGCTGAGGATGGCTTGAGCGCCTTGACCGGTCTCCTCGGCAGGTTGGAACAACAGCACCACTTCGCCTTGGTCGGGACGTTGTTCGCCGAGCCATTGTGCCAATCCGCAGAGGATGGTGGCATGGCCGTCGTGTCCGCATTTGTGCGAAACGCCTTGGTTTTGTGAGCGATAGGGGAGGTCGTTGGGCTCGGGGATGTGCAATGCATCAATGTCGCCACGGATGAGGATGCGTTTGCCGGGCTTTGCACCTTTATAAATAGCAGCCAGTCCGTAGCCGCCGATTTTCTCGATGATTTGGTCGGGGTGGGTCTGCTTCACCCATTCGTTCAAGATCCTGTTGGTCAGCGTTTCTTGTCCCGAAAGTTCGGGATGGGCGTGAAGGATATGTCGCAATTCTAAGAGGTCTTGCATGGTTTGAAATTTGGCACAAAACTACGGAAAAATGCAATGTGTTTCGGATTTAGTCTTATCTTTGCCACCAAATTTCAGAAGCACAATGCAAACCGTACTCTATCCCCTTAAGTTTAAGCCCATCTTCAAGGACAAGATTTGGGGTGGACGCAAGATCAAGGAACAACTTGGCCTTGACTATGGTCCGCTGCCCAACTGCGGCGAGGTGTGGCTGCTCTCTGGCCTTTGGGACGAGCAGAGCGAAATCGCCAATGGCGACTTCGAGGGCGACGAGATCAACGACTTGGTGGAGACCTTCATGGGTGACTTGGTGGGCGAGAGTGTCTTCGACAAATATGGCGAGCAATTCCCTTTGCTGCTGAAGATCATCGATGCCAACGACTGGCTTTCGGTGCAGGTGCATCCCGATGATGAGTTGGCCGAGAAACGTGGCTTAGGCAATGGCAAAACCGAGATGTGGTATGTGATGCAGGCCGATAAGGATGCCGAACTCGTTATGGGTTTTAACCGCGAGATGACGCGGATGGATTATGCCAATGTATTGAAGGACAATGCTTTGCAAAGTGTCTTGAATCACGAACAAGTGAAGAAGGACGATGTCTTCTTCATCCCCGCAGGCCGTGTCCATGCCCTTGGTCCCGGCATCATGGTGGCCGAAATCCAACAGACAAGTGACACCACCTATCGCATTTACGACTGGGACCGTATCGACGTGGCGGGCATGCGCCGTGAGCTGCATGTCGCGCAGTCGGTGGAGGCCGTCGACGGCAGATTGCCGGAGCAATACAAAACCGAGGTGGCCAATGTGATGAACCGCACCGTCCCTGTCGTGGATTGCCAGTATTTTGTAACCAACCTCCTTCAGCTGCAGGGTGAGATGGAAAAAGACTATGCCAACCTCGACTCTTTCGTGATTTTGATGCCTCTTGAAGGATTTTTTACGCTGAGTTGGGAAAATGGCGCGATATTTGTAACAGCTGGAGAATGTGTCTTGATACCTAACCTTATCAAAAAGGTTGTCATCAGGGCAGAGAAGTATTGCAAAATGCTTGAAGTTTATTGCCAATTAGAAGAAAACGATTATTAAATAGTTGAATATCAAATTTTAGATCAATGAAAAAACTTATGACACTTTTGCTGATGGCTCTCGTGGTGACGGGCCTTCATGCGCAAACGAAATCGGATCTTCCCAATGTCACATTAAAGGACCTGAATGGTAAGAATGTGAACATCGCAAAACTCTCCAACAATGGCAATCCTATCGTCATTACATTCTGGGCCACTTGGTGCGGTCCCTGCATTAAGGAGCACAATGCCTTGAATGATGTTTATGAGGATTGGCAGGATGAGACGGGCGTGAAAATCTATTCCGTTTCTATCGACGACTCCCGTTCGACGGCCAAGGTGAAGCCCGTTGTGGAAGGCAAGGGCTGGGATTTTGAGATCCTGCTTGATGTCAACAGCGACCTTAAACGCGCCATGAACGTCAGCAACCCGCCCCACACTTTCCTGATCGACGGCAAGGGTAAGATTGTGTATCAGCACACTGGCTATTTTGAGGGTGCCGAGGACGAACTCTATGAGCAAATCCTGAAAATCTCCAAAAAGAAAAAGTAAGTGACAAATCTTCTTGCATAGGGCTTTTCCCGTAACCATCCGGGGGAAGCCCCTTGTGGGATTAATATGATACGATATGAAGAAAAGGTTACTTTTGTTTTTGTCCTTTAGCATCTTGGGCGGCCTTGTGGCACAAGCCCAAGATTTCATTGAGAATGCCCAAGTCAGCGGCAGTTTCCAAACCGATGCGCAATATTATATGCTTGACAAGGGTATCGGCATCACCGACCTCAATGGCAAGAAATTGGGTATCAATGGCTTTGGTAAGGTAAACTACACCAATGGCAATTTCTCTGCCGGTATGCGTTTCGAGGCCTTCATGCCTGAGCTGAACGGCTTCCGTAGCGAGCTGAATGGCGTGGGCCTGGCCAATTTCTTCGCCACCTACGACAATGGCTTCATCGGCATGACCGTCGGCGACATCTATGACCAGTTTGGTAGTGGATTGACATTCCGCACTTATGAGGAATGGTCGCTGGGTATGGATAATGCCCTGCGCGGCGCTCGTGTGGTGTTGCGCCCTGCTCAAGGCATCACCTTGAAGGCCGTTTATGGACGTCAGCGTTATTTTTGGGCGCCTTATTTGGAACGCGACTTCAATGCCGACGACTATCGTGGCATCGTGCGTGGCGCTGATGCCGAGTGGGACCTCAACCAGAGCATCGCAGCCCTCAACGAGTCGAAGTTCACCATGAGACTCGGCGGCAGCTTCGTCAGTAAGAAACAAGCCGACCAGAGCTCCTTCTACAACATCCCTGAAAACGTGAGTGCGGCAGCTGCTCGCATCAACCTCGGCTACGGTAACTGGGCTTTTGGTACTGAATATGCCTACAAGATCAACGACCCCTCGGCCATCAACAACTTCATCTACAAGGAAGGCCGTGCCCTGTTGTCGTCGTTGAGCTATTCGCAGAAAGGCTTTGGCGCCGTTCTCCAGGTGAAGCGTACCGACAATATGAGCTTCAAGTCTATGTACACGGGCAAACAAAACGACCTCGACATCAACTTCATCCCGCCCATCAACTATACGCACACACATAGCCTGCCTTCGATGTACACCTATTCGACCCAGCCCAATGGCGAGATGGCTGCACAGTTGCAGGTCAACTACACCATCCCGAAAGGCACGGCTCTTGGCGGTAAGTATGGCACCAAGCTCGCCTTCAACATGAGTCAGGTGAACGACATCGTGCGCGATTCGGTCAGCTTTGGCAACGCGATGGCTCTGAACCAACCTGGTACCTTGGGTTACACCTCCAAGTTCTTCGCCGTCAGCGACCACCGTTTCTTCCGCGACATCAACTTCGAGGTTGACAAGAAGATCAGCAAGGACTGGCACCTCACCGCACAATACATCAATTTGTATTACGACATCGAGACCATCGAAGGTCATGCTGGTTCGCCTGTGGTGAAAGCCAACATCGGTTTCATGGACGTGACGTATAAAATCAACAAGAAGCAGAGCCTGCGCCTCGAGTTGCAAGGCTTGTGGGAAAACGAAGTTCATAAGGGCTATGAGGTGGAAGAGAGCGAAAAGAAGGACTACCAGAAGCGTGGCGACTGGGCCTTTGCACTGCTGGAGTATTCCATTAATCCGCATTGGTCGTTCTCCATCGCCGACAAATGGAACTATGGCAACCCCGTTGAGGAATACCGCGATCATTACTTCACTGGTACGGTCACCTATATCAAGGATGCTACCCGTGTCATGCTGAGCGCTGGCCGCCAGAGCGAGGGCGTGGTTTGCGTTGGCGGTGTTTGCCGCACAGTGCCCGCCTCAAGTGGCGTGTCGCTTACCGTTTCAACGAGTTTTTAATTGATGTTTAAACCTAATGATTAGAACAATGAAAAGAATACTAAGAATAGGTATGGCATTGCTGGCCGCCATGTTGTTCATGAATGCCTGTGATGTCGAAAAGGAGCCTTATATCCAAGGTGTTGAAGACGAGAAGTTTATTTTGACGTTCAGAGTGGATAGTATTTATGGCACAATTGACGAAGACACCAAGGTGGTGAGATTGGATTTCACTGCCGGAACGGATGTATCCCACCTGGTGCCGACCATCACCATTTCAAACTATGCTGCTATTGAACCTGAATCGGGTGTGGCCCAAGACTTCACCCATCCCGTTTATTACACCGTCACAGCCATGAATGGCACCACGGCACAGTATATGGTGGAGGCAGTGGTTCACGATGCCGAGAACGAAAAAAGCATTTTGTCGTTCCGCTTCGATGCACTGGATAAAGACGGTATTATTGATGAAGTTGCCCGTAAGATCGATTTCGTGCTTCCTGCCGAGACCGATGTCACCCAACTGGTTCCTACTATTGAAGTGTCGGAAGGTGCCACGGTGGAGCCCGCCTCGGGTGTGGCCCAAGACTTCACCAACCCCGTGACCTATACCGTGACCGCTCAAAATGGCACGACTGCAGTCTATACTGTGACGGTCATCGTGGAAGGCGGCAATGTGGAGCCTACGGGTAAGACGGTGCTTATCAAGGACTTCACAGGTGCTCGTTGCGTCAATTGTCCTGCCGCCGCCGAATATGCCCATAACCTACAACACCAACTGGGCGAGGACCACATCTTCATTATGAGCGTCCATGCTGGCTATCTGGCCCAGCCTTTGGGTCAGTTCCCCGATTTCCTTACCGACGAGGGCACCGCTTGGTATAACAACCACGACTCCAACCCCTTGTTTTCTGTCGACCATGTGGCTTTGACTGATGGCAACACACTCAAAGTGGAGCAGATTGATGCTCCTGTCGCTGCCGCTTTGGAAGAGGAACAGGCATTTGAGATCGTTGTTACTCCCCAATTTGAAGTGACCACTCGCCAATTGCAAGTGGGGGTTCAAACCCTTGCTTTGGAGAATCTTGATGGACAGTTCTCCATCACGGTTTGTCTGGTTGAGGATCATATCATAGGCTGGCAGACCATCCCTGGTGGCGTTGACAAGGAATACGACTTCCGTAATGTGTTCCGTGGTACGCTCAATGGTGCAAATGGCGAGGAGTTTGAAAGCTTACATGTGAATGCCAACGACTCTTTCCGTTTCAACTATAGCTCCGAAATCAATGCTGACTACAATGCCGACGAGTGTTACCTAATGGTTTACATTTCGCTTGGCGACAAGATTTTGCAGACTGCGGTAAAGAAGATCAAATAAACTGTAGTTGAGGGTCTTATGGTATTCAATTCCATAGAATTCCTCATCTTCCTGCCCATTGTGGTGCTGCTGTTCTACCTGCTGCCCCACAAGTGGAGATGGCTGATGCTGCTGGCGGCCAGCTGCGTGTTCTACATGTGGTTTGTGCCCAAGTACATCCTCATCTTGTTGGTCACTATCGTCATCGATTATTCGGCGGGTATCCTGATGGAACGCTATGCCGACCAACACAAACTGAAGAAAACATTTTTCGTCATTAGCATCGTGAGTACGCTCGCGGTGCTGTTGGTTTTCAAGTATCTCAACTTCCTCACCGCCAATCTCGACCAACTCTGTGCCTCGTTGGGTATGGAGACCCATCTCTTGACGCATATCATCCTGCCCATCGGTCTGTCGTTCCACACCTTCCAGAGCATGAGTTATGTCATCGAGGTGTATCGCGGCCACCAACAAGCTGAAAGGCATTTCGGGTATTATGCGCTCTATGTGATGTTCTTTCCACAGTTGGTTACTGGTCCCATCGAGAGGCCAGGCAACCTGATGCACCAACTCCACGAGAAGAAGGAGTTTCGCTATGAGAATATCTCCAAGGGCATGCGCCTTATCCTGTTCGGCTTCTTCGTCAAGATGGTGGTGGCCGACCATTTGGGCGAATATGTTGACGAGGTATATGGTCATCTTGACGAGTATAATTCGTGGAGTGTACTGGGGTGTATGTTTTTCTACAGCTTCCAGATTTATTGCGACTTCTTCGGCTATTCCACCATAGCCCTCGGTAGTGCGAAACTCATGGGTTTCGACCTGATGGACAATTTCCGCTCGCCTTATCTCTCCAAGAATATCGCCGAGTTTTGGCATCGTTGGCACATCTCGCTGTCGACTTGGTTCCGCGATTATGTCTATATTCCTTTGGGCGGTAGTCGCGTCAAGTTTGGTCGATGGGCCTTCAATATCTTGGTCGTTTTCGTGTTAAGTGGCATCTGGCACGGTGCGGCTTGGACTTTCCTGTTATGGGGATTCGCGCATGGCTTGCTTCACATCCTCGAGAAGGCCTTGCGTAACCGTTTTCCAAGCAAGGAAAGTCAATCGAAATGGGTGAGAATCAGCGTTGACGCACTTTGCGTACTCAAGACTTTTGTTTTGGTTACGCTATTCTGGGTCGTGTTTCGTGCCACGGACTTGGAGCATCTGAAGGCCATCTTCGTGACCGCTTTCACCAACTTCGGTGGTGGTGAACAGATGTCGGTCAAACCTGGTATGTGGATCTATCTCGGCCTGTTCATCCTTTCCGACATCGTGCTTCGTAACACCCGTTTCGACGCGTGGTGCGAGGGCAAGCCAATGGTGGTCAGGTGGTTGATTTATGCCGTGCTTGTCTTTATGGTCATCGCCTGTTCGAGTGTCAAGAATTTCCCATTCATCTATTTCCAGTTTTAGCCATGAAGAAATTGTTGATACGCATAGGAATAGTTTTGGTGATGCTCCTGATACTCAATTGGGTGTATTCTAGGTGGTTCTTGGAGAAGGACCTGCGTAAGCATTCCGACATCGTCGAACTCTCGTGGCAGGTGACCGACGACAGTTGCCGCATCATCTACCTCGGCGAGTCGTCCAACAGCCACTATGGTGATGAAGAATCCAGCCATCGCAAAATCAGCGATTTCACTGCGGATTATTTTCCAAGGGTAAAGATGGGAGACCTGACGAAGGAAGCATCACATGCCCAGACCTACTATTACATGCTGAGGCACATCCCGGCTACCTCGGCAGTCGAGACGGTGGTGGTGACGATGAACCTGCGCTCGTTTGGTCCACTTTGGATCTATTCGAAACTTGAGACCCCTTTGCGTAAGCAACTGGTACTGCTAGAGGACTATCCGCCTTTGGTAAACCGATTCCTGTTGGCGTTTAAGGCATATCCCATCAAAACCGAAGAGGAATGGAATCAATTGGTGTTTGAGCATTGGCGCAACGACACCTTCAACATCCCGAATTTTGCCTGGCGCACTACAGCCGATTGGGATTATGGAATGTATTCATACGGTTGGTACGACCAACAAGGTCAACGCGATTGGGATGTAACGGCCTTGGCGTGCCACTACATCAAGACTTATGCTTTTGAGATTAACGACGACAACCCGCGTGTCAAGGACTTCGACGCTATTGTGGATTTGTGCCGCGAAAGAGGTTGGAACCTGGTATTCAACTTGATGGCCGAGAATGTCGACAAGGCCAACGAACTGGTAGGCAAGGACCTGATGCTACTCTTCAAGAAAAATCATGACTACCTAATGCAGCGCTATGGCAGTCTCGAAGGCGTGACCGTGGTTGATAACCTCAACCTTGTCCGTGATGTCAACTTCATCGATCAGGACTGGACCACCGAACATTATTACGAAGAAGGCCGCCGCATCGTTGCAGACCATTTGGCGCTAGCTTTACGAGAGTTCTATCCCGATGATTACCATAATCCGGATTCGCTGAAACTGGATGTCGGGCATTACTATTTAGGCGGTTCGAGAACATTGGACAAGCAGCATCCCTATAGTATGACCTTAATGCTCACTGCTGATAGCATCCGTCCTGATTGGGATATGGTGAATGTGGCTTTCGAGCTCAAAAGGCAAGATGACTTGTGCAATCCGGTCTTTGCTGTGGAAAAACACGGTGTGCAAGACGAAAAGTTCATTGATTCGTATGCCGTGAAGGAGCAAATACAAAAAAACGACGCATGGGATTTCGCCACTTATGCTTTGCCTATCGACTCGGTTTTCCGGACGGCGCAGATAATCAAGTTGTATGTCCATAATTTCTCGGATAGTCCGATTCAAATCAGAAATTTGGATGTTTCATTCCGCCCTGCCTACCTCAAGCCGCGGGTGAAAGCGCAGACTTACAAGTCAATTGATCTCAACGACGGTAAGTAGCCTTTCTTCGACCTTGAATTTCACTTCCATTCCGCCAAATGCCATCCCATATACGCGATCGGGGTCATCTTGGTATTGTGGTCTGGGGTCGTGAGCCAACACATCGGTAAGGCTTTTCCTTTGGCTTTCGGGGACTTTCTGTAATAGGCTTTCAGGGAAATTCACTTCCAGAAGAAACTCCGCTGGCGTTGTGGCAAATCCACTGACGGCTTCGGGGTGGCTGTCGGTGTAAGCGATGTAAGGTTTGATATCGTAGATGGGTGTGCCATCCATCAGGTCGGCGCCTGAGACGTGGAGAATAGGACCGAACTTAGGGTCGATTTCCACTTTCTCAAGTTTGACCGACGATAGGCCGATGGGGTTGGGTCGGAAGGGCGAGCGCGTGGCAAACACGCCTTTGCGCACGTTGCCGCCCAAGCGTGGTGGACGCACGGTGGGCGACCAATTGTCGCGCACGGCTTCCGAAAACTGCCATAGCAGCCAAATGTGTGAGAAGTCTTCCAGACCGCGCACAGCGTCGGGGTTGCGGTATTCTGGCTCAAAGACAATCGTGGCCTGCAGCGAGGCGATGATGCCGCTCTGTCGCGGGATGCCGAACTTGGTCGGGAAGTCGGTGTGGATGCGGGCGATGGTTTTCATGTTGCAAAAATAACGCTTTTTGAAAAGAAACCGAAAAAAGCCTTACTTTTGCAGGCGTAAAATAGCATACGATATGCAAAGCAAAGAAGAAACCTCCATTTTGGTGCTCTATACTGGCGGCACCATCGGCATGATGCAAGACCCCAACACGGGGGCCTTGGTGCCGTTTGATTTCGATAATATCTACGCCCATCTGCCCGTCTTGAAAAACTTCGGTTATCAGATTGACGTCTACAGCTTCGATCCGCTCATCGATTCGTCCAACATGTCGCCCGATTTCTGGATCAGGCTGGCAACGAAGATAGGTGAGGAGTATGAGCATTACGACGGTTTCGTGGTGCTGCATGGCTCCGACACGATGGCTTACACCGCTTCGGCCTTGAGCTTTATGCTTGAAAATCTCAACAAGCCGGTGGTGCTGACCGGTTCGCAGTTGCCAATGGGCATGGTTCGTAGCGATGGCCGCGAGAATTTCTTGGCCGCCATCGAGATTGCCGCCGCCAAGGATGACGATACCTCCATCGTTCCTGAGGTGAGCATTTTCTTCCAAAACCAACTGCTTCGCGGCAATCGTGCTACCAAGTTCAACGCTGAAAACTTCAACGCCTTCATCTCGTCCAACTATCCCAACCTGGCCGATGTGGGCATACACATTAAATATAATAAGGAACGTATCCTTAGGCCCAACTTCAAAAAGTTGAAGGTGCACACCAGCATGGACCGCCATGTGGGCATATTGAAACTCTTCCCGGGTATCTCGGAGGACTTTGTCCGTCACGTGCTGAAGACCCCTGGCCTCCGAGCCTTGGTGCTTGAGACCTTCGGTTCGGGCAACGCCACCACAGCCCCCTGGTTCCTCGATGCCTTGAAAGAAGCCATCGACGGAGGTCTGATCATCCTCAACATCACCCAATGCAAGGCGGGCTCGGTGGATATGGGTCGTTATGAAACCAGCCTCGACATGGCCCGTATCGGGGTCATCAGCGGACACGACATGACGACAGAGGCCGCAGTCGCCAAGTTGATGTATCTTATCGGCGAGGGACTGGCAAAAGAGAGAATCCTCGAAATACTACAAAATTCCATCCGTGGCGAAATGACCCTTTGATGCTAAAATTCAAGCAATTGAATTATTGATGCAATAAAAAAACAAATATTTTTGTTCTCCTAATCAAAAAATGTTGTACTTTTGGCAACGATTTCAGATAGGGTAGAGGGGTTTGGAGACATTGGAGAGATGTCCGAGTGGTTTAAGGAGCACGCCTGGAAAGTGTGTGTACTCCAAAAGGGTACCGCGGGTTCGAATCCCGCTCTCTCCGCAGAAAAGTAATAATTGTTTCATCGGAACGAGTAATTCATTATAGTAATAATCAATCATTTAACCTAAACTATGAAAAAATTAATTGCTTTCCTCATGGTTGCTGGCCTCTTCACTTTTGGCATCAGCAATCTCGTCGTTGCTCAAGATGAGCAAGCGCAAACCGAGCAGACGGAACAGACCGTTGCTCCTGAACAGACTCCCGCTCCTGTGGAGACCGTTGAAGAAGTTACCCCCGCAGTGCAAAACGACGCTGCTCCTGTGACTTTCCGTGAAGCTATCAAGAAACAATTCATCGATGGTGGTCCTGGTTTCATGGGCATCGTGTTGGTCATCCTCCTTATCGGTATGGCTATCTCCATCGAGAGAATCATCTATCTGACGCTGGCTACCGCCAATTCCAAGAAGCTTCTGGCTGGCATCGAAGAGAAAATGAAGAATGGTGACGTTGAAGGCGCCAAGCAACTCTGCAAGGACACCCGCGGTCCTGTTGCCAGCATCTTCACCCAAGGCCTCATCCGTTATCAGGATGGTCAGTCCCTCGAAGAGGTCGAAAAGGCCCTCGTTTCCTATGGTTCGGTTGCCGGTGGTAAGCTTGAAAGCGGCTTGAGCTGGATTGGTCTTTGCATCAGCTTGGCTCCTATGTTCGGTTTCATGGGTACTGTTATCGGTATGATCCAGGCCTTTGATGACATCGCCGCTGCTGGTGACATGAGCCCGACGGTCGTTGCCTCCGGTATGAAGGTCGCTCTGTTGACCACCGTGTTCGGTCTGATCGCCGCTATCATCCTTCAGATTTTCTTCAACTTCATCGCTGCTAAAATCGAAAGCATCGTCAACGATATGGAAGACGCTTCCATCTCGTTCATGGACATCCTTGCAAAATACCACAAATAATAAAAGTATCAATCATGAATAGTAAGCTTAATATTTCTAAATGGGTATTTCTCGCCCTGGCAGCGGTTACTGTTGTCATTGCGGTTTTATTCTACCTCGTTGTGAGTACGATTAAGCCGGAATACAAGCTTGGTAACCCCACGCCTCGTGCAGACTTATTCCTGAATTGGGGCTACATCTTGATTGTACTTGGCATTATCATCGCTTTGATTTCAGTTGTCTTCACTGCCGTCATCAAGGGCGTCAATGGCAAGACCTTACTGATTGCACTCATTGCGTTTGCTATTATTGCAGTTGTAGCTTTCCTTATGTCAAGGGGCGCTTTTGAACTCCCCTATCAGGCCGGTGAAAAACTCTATTCCGGCAAGACGCACGGTTGGGTCGAAATGGGCCTCAACTTCTTCTATGTTACTCTTGCAGTCGCTATCATTTCAATCTTGTTCTCTGTTATCTACAAGGCAGTTAAAAAGTAAAAATATTCATCATGGCAAGAAAAGTTCCAGAAATCAATTCGAGTTCGCAGGCTGACATAGCATTCTTGCTGTTGTGTTTCTTCCTGATGACGACCTCAATGGATGTGGACTACGGTATCACCCGTCGTCTGCCTCCTCCTGTCGAGCAAAATGACGAGGATGTCAAAGTCAAGGAAAGAAATGTGATGAATGTAATGGTAAACAAGAGCGACAGGTTGCTGGTCAATGGCCGTCCCTCCGACATCTCCATGTTGAAGGACCTCGCCAAAGACTTCATGACCCCGCGTCCTGGCGACGAGACCGCTCCTGAAGTGGAGACCAAGACCTTCGACCTGGTGGGCGATGTGCTCATGTCGAAGGGCGTTATCTCCCTGCAGAACGACCGCGGTACCTCGTATGCTATGTATATCAGTGTGCAGAATGAGTTGGCACGCGCCTTCAATGAAATGAAGGAAGAACTTGCTCTGAAGAAATTCAACAAGCACCTCGACCAACTCAATGAAGATCAAACCAAGGCTATCAACGATGCTGTGCCCGTGCGTGTCAGTGAGGCAGAGCCCGTTGAATACAAATCTAACTAAAGGAGGATTGAGATATGGGTAAATTCAGAAAAGAAGGGAAAAAGGAAGTGCCACAAGTGAGCACCTCTTCACTGCCCGACATCGTTTACATGTTGATATTCTTCTTCATGATCACCACCACAATGCGTGATGTTGAACTGAAGGTGAAGACCGCCATGCCTAAGGCTTCCGAGATTCAAAAGCTCGAGCACAAGGCTTTGGTGAGCTCCATCTACATTGGCCCCCCGCGTGATACCAAACTCGGTACCGAATCGCGTATCCAACTTGACGATTCTTTCGCCCGTGTCAACGACATCGCCGACTGGGTCCAGAAAGAGCGTGACTCGCGTAGCGAGGCCGACCGTCCCCTGCTGACCACGGCCCTGAAGGTGCATAAGGATACCCGTATGGGTATCGTCACCGACGTGAAGCAGGAACTTCGTAAGGTGGGCGCCTTCCGTATCAATTACACGACACTGAAAGGTAGTGCCTTGGAAAACTAACCCCCGGTTTAGTGAACAACCCAAAGGGTGGCAATTCATCTTGCCACCCTTTTTCTTTTTGTCCGCACTGCTTCTGCCGAAGAGTTGTTATTTTTTAGTATGTATATTTACAGTACAAATACTTACTTTTTGTATCTTTGCGGAAAATTTCAACGCTATGAGTGACAAAATGATCTTTACTCCTACGAAATACCAACTTCAAACCGTCGCAACTGGCCGTGTTTTCGACGACCAGGGCTGGACATTGGATGATAAACAGTGCGACAAGCCGAGCATGGTGCGTCCCGTCTATGAAAAGAAACAACTGCAAGTCAAGGAGGGCAGATGCTGGGGCCTGTATCGCTATGCCGATTGGCTGCCTATCAAAACTATGTTGGCTAACCCCTCGGAGCCTGTCACCTACAAGAGTGAGGGGCTGGCAAATCGTCTTGGATTGCGCAATTTGTATATCACCTTTAACGGTTATTGGCCCGAGCGCAACGCCCGTATGACCACCTGCTCCTTCAAGGAGATGGAGGCTTTCTCGGTTTGCGCGCGCCTGGGTGAGGAGTTGAAGGATAAGGTGCTGGTGGTGGCCTCGGCCGGAAACACCGCCCGAGCCTTTGCCAAGGTCTGCTCCGACAACGGCATCAAGCTCCTGCTATGTGTGCCTCAAGACAATATCAACGCCTTGTGGTTCGACAAGCCGCTCAACGACTGCGTGAAGCTCATCACTACCGAGTCGGGCAGCGACTATTTCGACGCCATCAACCTCTCGAATGTGGTCTGTGAGATGGATGGCTACTTGGCCGAAGGTGGTGCCAAGAACATCGCACGTCGCGATGGTATGGGCACTACCATGATGTCGGCCACGACCTTCATCGGCCGTACGCCTGATTTCTATTTCCAGGCTGTGGGTAGTGGCACGGGCGCCATTGCCGCTTGGGAAGCCAACTTGCGTTTTGTCGAAGATGGCCGTTTTGGGACGAATAAGGCCCGTTTGATGGTGTCGCAAAACAAACCCTTCCTGCCCATGTATGAGGCATGGAGAGCCGATTCAAGGGTACTGCTGCCCTATGATGCCGACCAGGCCCGAAAAGACGCTGCCGAGATCTGTGCGCCTGTGCTTTCAAACCGTAAGCCGCCTTATGGCTTGGCTGGCGGGTTGTTTGACGCGCTGAAGGACACCCATGGCGACATTCTTGCCGTGAGCAATACCGAAGCAAATGCCGCAAAGGCCTTGTTTGAAGAGACCGAGGGCATCGACATCTATCATGCGGCAGCCGTTGCTACAGCCTCATTGCAGCAAGCTATTGAAAAAGAAGTGGTGAAAGCTGATGATGTGGTGATGCTTAATATCACTGGAGGCGGCGAGAAGCGTTTCCAAGCCAACCATGAAATGTATTACCTGAAGCCCAATCACATCTTCAAGATTGACTTCACGAAGGAAGAAGTGGAGCGCGTCTTGACGGCGATGAGATAAACACCGGCTTTTAAGCCACTGACATCAATACGAATGGAATTGCCCTTGGCAGCATGGCTGCTGAGGGCTTTCCCGTTCATGTCGGTCAACAAAACAGACTGAAGACCTTCCGCCTCAATGGTCACAAAGTCAGAGGCGGGATTTGGGAAGATGCTGATGTCTTGAAGGCTTTCCGCTACTTGCGTTATGTCGAGCGGCGTCACCCAGAAGGTGACCATGGCCGTGTTGCAGCCACATGGGATGGTCATCATGACATCTAACCACGTCACCGACCCAGGTTCTACCTCTGGCTTTAAAGTGGCATACATGGTCGCTTCAACGGTCTCATCGGGCTGAAGGGGGAAGGTCATGCCATTGACGCCATTCACATAGCAGCTGAAGTTGGTGAAATATTCGGTGGAGGGGTGTGCTGTGATGTCAAGCGGATCGTATCCTGTATTGTGAACTTGGAAGTGGAAAATGGCCTGCGAGCCTGGATACATGGCGGTGTCGCCCGTGATGGGCTCGGCTTCAAAGTCGTATTGCAGCACCATGTCGAACTCAATATCGTCGATGGTGAGATGGGTGGAGCCTTGACCCGCAATCGCATGGATGGCAATATATTCGCAATCTTCAGGGATGTCTTCGACGTAGGAAGAGATTTTTTGGTAGGCTCCGTCCCCAACAGTCTCGGAAAGGAGCAGGGTGTGCATTTGGTCGGGCTGAGGTTCCTTGCCTGCCCAAAACTCCAGCTGGAAGTCGCCGTCAGAGATGGCCCAGCACGTAAAGCGATAATTAATGCTGGGAATCAGGTATAGCGGCATATACATCCATGAATCCTCGGTGTTGGAGAAGGCATACCAGTTGCCCGTATGAGGCATTCGGTTATGGTCTTTCTCGAGATAGCCGCAAAGCCATGAGTCGTCGTCGCAGGTCCAGCCTATGGGCTTTTCAAGGTCGTGGTTGGCGTATTCGAAGCCTTCAAGCAGAATGCTGTCAGCGAAAGTGAAGCTTGTGATCAGAGCCAGGGTTAGAGTAAGGAGCAGATTCTTCATACGCATAATTTTGGAGCAAAAGTATGAAAAATCCTGTCCATATCATTTATAATTCCAAAAAAATCCCTATCTTTGAGCGTTTTTTAAAAGCGCCTTATTATTGATATGCCCCACATCTTTGGTAATATGGTTTATTTGAACGTCAAGGAACGTGACCGTTTCTGACTTTATGTTAGAAATATAGGGCCTTTAATGCCCTGTCTTCTTTTGAAAAACAATTAATACATTCATTAATAATACATTAAAACATTACAATTATGGAATTACCATTTGCAGAAGCTTGGAAAATCAAGATGGTTGAACCCATTAAGAAATCCACCCGCGAACAACGCGAAAAGTGGCTCAACGAAGCCCACCAGAATGTCTTCATGCTGAAGAGCGACTACGTCTATATCGACCTGCTGACCGACTCGGGCACTGGCGCCATGAGCGACCGTCAATGGGCTGCCATGATGCAGGGCGACGAGAGCTACGGCGGCGCCCGTTCATTCTATCATATGAAAGACACCATCACCGAACTCACCGGTTTCGAGTACGTCATCCCCACCCACCAAGGCCGCGCTGCCGAGAACGTGCTGTTCTCCTATCTCGTAAAGCCTGGTCAGGTCATCCCGGGCAATGCACACTTCGACACCACCAAAGGTCATATCGAGAGCCGTAAGGCCTTCGCTATCGACGTCACCGTGCCCGAGGCTTACGACACGCAACTCGAAGTCCCCTTCAAGGGCAATGTCAGCCTCGAGAAGCTCGAGAAGGTGCTGAAAGAGAATCAAGGCAATGTGCCGTTCATGGTCCTTACCGTGACGAACAACACCGTCGGCGGTCAGCCCGTTAGCATGCAGAACATCCGCGAAACTTGCGAACTCTGCCACAAATACGGTGTGCCGGTCAATATCGACAGCGCTCGTTTCATCGAGAACGCCTACTTCATCAAGACCCGCGAAAAGGGTTACGAGAACAAGACCTTGAAGGAAATCGCCCTTGAGATGTTCAGCTACGCTGACTCGATGACGATGTCGGCCAAGAAGGATGGTCTGGTCAATATGGGCGGTTTCATCGCTACCAACAAGAAAGACTGGTACGACGGTGCCAAGTTGTTCTGCATCCCCTTCGAAGGCTTCCTGACCTATGGTGGTATGAACGGCCGTGATATGGACGCTCTGGCTGTCGGTCTGAAGGAAAACATCGAATTTGAGATGGTGGAAACCCGCATTAAGCAAGTGCATTACCTCGCCGCCAAGTTGGATGAGTACGGCATTCCTTACCAGCGTCCTGCCGGTGGCCATGCCATCTTCGTCGATGCCGACAAGGTGTTGACTCAGATTCCTAAGGAAGAGTTCCCTGCCCAGACCTTGACTTGCGAGCTCTATCTCGAAGCTGGCATACGTGCCTGCGAAATCGGTTATGTGCTTGCCGACCGCGACCCGGTCACGCGTCAGAACCGCTTCGGTGGCAACGACTTCGTGCGTCTCTGCATCCCGCGCCGTGTGTACACCAACAACCACATGGACGTGATTGCAGCAGCCTTGAAGAACGTTTACGACCGCCGCAACGAAATCAAGCGTGGTCTTGAGATCACTTGGGAGGCTGAACTGATGCGTCACTTCACCTGCCAGTTCAAGAGATTGGGTTAATCAATTAATGCTTGGGATTGGCCTCAAAGGCCAATCCCAAACTGTTTTTCAAAGCAACAATTATGACCGCAACAGCAATTGTTCTCAGTATTCTTTTCGTTCTCTGCCTGACGTCGAGTGTGGTGCCGCGCTCGGTGGGACTGGTGAGAGCCGACGATAAACCAGCCCAAAAAATCTGGATCCCAGCCATTTTTGGTATAAGTCAAGGTGTGATGGCCTTGTGTGGTTGTGGATTGGGACGTCTGATGTCACATCTTTATATCAACCTTGCTGAGTATATGGTCTTTGCCATGATGCTCGTGGTGGCCATAAAATTGTTTGTGGACTCTATGCGTGTGCTGAGAGGCAAGATGATGTATACGGTAAACAAAGAGAGCGATATCATTCTGTTGTCTGTCTTGGCTGCTTTCAACACTTTCCTCTATGCTTTGGTGAGTGTGTTTTTTGCTCCTTTTGGGATATGGTTTTTCGTTGCCGTCACTTTGGCAGGCTTTTTGTGGTCGTTCCTAACGGTTCGCATAGAGTTTACGCCAGGCATGCTCAAGAAGGTGAGCTTTGTGGAGTTCTCTGCCTCGGTGTTTATGCTCGTCATTGCGATACTGTATTTGTTTACCAACGTGTTTGAATGAGAGCAATAATGAAAAAGTCCTTCTTCCTCCTTGTCGGATTGTCCTTTGCGCTGTTTGTTTCGGCACAGGCACCTTCTAGCTATTATAACTCAGCCAATGGCTTGACGGGTAATCAGCTGAAGTCGGCCTTACACAACATCATCAAAGGTCACACTACCGTATCGTATGCCCAGTTGTGGAATGCTTTCTGGAGCACCGACAACAAAGGCAACGGTGTGGTGTGGGATATGTATTCCGACCGCCCTGGTGGCACCCCTCCTTATACCTATTATTTAGGTCAGGATCAGTGTGGCAACTATAGCGGAGAAGGCGACTGCTACAACCGCGAGCATTCGTGGCCGCAGAGCTGGTTTAACAATGACGGCACGGCTCGCACAGACTTACACCACATTTTCCCTACTGATGGCTATGTGAATGGCCGTCGTAATAACTACGCTTACGGTGAGGTGGGATCGGCTTCTTGGACGTCGCGTAACGGTTCAAAACTCGGCACTTGCAAGACCCCCGGCTTCTCGGGAACGGCATTTGAGCCCATCGATGAGTATAAAGGCGATCTGGCCCGCGCCCTAATGTATATGAGCGTGCGTTATTACACCGAAGATGGCAGTTGGGGTTCCAGCGACATGACTACCAAGTCGGAAATCAAGCCCTGGGCTATTCAACTATTGCTTCGATGGAACGAGCAAGACCCTGTGAGTCAGAAGGAAATTGACCGAAACAATGCTATTTATAACGACTATCAGCATAACCGTAACCCCTTTGTGGACCATCCTGAATATGCTCGCATGATTTGGGACCCCACGTGGAATGCCATCGAGGAGATGCAATCGTCGGTGTTTCTTTTCCCCAACCCGATTGAACGCGGACAGACGCTTCATGTGAGTGGCAATGTCAATCGTTTTGATGCCGTTACGGTTTGTGATCTTTGTGGCCACACGGTGCTGAAGGCCAGCGGCAAGGCTGTCGGCGACTTCGCCGTGAACCTGCCCCAGAATTTCAATAGGGGATGCTACATTGTCAAACTAATGTGCAATGGCAATGTGGTGAGATACGAGAAGCTATTGGTGAAATGATGTGATCACATCATTTTCTTGTGCCTGAAATAGATATAGAATGCTGTGGCTACCACCGCCATAAATCCCATGATGCCCCAGAAAGCCCATGCCTTGTCTTGGAAAGGCAGTCCTACGTTCATGCCGTAAAGACCTGTGATGAAGGTCAAAGGCAGGATGATGGTCGACACCAGCGTCAGGATTTTCATCGTCTCGTTGGTCTTGTTGGTCTGCATCGAGTCGAAGGTCATCGACAGGCCTTCAATCAACTCTTCGTAGTCCTCGGTCATATCCCATACCTTTTGCAGGTAGTCAAGGATGTTGCCCCAGTAGTCTTCCATGAACTCGACATCATCGGTGAAGCCAGTCACCTTACCTGTCTCGAAGAGATGGAAGAGCCTCAACTGAGGTTTGAAGATGGTGTTGATGAGGATGAGGTTTTTGCGTGTCACGCTGATGCGCTCGATGATCTTCACCTGTTTCTCCTGCAGCAGCTCACGATTGATCAACTCGACATCTAACCCGATTTTGCGCAGCAAATACACCGATTCCGTCATCAGCTTTTCGAGGATTCGATAGAGCAGGATGTCGGAGTTGCGGATGTTCATCTCCTCCTCGTTTTGGATGCGTTCTTCGTATTCGTTGAAGAGCTGCGACACGCCCCAGGGGTTTTTCTCGATAGAGATGATGTAGTCCTTGCCCCAGAAGATCTTCACCTCCTTGATTTTCACAAACTTGTTCTGACGGTCGAAGTTGGGGAAATGCAGGATAAGGAAATAGTAATCGTCGTAAATATCGATTTTAGGGCGTTGGTTAACGGATTTGCAGTCTTCGATGTCCAAAGGGTGGAAATGAAATCGGTCTTTCAGGAATTCAAAGTCTTCTTCCGTTGGGTTGTTGAGATGACGCCAGGTCAAGTTCCCGATTTTCAGGCTGTTAATCATAGGCCTTCCCCCTTTCTTTAAAGTGAATACTCTGTTTACATCGGCGCAAAAATTGATTTCGCGCCGCGAAAATAGTGTTTTTCTTTGAAAAGACGGGAAAAAACCTCAAATTATTTCCACTCAAAGGTATTAATCAAGTGGTTGATGTCTTCTCTGATGAAGTTGATGACGGGCTGCATCGAGTCGTTGTTGGGCTGGAAATTGAAGTATAATGCGCCGCGTACGAAGTTGTGGGTGCTGTCGGTGAGGTAGAACTGCATCGGGGTGGCCACGCCTTTGCCGTCCATCTCGATGAACATGCCATAAACCTGATGTTCTTCGTTGACAATCAAGCTGTCGCGCACGCCACTGGCCTTCTGCAAGTGCTTGGTCACCATGGTGTGGACGTCTTCAAGATAATCGCCCAGGTTGTCGTTCACGGGTTTGTGGGTCAGATGGATGGAGCCTTTGAATTGGGGCAGCTCGATGTTGACCCAGTTTTTTTCGTTGGGTGAGTAGGGGTCGGGAGTGACTTGGGCGTATTTAGGGCACTCAAAGCTGTAACGTTCGATTGTGTCGACCTGGGTGTAGTCTTTTTCGGGAAGGTCGATGCGGAAGTAGCCACGCGGTTTGGGCAGGTAGTTGGGCTCGCGGTCGCACGAAACAACGATGAGAGCGATGGCAAGAGCCACCAGTGATATGTTTATTTTATTCTTCATCAAATACTACTTTTACCTCCTTGATGCGCTTGCTGTCGGCATCGGTGATCTCCATGTGGAATTTCTCGAAGTTGAACTTGAATCCGATCTCAGGGATGCGACCTTCGATTTCGAGGATGAGGCCGGCGAGGGTGTCGGCTTCGCCTTGCATGGGTTCGAAATAGCCTTCGTCGACGCCAAACACCTTGCAGAAGTCCACGATACTGGTTTGTGCCTTAAAGAGATAAGACCCGTCGTCAAGTTTCTTGAAATGGTCTTCTATGTTGGCTTCGTCAAACTCATCGTTGATTTCGCCCACAATCTCTTCGATGACGTCTTCCATTGTAATCAGTCCAGAGGTGCCGCCATATTCATCGACGACGATGGCGATGTGGATTTTCTTCTCGCGGAAGTCTTGAAACAGGTCGTTAATCTTTCGGTTCTCTGGGACGAAGAAAGCGGGGCGGATGAGCTTTTGCCATTCATACGATTCGGCGTCGAGATAGGGTAGAAGATCTTTCACATAAAGTATGCCTTCCACCTTGTCCATAGTCTCTTCGTAAACAGGAATTCTTGAGAATCCGCTTTTGATGACAATGGCAAGCATCTCGGTGAACTCCATGCTTTTTTCCACGCCAATGATGTCGACGCGCGGTATCATCACGCTGCTGACTTCCTTCTCGCTGAACGACGCGATGCCTTTCAGCATCTGCTTCTCGTCCATGGGGGTTGATTCCTCAGTGGCGATGTCGACGGCAGTGGAGAGGTCTTCGATGGAGATTTCGCCTTTTTTCTTTTCCAAATGCTTGTCCATGAACGAGGTGGAGTTGACCAGCAGCTTGCTCAAGGGCTTGAAGAATCCGATAAGGAAACGTAAGGGCTTTGCCATGAAACGGGCTGTTTTGACGGGCCTTTTGCTGGCATAGATCTTAGGTGTGATCTCGCCAACAATGAGGATTAACGAGGTGACGATGACGACCTCGAGGAGAAAGGCTGCCACTGGGTGGTTCGCCATGTCGAACAGCTGTGCCATGATGTAGGTCGACAGCAAGGTGATGGTGACGTTCACGAAGTTGTTGCCAATCAGGATGGTGGCCAACAAGGTCTTCGGCTTTTCGCGGAGACTCAAAACGATTTTGCTCTTGTTGTCGCTTCGTGTTTCAAGATCTTCGATATCGGCAGGCTGCAAGGAGAAAAAAGCAGTCTCGCTACTCGATATCAAGGCCGAAGCGATGAGGAGTAGGCATAATACGACCAATCCGATGATGGCGTTGACGGTAAATCCAGTGAAAAAGTTGTTTGAAACAACGGTGAGCAGTCCTATGAGAGGGTCAGGGTCGGGTGTTTCCAAAGCTGTGTGTTTTATATTTAGCGCTGCAAAATTAGGAAAATAATCCATACGCGGATAAACTATCCGCTAATATGATGTAAGATTTGTAGTCGTTAGGGTTGATCAGAAGGGCAGATCGTTTTCGGGATCGCTGCCTTGAAGCGGGTCGCTATGTTCTGATACAGAAGGAATTGGAGTGTAACCTGTGGGTTGTTCTCCTGTGTAGGGCTGACCATACGATGATTGTTGTGCGGGACGGGCAGGAGCCAGTTGCATCATCTTGTCGGCATTCACTTCGGTGACGTAGCGGACGGCCCCTTGCTGGTCGGTGTATTGGCGGGTTCTGAGTTTGCCTTCCACATACATCAAATCGCCTTTTGAGTAGTTGCGGCGTCCGTCAGCGATGTCATTGGCGAGGTTGCCCCAAACCACGATATTGTGCCAGTCGGTTTGTTCCACCCAGTTGTTATCGCGGTCGCGATACCTTTCTGAGGTGGCCATGGTAACGGATATTTTCTTGTTGCCGTTTTCAAAAGTGGTAACTTCCGGGGTTTTCCCAAGTCGGCCTATGAGGATAACTTTGTTCATGCTTGCCATTGTGTAGTTTTTTTAATTGTTTAAGTATAAGTCGATTAAGCGTGGAATGGGAAAACTGCCCAAATCCTTTTCTGGCGTCAAAAATAAATCTTTTGTTTCAATCCGCAATATTTTTTTTTCAAGTTTTATTTCGATGAATTGGGCCAAGATGGTTCGATGGGTCAGTTTGTGGGTGAAGACAGGGGATACTTTGATTATGGTAAAAGGTTTGTTTTCAATGAGTTGCTTGAATTGTTCCGATACAATAACCTCTTCTGCAGAGAGGCTTTTTTCACTCTCTATACAGGGGAAATCGTAGAGGTTTTTCCAAATGTCGTTATTGCTGCGCTTGTGTAAGTAAATGCCGTCTTTTGTTCTGATAACCAAATAGTTGAAATATCTTGTAGTGACTTTGGTCTTGGGTAGTTTCACAGGACGTTGCAGCACGGTCTGGTGGGCGAAGGCCAGACAATGGGCTTGCAGGGGACAGTATAGGCATTTGGGATTCTTTGGCGTACAGTGGAGGGCCCCGAATTCCATCACAGCTTGGTTATGAAGGCCTGGCTGCTCGCGGTTGAGGAGTTCGTCGGCGAGTTGGGCAAAGAGCTTTTGTCCTTCATTAATATTAATAGGTGTGTCGATGTCGTAGAGCCGGGCCAACACGCGGTAGACGTTGCCGTCGATCACGGCGTGGGGCAGGTTGAAAGCGATAGAAGCGATGGCTGCAGCGGTGTAGTCGCCGACGCCTTTCAACTGTTTGAGTTGTTCAAAATTGGAAGGAAACTGTCCATCATATTGTTTTACAACTTGTTGCGCACAGTGGTGCAGGTTGCGGGCTCGCGAGTAGTAGCCTAGTCCTTGCCACATTTTCAAGACTTCTTCTTCCGAGGCTTTGGCAAGGTCGGTCACCGTGGGCCATCTCTCGATGAAACGCAGATAGTAGTCCATTCCTTGGTTGACGCGGGTCTGTTGCAGGATCACTTCGGAGAGCCAGACCTCATATGGGGCGGGGTCGTGTCGCCAAGGTAAGTCGCGGTGGTTTTCGGCATACCAATTAATTAAGGTGTCGTGTATGATGTTCATCGTGTTTTCTGAGGCGAAATTCTTTATTTATAACTCATTAGAATAAAAATTTTGCATTAATAGAGTCTTCGTATTGAAAATGTTCGTACCTTTGCCGCAAATTTACGACAAACAAAATAACTAACCATTAAAATAAGAGAAAAAATGACTAAAGCAGAAATCGTTGCTGAAATCGCAAGCAAGACCGGCATTGAAAAAGGTGCTGTCCAGAATGTTGTTGAGAACTTCATGGAAGTTGTGAAGAACGCTATGGCTAAGGGTGAGAATGTTTATCTGAGAGGCTTCGGCAGCTTCATCATCAAGGTAAGAGCTGAAAAGACTGGCCGTAACATTGGCAAGAACATCGCTATCACCATCCCTGCCCACAAGATTCCCGCTTTCAAGCCTGCCAAGACCTTCATGAACGCTGTTAAGTAAAAAACAACAAATAAAATACTTATATTATGCCAAACGGAAAGAAACACAAAAGACACAAGATGTCGACTCACAAGCGCAAAAAACGCTTGAGAAAGGACAGACACAAGAAGAAATAAGCTCTTCTTGAGCCTAAACACAGCAATAACACAGCATTGGAACTTACCATTGTTGTGTTATTGTTTTATCAATCAAATCGTTAACCCCAAAGTAAAAACACTATGTCTGAAGAACAACAGCAAGAGGTTGTGGCAGTAAAGACGGTGACGCGCGACTTGGTCATCAACTCGCACGCTTCGGAGGTTGACATCGCTCTTCTGGAAGACAATTCGCTTGTCGAACTTCACAGAGAAAAGACCAACAACCAGTTTGCAGTTGGTGACGTTTATTTGGGTAGGGTGAAGAAGATCCTGCCGGGCCTCAACGCAGCCTTCGTCGACGTGGGCTATCCCAAGGAGGCTTTTTTGCACTATCTCGACCTCGGCCTTCAGGCCAATTCGTTGATGAAGTACAAGAAGGCGGTCGTCGGTGGCGACGATGTGCCTATGGACAAGTTCAAGCTTGAGCCCGACCTGCCTAAGAACGGCAAGATTGGGGATTTGCTCAACGTGGGCGACCTTCTCCCGGTGCAAATTGCCAAGGAACCCATCCACACCAAAGGACCGAGAATCACCGCCGAGGTCTCCTTCGCGGGCCGTTACCTTGTCCTCGTCCCCTTCTCCAACCGCATTTCGGTATCCCAAAAAATCCGTAGCAGCGAGGAGCGCAACCGCCTCCGCCGTCTGATCCAGAGCATCAAGCCCGCCAACTATGGCGTCATCATCCGCACCGTCGCCGAAGGCAAGAAAGTGGCCGACCTCGACGCCGATCTCCGTTCACTGATTTCCAAGTGGGAACAGTGCATCATCGAGATGAAGAAGATGACCACCTTTGGCAGGATGGTCAGCGAGATGGACCAAACCAGCGTCATGCTGCGCGATTTGCTCAACGAGTCGTTTAACAACATCCATGTGAACGACGAGAAACTCTATGAAGAGATCCAGAAAAACATCCAGACCTTCGCACCGCAAAAGGCCGACATTGTGCAACTTTACAAAGGCAAAGAGCCCATCTTTGACTATTTCAATGTCACAAAGCAAATCAAAGGCTTTTTCGGTAAGATCGTCACCATCAGAAACGGTGTCTACCTTGTCATCGAGCACACCGAGGCCATGCACGTCATCGACGTGAACAGTGGCCATCGTGTGAACAAGGAGAATTCGCAGGAAGACAACGCTTTCCAGGTCAACATCGAAGCCGCCAAGGAGATTGCGCGACAGCTGCGTCTGCGCGACATGGGTGGCATCATCATCGTTGACTTCATCGACATGCACGAAGCCAAACATCGCAAGGAATTATTCGATGCCTTAGAGGAGGCCATGGCCCACGACCGTGCCAAGCACACCATCCTTCCTCCGACGAAGTTCGGCCTCATCCAAATCACGCGTCAGCGCGTGCGCCCCGAGACAGAGGTGCAGGTGCAGGAAAAATGCCCTGTGTGCGCCGGCGAAGGCAAGATTCGCCCCGCCATCCTCTTCATCGACGAGATCGAAAACCACCTCAAGTACCTCATGGTCGACCAAAACGAGAACCATTTGACCTTGCAGGTTCACCCCTTCATCTATTCTTACCTCTGCATAGATGGCCTGTTTTCGATACGCCGCAAATGGATGAAGAAATACGGCAAGAAATTCAAGGTGCAGTCGATGCCCGAATTCCACGTCTTGCAGTACAACTTCCAGAACGCCAGTGGCGACGACATTAAGCTCTAAAGAATGTTCCCGAGCTGGTCGTAGGAAGTGCTGCCACAAAAAACCTCGAAAAGCCTGCTTCGCGAAGCAGGCTTTTTTATTATCTTTGCACCCAAAATCAGCACACTATGAAAGACATCGTTTTGAGCGGCATCCGCCCCACTGGAAACCTTCACCTCGGCAATTACTATGGTGCCGTGCGTAGCTTCGTGAAGATGCAGGAAGACTATAACTGCTACTTCTTCATCGCTGACTGGCACTCACTGACCACGCACCCCAAGCCGGAGAATATACAGCGTTCGGCCCGCACCATCTTGGCCGAATACCTCGCCTGCGGCATCGACCCCGAGAAGGCCACTATCTATATCCAGAGTGACGTGCCGGAGACCATCGAGCTGTATCTTTATTTCAACATGAATGCCTACATTGGTGAGCTCGGTCGTGTGACGACCTTCAAGGAGAAGGCTCGCCAACAGCCTGACAATGTGAATGCTGGCTTGTTCACCTATCCCACGCTGATGGCTGCCGACATCCTGCAACATCGTGCCAAATGGGTGCCTGTGGGCAAGGACCAGGAGCAGAACATGGAAATGGCCCGCAAGTGCGCGCGCCGCTTCAACAATATCTATCAGGTGGAGTTCTTCCCCGAGCCGCAGAACTACTACTTCGGTGGCGATGCCGTCAAAGTGCCAGGATTGGACGGCAGTGGCAAGATGGGCAAGAGCGACGGTAACTGCATCTACCTCTTCGAGGATGAGAAGACCATGCGCAAGAAAGTGATGCGTGCTGTAACCGACAGCGGCCCGACCGAGCCTAACAGCCCCAAACCTGAGGTCATACAAAACCTCTTCACGATGATGAACATCGTCAGTGAGCCCGAGACGGTAAAATATTTCGACGAAAAGTGGAACGACTGCTCCATCCGCTATGGTGACATGAAGAAACAACTGGCAGAGGACTTGGAGAAGACCGTTGCTCCGATTCGTGAGCGCATCATCGAGTTCTCATCAGATACTGAACGCCTCGACCGAATCGCCCGTATGGGCGCCGAGAAGGCCCGCGAGAGCGCGGCGAAGACGCTGAATGAGGTAAGGAAAATCATCGGATTCAGACAGTATTAATGGGCGATTTCATCACATACGAAAAGATTCCCGAGAGGGCTGTGCTTATTGCCGTTGCCAGTAAACAACAAGGTCGCGAGCGTACGGAGGAATACCTCGACGAGTTGGCTTTCCTGTTGGAGACAGCTGGCGGTGTGCCCGTGGCGCGTTTTGTGCAGCCATTGGACCGACCGAGCAGTGTGACCTATCTCGGTTCGGGCAAGTTGGAGGAGATTCACCAGTACATCAAGGCGGAGAACATTGAGATTGCCGTCATTGACGACGAGTTGAGCGCCACGCAAGCCCGTAACATGGAGCAGGCTTTGGAATGTCGTGTCCTTGATCGCACGAGCCTCATTTTGGATATCTTTGCCTCCAACGCCCATACTGCCCACGCCAAGGCGCAGGTGGAACTCGCGCAATACCAATACTTGCTGCCTCGTCTGACCCGTATGTGGACCCACTTGGAGCGCCAACGTGGTGGTATCGGTATGCGTGGTCCTGGTGAGACCCAGATCGAGACCGACCGCCGCTTGATTTTGGAACGCATCGCCTTGTTGAAAGAAAAGCTTAAGGATATCGACAAGCAGAAGACCGTGCAACGCAAAAACCGTAGCAAATTGGTGCGTGTGGCACTCGTGGGTTATACCAATGTGGGCAAGTCGACCATCATGAACCTGCTGAGCAAGTCGGAGGTCTACACCGAGAACAAGCTCTTTGCTACTTTGGACACCACGGTGCGCAAGGTGGTGGTGGATAACCTACCTTTCCTTTTATCCGATACTGTGGGGTTTATCCGAAAGTTGCCGCATCATCTCGTGGAGTCGTTCAAGTCGACCTTGGATGAGGTGCGTGAGTCGGACATCCTTCTGCATGTGGTCGACATCTCGCATCCCGACTTCGAGGCGCAGATGGAGGTAGTGAATCAGACCTTGGCAGAGCTGGGTTGTGCCGACAAGAAGACCATTGTCGTCTTCAACAAGACCGACGCCTACACTTGGGAAGAAAAAGACCCCGACGATCTGACACCACCTACCAAGCGCAATGTTTCTTACGATGAACTGAAAAAGACTTGGATGGCTAAGATGAATGAAAACTGCATCTTCATCTCCGCCAAGAACCGCGACAACTACCAGGAATTCCGTGATTTGCTCTACAAGGAAATCCGCGATATGCACGCTATACGGTATCCTTACGACAGCTTCTTGTACTGACCATGTATCTCATCGACACCCACACCCATATATACGACCACCAATTTAGTCTTGATAGAAACGAGGCTATGCAGCGTGCTTTGGAAGCTGGCGTCAAAATGATGCTCCTGCCCAATGTGGATGCCTCTACCATCGCGCCTATGCTTGAACTGCACGAACAGTATCCTGATTGCACCCGTGTGATGATGGGCTTGCAGCCCGAGGAAGTCAAGGAGGACTACAAAGAGGTGCTGGCCACGATGGAAAAGGAACTGGAGCGTGGCATTTATGTCGGAGTGGGGGAGGTAGGCCTCGATTTCTATTGGGATGCGACCTTTGAGAAGCAGCAACTTGATGCCTTCGAGACCCAATTAGACTGGGCCAAGCAACTTGGTTTGCCGCTATCCATTCATTGTCGTAATGCCTTCGAAAAGATGGTGAAGATCCTTGAAAAGAAGCAAGACGGCGGTTTGCACGGTATCATGCATTGCTTTACGGGTACGGAGGAAGAAGCCAAAGTCTATCTTGAATTGGGTTTCCATCTTGGTTTGGGCGGTGTAACGACCTACAAGAACTGTGGCGTGAAGGATTATCTGCTCAATCTTCCCTTGGATAGGATTGTTTTGGAGACAGATGCCCCTTACCTGGCACCTGTGCCTTGCCGCGGCAAACGCAATGAACCTGCGTTTTTGGTTCATACGGCGCAGAAGATTGCGGATGTTCTGCAAATTCCCGTTGAGGAATTGGCTGCCGTAACGACGGCCAATGCACAATCGTTGTTTGGAGCATAAAAAGGTCGCCAGCACTTACGCGCCGGCGACCCACCATTATGAAGATAAAAAAACAACTGTTTGCTTCTTAGCTTATCCGCACTTGGAGTAACCGCAGTTACGGCAGTGCTTGCAACCGTCTTCGAAGACGAGTTTTTCACCGCAGTTGGGACATTTTTCCTTTTCGTCGACCATACCATCGGGCACGTATTTCTTCAAGGCGCGGGCGATGCCGTTCTTCCATGTGTTGATGCTCTCTTCCTCAACATTAAGGTTCTGCACCAATTCTATCACATACTGGATAGGCATGCCGTGGCGTAGGATGCCCGAGATGAGTTTGGCATAGTTCCAATACTCCTTGTCGAACGAGCGCGACAGGCCTTGCATCAGCACTTCATAGCCATCCTTATCGTTGTAGCGGAAATCGTAACGGGTGGCCTCGCCTTTGATTTTCTCCTTGATAATAACACCCTTTTCGACGTATGGTGGCAGGAAGAAGTCCTCGGCTTTGCCCAAGAAAATCTCATAGGGTTTGCCATGCAGCTTGCCGACGAAGGCGATCCACTTCTCGTAGTTGTTCTGGAAACGTACGATGTCGCATTCCAACTCTTTTGGACGTTGTGGTGCAATCGTTTCTCTGATGTCGTCGGGACGAGCACCTTCCTGTGACTTGGCTTCTTTTTTCTCCTCTTTTTTCTCGTCCTTGGAGACCAACACACCGTCGCGCGAGCCGTCACGGTAGATGGTCATGCCTTTGCAGCCGCTTTCCCATGCAGTCATGTAGATCTGGCTGACGAGTTCTTCGGTGGTCTCCTTCGGCACATTGACCGTCACGCTGATCGAGTGGTCGACCCATTTCTGCATCGAACCTTGCATTTTGACTTTGTTGACCCAATCGATGTCGTTGGCCGTGGCTTTGTAGTAAGGCGACTTGGCGATGACGGCGTTGAGTTTCTCGTCGTCGTAATGCAAAACCTCATCCACGTTGTAGCCATTTACCTCGAGCCAGGTGATGAACTTGTGGTGGAACACGTTGTATTCCTCGAACGAGTTGCCTGTTACGTCGGTGAAGGTCACATGGACGTCCTTGTCGTTGGGGTTCACCTTGCGGCGGCGTTTGTAGGCCACCATGAAGACGGGCTCGATGCCAGAGGTGGTCTGGGTGCAGATGCTGACGGTGCCTGTGGGGGCGATGGTCAGCATGGCGACGTTGCGGCGCCCCACACGTGTCATCTTCTGGTAGAGGTCCTCGTCCAAGGCACGAAGGCGCTTGATAAATGGGTTGTTCTCCTCGCGTTTGGCATCATACATGGGGAACTTGCCTCGTTCTTCAGCCAGGTTGACGGACGAACGGTAGGCGTTGTAGGCCAACAGTTTTTGGATCTCGGTGGAGAAGGCTATGGCTTCGTCGGAGGCGTAGCGTTTGCCCAAAGCGGCCAGCATGTCACCTTCGGCGGTGATGCCTATGCCTGTGCGACGGCCTTGCAGGCATTTCGCCTTGATGTTCTTCCATAGGTTGACTTCTGTGCGTTTGACTTCGTCGTCTTCGGGGTCAGCAGCGATCTTAGCTAAGATGCCGTCCACTTTCTCAATTTCAAGGTCGACGATGTCGTCCATCATGCGTTGGGCAATGGCCACGTGCTTTGAGAAAAGCTGGTGGTTGAAGCGGGCTTCGGGCGTGAACGGATGATCGACATAACTATAGAGGTTGATGGCCAGCAGTCGGCAGCTGTCGTAGGCGCAGAGCGGAATCTCGCCGCAGGGGTTGGTGCTCAAGGTCTTGAAGCCGAGGTCGGCGTAGCAATCGGGGATGGACTCACGAATGATGGTGTCCCAGAACATCACGCCAGGTTCGGCCGACTTCCAGGCATTGTGGATGATCTTGTTCCACAAGGCGCGGGCGTCCACTTCCTTGGTGTATTTCGGGTTGGGCGAATCGATGGGATATTGCTGGATGAAAGGCTTGTTCTCCTTGACGCATTGCATGAACTCATCGGTGATGCGCACCGAGACGTTAGCGTTGGTGATGCGTCCTTGGGTCATCTTGGCGTCGATGAATGCCTCCGAGTCGGGGTGCTTGATGCTGATGGTCATCATCAGGGCGCCGCGACGACCATCTTGAGCCACCTCTTTGGTGGAGTTGGAATAGCGTTCCATGAAAGGCACCACACCGGTGGAGGTGAGAGCGCAGTTCTTGACGGGGCTGCCCGTGGGACGAAGGTGCGACAGGTCGTGACCCACGCCACCGCGACGTTTCATCAGCTGCACCTGTTCCTGGTCGGTCTTCATGATGCCGCCGTAGGAGTCGGAGTCGCCGTTGTTGCCGATGACGAAGCAGTTCGACAATGATGAGATTTGGAAATCATTGCCGATGCCGGTCATAGGGCTGCCTTGTGGCACGATGTAGCGGAAGTCCTTCAGCACTTCAAAGATCTCCTCTTCCTTCATCGGGTTGGGATAACGGCGCTCGATGCGGGCAATCTCGCGGGCGATGCGGTGGTGCATATCATCAGGCGTGAGTTCGTAAATGTTGCCATCGCTGTCCTTCAATGCATATTTGTTGGCCCACACATCGCCAGCCAGTGCGTCGCCATGGAAATACGCTTTGGCAGCAGCCTTAACCTCTTCAATGGGGTAGGAGTGGTATTCGATTGTCGGCTTCTCTTCGGGGATGTCGTTTCTTTCCACTACCTGAACCTCGTCTTGGCTTTCGATTTGTTCGGCCGCGAAAGAGGCGTTTTTGCGCGTTTCAATAATCTTGTCGTATGGCGTGGCCTCCGGCTGCACCGTTTCCGGTTCCTCAAGTCCACTAAAAAGGTCACCCTCAAATTCCATTTGAGTATGATTTGGTTTCATTTTATTGATATTTAATAAATTAAATGCAAATGCAATAGGTTTTTCTTTGTTCTTTTTCAATTTGCGAAGTTATGAAAGAAGAAGCAATTGCGCCCCGAAAAAATGCTTTTTCGGGGCGCAATTTATCAACAATCGTTGTTGATAAATTATTTCAGCTGCTCAATGGCGAAATCATAGGCGCCCACAGCTACGGCCGAGGAGGTGCCAAGGGTGGTGATGCCAATGCCGACGCGTTTGCTCGGGTCGTACCAGACTTCTTGGTCGCTGAATGGCACTTTGACCATCTTTCCCGACTTCTCGGTAAAGCGTTTTACGTCTTCGGGGTCCATCAGGTTGAAGGCCTCGGTCTCCATGCGGGGGATGGTGTTGCCATTGACTTGGTAAGGCTCGTTCAATTTGCGGATAAGCATGGGCATGAACACTGGCCAGGCGCCCGAGAGTCCTCCTCCAATGACGACGAGACCGTCGGTGCATCGCAGGCCGTTGCCGATGACGTCGGCCAGTACGGTGGTCAGCTCATCCCAGGCTTTCAGCGCGGCTTCCTTGTTGCCTTGCTGTTCGCCTTGGGCAATCTTGAAGATGTCGTAGGGCTGTGGCGCCTCATCGATGGTGATGCCAGCTTCGCGAGCGTAAACACGGCGCACGGCACGGATGCTGACACTGTCCTCGGCGATGGCGCCAGGGTAGAGGCAATTAGGCGAGCACCAGATCTCGCCGCCAGCCGAATTGTCGCCGTTGAGCAACACCTTATTAATGACAATACCGCCGCCGAAGCCTGTGCCGAGGGTTACGCCGAAGAGATTCTTGTAGCGTTTCGGGTTGCCCTGCTCCTCCAAGATGCGGTTTACCTTGGGCAGCAGTCCGCCGAGCGCCTCGCCGTAGACGAAGAGGTCGCCGTCGTTGTTGATAAAGACGGGCACGTGGAACTCGTTCTCAAGGACTTGTTTCAAAGGTACACCGCCACGGAAGGTGGGCAGGTTGGGTAGGTCGCCGATGATTCCGTTGGGGTAGTCGGCAGGACCGGGGAAGCAGAAACTGATGGCGGTGGCTTGACAGCCGCAACGCTTCTCACATTCATGGAAACCTGTGATAAGTTTTTTGAGCACCTCTTCAAGCGTGGGTGCCGCTGAAGGGATGGTAAAGGGTTCGATGATTTCGTGAGCGTCTTGCACGGCTGAGAACTTGAATCCCGTGCCGCCAGCGTCGAGGATGAAGATGATAGGAGTGTTATTCATGTTGTTTGGCTTTTATTGACGGATTGTAGAACTTTTCCACCCAGAGCACCCACATAAGGAAGATGACGAGGTAGAAGAACACCTTAAAAATATAGTCGTGGGCAAGGTGGAAGCTGTTGGGCCACGGAATCTGCATCATTAATATGCCGCAGATGCGAATGGCATTCGTCCATTCGATAATGACGAGGCCGGCGGGGATATACCATAGTTTGTGTTTCCATGGGCCAGGAAAGAGAATCATGAGGAAGAGCCAGTGCATCCATTGTTTGAGGCAAGCACAGTCGGGGGCGATGATGACACGCGCCCAGCCACCAGCGTTATTGGGAGTGGCGATTGATCTCATGTGGCTGATAGTGGTGATGTCGATACGGAAAACATGTTCCAATAACCAACAAGATTGGCTGTAGACCAGGTTTACCGACCAAACCATAAGCTTTTCTATTGTTTTCCCAATAGGCCAATAACCTATGGCCTGCCACCCCAGATAAATAAAATGGAAGCTGATTATCAGTAGTATAAACAGCCCAACATTGACCGTGCTACGGTTTTTGGGGTCTTTGCAATATGCTTTGATTTTATGCAGGTCCATCGTTAATTTTTAGGGTGCTAAATTACGGAATTAATGAAATATCCGTACCTTTGCATGCTAAATTTTTCGGAGATATGGAAACAGACACCCTCGTTGAGCAAGTGACAGAGACCGTTCAGGATACTACGGCTGTCAATAATATGGTGGATGGCGTCAAAAAACTGGCCACTACCCCCGTCTCGGATTGGCTCCCTGATTTGATTAAGGAATATGTTGTCCCCTTTGGCTTGAAGCTCGTTGCTGCCATAGTGGTTCTTCTTCTTGGCCGTTGGGTCATTAAGTTGATAAAGAAGAGCTTAACCAAGATGATGTTGCGTCGCAATCCGGAGCCTTCGTTGGCTTCTTTTGTGATGAGTCTTGTCTCGGTCTTGCTGACTTTCTTCCTTATCTTGGCTATTGTAGGCATATTGGGTATTAATACAAGCTCGTTGGTGGCCTTGCTGGCATCCGCAGGATTGGCTATTGGCATGGCGTTGAGTGGCACATTGCAGAATTTTGCTGGTGGCGTCATGATCATGCTGTTCAAGCCGTTTAAGGTGGGCGATTTCATCGCTGCACAAGGCTACGAGGGTCGGGTCAGCTCAATTCAGATCTTCAGCACGCACATCTTAACCCCTGACAACAAGACCGTTATCTTGCCTAATGGGGCTTTGTCAACCGGTCCCGTCACCAATTTCAACAAAGAGATGGAACGCCGTGTCGACTGGGTGTTCTCCATTGCTTATGGCGACGATTATGATAAGGCTAAAGCCGTTCTGCAACGCCTTTGTGATGCCGATCCGCGTATTCTGAAAACCCCGAAACCTGTTATTGAGCTTATCAAGATGAGTGAAAGTTCCGTTGATATCACCGTTAGGGTGAGAGTGAAACCCGAAGACTATTTTGATGTGTTGTTCAAGATGAACGAACTGGTTTACAAGACTTTCCCTGAGGAAGGTCTGCATTTCCCCTTCCCGCAGGTGGATGTTCATATGAAGAGTTGAGAATGGGAAAAAGTGGGGTGTTTGCGGTTTTTTTAATGTAATTTTTGCAGAAAAGGGTTTTGAAAAGAAAAAATTTGTATTTTTGCAGCCCGTTAGAAAAAAGACAAGTGTAATAATAAAGGATAAGAGTCATGTCAAAAGTTTGTCAAATTACAGGAAAAAAGGTCATGCACGGCAACAATGTTTCTCACTCCAATAAGAAGACGAAGAGAACGTTTGAACCGAATTTGAAAATCAAGAAGTTCTATGTTCCGGAATGGGATGAATGGATTGTGCTGAAGGTTTCGGCTGCTGGCATTCGCACCATCAACAAGAAGGGCGTTTACGCTGCCATCATGGAATCTGCCGAAAAGGGTAACCTCGAACGTTGGTAATTCCGATGAGAAAATGATATCGAAGCTGCTGTGCCTTGCGCAGCGGCTTTTTTTGTTTGAGTAGTGCCAAATCGTTTCTCAAAGATAATATTTCCAAGCTTTTTCAGTTATCCATTCATGCGAGTTAGGTTCATCATAACATTATTGTTCGTCTCAATGGTGACTGTTGCCCAAAATTTGCCTACTGCCACTGTCTATGGTAAGGTGACTGACGGGCAAGGTCATGCGGTTGAGATGGCCAATGTGGTGGTTCCTGAGCTTTTGGTGGGTTATACGACCGACTCAAGGGGCTATTACGAATTGAAATTGCTGTCGGATTCGACATGGACTATTCATTTCTCCTACATCGGTTATGAGCAAAAGCAAGCCACGGTTCGCCTGAAGAGAGGCGAGAAGCGCAAGCTCGACATTGTGCTCCATTCCACAGCTACCGTCCTGCCCGATGCGGTCATCAGTGGTAGAGGCGTTGAAGCCTCGAGCCTGACGCATTTGAACGCTAAGCAAGCAACGCTCTTGCCGACGATGGGAGGAGGCGTTGAGACACTTATTAAGACCTTGCCGGGCGTGGTTTCCAACAACGAGTTGAGCTCGCAATACCGTGTGCGTGGCGGCAACTTCGATGAGAACCTGATCTATGTCAATGGGATCGAGATTTATCGTCCTTTCCTTGTCGGATCGGGACAGCAGGAAGGCCTTAGTTTTGTCAATTCGCAATTGGTTGAAAATATCGAGTTTTCGGCTGGTGGCTTTGCTGCCGAGTATGGCGACAAGATGTCATCGGTTCTTGATGTGACCTATAAGAAACCCAAGGAGACTGCCGGGTCGTTGACATTGAGTCTGCTTGGTGCTGAGGCTCATGTGGAAGGCGCGACGAAAAACGAGAAGTTCAGCTATTTGGTTGGCGCTCGTTATAAGAATACCGCCTTGGTGCTTGGCATGATGAATACCAAGGGTGATTACAAACCCAATTTTGCAGACGCACAAGCCTTGTTCAACTTTAAGCTCAGTGAACGCTGGGATTTGTCATTCTTGGGTTATTATTCCAAGAACCGTTATATGCTCATCCCTCAGAATGCCAGATTCAATAGTGGCACTCTCGATTTCCCGATACAGGTCAATGTTTATTTCGATGGTCAAGAGGTTGACGACTACACAACGGGTCTTGGCGCGATGACATTGTCATATAAGCCGAACAAAGACATGAACCTGAAGTGGATAGCATCGGCTTATTCCGCCTATGAGACTGAGACGTTTGACATTCAGGAACAATACCATTTCGGTATCCGAAATACTTCTTTTGGGTCAGAGGATTTGGGCGAAGTGATTGAGGACCACGAGGTCGGAACGATGATTAAACATGCGCGTAACGGTTTCTATGCCCAGGTTTATAACCTTGACCACAAAGGCCTTTACTCTTTTGATCAGAACCTGTTGAAATGGGGCGTCCGTTTCCAGCATCAGGATATCGACGATGTGGTGGATGAATGGCAGTTGATGGATTCGGCTGGCTATGCCCTTCCTCATATCCCTGATGTGATTGGTGGCTATCCAGAAGTGTTGCCCGAAATTGGTATGGATTTCTCGCATAAAGCACATAATGTCCTTTCCATCAACAACTTGGATGGTTTTGTGCAAAACTCTTTGACGATTCCGTTCCAAGACAAGGGCGAATTGGTGATCACCGCTGGACTCCGTGCCAATTATTGGGGATATAACAAAAAGGTGTATGTCAGCCCAAGGGCTGGCATTGCCTATAAACCCGAAGACGAAAAGCGTGAGACGGTGTACCGACTCTCAGGCGGTGTGTATCACCAGACGCCTTTCTATCGCGAGATCCGTAAGATGGACGGCAGCCTTTACGATAAGGCCGAAGCTCAGCGCTCGTATCAGATTGTGGCGGGCAACGATTTCAAGTTCCGTGCTTGGAACCGCCCGTTTATCTTGACGTCGGAAGCCTATTTCAAGTATTTCACACACGTCATCCCTTACGATATTGATAATGTGCGTATCCGCTATTATGCTGACCAAACGGCTCGTGCCTACGCCACTGGTCTTGATTTTAAGGTGAATGGCGAGTTTGTGAAGGGCATCGATAGTTGGGCAAGTCTTTCGTTTATGCAGACCAAGGAGGATATCTACGGAGATTATTATCTGGTGGATGCTGAGGGTAAGAAGCTTCCCTTCTATAACCATACCGATGATCAAGTGGCAGATACGGTATCGTTGGGTTGGCATTACCGCCCCTCCAACCAGTTGATGAATTTCTCGCTGTTTTTCCAGGATTACATCCCCAATGCTCCTACATGGCGCGTCAATATGACGTTGACTTTTGGGACGGGATTGCCTATCAACAATAACAACTCCGACTTTTATAATCCTACTGGGCATTACAAAGCCTATCGTCGTGTCGATATTGGTTTCAGCAAACAACTCATCAGTGAGGCCAGTAGTTTCAGCAAGAACAACCCATTGCGTTATGTTAGGAATATGTTTGTGAGTGTTGACGTCTTCAATCTGCTCAATATTCCCAATACGATATCCTACACTTGGGTGAAATACATCGACAACTATTATTACGGCATCAACAATTATCTGACGCCGCGATATGTCAATGTGAAGTTGGTGATGGAGTTTTAAACAAAAAAAGCGAGGCGAACCTCGCTTTTTTGTCGTTTAATAAAGCCCTGGCATCTTGATCCATTCGCGACCTTGGGCGCACATGTCCTCGACTTCTGTGACGGTCTTTGGAATCGGCCTTCCGAGGATACGACAGCCGTCTTCGGTGATGAGCAGGTCGTCCTCGATGCGGATGCCTCCGAAGTCTTTGTAAGTTTCAAGCTTGTCGTAGTTAATGAACTCCTTGAACTTGCCTTCGGCCTTCCACATGTCGATGAGGGTGGGGATGAAATAGATGCCTGGTTCGTCGGTAACCACGAAGCCCGGCTTTAAGGTCTTACCACAGCGCAAGCCGCTGAATCCAAGTTTGGTGCTGCGCGGCGTGATTTCGTCGTAGCCCACATAGGTCTCGCCGAGGCCTTCCATGTCGTGCACGTCCATGCCCAGCATGTGGCCGAGGCCGTGAGGCATGAAGAGCCAATGGGCGCCGTTCATCAGGGCTTCTTCGGTGTCGCCTTTCATTAGGCCGACGCCTTTCAGACCTTCAATCAGGGTGCGGCAGGCGAGGGTGTGCATCACCATGTAAGGCATATAGGGACGTGTGTTGGCGGCTACAGCTTGATTGGCAGCAAGCACAATCTCGTAAATCTCGCGTTGGCGTTGGTTAAACTTGCCGCCCACAGGGGTGGTACGGGTGAAATCGGAGGCGTAATAATTCTCGGTCTCAGCGCCTGCATCGCATACCATCATGCGGCCTTCTTTCAGCACGTTGTGGTGGCCGTGGTTGTGCAAGGTCTGACCGTCAACGCTGAGGATGACGGGGAACGACACGGGGCCGCCGCCCGATAGCGAGAGGCCTTCGACCACACCAGCAATCTCTTGCTCGACCATGCCAGGCTTACACATCTTCATGGCAGTGGTGTGCATGTAATAGGCAGTGTTGGCTGCACGTTCCATCTCGGCGATTTCAAGCTCGCTCTTCACTTCGCGCATGGCGATGACGGCCTTGATGAGTTCTAAACTGACGTGCTCCTTCACTTGACCGACAGGGCACCCTAGCCAGTTGGCGCATTGGATCTGCGTGTCGCCACGATAGGTGGGTAGCATGTGAATCTGACGGCCTTTGGCCATGGCTTGTTGGAGGTATTCGCCGAAGCGGTTGAAGTCGCGGCAGTCGGTGATGCCGATACGGTCGCCTTGTTCCTGCAGTGAGGGCAGGGGACCGCACCAGATGACATCGTCGATGGTTACATCCACGCCGAAGAGGATTTCCTCGCCGCTCTCAAAGTCGATAACGCCGACCAGGTCGGGGTGGTTGAGTCCGAAGAAATAGGAAAAGTTGCTGTCCTGACGGTAGATATATGTGTTGTCGGGATAGTTGAAGGGGGCCTCGTTGTTGGCAGGGAAGAAAGCGATGCCTTTCGAGATCATCTTTTTCAATGTGGCGCGACGGCCACTGTAAACGTCTTTATTGAACATATTGGTTTGTTTTTGTTGTTGATTCTGTATCTGTTGAGACGCATGTCATTCCAGCGGCTGGATGTGCGGTGGAAAGGAATCTATGCGTCTCTATCTGGTTTTGCAAAAATAATCATTTTTTCATCGCCGCCTCAATTTCTTCGATTTCGGTTGGCAAACCCTCGAACAGATTGACAGGTTCGCCTTTGGTAATCAATAGGTCATTCTCGATGCGGATGCCTATGCCTTCCTCGCGTATATAGATACCGGGTTCGCAGGTAAGTATCATGCCAGGTTCAAAAGGTCTGAACTTGTCGATGCTATCGTGGACATCGAGTCCGATATGGTGCGACATGCCATGCATGAGGTATTTGCGCTCCAAAGGTTTGTTGGGGTCTTGGTTCTTCACGTCTTCGGCAGTAAAGAGCCCGAGTTTGATCATCTCTTGTTCCATCAACCTATGGGTGGTCTCATTGATAAGGTTGATAGTTCCGCCCGGTTTATATAATTTGGTGATTTCCTTCATCACGCGAAGCACGGCGTTGTAGCACGCGGCCTGACGTGGGGTGAACCTGCCATTAATAGGTATCGTGCGGCTGAGGTCGGAGGAGTAGTTCTTGTATTCGCATCCGATGTCGAAAAGAAGCAAGTCGCCGTCATTGAGGAGGCTCTGGTTTTTGGAATAGTGCAGACAGCAGGCGTTTTTGCCTCCTGCGATGATGGGCGCGTAGGCGTGACCTGTGGCGTTGTTTTGCTTGAAGATGTACTCGATTTCGGCTTGCACCTCGTATTCATACATGCCAGGTTTGACGGTCTCAAGGCAGCGACGGAAGGCCTTTGCTGTAATGCCACAAGCTTGCCGTGTGATGTCGATCTCGTCCTCAGATTTCTTCATGCGCAAGGCATTGAGGATAGGGGCGGTGCGACCGTATTGGTGCATTGGATAGAGTGTCTTGACCTGTTGTACGAAGCGTTTCTGTATGGTTTCGACAGCGCATTCGTATTTCGGATATTCATAGCTGTTCAAGAAGATGGTGTTGCCGTAGCCGGAGAAGACGATGTCGTTTAAGGTCATCCAGAAGGCGTCGCTGCCTTTGACGGTTTTTACTCCTGAGAGCTCCGTGGCCTGTCTGGCATCGAGCATCTCGCCTTGCCAGGTGACTTTCACTTCATCGTAGGGCTCAATGAAGAGGATCTCACGCATCGTTTCGTCGGGGTAATCTGGAGCTATGATGAGATAGGCATTCTCTTCGTTGATGCCTGTGAGATAAAAGAAATCTGATTGTTGTCTAAAAGGATAAAACTCGTCTCCGTTGCGCGGCATGGCTTCGTTGGCGGTGAAGATAGCCACCGATTTAGGCGGCAATTGTGCCGCGAGGTTGGCTCTGTTTTGGATAAAAAGTCGGTTGGGAATGTGTGTATTCATATGATTTCTGAGGTTCGGTTTTATGCTACAAAGTTATAAATTTTCAGCGATTTGACGTTGTTATAAAAAAAAAGACTACTTTTGTCCCCAAATCGAAGATCAAACGAAGTTAAATACTAACCTAAATCTATAATCAAATGAAGAAGAGTTTATTATTCGTCGGCCTTTTGATGGCCATGTCGCTGACCGTGTCAGCACAGAACAATGGTTTTGCCTTTGGTTTCAAGTTGGGTCCTGGTTTTGACTGGACTGGTTCCACTACGGGTGCCGCAACCAATCAAGGCATGAAGACTGGCTTTGGCGTTGGTGTTGTTGCGGAGTATTATTTCGCCGACAACTATGCCATCGTTACCGGTGTCAATGTCAACATGAATCGTGGCCATTACAGCTTCTTGAATGGTAGAATGACTGCTGATTCCGTCCCGGTGTTGGAAACCTACTCCGTCGACAGAAAGTACAAGGCTACCGTTTACGAGATTCCGTTGATGCTGAAGATGATGACCAACGAGCTTGGCAATCTTCCGCTTCGTGCCTATGCTCAAGTGGGTGCTGGCATCGGCTATGCTCAGAGAGTTAAGGTTCAGGACGACCAAGCCACCGATTGGGTTGCCACGAACAAGGAATACAGCAATCTCCGCGCTTCTCTGAAGATTGGTGCTGGTGCTCAGTATGCCCTTGATGAGTCGACCCGCCTTTTCGCTGGCGTTTATTTCTCACACGACTTCATCAACAACATCAATTCAATTGCTCCTAACCATTACAAATTCTATTTTGAGAATGGCGAAAAGATTGGTGAGCGTGAGACCAAGTTGAATGTTCTTCAGAACCGTATTGGTATCGAAGTGGGTGTCCTCTTCTAATCCAATTCGTTTTCAAAGACAAAAAGGGAGCGGCTCAGTGAGTCGCTCCCTTTTATTATGGTTAGTTGGGTGATCAAAGGAATTTGACGCCCACAGTCACCATGAACATGTTTTGCTTGGTGTTGTCGATATTGCTGAAGTCGAAAGTCTCGCCAAGTTGCGTTTCATTCAGCTTTTCGAACATCTTGCTCAGGCCGAAGTTGTAGTTGATATCGAGCGTGAAGCGCTTCAGCACGTCAACGCCGAGGCCAGCTTGCAGACCCCAAGAGATGCTCTTCGGGTTGAATTCCTGGTCGGTAGTCGTGTTTGCTAACTCTTCGGTTTGACCATTAAGGGTGTAGGTTTGGTCGTACACGGTCTTCGATTGCAGGACAAAGTTGGCGGTGGGGCCTACTTGTGCACGAAGGGTGACAAGGTCGAGGTCGATGACATTGACGCCAATCAAGATGGGAACTTGAATGTTCATCTGGTTCAAGGTGACGTTGATATTGGCACCAGTGGGGAGGTTGAACAGGTTGTCGCTTTCCACACCGACGACATGGGCGTCAAAGACATTGGAGGTCTTGAAGTACAACACTTCGGGTTGCACATAGAGACGGCCAACGGTCACACGGCCAAAGACACCTGCCGTGAAATGGTTCGAGAATCCGGACTTGATGTCGGCTTTGTTGTACGACAGTTTAGAAGTCTGGAAACCGACTTTAGGACCAATGGCGATGTCGAAGCCACCGCCGGCGAATGCTGCGCTGCCCATCATGAGCAGGGCGGCCAAGATTAAGATGGTTTTTTTCATATTAAAGAAGTTTGGTTAGTAATGTTATTTGTTGCAAAGATAGGAATCATTTTTCAATTAGCAACAAAAAAAGCCTGACGGGAACCGCCAGGCTTTTTTTGTTGTTGATTGGAATTATTGTTTAGGAGCTTCCTGCATGAGCTCAACCAGCACGCGGCGGTCGAATTCAGTAGGATCGAGTTCCTTAACACCGCCCACGGGCAGCAGGATGATTTGGCTCTCCGGGATACCCATCGACATGAGCTCGCTCTTGATCTTGTTGCAGCGGTTCTCAGACAGGGTCTGGTTGTAGGCCGGGGTAGCGGTGGCGCTATCGGCAGAACCTCTCAGGCGGATCTTGAAGTTGTTCTTCTTGGCCACTTCAGCAATCTCTCTCAGGTTGATGAGGTCTCTTCTCGACATCAGCTCATAGGAGTCGCGGTTGAAGAAGATGGAGAAAGGATAGCTGATGATGTCTTCGGTCTGAACGTTCACGAAGTTCACAACAGTGTCGTGGATCGGGTCAGGAGCGGGAAGGTTCATCAGGCTGTCGAGCTTGCGGCGCATGATGTCCATTTCATCGCAGCAGTTGTTGGGCAGGTCATACTCTCTGCTGAAGTAATAGGTAAGACCTAAAGCAGCAGAATAGAGGTTGTCGAATCTCTTGGGTCTCGGACCGTTTTCAAACTTTTCGGCAGCCCATGAGTCGATGGTCCAACGATGGAAGGTCCAGTTGATATCGAGGTTGAGGTCGAGATGTTCGCCAAGGCGGAAGTTGTTGAGCAAACCAGCACCAGCAGCCAGTTCAAAGTTGCCAGCGACTTCAGGCTTGTTCTTGGAAAGGTTGTTGATGATAGACTTCAGAGCGAAGAAATCGCCAGAGGTGTAACCAGTACCAGCACCGACGTAGAGGACAGGAGTCCAAACTCTGTTTTCATTGTAGTAACCCTGGAAGAAGTCGATGGGGCTGACCATGAAGTCGGCCATCAGGTTGTGGTAACGCATGGTGGTAGCGTAAACGCTGCCCTCAACAGGAGTGGCATTCTCTTCGTACATGAAACCAAGGTCATCATTCTCGCCTTGAGGAGCACGATGAATGTAGCTGTTGATTCTGGTGTTGCTGTATCTCAGTCTGACAGCAGTTTTGTGGTTGATCCACTTACCGACATTGGCAGTGAAACCGAAGGTGGGCTTGCCCCATTCAACAGCAGTGTAGCTGTTGTTGTAGCCTTCCGGAACTCTCATACTGCCTTGCCACCAGTTGGCGGTAGCGTCAGCGGAGATGAACCAGTTTTGACCAAACTTGGTGGTCAAGTAACGGACCGAATCAACATGTCCTGCAGCCATCACGGAGGAGGACAATGCCATAAAGGCAACGATTGCGATAAATACTTTCTTCATAGCTTTTTCTTATACTTTACTTTTGATTAATTGATTATGCTCATAATTTTTGCGCTGCAAAAGTAGACATTTTTTTCATACCAAAAGCAGAAATGTAAAAAAAACTCACTTTTTTTGATTAATTCCTGCTTTTTATTTCATGGACAGCCTTTCAAGTGTGTTCAGAACGAGTTTTTTTACATAAGGATGGTAGTCGGTGGCAAATTTTTCAGTCACCCTGTTGGCTATGGCGACACAGATGGTCAGGCAGTTGTGACCCATCATTTTTCCGAGGCCATAGAGCGCCGATGACTCCATCTCGAAATTGCACACGCGCCACCCTTGATAGCTAAACGACTCGATCTTGCTGTTGAGTTCCGGATAGGCAAGTCTCATCCTTAACGTGCGGCCTTGAGGACCATAGAAGCCGGGAGCCGTGGCTGTCACCCCTTGGTAGTAGCCTTGTGCCAGACGGTCAAACAACGCATTGGAGCATCCCACGACGTAGGGCAGTGGCAGGTCTTTCGGATAGTCCATCTGTTTGATGAATGCATCACGCATGGCGATCTCGTTCACTTCCCTGTTTTTCTCATAAAAATAGATCAAGCCATCCAAACCAATGGCGTAGCGAGTGGCCACATAGCTGTCTTCAACTTCAATGTCGGGCTGCAAGGCGCCACAGGTACCAAGACGGATGAGATTCAATGTGCGATGCTCCTCCTTGGGTATCCTGGTTTTCAGGTCGATGTTGGCCAAGGTGTCGAGTTCGTTCATCACGATGTCCAAGTTATCGGTGCCCATGCCTGTCGACAGAACGGTGATGCGTTTGCCGTTGAAATAACCTGTACGGGTGACGAGTTCGCGGTTTTGGCGTTCCACCTCAATCTTGTCGAAGAAAGAGGCAACGAGCTCGACGCGACCAGGGTCGCCTACCAATAGTACGTCGTCGGCCAGTTGGTCGGGATGCAGGTTCAAGTGATATACGGCGCCCTCGCTGTTGAGGACGAGCTGGGAAGCGGGGATAGGTTGGTTCATAATCCTGTTGAATTTGGGAACGCAAAGATACGAAATTATTTGAAATGCCCGTTATTTTGTGAGATTGGCTCGAAAAATGGCCTATCTTTGCACAAATTTGAAAAATGATGAAAGAAATAGTCATAAAGAATATCTCGATTGGTGATGAACTGCTGATCGGACAAGTGATTAATACCAATGCGGCGTGGCTGGGTGAGCATCTTTCGAGTGCGGGCTTCCAGCTGGATTCTGCTTTGACCATAGGTGATTCTGAGAGGGCTATCCTTGACGCTTTCAATGCCTGCATGGATGCCGACCTCGTTTTGGTCACTGGAGGGTTGGGTCCCACGGCCGACGATATCACGAAGCCGACGGTCTGTAAGTTCTTCGATACGGAACTGGTGTTTTGCCAGGCTGCATACGATAATGTGGTTTCGCTGTTCAAACGTCGTGGCTTCCAGATGAGCGAACGTAACCGCAGCCAAGCCATGTTGCCGAAGGCGTGTGAGTATATCCCGAACACCTATGGTACTGCTCCCTGTATGTGGTTGGAGAAAAAAGGCGTGGTGTTTGCCTTTATGCCGGGTGTGCCGTTTGAGATGAAAGGCATTTTCACTGATGAGTTGCTGCCTCGTATCAAACAGCGCTTTCATGCTGTGCCTTACGAGAAGCGTGTTGTCATGACCACAGGTATCGGCGAGTCGTTCTTGGCCGACAAGATAAAAGATTGGGAAGAAGCATTGCCCCCATTCCTTTCTTTAGCATACTTGCCACAGCACGGCATGGTGCGTCTGAGGCTTAGCGGCAGACATGAGGATGCCGTATTGCTTCATGAGACCTTAGATAGGGAAATCGCCAAGTTGACGGCCCTGATTCCCGAGTATATCTTTGCCATGCAGGACCAGCCTATTGAGCGTACGGTTTTTGACCTATTAATTAATAAAGGAATGACTTTTGCCTCGGCAGAGAGCTGCACGGGCGGCAATATCGCCCATGTCATCACGTTGATTCCTGGCAGTTCCGATGTCTTTAAAGGTACGGCAGTCACCTATGCTACACCGATGAAGACGAAGGTGTTGGGTGTGCCTGCTGAGGTGATTGAAAAACACGGCGTCGTAAGTCAGGAGGTGGTGGAACGCATGGCCACAGGTGTTCGCGATCTGATGGAAGCTGATTTTGGAGTGGCCACGACAGGTGTCGCAGGTCCAAGTGGCGGCACAGAAGAGACACCTGTTGGCACCGTGTGGATCGGGGTGGCGTCTTCTAAGGGTGTCGTATCGAAATGCTTCAACTTCGGCAAGGACCGCGAGAACGTCATCAACCGTGCCACAATCATGGCATACGAGATGCTTAGACAACAATTAATCTGATGAAGATGAAAACAATAGCAAAAACCTTAGCCTTCTTTGGTCTCTTCCTTGTCATGGCTTCCTGCCAGGAACAAGAGCCTGCATATAAAGCGAAACTCGCTATCGCTCCTGAGCCCTACGATTTGGAATTCAATCGTTATGAAGAGGTGTTGTTTAACTTGGACACGGCTGACTTCCAAAATGAATTGATGAAGATTCAGAACGATTATCGCATTTTCCTCAGCGGCGACCTCAACAATCTTGAGGCGGTGAAATACCTAAAGGACTTTGCTACCGACCCGTTTAGCATAGTCCTGCATGAAAAGGTGAAAGCCGCTTTTCCTGACTTGAAAGAAGTGGAGCCTTTGGTGGAGGATGTGTTGGCGCATTTCCATTACTATTATCCTGATATTGAACTACCTAAAAAGGCCTACACTTGCATCACAGGTGTCCATCCTGACGAACCGCCAGTTCAGATCATCGACAACCAGTTGGTCATTTCTTTGGATTGGTATTTGAATGACGAGGAGATCTACGACCAAATTGGAATGCCGAGGTATATTTCGTTACGGAGATATTTGTCGACTTTATCTAAGGAAGTGGCAGAGCAGCTTTATATGAATTATCTCTACGAGTGGCGCAAACAAGGTCAAGTGGTGGGCGAGATGGTGTTTTACGGTCGCCGCAATTTCTTTATAGAAGCGATGTGTCCCAAGTTGCCTGATAGTACCTTGCTCGGCTATTCGTCCGATCAATGGCAATGGGCGGTGGAGAACGAAGGAGAGGTTTGGGCCGATATCGTCGGTAATCGTCGTCTCTACGATGCCAAATTGGATGCCTACATGATGTTTTTTGGTGACGGGCCTTTCACTCAAGCCTACAGCAACGACGCCCCCTCGCGTCTGGGTGAGTTTTTCGGCTTGAATATCATACGTGCATATGTCTCGAATCATGAGACTACGCTCCAGAAACTCATTGAGAGAAAAGATTTGCAACTAGTTTTTCAAGAATCGGGTTATAAGCCAAAGAAGTAATAATCAGCAATATATCCGACAACAAACGACAACAAACGACTGCTGTCGACTACAAACGTTTAATCAACGGCTTTTTCTTGACAAGGTTTGCATCTTTGCGGCATGAAACTTTAAACACGAAGTATTATGCTAGTAAAGACATTTGGATGTGCCCTTTTCGGCATCGAAGCAATTCAGGTCACCATTGAAGTTAACATCGACAGAGGCATCAACTTCTATTTGGTCGGCCTGCCCGACAACGCGGTTAAGGAAAGCCAACAGCGTATCCAAGCCGCCATCATTAATTTGGGATACTACTATCCTCACAAAAAAATCGTCATTAATATGGCGCCCGCCGACATCCGCAAGGAAGGATCGGCCTATGACTTGCCGATTGCCATAGGTATTATGGCTGCATCGGAGCAAGTCAATGCTGACCTTTTGGAACAGTTCATCATTATGGGAGAACTCTCGCTTGACGGCACACTCAAACCCATCAAAGGCACCTTGCCAATTGCCATCAAGGCGAAACAAGACGGTTTCAGAGGCCTCATTGTTCCCAAAGCCAACGCGCGCGAAGCAGCAGTGGTGGAGGGATTGGAGGTGTATGGTGTTGACAACATCCACGAGGTCATATCCATCTTAAATGGAGAAAACGGAATAAAGCCCATAAGCATTGACTCCATTGACTCGTGGCGGGATGTTGATTCAGAGCTGGACTTCAGCGACGTCAAGGGGCAAGAGAACATCAAGCGTGCCTTGGAGATTGCGGCTGCGGGCGGCCACAATGTCATTCTCATCGGGCCTCCTGGAAGCGGTAAGACCATGTTGGCCAAGCGTATGCCTACCATACTGCCGCCCCTGACGATGGCTGAAGCCTTGGAGACCACCAAGATCCATTCTGTGGCAGGATTGGTCGGGCGCAACGCCTCGTTGGTTAGGATACGGCCATTCCGTAGCCCGCACCATACAATAAGCGATGCTGGTTTGGTTGGCGGTGGCACCTATCCACAGCCTGGGGAAATCTCGCTGGCTCACAACGGAGTGCTTTTTCTTGACGAACTCCCCGAGTTCAAACGCACAGTCTTAGAAGTGATGCGACAGCCAATGGAGGATCGAGTCGTGACCATCTCACGAGCCAAGATGACGGTCGACTTCCCTGCCAACTTCATGATGGTGGCGGCGATGAATCCCTGCCCCTGTGGGTACTATAATCACCCTGATAAGGAGTGTACTTGCAAGCCAGGTATGGTACAACAATACTTGAATCGTATCAGTGGTCCTTTGATGGATCGCATCGATCTGCACGTGGAGGTCGTCCCTGTGGCCTATAAAGATCTATCTGACAAACAAAGAGGGGAGTCGAGTGCTGCGGTGCGCGAGCGCGTCATCAAGGCGAGAAAGATCCAGGAAGAACGTTATGCAGCATATCCGACCATCCATGCCAACGCACAGATGACCTCGCAACTTATCCAGAAGTATTGTGACCTGAATGATGACTGCCGTAATATGCTCAAAAATGCCATGAACCGGCTTGGACTTTCTGCTCGTGCATACGACAGAATTCTTAAAGTCTCCCGCACCATTGCCGACCTTGATGCTAGCGAGAACATCCAGACGGGGCACTTGGCAGAGGCTATTAACTACCGAAGTCTGGATCGGGATAATTGGGGGAGTTGAAATGAAAAAATTGTGATTGTGTAGAATAATCATTATTTTTGTCCCGCAATACACTGACGTTTAATACATAACACCTATCGCCATGAAGAAACTCCTTGCTCTCCCTGTTATGCTGATGGCCTTGACGACGACTTTTGCCCAACCTGCCCATTACATCACATTCAACGGCACTGACCAGTATATGGTCATACCGCATCACGAAGACTTCAACATCGCTGCCGACCAAAGCTTCACCGTCACAGGCTGGGTGCGCAACGAGACCTATACCAGTTACCCGCGTTATGTCTGCAAACGCGACATGTCTGTAACGGGCGCTGGAAGCGAACGCTCTGGCTATGAGTTCTTTGGAACAGGTAGCGCTGGACAATCCTTGGGCCTCAATACACCCACTGCGACTTCGGGTCATGCCCTTTCGGTCTATACGGGTGTCACTGTTCCGGCAGGGGAGTGGATGCACTTTGCTCTTGTCGTGGAACGCACCAACAACGAGATTCGGATTTATCATAATGGACAGACCAACAGTAGTTGGATGGCACCAGTGAACGATTGGGCCGTGACCAACACCCATGATGTGTTCATCGGGGCGGGCAACAGCGGCGGTCAGCCTGCCAACTTCTGCAACGGCTCGTTCGGCAATGTGAGATTCTACCATATGGCATTGGACGCCGATGAGATTAATGTTGACATGAGTGCTGATGATTTGTATGATCTGCATCCTGGTATGGCAAATTATTTAATAGCTGCCTACGATTTCTCAACAGTATGGATTGACGACAACATGTTGGCCGACCTCTCAGGCCACGGTCACAACGCACAGATGGTCAATTTCAACTTCGGTGGTGCCGAAATCCTGAATGTCACCTTGACCCAAGACACGCGTAAGACGGGGCGTGGCAATGCCAACGATGTGCTGCTGAAAGCGGCGGTGTCGTTTGGTGGTGATAATGCCGTGGTCGACTTGCAGTCAGTCGTGCTGAACCTTGAGGGGACGACGGACTTGAACGATGTTAGGGAGATAAAGGTGTATTCCACAGGCACGGTCAATGCTTTTGATGAGCGCCATCCTCAAAATGCCACTTTGTTGGGCAGTATAGAGCCTGCTTCGGGCGACCTGACCTGCAACCAGGAAGGCAACCTTTTTACAGGCACCAACTACCTTTGGGTTGTGGCTCAAGTGGCCGACAATGCTACTGAGGGCAATACAATCGATGTTTCACTGAAGTCGATTACGACGACGGAAGAGACATACGAACTTGCAAATCCATCGCCATCAGGTAGCCGTGAAATCATTCTTGCACATACCTTATTATTGCAGCCAGGTGATTATAACTCAACGAATTATCGCATTCCTGCCGTCATTACGGCGAAGGATGGCGGCATCGTAGCGGTCACCGACAAGCGCAAGTACAACGAAGGCGACTTGCCTGAGGACATCGACATCGTCTGCAACCGCAGCACTGATGGTGGTCACACCTGGAGTGAGCCTTACACCATCGCCTTGGGCACTGGCGTCAACCATGGCTTCGGCGACTGCGCGTTGGCGTGGAGCAACGACGACAACGGCCTCATCGCAGGTTTCGTGGGCGGTCCTGGTTTGTGGTATTCCACCCCATCGAATCCGATCCGCACCTATATCTGTAAGAGTTATGACAACGGCCAGACTTGGACGGAGCCCGAAGACATCACCGACTTCATCTTTGGCGACAACTGCATCATCCCCGAACAGCGCACATGGCGCGCCTCGTTTTTCGGTTCGGGTAACGGGTTGCGCACCTCTACGGGACGCATCATGTTCGTGGCTGCCATCCGCGAAAACACGGCACAAGTGCTCTACAACCATGCTGTTTATTCCGACGACAACGGCCAGACCTGGCATGTGTCGGGTCGTGCTTCCACCTCGGGCGACGAGGCTAAGGTCACGGAGTTGGTTGACGGTCGCATCCTGATGAGCATTCGCCATGCGGGCAACCGCTGGTACAACATCTCCGAGGACGGGGGTGAGACTTGGCAGCCCACCACCTCCACATGGTACGACATTACTGCGCCTGCTTGCAACGGCGACATGATTCGTTATACCTCCGAAAACCAAGGTCACGACAAGAACCGCTTGCTCCATTCTGTTCCTTACGGCAACTCACGCACTGATGTAACGGTATATGTGAGTTATGACGAAGGCGAGACCTGGCCGGTGAAGAAGTGCATTGTGCCCTATAGCTCTGCCTATTCTTCGCTCTGCATCCTGCCCGATGGCACTATTGGACTCTATGTCGAGGAAGCTTACGCTGGTGCCTCGGGCTATTCGACGGTGTTCTACAACTTCAGCCTCGAATGGCTTACCTATGGTAACGACACTTTTGACCCGACGGGAGTGTCTGAAAACCAAATACAAACGGAGTCGTTGAAGGTTTATCCTGTTCCTGCCTCGTCTTTTGTCACGATTGAAGCGGAGGGAATGAAGACTATCAATGTTTACAATGCTTTGGGACAGCTTGTTAAGACAGTTTCGCCCCCTGGAGTTTCGGAGATTCACTTGGATGTTTCGGAATGGGCCGCTGGAGTGTATTTCGTTGAGGGCATTGATGGCCTTGGCTGTAAGAGACTTGCACGGTTCATTAAATAAATAAGAATTATGAATAAGAATTATGAGAGTTGAATTAATTTCGCTTCGTAATGGTATTACTAAAAAGAAACGCCTTAATGTCGTATCTGATGCTATAAACAAATCAAAATCTGATTTGGTATTGTTTTGTGGTCATTCGGTTTTTGATTGGAATGATTGCGTTGAATTGTCAGGAAAGTTGGTTAATAAAGATTCAATAGTTTTGTTTGAAGCCAAGAAAGTTGATGAAAGCACTTTCCTTATGCGAAAGAATTGTTTATTTCGGATCGAACAAGGTCGATTGGTTAACATGTTTACCAATCAGTTTTTTGCTTCTTCTAAAGAAATTGAAGGGAACGAGTTGTTGTGTGAGCATTTTATTGATGAACTTGAAAACAAACGTTGTTTTCGAGTCAAAAGCAAGAAATGCTTGGCCTTGCAATGCGGTGAGATTAATATCATTAAGAACATCCAGAAAGAATCCAATCGATCTGTTTTCAGGTTGCAAAATAGGACAGATTTGGAGAAACGCTTTTTTGACTTGCTGAATAATACTGATTTGATATTGAATCCAATACATACGCCTATGGGCAATCAAGGCAAGATGGAAAAGCGAAGGGAGTTATTAAGTTTCAGTAAAAGGTATTATTTCTCAACAAGCAATTCTGATGAAAAACATTTAATTGATTCGGCAAGTCTCCAGTTTTCTTTTTATGATGGAGCTAGGTTAAACGAGACCACAAAGGAAATAAACAAAGATACTCAAATCAGATTTTTTGACATTGACTGAAACCTAAACGCTATTGTGGTTGTGCGGTGAGTCTATTCATCAGTTCATACAAATACGCTGGACTTTGCACATATAATTCCCCCTCTTCATCTTGCAAAGCGGGCATCAGTGGCGAGTTATATACCCGTTCCATAGCCTGCTCAATGGAACACCCCGTGTCTTCCATCACATATTTCACTAATTCGCTCAAGACGTAATCGGTTAAGTATGTTGCGATTTGGTGATGAGTAGGCTGGTTCATAAGGTTTCAACACTCATGAGAGCGTCCCTCCATTCTTTTGGCAGATGATGAGCAGGTCGTCAATAGTTTCGTCCATCGATTGCAGATGCTCCACATCATAGAACTCAATCAAAAACGATAACCCTTTGTGCTCCTGCAAATAACGGAAAGCCGCTTGCCGAGTCATGGAAAAACGTCTTCCAAAAGCGTGTATGCATGCCGTCAAAAAGGGAATCTCGTACTTGCTCATAGTTTTTTACATAGTGTTTTTATCACTATTCCGCTGCAAAAATACTAATAATTCGGAAAGTAAGGAATTTTGGCATCGAAAATTTCCGTACCTTTGCAGCCCGAATCAAAAGCCTGATTTGTATTTGCAAATAATTGAAAATCAGATAAAATAATGAGTTTGAACATTTCAAAATTGAGAAACATCGGTATCGCAGCGCATATCGATGCAGGAAAGACTACGGTTTCGGAACGCATCCTGTTCTTCACGGGCGTGAACCGTAAGGTGGGTGAAACGCATGATGGACAAGCCACCATGGACTTTATGAAACAAGAGCAGGAGCGCGGCATCACCATCGCTTCGGCAGCCATCACCGCGCATTGGAACGGCTATCAGATCAACCTTATCGATACTCCCGGCCACGTTGACTTCACGGTGGAGGTGGAACGCTCGCTGCGCGTCATCGACGGTATGGTGGCGGTGTTTTGCGCCGTGGGTGGCGTGGAGCCGCAATCGGAGACGGTGTGGAACCAGGCCGACAAATACCGCGTGCCCCGCATTGCCTTTGTCAACAAGATGGACCGCACGGGTGCCGACTTCCAAGAGGTCGTCAACCAAATGCATAAATACCTGGGCGCTAATGCAGTGCCGCTGCATCTGCCCATCGGCGTGGAGAACACCTTCGAAGGCATGGTCGACTTGGTGCAGATGAACTCGGTGCGTTTCGTCGAGAAGGAACGCATCGTGGGTCCCATCCCGGAAAACATGATGGAGCAGGCCAAGGAAGCCCGCCGCAACCTCATCGAGAAGGTTGCCGACCTTGACGACGAAATCGCCGAGCTCTACCTTGAGGATGCCGAAATACCGACCGACAAGCTGATGGCTGCCATCCGTCAAGCCACTATCAAACTGATGATGGTTCCGGTGCTTTGTGGTGCTGCCTATAAGAACAAAGGTATCCAGCTCCTTTTGGACGCCATCGTCGACTACCTGCCTTCGCCCAACGACTTGGGCGCCGTCATCGCGCACGACCCCGCCAACGAGGAGAAGACTTATCGCCGCAACCCCTCCGAAAACGAGCCTTTCTCGGCCTTGGCCTTCAAGCTCATCAACGACCCGTATGTGGGCCAGCAGACCTTTATCCGTATCTTCAGCGGCAAGTTGACCAACGGCATGAGCGTCTACAACACCAATAAGTTGAAGAGTGAGCGCGTGGGTCGTATCTTCCGCATCAAGGCGAAAGAACGCGAGGAAATCAGCGAGGCTAGCGCGGGCGAAATCGTGGCGCTCGTGGGCATGAAATACACCAAGACGGGCGACACGCTCTGCGATGAGGAACAACCTATCTTGTTGGAATCCATCAATATACCGCCTGCGGTTATCGAGATGAAGGTCAACCTTGACGACAAGAAGAACCGCAGTAAGCTGAGCGAGGCCTTAGCTAAGCTCTGCAATGAAGACCCGTCGTTCCACGCCCACTTCGACGAGGAGACGGAAGAGACTATCATCGCAGGAATGGGCGAGTTGCATCTGGAAATCATCGTCGACCGATTGAAGGAAGAGTTCAAGGTGCCGGTCACGGTGGGCGCGCCTTCGGTGTCGTTCCGCGAGACCATCACCGCACCGTTCGAGTGCAACTACCGCTATGTGAAGCAGACTGGTGGCAAGGGCCAGTTCGCCCACACCGTCATCCGCTTCGAGCCCAACCCGGGCGGCGGCTTCGAGTTCGTCGACATCACCAAGGGCGGAGTGATTCCGAAGGAATATATCCCCTCTGTGCAGAAGGGTCTGGCTGCGGCAATGAACAAAGGTCCTTTCGCGGGCTATCCTGTCGTGGATGTGAAGTGCGTCCTTGTCGATGGTAGCTCACACCCCGTCGACTCAAGCGACATGGCCTTCCAGCTCTGCGCCCAGATGTGCTTCAAGCAGGCCTTCATGAAAGCCAGCCCCGTGCTGCTTGAGCCTGTGATGAAGGTCGAGATCAACACGCCTGACGACTACATCGGCAATGTGACGGGCGACGTCAACAAGCGTCGTGGCCGCATCGAGGCCATGCGTCGTTTCCGCAAGGGCTCGCAGAAGTTGGATGCCTTCGTCCCGCTGATGGAGATGTTCGGCTATGCCACCGCCTTGCGCAACCTCACTTCCGGCCGCGCCAACTACTCGATGGAGTTCCACCAGTACATGCCGACGCCGAAGGACAAGCAGGAAGAGATTGTCAAGATGCGGAACGAGAAGGAGTAATTTTTATCAAGAATTAGAGAAATTAGAGATTGTTTACGACGCTGCCGAAAGGCAGCGTCTTTTTTTTATTACACATTTTGTGTTACATATTTTATGTAACATATTTTGTGTAATTTCAATAGTTTTTGGGCGTTTTTTTCGAAAGTCGCCCAATTTTCATAGGGACAAAATTTTGTCCATGCCGAAATTACATCATTGATTTCCAATGAAATAAATTTGGACAATCCAAAAAAGCATGGACAAAACCGAGAGGCTCCCCAAAAACCTCTTGACAAGCGTTTTTTCTGTATATTTTTGCATCGACGGACATGGGACCGGGGGCAATACCCTTACTCCTTTACCGTCATGGCGGAGGGACATCCGCCATCTCCTGAGCGCGAAGACGGATCCATTTCGTTCAGGAGATTGCGGATCGCCTCATTCCGCAGAGGCGGAACCGCAATGACGGCAAGGGGTGAAAGTCCTGAAGTCCTGAGTCAAAAACAGAACGCCTATGAAAGCAACACTAAAATCACTCATCCTGACGACCCTCGCGCTTGGCGTGATGCTGTCCTCGTGCGACACTCCCGCCAAACGCCTGCAGCAGGCGCGTGCCTTATATGAAGAAGGTACCGAGCTGCGCCAGCAACGCCTCTCGGAAGAGGCCGCTGAGCGTTTTCTGCATGCCCTCACGCTGATGCAAGGCTGCGAGACAACCACCGAAAACCTCCGCCTCGAAGGTCAACTCAAAGACAATCTTGGCGCGATGTACAACAAACACGGCCTCTTCGACGATGCCCTCAAGATGCACTGCGAAGCCATCGAATGCTTCCGCCAAATCGACGACTCCACTGCCGTGATGACCACGATGCGCAACTGCGGCCGCGTGGCGAAGTCGCTGGAGCAGTTTGCCCAAGCCAAGCATTACTACGACACGGCCTTCAGCATCGCCACCTTATTAAACGATAAGGCAATGCAGAGCGACATCTACCTTGAGATGGGCCGCGACTACTACCTGCCCGTGGGCAACTATCCAGAGGCGATGGCCTGCGTCAGTCGCGCCTTGGAAGGCGAACTCGACGACAACAACACCGACATCGCCAACATGACGATGGGTGTATTATATTACTACACAGATAACTACGCTGAAGCTAAGCCTTACCTCGAAGCCGCCCTCCGCAGCGAGCGCGCCGGGCTGAAGATGTCGGTGTACCAAACGCTCTACGCCATCGCCTACAACGAAGGCCATCTCGAGCAGGCCATGGAATATCAAGACCTCTTCACGCAATACATGATGCAGGCCGACAAGGAACATGCCTCCGACAACCTTCAACGCCTCAAGGCCGAATATGAGCTGAAGGCCCAAAAGAGCGAGATGGAGAGCCAGCTTCGCAACCGCAGTCTGAAGCTGTGGCTCATCATCGCCGCTGCGGTGATTGCGCTGTTAGTCATCGTGCTGATTGTGAGGAAGAAGGTGAGCGACCACAAATTGGCCGTGGAGCAGTTCCGCAGTCAGGTGGAGCGCGACCAAAACCGCATCCACGAGTTGGTGAGCGACATGGAGAACCTTATCCGCACCAACGACGACCTGCGCCGCGATCGTCAGACGCTCTCACAAAAAGACCTGCTGATGACGAGCAAGATCATGGGGCGCAACAAGGTCTACACTACGGCGCAGAGCCTTGGCGACCAGGTGACGCCTCACCGACTTGGTCTACGACGGCTTCTCGCAGCGCCTCCTCGAACTCTATCCTAAACTCGGCAAGTGGGATGTGCGCATCTGCTGCCTCTCCAAGAACGGCTTTTCCAACCAGGTGATTTCCATCCTCTTGGACACCCAGACCGAGTCGTACTACCGCCGCAAGACCCGCATCAAGCAGATGAAGATGAACCTCACGGACGACACACGGACTTTTGAGGAAATCGTCAATGCAGTTTAATCACAAAACAAATAATATCTTATGAGAAACTACAGATTACACAGATTTGACAGATATACGACGAGAAATTTGCAGGACGCAAGCGTCCAATTATTACAGATTTCCGCCTATGACAGTCTATCCGTATCAATCGGGAGCCTGCGACCCATAAATTCTACGGGAAGAAATCGGTACAATCTGTACAATCTGTAGTTAAATAAAGTCGAAATCAAATAATTAACAATCAAATAATTAGACCTATGAAAAAGTTGTTTTTAATCATCACGGCCATAGTTGCCTTTAATTTAAGTGTTATCGCACAAGCCAATTTTGACTTCTCGGCAGCATGTGCGTCGGGGCAGACGCTCTACTATCAGATTACCGATGTCGATGCCCACGAAGTGGCTTTGGTTCCTCCTACAAGTGGCGGTTGGGGCAGTTATCCTCGTCCCCAGGGAGATATCATTTTCCCCGAAACGGTTGAACACGATGGCACCACTTACGACATTGTGGCCATCGGGGATAGTACTTTTTATAATTGCAGGGGCATTACGGGAAGCATAGTCCTGCCCGACAATATCCGTACCATCGGAAGGGTCGCTTTCTATGGCTGCTCTGGCGTTACGGGTAGCCTGACGCTTCCCCAAAACCTTGAGTCGATGGGATGGGGCGCATTTTGGTGGCTTGAGTATATGACGGGTTCCATTACGATTCCCCAAGGCGTTACAAGAATCGAAGAAAACACATTTTTTGCGAACCGCCGCATCACAAGCTATACCATTCCGGCTTCGGTGACTTATATCGCTCAACGTGGCTTAGGCAGTGGCTTTAGGTTGGAATCTATATACGTCGATGAGGACAACCCCAACTATTATGTAGAGAACAATGCCTTGATTGAACGCGATTCGAAAATCTTGCTTCTCGGCACGAAAAACACAATCATTCCAGATGATGTGGTGGAAATTGGAATCGCTGCTTTTCATTTTGCGGCATATGCACAAAATGCGCAACCACTAGTCATTCCAAACTCGGTCAAAATAATCAATGATGCTGCTTTTCATGTTGCTTGTTTCCCCTCCATCTCGTTGCCCGATTCATTGATTTACATTGGCAATTCTGCGTTCGTTGGAGATAATACAATAGTTCAATCTGATCTTCCCCAAACGCTAACCCACATTGGTAGCTTGGCTTTCGGCAATTGTTGGTTCGTTGACGGTGGCGTGTCCATTCCGGAAGGTATCGACACCATTGCCTCCAATACTTTTAATAATAGTCATATCACGAGCGTGTCCATACCGATCACTGTAGTGAGCATAGGCGAAAAAGCCTTCTACGAATGTGATGAACTCCAAAGCATCACTTGCTATAATAGTATTCCTCCTGTGTTGGATGCCACATCTTTCCATGGGGTCGACAAAGACATCCCGGTTTACATTCCATACGGAAGCTATGATGAATATATCAGTACACCCTATTGGAACGAGTTCACCAATTTTATTGAAATGACGGACGGGCCTGCCTTAAACACGGAATGGTACTACGAAATCCAAAACGAAAACGGCAGCATTACCTACCAACATCTGGAATGTGCTGCTGACACGACCATCAACCACAAGGAAGTGACTATCATTATCCGAACCAATACCTTGTATGATAAGGGCGAGCACACCGAAGTGACGAGAGAATATGTGTACGAAGTGAATGATGTGTTGTATTGGTGGAACAAGGATTTGGAGGAATTTACCGTGCTTTATGATTTCAACGTAGAGGAAGGCGATGAGTGGGAAGTCAGCGTGGGAGAGGAAAGCATTACCTTGCATGTGGACGCGGTGAGTGAATTCGTTTACTATGGAATACCTTATAAAGCCTTGACAGTGAGCGATGAGGAAGGTGTTTTCAGTGGCACTATTGTATGTGGCATTGGCCACATGACGAGTTTCTTCCCCGAAAAGCTGATGACACGAGGCGAAGAATTCAGCGTGGAGGGCATCCGCTGCTGTTGGAAGAATGAAGAACTGGTTTTCAAAATGGGCAACAGTGATTGTGATGCTATTTACAATGAATTGCATGGCATTGAGGAAGACAGCTCTTCAACGGGATCAGGAACCTTAACGGTTTATCCCAACCCGACTGATGGCGTCCTCTTTGTAGAGACGCGCCATGGCACGTCTCTACCGACCCAAACCTACCGCATCACCAACCTGATGGGCCAAACCCTAATGACGGGCCAAATTACCTCCGAAACCGATCAAATCAACGTGTCCAGCCTGCCCGATGGGATGTATTTCATCAGCGTGGGCGATATGACACGGAAATTTGTGGTGCGTTAGTCGCGGTCCTGTAGGGCTGTCACACCGTGGCAGCCGCCCGTGCAGCCATGACAATCAACGGCTGCCGAGGTTCCTGAGTTTGTCGAAGGATGGTACGACAGCCCTACAGACCAAATAAATGAATAACAAACAATCATCAAAAATTACAACACAAATGAAAAAGACAGTTTTAACCCTGGTATTGGCTCTTGCCTTCATGCCAGTTTTTTCGCAAGCCATTTTGAAGCATACCTTCACCAACAATAGTGGCGGCCTTCATAGCGTTTTCCAGAATTCAATTCATGAATATGTCTACGAGATTCTTCCTGAGGTTTCGTATGTCGTTTGTGATTTGGATGAGGATGAAGCCATCACGGGCTTCTCAGTGTATGATGCCGATTTCCAACTGACTAAAGAAATACCGTTCACCGTAGAGGGGAAATGGGGCATCAGATACAGCTCTTTTGGTGTGGTCATCGCCGGGAAACACCTTTTTAACAGTGATGACAAGATTGAGATTTGCCTTACGCCTTGGAAGCAAGGTGGCAAAATGTACACAATGATTCTCAATGAAGACGGTGAAGTGCTGTTTATGCAGGAGGGATCGCTGATTTCCTATTTGTATAAGGCTGGCGATGAGTTGAGATTCGAGATTTCGAATAGTTACGATAATTACAACATCGAGGTTTATGCCACCCAAGGCAACTTCTCGGCCGATGAGATGATAGTCACGACCCAAAATCCCTATCCCAATCCAGCTAATACGACGGTGTCCATCCCATACACCCTTAATGGGAAGTCGGCTGAAATGCACATCTATGACTCCCGAGGTGTTTTGGTGGATACCAAGACCCTCGATCCCGATGCAGAATGGGTTGACCTGAATGTAAGAGCTTATCGTCCTGGTGTCTATGTTTATGAATACAATGGTATGAGTAACAAATTTGTGGTACGATAATTGTAGCTTTTTTAATTGTCATGCAAAAATCATAGCATTATGAAAAGAATAGCATTGATTGTGAGTTTGTTATGCTGCGTGTTGTCGGCATCGGCTCAAAACACAAAGGGATGGTCGTTGATTCCCTACGCAAAAGTGGCTGGCTCCATCGATTTCCTGTATGGGCCTTATGAGAGCAAGTTTCACGGCGACTTGGGCGTGGATGCCAAATATGATTTCAACGAGCATTGGTCTTTGTTGGGCGGCATTGACTACCAATATAGGAGAACCAATTCGGACAAGCCCGAGAATTGGGAAGACGGTGTGCCTGGCACCGGATTCAACAATTATTTCCGTCTGCCTGTCCGCGTCGAATTCAGTTACAAATGGTTTTATGTGAATGCCGGTCCCTATGTCGAACGTGCTGTCAATCCTTGGCTTGATGCGCGGACATACGAGCATTTCGGTTTCGGTGGCATGTCGGAAATCGGAGGTCGAATCAAATTGACGGAAAACAGTCGGTTACGATTGGGACTGCAATTCATGATGGGCCATGATAGGATTACCTATAAGGTGGGCCATGCAGAAGAGCATTGGACATGCCTGTCATTCATCGGACTACCTTTCTCGGTGGGTTATGAGATACATTTATAAAACCTTAAAGCCATGAAAAACACATTGAAAATTATGCTGTTGCTGCTTGCTTTGGCAACTTTGGGTTCCTGTGTGAAAGAACCTGTGAAACGACGCAATATTGCTCCAAAGCAGAATGAGCTTATCTATAATACTACCAACTATAAGATGAGCGTCAGCCCCATTGAGTCGTGTCAAGACGAATTCGATATCGTGACAGAGTCAGAAATGGATTTCTTCGGCCCTCTGATGCGTTTCCATTTTTATGGTATTCCTAGTGTTTTGTTGGGCCATACCGTTGACTTAACCAAGAAGTCGGACATTCCGCTTTCCTTCGATTTTGGCAACCGCTTGGAATGGCATGCCTCACCTGACGAGATATCGGGAGCTATTGCCGAAACCAATATGGATCCTCAAACATCCTATCCCGACGAATCGCCTTTTGAGAGCGGTTGGATGGAGTTTGTGGAAAAAGAGGACGGCATCACCTTTATCCTTCGTGGAGTGTTGAAAAACGGAGATACCATCCGCATGGAATTGTTTGTGCCATTGGAGCCTTGATTCTATTTTTAACCAATAAAAACCTGACAAAATGAAAAACACACTGAAAATCATGGCCCTGCTGCTGGTAGTGGCAACCATGGCAGCGATGACATCCTGCAACAAACAACCCCAAGTCTATGGGAAATGGAAAATCACCGAGGTGTCGACGACCATAGGTGGCGAGTCTTTCGATTACTTTGATGAGTTTTTTAACGAGGCATTGGTCGGACACACCATCGAATTCAGGAAGGATGGATCAGCGATTGCAGATGACAATGAAGAGAATGGTGACTATTATACCTTGAAGGGAGACAAAATGATCATAAAAGACGGCATCCATCATACGGTCAACGATACCGTGGAGATGCATGACATGACCGGCACCATCACAACCTTGACCGAAACAAATATGACCATCGACTTCCTCATTCCAGCCGAACTTAACGACATAGGACTGGATGTCCATTTGATCATGGGATTCGTGAGGGAATGATATTTATGGCAATAATGCAGTCTAATACGCCCGAGAAGCGATTCTTGGGCGTTTTTTTTGTGTTTGTTACAAACCAACGACTTCCCAATGGCCTCCTTTGTCGGGACCGATGCGGCGAAGCAATCCTTCTCGCTTTAGGTTGGCGAGCTGCTTCTCAACACCCTTGGCTGAGATGCCCACTTCTTGTGCTAAACCTGCCGTGGTGAGTTTGGGGTTCTCACGCAGTAGTTCCATGATTTTCTCCCTACTGTTTTTATTTTTCTCCCTACTATTTAAATCTTTTCTCCCCACTTCATTTTGCGATTCAGCAAAGGATTGGATGTCTTGCTGAAGGTTTTTTCTTAGCGTTTTGAACATGAAATCTCTGAAAATCTGCAAGTTTTCGTCTCTTCGAGTGTCGATAAGCGCTTGAATGTATTCAGATTTATCCTCTTTCAGGATTTTTGTAGGTATTAGGCCGTATTCAAATTGAAGATGATTCATGAGCAATCGGGCCATTCTGCCGTTACCGTCCACCCATGGATGGATAGTAACCAATTCATAATGCGCATCAAAACTGAGTTCGTATTGGTTTTTTTTGTCTTCTTTGCTGATGCTTTTTCGCTTGTCATTCAGATTGTTGCAGAAATTCTGTAATCGATCGGGTACCTTGTGGAAATCCATGTAGGAAGCACCTCCAATGCCAGCACTTACATTCAACAGTCTTAGGTCTCCGTTGGCGGAAGAGAATTCACCCAAAGCGGTTTTATAAGTGCTACCCGTGCTTTTCATCACCAAGGCAGCCATTTTTTTTAGCCATTCAGTCGTTATTTCAGTGCGGGCTTTTGCCATTGAAATACTGGCTTCGTAGGCTGCCTTCAAGTCCAAGTTCATCAAATACTCATTGATGTTTTTGCCTTTGGAAGTTAAACCTTCGTCAAACAAGAGTTGGTTCTCTACCTCAGTGATGGTCGAGCCTTCAATGGCGGTAGAGTGGGTGATAAGTGAGTATAAGTAGAACTTGTCGTAGTCCACTTGTTGCCCAATGCCCAAGGTTTCGTATGTCTGTATCAGTTTTTCTATTTCTTCCCAGATGCTCATATTGTTGTTTTTGCCGCAAAGATACAACTTTTCTCCCTACCAATATATTTTCTCCCTACTTATTTATGTATTCTTTGTTCGCGAACAGAGAACACTTAGTTGCAAACACTTGAAATATAACAAAATAAATAAGGCTGCCGCAATCCTGCGACAGCCTTAATGCTTTTGTTTGTAAAGACGTTGCGCGCAACGTCTCTACAGGTTGGGTTACTTGAACGCGTTCTCGCTCAACCCCTTGCCACTCAAGGCCAAATCCTTCATGTAGCCAGGCACCTCCTTGCCGAGGTACTTGTCCACATACAGTTTGGCGAGGTATTGGCCGAGCATGAAGCCGTGACCACGCAAGCCGGTGAGGATACCGACCTCTGGGTCGACGATGTAACGCGGCTCGGTGTAACGACCAGCCCAGCAAGCCAAGAAGCTCACCTCGCCCAAGTTGGGGATCCACTCGGCGAAGACTTCGGAGACGATCTCCAAGAACTCCTTGCTGTTGTACTTGATGTTCTGGCGTGCCTCGTAAGCGTCGGTGTCGGGGCTGGCGCAGCCGATGATCTGGCCAGTGTGGGCCCACTGCTGTCCGTAGACGGCGCTGAAGCCCTTGTAGTGACGGCGGTCGATGATCATGTCGAGCGGGCCACCATTGGGTCCCATCATAGGTAGACGGCGCGTGATGAAGGCTTGGTGCTTCACGGGATAGAGACCTGTGTCGAGGCCCAGCATGTCGTTGAACTTCTCGGCACCCCAACCCATCGCATTGACGAAGTGGTCGCAGGTGTACTCGATGAACTCACCCTCGTGGGTGCGTACCAAGGTGACATAGTGTCCGCCTACCTTCTGCACATGGAGCAGCTCGCAGTCCTCGAAGTAGCGACCGCCTTGCTGCACACCGATCCAACGGATATAGTCGATGACGCGACCAGGCGTGGCCTGCCAGCAGTCACGAGTAATCAAAGCGTGGCTGTAGGTGTCCTTGCTGTCGTCCCACAGCGGCGAAATCTCCTTCTTGAAGTCCTTGCGCTCAATCATGTAGGCGTCGCTCCAAGCGCGAGAGGCATCGAGAGAGTTGTAGGTGGCTTCATCGTGTACCAAGTTGACATAGTGCGTCGGGTGGTAGTTGATGTTGTGCTCGGCCTGCATCTTCTTGAAGATTTCGTGGTTGTGCACAGCGATGTCGGCGATGTCGGGGTTGGAGAAGGCTGGACGGCCGCCACCGATGCAACGCCATGAAGCGCCACGGCTGTAGTTAATCATCACGGGTTTCTTGCCGGCTTCCGAGAAATAGCGGAACAAGGCACTACCTGCGATACCACCACCCGCGATGAACACCTCGACCTGTTCTTTCTTCACGCCGTTCATTTCGGGGAAGATGAAGGTCTCTTTGGTGTGCGGGTTGTAAAGGTCGCCAAGGCTGACTTGGTTCGACAGCGGGGCACGCGGAGTGGCGTCGCCCACCAGTTCGATGCCGTAGGAGCGCAGGATCTGACGGGCGCGTGGGATACAACGCTTGCCGCGGCAGGGACCCATACCCATACGGGTGATGTGCTTCAGTTCATCCACGGAGATGGTCTTGCGGTTGCCGATCACGCGCAGCACGCGGTCGAGTTTGATGTCCTCGCAGTGGCAGACGTAAGTCTCGCTTTCGCCTTCGGCCAGTTTCTTGGGCGAAATCGGGGTGGTGAGTTCCTTGTTGGCGTTGTAACGGTCTTTCAGGATGAAGCCCTTGACATCGGTCAATTCGAACACTCTGCTGGCTTCGCCAGAGGGTCGCGAGGAACGGGCTTTCACGCGAGCCACATTGGTCTTGTTCGACTTCTTGAGGATCTTCTCGATGACGCCTTCGCCAATCTTTTGGCCGTCGTTGTCGACGAGATAAACCTCAGCGCCTTCCTGGGCTTCATACTCGATGGGCAGGAAGCAGGTCGATTTCTGCACATCGTAGCCGAAGATGGCCAGACCTGGGCAGCTCGAGACACACAGCATACAACCGATGCACTTGTTGTAGTCGATGGTCGGCGTGCTGCTGGTGGAAGGCTTGGTGATGGCACCTTGCGGGCAGCTGAACGAGCAGGGGTTGCAGGCGAAGCCATAGAGGCAGTCGGCCTGCACGAAAGCCTTCTGCATCATACGCTCGGGCGTGGGTAGGTTGGGTTTTTCAAGGAGTCGCACAGGATGTTGTTGCGAGTCGATATATTGTCTCGAAATCTCAAGATAATCGTCATAGTTGAAGCGCACGCCGATGGCTTGGGCCACCTCGTAGGCGACCTGCTTACCACGCAGCACGGCGCTGGTGCCTTCACCGATGCGGATGGCGTCGCCGGCACCATAGGTGTTGCAGATGTTGATGATGTCGATGTCGTCAATGACTTGCTCGGTGCCAGGGATGGCCTTGAAGTTCTCGCACTTGGCGATGACGGCACCCGTGATGCCGGTGTAGTCGGCATTGGGGATGGCGCGCACCAGGACATAGCTGGTCATAATCGGGATGCCGAGTCGGCGCACGCGGTTGGCCTGCACCGGGAAGCCGCCCTCGCGGGGCATGGCTTCGATGATGGCCTTGATGGTGGCACCAGCTTGCATGCCTTGATACGAGGTCAGGTAACCGATGTTGCCTGCGCCCACGGTGAGGACTTTCTTACCCAACAAGGTATGCTCTTGGTTCATCATCTTCTGGAACACGGCAGCGGTATAGACGCCCGGCACATCGTCATTTTCGAAGGTAGGCATGAAAGGCACGGCACCTGTGGCAACCACGAGGTGTTGTGCGTCGATGTAGCCAATCTCGCCAGTGACGATGTTCTTGATGGCCACGCGACCGCCTTCAAGCAGGTCCCAAACGGTGTTGTTCAGCAGGATGCCTTCGTGGTTGTCGCCCGCCAAGGTCTTGGCGATGTCGAAGCCACGCATGCCGCCGAATTTCTTCTCCTTTTCGAAGAAGAAGAACTGGTGGGTCTGCATGTTGAACTGACCCCCGATGTTGGCGTTGTTGTCGATGACGATGTTGCTGATGCCGAAGGCGTTGAGTTGCTCACGGCAGGCGAGGCCTGCAGGACCGGCACCGATGATGGCGACCTGGGTCTTATAGACCTTCACCTCGCGGGGCTGTTGCTCCTTGGGTTCGGGAAGGATGGTGTCCTCCTTGTCGATGCGGCGCACTTCCTTGACGCCGTCGACTTTGGTGATGCAGATACGGCGGATCTTGCCATCGACCAGCATCTCGCAGGCACCGCACTTGCCGATGCCGCAGTTGAGGCTTCGGTTGCGGCCGTCGAGCGAGTGGCTGTGGACGGGATAACCGGCTTGGTGAAGGGCGGCGGCTATGGTCTTGCCGCGCTGACCTTTGACGGTCTTGCCTTCATATTGGAATTCCACAAGGTCTTCCTGCGGGATGTCCAAGATGGGGTGTTTCTCGATTTTGTACATATAGAATGTGTTTTTGAGTCTTAAAATGCGGGCACAAATTTAGGAAAAACAAAAAGAAGAGATTCGTTTTTACCGTTTTTTTGAAAAAAATGTCAAAAACCAAGGTCCCTGAGCCCGTCGAAGGGCCGACTAAAAGGAACGGTGCTTCGACAAGCTCAGCAACCTGCATTTTTAACCCAACACAAACTGCATCGTGCTTCTACTCCCTTGTTTCACCAGAACCTTCTTCCCCTTGATGAAGTCGCTTTCCAAGCCGTCTTGGTAATGGCGGATAGTGAACAGCTGCAGGCCGTCATTGTACTTGACGCTGAAACCTTCTTTGAGGCTGGCCCTCAGTTGTTTCAGCTTCTGTTCGTTGCTGTCGAAGCAGAATGAAAGCATCAAAGCCGATGTCTGGATCATGTTGGCGTGGATGTTAAGGTCGGCACAGACGGCGAAGATGGTCTTTAGGTTGCGCTCGTCCATGAACGAGTAGTCGCGGGGCGAGATGGAGACCAGTGTTTGGTTGTCCTTGACGATAAAAGAGGGGATGCTCTCATCGTTTTTCCGATGGCCGCCGTCGATGAGCGAAGGCTCGTGGTCAGGGTTGAGGAACGACTGCACCTTCAGCGTTATCCCTTTGTTTTGCAGCGGCTTGATGGTCTTGGGGTGGATGATGGTGGCGCCATAGAAAGCCAACTCAATGGCCTCGGAGTAGGGGATATGCGGTAGCTGAACCGTGTCGGCGAAGCGCTTCGGGTCGGCGTTGAGTAGGCCGTCCACATCCTTCCAGATGGTGACCTCCTCGGCATCGAGGCAGTTGGCGAAGATGGCCGCAGTGAAGTCGGAGCCTTCGCGCCCCAAGGTGACGCTGTGTTTGCCGTCGGCCGTGCCGCCGATGAAACCTTGTGTCAGGCATACGATACCCCGAATATGCTCATCGTTCAACTTGCTGATTCTGAGTCTTGTCTCGTCCCAATCGGGGTTGGCGGCGCGGTAGTGGGTCTCATCTTCGGCGATGACATATTGTCGGGCATCGAGCCAACGAGTAGGGATGTCACATTTGCTGAGGTATTCGTGGATGATGCTGGTGGAAATGAGTTCGCCGTAGCACACGGTTTGGTCGTATTGGTAGTCGTACGGCATGTCGGTCTTTTGCAACTTTTCCCAAAGCTCGATGAAGAGTCCGGCGATGTTTTCGTCGAAACGCGGGTCGGTGTTACCATCGAACAGGCCTTGGATGATACCGTCGTGGTAGGTGATGACTTCGTGTAGGGCATCCATGCCAAGGTTGCCATCGTGTTCGCGGAAGTTGGCCAAAGCTTTTTCGAGGGCATTGGTCGTCTTGCCCATGGCGGAGACCACCAACATGATGTCCTCATCCTTGTGTTGGCTGACAATTTGTGCCAAATTGCGCACGGCATCGGCATCTTTTACCGACGCGCCACCGAATTTATAGATCTTGCGAATCATATCCTGCTGTTTATGCCGCAAAAGTAGAAAAATATGGCCGATTTTTTGCAATAAATTTATTAAATAGGAGTTATTCAAGCTAAATAACCGCTATTTTTGCACGGTTTTTGCCGATCGGCTAAGGCCCCTGAGCCCGTCGAAGGGCCGACAGATAGAAAGACGGTGCTTCGACAGGCTCAGCAACCTGCTTTAATTGAACAAACTAAACAAATAAACAATGATAGAAACTGACATTCGTGAACTGAACGAAAAAATCCAACGTGAGAGTCAATTCCTCGACCTCATCAACCTCGAAATGAACAAGGTCATCGTCGGACAGAAACAGATGACCGAACGCCTACTTATCGGCCTGCTGGCCAACGGCCACATCCTTCTTGAGGGTGTACCCGGTCTGGCCAAGACCTTGGCCATTAAGTCGATGGCCAGCGCCATCGATGCCGACTTCGCCCGTATCCAATTCACCCCTGACCTGTTGCCTGCCGACCTCATCGGTACGCTGATCTACAGCCAGAAGAAGGAGGAGTTTGTGGTGCGTCGCGGTCCCATCTTCGCTAACTTCGTCCTCGCTGATGAAATCAACCGTTCGCCCGCCAAGGTGCAGAGCGCTTTGCTCGAGGCCATGCAGGAGCATCAGGTGACCATCGGCGACGAGACCTTCAAGCTGCCGGATCCCTTCCTCGTCATGGCTACCCAAAACCCCATCGAGCAGGAAGGTACCTATCCGCTGCCTGAGGCCCAGGTGGACCGTTTCATGCTGAAGGTGGTCATCAACTATCCCAAGAAGGAAGAGGAGAAACTGATTCTGCGTCAGAATATCGCCAACGCCGGTGCCAAGATCAACGCCGTGGTGAAGCCCGAAGACATCATCAGTGCCCGTGAGGTGTGCCGCGAGATCTATCTCGACGAGAAGATTGAGAACTACATCACCGACATCGTCTTCGCATCTCGTTTCCCGAGCGATTACAAGCTGAAGAAGTTCGCCAACATGATCAGCTACGGCGGCTCGCCGCGTGCTACTATCAATCTGGCACTGGCTGCCAAGGCTTATGCCTTCATCAAGCACCGTGGCTACGTCATTCCCGAGGACATCCGTGCCGTGGCCCCCGATGTGCTGCGCCACCGTATCGGCCTGACCTATGAGGCAGAAGCCGAAAACATCACCACCGAAGAAATCATCAACGAAATCCTGAATACCATCGAGGTGCCGTAATGGAATCAACTGATATATTCAAGAAAGTCCGTAAAATCGAGATCAAGACGCGAGGCCTCTCGAACCACATCTTCTCGGGACAGTACCACAGCGCCTTCAAGGGGCGTGGTATGACCTTCAGCGAGGTGCGCGAGTACGAGTATGGCGACGACATCCGCAACATCGATTGGAATGTCACCGCCCGCTTCAACAAGCCTTTCGTCAAGATCTTTGAGGAAGAGCGTGAGATGACGGTCATGCTGCTCATCGACGTGTCGGGCTCCAACGACTTTGGCTCACAGAGCCAGTCGAAGCGCGACCTGACTGCCGAGTTGGCAGCCGTCTTGGCGTTTTCTGCCATCCAGAACAACGACAAGGTGGGCGTGATTTTCTTCAGCAGCAAGATCGAGAAGTTCATCCCGCCCAAGAAAGGCAGCTCGCACATCCTGCGCATCATCCGTGAGATTGTCGACTTCAAGCCGACGGAACGCGGCACCGACATCGGCGAGGGATTGCGTTTCATGACCTCTGCCATCAAGCGCCGCACCACGGCCTTCCTTATCTCCGACTTCATGACGGACAAGAGTTTCGAGAAGGAGATGCAGATATGTGCCAACAAGCACGACCTCGTCGCCTTGCGCATCACCGACCGCCGCGAGATGGACATCCCCAAGGTGGGTCTGGTGAAGTTCCGCGACTCGGAGACGGGTAAGGAACGCTGGGTCGACACCTCGAGCCGCGCGTGGAATGATGCCTATAGGCAGATGATTCAGTACAAGTCAGCGGAGCTAAACCGCGCTTTTACCAAACACGGTATCGACAACACGTTGATTTACACTGATGAAGACTATGTGAAACCTTTGATGCAACTCTTTAAGAAAAGGGAGGCAAGAAGATGAAGAAATATGTTTTGTTTTTGATGGCGGTGTTCGCTCTGCTGGGCGGCCTCAAGGCGCAAGATGTGGAAGTGGAAGGCAAGGTGAAAAGCACTGATGTTCAGGTGGGAAAGCCTTTCACACTCAATTTGAGCCTTAAGGTCCCTTACGGCTGGTTCGTGGAATGGAACGATTTCACCACCGATACACTGTCGGAGCAACTCGACATCATCAAGCGCAGCGACGTGGAACGCACCGCCGATGCCGATAGCAATGTCATCGTGAAGCAGCAGCTGACGCTGATGACTTTCGACACGGGACAAGTGCAGGTGCCGCCTATCGCATTGAAATATGCCCGTTCATTCGACGACGCGAACCGCTTGAAAGCCTACACCGCCCCCATCGACCTGTATTCGACAACCATCGCCGTTGATACCACCCTGGCCTATAAACCCATCGTGGAGCCCATCGCCGCGCCGGTGCAGATGAAAGAGGTGTTCCCCTGGATTCTCGCTGTGTTGCTATTGGCTCTCGCAGCCTTTGGCATCTGGTATTGGCGTAGGCATCGCAAGACCAAGGTGGATGCCGATGGTAACATCGTCCGTGGTCCCGTCATCCCGCCTTACGACAAGGCGGTAGGCGACCTCGAGACCCTACGTCAGCAGAAGCTCTGGCAGTCGGGTAAGGTGAAGGAGTATTATTCCTCGCTGACCGACATCGCTCGTGAGTATATCGAAGGTCAGTTTGGCGTGAATGCTGTCGAGATGACCACCGACGATATCTTGGAGGAAATCAAACCGCTGCATTTCTCGCAAGAGACCTACGACAAGCTGAAAGATACCATGGAAGTGGCCGACTTGGTGAAGTTTGCCAAGTATTCGAGTTCCAATCTGGAAAGCGAAAACGCCATGAACAGCATGACGGAATTCGTCAACGAGAGTTTTGCACATTATCAAGCCACAATGTCGCCATCTGCGTCCTCGCAGATGGAAGGCGCTGACCGCGAGACGCAGTCAGCGACAATGAAAGAGGAGGTGAAAGATGTTTGAAAACATTGAATTTGCGAATCCCAAGCTGTTGTGGTTATTGCTCTTGGTGCCTGCTCTGATTGTTTGGTACATCTTGCGCCATAAGAAACAGGAGGCTTCGGTGAACTTCTCCGATCTGAAAGGCATGGTCAAGCTGCCAAAGACGTGGAAGGCCTATCTGCGTCATTTACTCTTTGCCTTGAAGATGGCAGCCTTGGCGTTGCTCATCGTGGCCTTGGCACGTCCGCAGAGCTCATCGACCAACTCGACCTCCAACATCGAAGGCATCGACATCGTGATGGCTATGGACGTCTCGGGCTCCATGCTGGCCCGCGACCTCAAGCCCGACCGTTTGACAGCAGCCAAACGTGTGGCTTCCGACTTTGTCAAGGATCGTCCCGGCGACCGTATGGGACTGGTCATCTTCTCGGGTGAGTCGTTTACCCAGGTGCCGTTGACCACTGACCATGGCGTGATGCTCAATATGTTGGCCGAGATGAAAAACGGCCTCATCGACGACGGCACCGCCATCGGCGATGGTTTGGCCACGGCCATCAACCGACTCAAAGACAGCGAAGCCATCTCCAAGGTGGTCATCCTGCTTACCGATGGTATGAACAACGCTGGTTCTGTCGACCCGTATACGGCAGCCGAGATGGCCAAATTATATGGCATCCGCGTCTACACCATCGGTGTGGGTACCTACGGCACCGCGCCTTATCCCATGCAGAACCCCTTCGGTGGCACAGTCATCCAACAGATCAAGGTTGAGATTGATGAAAAGCTGTTGACGTTTATTGCCAACTCAACGGGTGGCAAGTACTTCCGTGCCAACAACAACCAGAAGTTGGACGAGATTTATCAGGAAATCGACCAGCTGGAACGCTCCAAGATCGAAGTGACAGAGTTCCGTCGTCTCCATGAGGAGTTCTATCCTTTGGTAGCTTGGGCTTTGGCACTGTTGTTGCTCGAATTCCTTTTGCGTAAAACGATTTTCAGGACTTTAACGGATTAAGACTATGGAAAACGTATTGCGATTTGAACACCCTGAGTACCTGTACTGGTTGATTATCATCCCGGTATTGGTCATCATCTATATCCTGTTCCGTCTAGGCCAGAAACGCCGTTTCGAGCGTTTTGCCCATATCGGGATGCGCAAGGAGTTGGTGCCGAGTTATTCTACCCGCCGTTCCAACTTCAAGTTCATCGTTTTCCTTCTGATGATTGCCTGTGGCATCTTGGCTTTGGCCAACTTGCAGAGCGGTAGTAAGATGGAAGAGGTGAAACGCGAGGGTATCGACCTCTATTTGGCTGTTGACGTCTCCAACTCTATGAACGCTGAGGACATCGTCCCGAGCCGTTTGGAACGCTCCAAGCAGGCTATCAACAAGCTTGTCAGTGAAATGAAAGGCGACCGCATTGGCGTCATCGTCTTTGCTGACAAGGCCTTTGTGCAGCTGCCCATCACCACCGACTATTCGGCGGCGAGGATGTTCCTCTCGACCGTCAACACGAGCCTCGTGGCGTCACAGGGTACGGCTATCGCCGAAGCCATCAACCTGGCATTGAAATCCTTCCCCGATGAGACGCACAGCCGCGCGATCGTCATCATCTCTGATGGTGAGGACCACGAGAATGATGCTGCGATAAAAGCGGCACAGGAAGCCGCCAAGCAAGGCGTGCGTATCTATACCATAGGTATGGGCCTCGCCGACGGCGCCCCGATTCCGGAGTACAACCAATATGGACATCAGATTGGCTATCGTAAGGACCGCAACGGCAACACCATCATCACCCGTCTCGATGAGCAGATGTTGCAGAAGATTGCTGCGGCTGGCAACGGTATCTATGTCCGTGCCAGCAACTCCAATGTCGGTCTGGAGAAGATCTACGACGACATCAACAAGATGGACAAGACGGAAATTGAGGCCAAGGTCTTCACCGACTATGAAGACCAGTTCCAGTGGTTTGTGGGCGCTGCCATCCTGTTGCTGTTGATAGAGATTCTGTTTTCGACAGGTAAGAGAGCTTGGGAGCGGAAGTTTAACATTTTTGAGAAGAAAGATGAATAAGATCATTCAATATCTGACAATTATAATTTTCTTGTCGTTGGCGCTGTCGGTATCGGCGCAGAGCGACGAGAAAGCCATACGCAGAGGCAACCGTAACTATAAGAGCGCAAACTATGAGCAGGCCATTGCCCATTACAAAAAGGCTCTTGAGATCAGGCCGAACAACGCCAAGGCGCAGTTCAACCTGGGTGACGTTTATTATGCCAAGCAGTCGTATGACACGGCTTACAACGAGTTCCAAAAGGTGTTGGAACTGTCGCCCGACGCCAAGCTGAAGTCGGATGCCGTATACAATATGGGCAACTGCTTATTGGCACAAAACAAATACTATGATGCCTTTAATTTATATAAGGTGTCGCTGAAGCTGAACCCCGAGAACGAAAACGCCTTATACAACCTTGAGTTTTGCCGTGCCCATCTGGTCAAGAGCAAGATTTGGGTTGTGCAGCCCGACAATGGTAGGGTAGAGGCCAAGGAGAAGGAAGCCTTCAACGGACAGCGCGTCACGTTGACTGCCCAACCTGACGAGGATTATGCCTTGTCGCAATACAAGGTGGTGCGTGCCGACAATCAGCAGGTCACGGTGGAGGTGAACGGCAGCAGTTTCATCATGCCCAAGTTCAATGTGCTGGTGACGGCTGAGTTCAAGAAGGCACATCGGATTGATATCGACAAGAACATACAGCACGGTAAGGTGCAAGCCGACCGCCAGAAAGCCGTCGAAGGACAGCAGGTGACGTTGGAAGGACAAGGCGAAGGCGACTATGTATTAGATAAGTTTACCGTGTATAAGACGGGTAGTCCCAAGGACACGGTGCCGGTCAACGAGAAGTCGTTCAAGATGCCCGATTTCGATGTGACGGTGACGGCGACTTTCCGTAATGCACTGAGAGTGAGTATTGATAGCATGGTCAATGGCACTATTCAAGTATCCGATAGTCTGGTGAAGCCCGGACAGGATGTGGGCATCATCGTGAAGCCTGACAAGGGCTATCAGTTGGGCGACCTGCGGGTGGTCAGCCAAAAGGATGCCACCGAGTCGGCCCCTGTCTCTGAGGAGAATGTCTTCCATATGATTGACGACGACGTCATCGTGAAAGCCGATTTTGTGGAAGCCACAGATTATTACAAGGTTAAAGCTGACACCACCCTGAAAGGTGGTCATGTGCTGCTCGACCAGTCGGAGGCTACGCGCCGCGAGACGGTGAAATTGGATAATGCTCCCGAGCCTGGCTATCAGTTTAAGGAATATGTCATCCATCAGGTGGGCGACACCGCAGTGAAGGTGCAGCCACTGGGCAACTACTTCACCATGCCCGACTTCGACGTGGAGGTCTCTGCCGTGTTCGAGAAGAGCGAAGGCGACAACCAGCAGCAACAGCAGCAGCAAGACCAACAACAGGATCAGCAGGAGCAAGAGCAACAGCAAGACCAGCAGCAGAACCAAGACCAGCAACAGCAGCAGCAAAACCAACAGCAGCAGAACCAACAGATGTCGAAGGAAGATGCCCAACGCATGCTCGACGCCCTTGAGAACCAAGAGAAAAAGACCATGGAAAAGGTCAACGAACAGAAAGTAAGACAACAACCTAAAAAGAAGAGTGATAAAGACTGGTAATATGAAAAGATTAGTGATTTTGTTTTTGATGTTAAGCCCGCTATGGCTATGGGCACAAGACGACCCGACCTTGACCGTCTCCGCCAAGAAGCAAGTGATGGTGGGGGAGCGTTTCCAGGTGGTGTTCTCGGCCAATGCCGACGGACGTAACTTTACGGCGCCTTCGTTTGAGGGATTTACCGTGGTGGGCGGCCCGTTTACTTCGACCAGCTCGAGCATTCAGATGGTCAACGGCTCTGTGACGCGAACCACGACCAACTCTTACACCTTCGCCTTGCAGGCCTATAAGGAAGGCACGTTCCGTGTGGGTCCTGCATCGTTGAATGTCAAGGGGACGAAGATTACCAGCGAGCCTTTCGATATCAAGGTGGTGCCCGACGATGGTAGCCATGCGGCTCCTTCAGGCGGTGGGGCATCATCAGGCCAGAGTCAAGCACAACAAAACACCAACGACCCTCAAGTCAGCGGCAAGGACCTTTTTTTGCGTGTGGTCCCTTCAAAGAAATCCGCTTATGTGGGCGAGCAAGTCGTGTTGACCTATAAGCTCTATACCAAGGTGCCAGTTAGCTCCTTGTCGGTGGTGAAGGCGCCTTCATATGCTGGTTTCTGGACCAAAGATATCTCCGACAACACAGGCGGCACCTTGCGCCAGTCAAGCGAATACATCAACGGAATCGAATACACCTCTGCCGAGATTCAGAAGGTGGTGGTGGCCCCTCAACGTGCGGGCAAACTCACCCTTGACCCGATGGTGATAGAATGCATCGCACAGATCAGGAGAGAGAACAACCGTCAGCGAAGCATGGACCCGTTTGAAGAGTTCTTCAACGACCCGTTCTTCAACCGTAACATCACTAATGTGAAGAAGGAGTTGACTTCGAATTCTTTCGTGCTTGAGGTGAAATCCTTGCCCGAAGCCAACAAGCCTGCCTCGTTTGCGGGTGCCGTGGGCAACTACAACTTCAAATCGGATATCGACATGACGGAGTTGAAGACGAACGAAGCCTTCACCTTGACCTATACGGTCAGTGGCACAGGCAATATCGAGTTGTTGCAGATGCCCGAACCCGTCTTCCCGCCCGACTTTGAGGTCTACGATCCTAAGATCACCACCTCGACCGATGTCACTGCCAATGGCCTCTCGGGAACGAAAAAAGCCGAGTATCTGGTCATCCCGCGTCGTGCCGGCAGTTTCACTGTCCCTGTAGTGGAGTTCTCGTTCTTCAACCCTTCCAATGGGGCTTATCAAACGCTTTCGTCGAAACCCTATGAGATACAAGTGGAGAAAGGCAGGGACGACGAGGGCGGTGGTATCTATGCCTCCAACCAGGAAGACATTAAGTATTTAGGCAACGATATCCGTCATATCATGACGGGCGATCCGCGTTTGCGCCCACAACGTTCGGCCTTCTTCGGCTCGTCGGCCTATTATGTGGCCCTGTTGGCATTGCTGCTGGCTTTCATCCTTCTGCTTATCCTTTTGAAGAACCGTGAAAAGATGGAAAAGGACACCGCTGCCACACGCAACCGCAAGGCTGATAAGGTGGCCCGTGGCCGACTCAAGCGCGCCGCGCAATTCCTGAAAGAAAAAGACCAGGACAAGTTCTATGTGGAGATGTCGCAAGCCTTGTGGGGATACATCGCCGACAAGTTGGGTATCGAACGCTCCAAACTTTCGATGGACACGGTGAGCGAGACGATGAAAGAAAAGTCGGTGCCCGATGAATTGACGCAGCAGTTTGTCGACACGCTCAACAGTTGTGAGTTTGCCCGTTTCGCCCCCGGCAGCGCCGAGGAGAAGATGGATGACCTCTATCAACGTGGTATCGAAGTGATTTCTAAAGCTGAGAAAGTCTTGTAAACAAAGAAAGGAAACAACCATGAAAAAATACACCTTATTAATATGTCTATTAATCGTCTCGGGTCTGGGCCTGGTTAGGGCTCAGGAAAACGGAGAGACCTGGTTTGAACAGGCCAATGCCGCCTACAACGCAGGGCGTTACGACACGGCAGTGATACTCTATGAAAAGGTCGTGGATCTGGGCATGGAATCGGTGCCGCTCTATTATAATATGGGTAATGTCTATTATAAAAAACAGGATTTTCCCATGGCCATCTATTACTATGAAAAGGCCTTGAAAATCGACCCGTCAAACGAAGAGTTGCAAACCAATCTTGCCATAGCCAACAGGGCTATTGTCGACAAAATTGAGCCGGTTCCAGAGTCGTTCATAGTAAAAGGCTGGCATAATATGCGTACCTGGCTTTCGGGCAACCAATGGGCTTGGTGTTCCATCATTGCCTTCGCGCTTTTCTTGGCGGCCTTGTTGCTCTTTTTGCGGGCTCGCCGCATCGGTTTGCGCAAATTGGGCTTTTTCACCGGGCTGCTTTTCTTGATTTTATTTGGCTTGTCGGTGGTCTTTGCCCTCCAACTGAGGCAGGCTGCCATGACGGAGGATCAGGCCATTATCATGACGCCTACGGTCAATGTGAAAAGCTCGCCTAGCAACGCGAGTGTCGACCTTTTTGTGCTTCACGAAGGCACCAAAGTTTCGATTCTTGAATCGGCCGACGGATGGAATAAGATCCGAATTGCCAATGGAAGTGTAGGCTATCTCCCCGAAGCATCTATGTTGCCGTTTTGACCTCATTATGAGGGAAAAAGCGGTTTTGTTGAGAAAAAAATGCAATTTTTTTTCGCTAAAATGTATTTTCTTTGAGAGAATGTCCTATATTTGCAGACCATATTTATAGTGAAAAAGTGTCGAAACACGTATAAAACCGAGAATTAATTAAAATTTCGTGATATGAAAAAGAGATTTTTACCTTTCAGTTTACTTCTGGTAATCATGATCTTAGGTCAAGCGGTGGCCATCGCTGACCAAGGTGGACACTATGTTCCGCGCACTCAACCTACAATGAATGCAGAGAGCTTCATGGGAAGCCTTCGTGCAAACCAGCTGACCGGTCTGATTGACCCCGCTGATATGCTCAAGGCCATGCAAGCCCCTGTTACGAGAAATGCTGCTGATGACCCGCTTTATTGGCTCACTATGGGTCCCGACAACATGGGTGGTCAAACAACGGCTATCGTTTATGACAACAAATCCAATGTGGTCTACATCGGCTCCAAAGGCGGCGGTGTTTACAAGACCTACAACAACGGTATCACTTGGCATCAAGTTGGTGGCCTTGACCTGATGGTCAGCTGCATGGCTCAGGATGCTGACGGTGTTATCTATGTTGGCACTGGTGATAATGGCACTGCTGCAGCTCATAATGGTCTTGACCAACAAGGTTACGACAACAGCTTCGTTGGCACGGGTCTCTACACCCTGACCAACGACGTGTTCGAACTGGTCAAGTCGCCTAGCGCTGACGAGTGGTACTATATCAACGATGTTGCCGTTGCTGGCAATACCGTCATTGCCGCTACAACCGAAGGCCTTAAGTATTCCAACGATAAAGGTCAGACCTGGGCTGTTGCCATCGAAGGCAACGCCGTTGCAGTGAAAGTGGCTTCCGACAATACTATCGTTGCCGCTATCGACGGTGCTGTTTACATTGGCAGCAATGTCCAGAACCTGGTCAGCCATAGCGGTACGGGTTCCACCATGCAGGGCGACACCCTCCTTCCCAAGGCAGCCGGCATGCTTGACATCGCCATTGCTCCTGCCAACCCCAATGTCATCTACGCTGCATGCATCGGTAACGATGGCAAGCACAGTGGTGTCTACGTTTCTGAAAACAAGGGTCAAAATTGGGCTGTGGCATTGCCCAACGTGTCAGCCAACCAAGGTCACGACATCTATGGCGCTTCCGGTCTCTACAATCATGGCCTTGTCGTTGATCCCGATAACGAAGGTGTGCTCTATGTGCTTGGTGCCTATCTTTGGGTGATTGAAAAGCCTGAAAGCGGCGAAGGCTTCTACCTCGCCAATCAGGTGACCACGGATTCCTACTTCTATATGCCTGATTATATCCATGTGGGTATCCACTGCATGGCCTTCAATCCCAAGAACAGCAATCAATGCTATATTGGTACCGATGGTGGTATCTACAAAGGCGAAGGCAGATTCACGTTTAGCAACTGCAACCGTAACTATATCACGACCCGCATGTTCAATGTCGCTATGTCTGGTAAGGACACCCGCGTGTTGGCCGCTGGTCTCGATCACGGTACTGTGTATATTGAAGGCGATGAGAATGCCAACACCCTTGGCAGTGGCATTTGGATCAATCCTACGGGCATGAACGACGGTCTGTACAGCGAATCTTCCAATGCTGGTCCGTGTGCCATCTCTAACGTGAACCCCAACACCTTCTTTGTCACTTATAAAGGTGGTGGCCTCCAGCGTACTCAAACCGCTGGTGAAGACTGGGTGTCAGTCAACTTTACCTCACATGCTAGCATCACGCTCACCCAACCTTATCGTTTGCCCATCATGATCCATGAAGATTTTGAGGATTACGATAACCCTGCCACTGTGTGGTTCAAGAATGAGACGGGTGAGAACATCCCCGCTGATAACGAAATCCAATGCATGAGCAATAATGGATTCCCCTTCAATCACACTTTGGATCACACCTTAGCCGCAGGTGACTCCATCCAAGTGCAAGACCCGATCAGCTCCCGTCTGTATGTGGGTTGCGCCAATGCTATCTATACCACTCGTATGGCTTTGGACTTCGCCCACGAGACTGTTTGGTATGAACTCGTTCAAAGCAATACCGATACCCTTGGCTTTATGGGTGAGTTTACCGGCACTCCTCTTTGCATGGCTATGGATGCTGAAGGTGAAAACCTCTTCGTGGGTACCATCGAAGGCAATCTCTACCGCTTCATGAATGAGACCTCGGCCACTATCGACTCGGTTTGGTATACATACAATAGCAGCGGTGCTGTGAGTAACACTTATTACCAACACTTCGTCTCCATCGATCTGATGAACCTTCCCACTGAGGGACAGTGCGTCACTTCTGTGTCCGTCGACCCGCGCAACGCTAACAACGTGGTGGTGACCTTGGGCAACTATGGCAATGACAACTATGTGCTGTATTCCAACAACGCCCTGTCTGCCAATCCTACCTTCACCTCGAAGCAGGCCAACCTGCCTAAGATGCCGGTCTACTCTTCAGTGATCGAAATGGCTACGGGTGATGTCATCCTCGGCACCGAGCGTGGTATCTACAGAACCAAGACGATCGCCAACCCCACTTGGGCTGCCGATAACCAAATGATGGGTGAAGTTCCCGTCATGGAACTGAAGCAACAGTTGCTCTATAAAGAAAACGAGCAAGTGGTCAACGTGACCGACGAGGGTATCTTCGTGACCGAATATCCTGGTGTCTACAACACGGGAGTCATCTATGCCGCCACCTACGGCAGAGGTGTCTTCCGCTGCGAGAACTACAAGAAGGAGTTCACCAGCGTCCCCGAGACTCCTGCTGTTGAGAATGTCACCGTCAGCATGTATCCTAACCCGGTGTCTGACCAGGCTACCGTCAGCTTCAACCTTGAAAGCAACGCCAATGTGAGCTATCAAGTGTTTGACATGACCGGTCGCATGGTGATGAGCAAGAACGTCGGCCAGTTCGGCGAAGGCTCACATCAGGTGACTATCAATACCGAAAACCTGAGCACGGGCTCCTACATCCTGCGTCTCAACCAGGGTGCCAGCAGCTCCGCTGTGAAGTTCTTGGTGTATTGATGTCGATACATAGGTAAAATCTAAGAGGGCGGTCATTATGGCCGTCCTCTTTTTTGAAACAATGAATAGTAGAAGAATACATAAAGTACTCATTGCCAACCGAGGCGAGATTGCCGTCCGCGTCATCAAGACTTTGCGGAAGCTGCATATCGCTTCTGTGGCGGTCTTTGCCGATAACGACGCCAACGCTTTGCATCGCCGCATGGCCGACGAGGCATGTCCACTCGGTAATGGCTCCTTGAAAGAGACCTACCTAAACGTCCGTAAAATCATTGATGCCGCCCTCGATGCCGGCGCCGATGCCATCCATCCCGGCTATGGCTTCCTCTCTGAGAGCCCGGAGCTGGTGGAGGCCTGTGAGGCCAATAACCTTATCTTTATTGGTCCCGATGCCTCCTCAATGCGTTTAATGGGTAATAAGATCGAATCCCGTAGGATCGCCATCGAGCATGGTATACCTGTCACTTTCGGTCTCACTGGGAGCCACGATGAAATACTGCGTCAAGCAGATGCGCTTCCTTATCCCATCCTAATCAAGGCGGCCGCTGGCGGCGGAGGGAAAGGCATGCACATCGTTAGGGACAAGAAGGCTTTGAAGGATGCCTTGGAGAGCGCCTCACGCGAAGCTGAGAAATACTTTGGCGATGGTACCGTATTCATCGAACAGTATATTGAGAATCCACGTCATATCGAGGTGCAGGTGTTGGCCGACCATTTTGGTAATGTGGTTCATCTGCACGAACGCGAATGTACGATTCAACGCCGTTACCAGAAGATCATCGAAGAGTCGCCATCGCCAACCCTAACGGAGGAAAAACGTCAACAGATGTTTGACACAGCTGTCCGTCTGTGCAAGGCCATCGGCTATCGCAATGCTGGTACAGTGGAGTTTCTGGTCGACAAGGACCTGAACTTCTATTTCCTTGAGATGAACACCCGCATTCAAGTGGAGCACCCTGTCACTGAGATGCGCACGGGGATCGATATCGTGGAGGAACAGATTCGCATTGCGCGTGGCAAGGAGATGGGTTGGACCCAAGAGGCCATCCACGCACAAGGCCATGCCATGGAGCTGCGCATCTATGCTGAAGACCCTGAAAACGGCTTCCTGCCCACGCCTGGTAAAGTGACGGCCTACCACGAGCCTCAGGTGCGTGGCGCGCGTGTCGATAGCAGCATCGATGGCCCTTGTGCCATTTCAGAGGCTTACGACCCCATGATAGCCAAGTTGGTATGCTATGGAAAAGACAGGGCGAGTGCCATCGAAACGGCACAACGAGCCTTAAAGGAATTCATCATACAAGGTCTGACCACCAACAAGGCCTATCTCTGGGAGGTGATAAAGAACCCCGATTTCCTGGACAACAAGTTGGATACTTCGTTCTGCGCCACACATCAGCAGGCCTTGCTCGATGCGTTGAAGCAGAGTCGCGACTTGTTGAATGTCAACGATATTGCCATCTCGTTTTTGATGTATGACTTCTGCAAACGTCATGTTGAGCAACACACGGAGAATGTGTGGGAAGAGATCGGCTATTGGCGCTATCACATGCAGATTGTCGTGGATGTGGAAGGGCAGAGGATACCCGTCAGCATTGATGCTGCTGAGGCTGGGAGAATCTGCGGTACGGTAGGAGAAAGCCTGTTCGCGGTCGAGTTCCTGTCGTACGACAACAAGCAGCTGAAGATCATGTTGAACGGAAGGACGGAGACGGTTTATTGCTCGGTCAACAACGAGCAGAAGACCATCGTGAATTTCCATGGGCTTAACTTCAGATGCTACCGCACCGATCAACTCAACGACACCTTGGATTATGCCTGCAAGGAGTCGGTCAACGACAAGTCGCGTCTGGTATCGCCCATGCCTGGCAAAGTGGTGAAGATTAATGTCAAGGAGGGGGATGAGGTGACGGAAGGCATGATTATGATGGTGGTTGAAGCCATGAAGATGGAAAACAATATTGTGGCTGCAGGGAAGGCCAAAGTGAAAAAGATATTTGTGGCCGAAGGCCAGATGGTGGATAATATAATGCAGTTAATTGAGTTAGAATGATGATAGAAGATTCCCCTTCGGGGAATGGAGATACCGTTGTTTTGTTAACCGCGGCGGCTTGTGGCGTTTACGTAATGTTGAATCTTCATGCCGCCGCAATATAACTCAATGACAACACTCCATTCCCCGCAGGGGAAACTCAAACTTGAATCTTGAATTTTGAATTATAAAACATGAATTTCGACCTCACAAAAGAACAGGAAGCCTTGCGCCAACGTGTGCGTGACTTCGCCGAACAGGAAGTGAAACCCGTAGCCCGCGAGAACGACGAGGACCAGCATTTCGATGTGGGTTTGACGCTCAAGATGGGTGAGCTTGGCCTTTTGGGCATGACCGTGCCCAAGGAATATGGAGGCCAAGGGGTAGACAACCTGAGTTATATCATCGCCGTTGAGGAATTGGCCCGTGTCGACGGCTCCACTGCTGCCACCATCGCTGCCAGTAATTCTTTGGGCGTAGGTCCAATCAAGGATTATGGCACCGAGGAGCAGAAGCGCAGATATCTTCCCCAGCTGTGCAAGGACCGTTTGTGGGGCTTCGGCTTGACTGAGGAAGATGCGGGCAGCGACTCGCGTGGCACCAAGACCACGGCCAACTTTGACGGAACGTTTTGGCATCTCAACGGGTCCAAGATATTCATCACCAACAGCGCTACCCCAATCTCCTTAGGCACCACCGTGCAAGCCGTTTCGGGTGTTAAGGATGGCAAACCTGAGTTCACGGCCTTGTTGGTTGAAAACAAGAAGGAAGGCTTTACGCAGACACCCATGCATGATAAGATGATGTGGCGCGCCTCCAATACGGGAAAGCTGGTGTTCAACGACGTGAAACTGCCCGAAGACTGCATCCTGGGTAAGCCAGGTGAGGGTTCTCACCTTATGCTTGCTACCCTCGACTCGGGCCGTCTGTCCATCGCCGCTATGGGTTTGGGCTGTGCCCAAGGCGCTTATGAGATGGCATTGGACTATTCCAAGAAACGTGTGCAGTTTGGCAAGCCCGTCTGCAAGTTCCAAGCCGTTGCCTTCAAGTTGGCCGTTATGGCCGTGAAGATTGAGGCGGCGAGAAACCTGCTCTATCACGCCTGTTGGCTCAAAGACCAACACCGCCCCTTCGGCAAAGAGGCTGCCATGGCCAAGCTCTATTGCTCCGAGGTGGCTGCCGAAGTGTGCGACAACGCCGTCCAGGTGATGGGAGGTCACGGCCTGCTCAAAGAGTTCGACATGGAACGCTTCTACCGCGACCAACGCATCCTTCAGATTGGCGAAGGCACCTCCGAAATCCTCCGTTTGGTGATTTCGAGAGCCATTGGATGTTGACAAATCAAACAATCTAAATACAAATAATATGAAATTTAAGTACTTAGCATTAGTCGCTGTGGTAACCGTCGCTGTTGCCGCTTGCGGTAACAAGAAAGTTGAGCAGACGCAAGAGCCTGTTCAAGAGCCTACCACCAACCTGTCGGACAAGTATGCCGAATATACGCTGACCGCCGACATCAGCCATCTGAGCGAGAACGAGCGCGAGATGCTCCCGTTGCTCTTCGAAGCCGCCGACATCATGGACAACCTGTTCTGGATGGAAAACTACGGCGACAAGGACGAACTCATGGCCAAGATTGGCGACAACGCCGATTTGCGCAAGATGGCCAACATCACTTATGGTCCTTGGGACGGATTGGATGCCAACAAGCCCTTTGTGGAAGGCATTGGCGAGAAGCCTGCCGGTGCCCGTTTCTATCCTGTCGACATGACCGAAGAGGAATGGAATGCCTTTGACGATCCCGACAAGAACAGCCAATACACTATGATTGTTCGCGACGAAGAAGGTAACCTCAAATGTGTGTGGTATCACGATTACTTCGGACAACAGATCAAGAAAGCCGCCTCTCTGCTGGATGACGCCTCTGAGCTCGCTGGCGACGAGGAGTTTGCCGAGTATCTGCGTTTGCGCGCCAAAGCCCTCCGCACCGACGATTATCTGGAAAGCGACATGCGTTGGATGGATGTTCGCAACAACAACATCGACATGGTGATCGGCCCCATCGAGAACTACACCGATGCACGTTATGGCATCAAAGCCTCGCACGAAGCCTTTATTCTGGTCAAGGACCAGGAGTGGACCAAACAGCTGGCCCGTTATGCCGCCTTTGTGCCTGAGTTGCAAAAGCAACTGCCCGTGCCTGCCGAATACAAGAAGGAAGTGCCGGGTAGTGATGTTGACTTGGCTGCCTACGATGTGGTGTACTATGCTGGCGACTGCAACGCCAACAGCAAGACCATTGCCATCAACCTGCCCAACGACGAGCGTGTGCAACTTGAGCGTGGCACCCGCAAGCTTCAGCTGAAGAACGCCATGCAAGCCAAATTCGACAAGATCCTCATGCCCATTGCTCAGGAACTGATGACCCCCGAGTCGATGGAACACATCAAGTTTGATGCCTTCTTCTCCAATGTGATGTTCCACGAAACCGCCCACGGTATGGGTATCAAGAACACCATTACGGGTAAGGGGACTGTGCGCGAGGCCCTCAGCAACCAATACAACGCCCTCGAAGAGGCCAAGGCCGACGTGCTGGGTCTCTATCTTGTCACCAAGCTGGCTGAGATGGGAGAATACACGACCACCACGATGGAAGACAACTACACCACCTTTATGGCAGGCATCTTCCGCTCGGTGCGTTTCGGTGCCGCGAGTGCCCATGGAAAAGCCAATATGCTTACTTTCAATTACTTCCAAAATGAAGGCGCCTTTGTTCGTAATGAAGAAGGCCGCTATGCCATTGACTTTGAGAAGATGAAAGCCGCTGTGGAGAAACTGGCTGGCGATATCCTCCAGCACCAAGGTGACGGTGACTATGAGGCCGTCAAGGCTTGGATGGGTGAGATGAGCGTCATCAAGCCTGAGCTGCAGGCCGACCTCGACCGCGTGAATGAAGCTGGTGTTCCTGTCGACATCTATTACAACATGGGACCCGATGTGCTGCTGAAATAAGCAGAAAGCGTGTCTTTGGTCCTCATTTGGGGACAAAATGAGAGAAAAGTGGTTCATTTGGACCACTTTTTTTGTTTTTTGTCCTACAAATCAAATTATAGTGTCCTAAGAGGGCAAAATTTATATAAGGGTAACGCGCGCGTAATTAGTCTTTTATATGTCGACAAAATGTTAAACGCGTTTACTATGCATTCTATTTTTACGACAATGCCTAGCAAAAATGTTATCACCATGCCCTTTGGCACTGGTGCGTTTCTCATTTACACACAAAGAAACTTTTCAATTCACCTAATTACTAACCAAAATTATTCATTATGAAAAAGAAAGTATTTTCTTTGATGATGATGCTTTTGCTCGCCTTCATGGGTGTGGCAAAGGCTGAGGTAGTTACCATTGGCGATGGAACGGGCACCACTTATTATGCTCCGTACAACAGCCTTTGGGGCTACTCGTTCGTTGAGCAGGTTTACACTGCCAGCGAGATT
>LPNG01000070.1 GCA_001543395.1 Candidatus Alcium sp. F082 | reverse complement strand
TGGTCTGAAGCCTGAAGGCTGGTGCCGGACAGAACGCCGGGGTCGTGTAACCACTAAATCCATATTGAAATGACAAAAGAACAAAAAGGAAACAAGGGCTGTCCGTCGGTAACAGACGGCGGCAGACAGTCGCAGAAATGGGGACGTCACCCCAGGGAGAGCAGGAAGACGCACTGCGTGATGGTGCGCTTCGACGATGAGGAGTTTACCCGATTCCTCACTATGTACGAGCAATCAGGCGTGTACGCACGTGCCGTTTTCATCAAGCAGCGGGTCTTCGGTGGGGAGTTCAGGGTGCTGAAGGTGGACAAGACGCTCGTGGAATACTACACGAAACTGTCTTCCCTGCACTCGCAGTTCCGGGCCGTCGGTGTCAACTATAACCAGGTCGTGCGGGAACTGAAGACGCGCTACTCGGAGAAGAAGGCACTCGCCATGCTCTACAAACTGGAGGCGCAGACGAAGGAACTGGTGACATTGAGCCATGAGATTATAGACCTTACAAACGAGTTCCGTGAGCGATGGTCGCAAAGATTAGCATAGGCACGTCGCTGTATGGCGCACTGGCGTACAACGGTGAGAAGATCAACGAGGAGAGAGGAAGACTTCTCGCCACCAGCAGGATTTTCGATGACGGTACGGGTCATCTTGACATCCGGCAGGCGTTCCGTGACTTCTCCATGTGTATGCCGGAGAATGTGCGTACACGGAACAAGGTGATACACATCTCGCTGAATCCGCATCCCGATGACGTGCTCGACGATGTGGCGTTGACGGCTTTGGCGACGGAGTATCTTGACAAACTGGGATACGGCAACCAGCCCTATGCCGTGTTCAAGCATGAGGACATCGACCGTCACCACCTGCATATCGTATCGCTCAACGTGGACGAGAACGGCAAGAGGCTGAACAAGGACTATCTCTTCCGTCGCAGCAAGCGCATCACGCGGGAGATGGAACAGGCGTATGGCCTGCATACGGCAGAGCGCCGTCGGCTTTCGGAGGACGAGCCGCTGCATAGGGTGGATGCCTCAGAGGGCAGTGTGAAGAAACAGGTGACGGCAGTGCTCAAAGGCATCACGGGCAAGTATGCCTGTCAGACGCTGGGCGAATACCGCGCCTTGCTCTCGCTCTATAACGTGACCGTGGAAGAGTGTGGCGGTGAGGTCGGCGGTCGTGCCTTCCACGGCTTTGTGTACAGTGCTACGGACAACGAGGGCAACAAGGTGGGCAATCCGTTCAAGTCATCACTCTTCGGCAAGCGCTATGGCTACGAGGCTTTCCAGAAGCACACGGCAGAGAGCAAAGAGCGGTTGAGAAATGACAGAAGGCCGGCAGCCATGACGAAGCGCAGTGTCCTGTCCGTCCTCGCCCATACCCACAGGCGTGACTGTTTTGTGGAACTGCTCAGGCAGAAGGGCATCGATGTGGTGATACGTGAGACGGACGAGGGACGCATTTACGGCGTGACCTTCATTGACCACCGTACCCATTGTGTACTGAACGGCTCACGTCTGGGCAAGGAACTTTCCGCCAATGCCCTACAGGAGCATTTCAGCCATCCCGAAAGGGCTGAGACAGCGGGACAGCAGCAGATACCTCGGAACGACGGTACTGTCTGGGAAAAGCCGGAAGCAGACACTTCCTTTGACAGTCTTTCCGACGGTCTCGGTCTCTTCGAGTCAACGAATCCCGCCACTGATCCTGAAGAGGAAGCCTTCCGCCGACGGATGCAGCGCAAGCGCAAGAAACGTGGCGGCCCGAAACTTTAATCCTATTCAAATGACAATTAAACATTATTCAAATGCAACAAGAAGATGATTTGAGGGCACTGGCGAAAATCATGGATTTTCTCCGTGCCGTAAGTATTATCCTGGTGGTGATGAATGTCTATTGGTACTGCTATGAGACGGTACTCAACCATCATGTGAACATCGGGGTGGTGGACAGAATCCTCATGAACTTCAACCGCACGGCGGGACTCTTCCACAGCATTCTGTACAGTAAACTGTTCGCCGTGCTGCTCCTTGCACTGTCGTGCATGGGCACCAAGGGCGTGAAAGGCGAGAAACTGACGTGGAGGCACATCGGCATCGCCCTTGCCGTGGGCTTCGTGCTGTTCTTCCTCAACTGGTGGCTGCTGGCAATCCCCCTGCCGGCCGATGCCGTGACCGCGCTCTATGTACTCACAACGGCAGCGGGCTTCATCGCTCTGCTGATGGGCGGGCTGTGGATGAGCCGTCTGCTGAAGGACAACCTGATGGATGATGTCTTCAACAACGAGAACGAGAGCTTCATGCAGGAGACGCGCCTGATGGTGAACGAGTATTCCGTCAACCTGCCCACGCGCTTCTATTACAGGAAGAAGTGGCATGAGGGATGGATCAACGTCGTCAATCCTTTCCGTGCCACTATCGTCCTCGGTACGCCGGGCAGTGGCAAGTCGTATGCCGTAGTGAACAACTTCATCAAGCAGCAGATAGAGAAGGGCTATTCGATGTATGTGTACGACTTCAAGTTTCCCGACCTCTCGATGATTGCCTACAACCATCTTATCAGCCATCTGGACGATTACAAGGTTAAGCCGCAGTTCTACGTGATAAACTTCGACGACCCGCGCCGCAGCCATCGGTGCAACCCCATTCACCCTGACTTCATGACGGACATATCGGATGCCTACGAAAGCGCCTACACCATCATGCTCAACCTCAACAAGACGTGGGTGCAGAAGCAGGGCGACTTCTTCGTGGAATCGCCTATCATCCTCTTTGCCGCCATCATCTGGTATCTGAAAATCTACGAGAACGGGAAATATTGCACTTTCCCCCACGCCATTGAGTTTCTGAACCGCCGCTATGAGGACATTTTTCCTATTCTCACCAGCTATCCCGAACTGGAGAACTACCTTTCGCCCTTCATGGACGCATGGCTCGGCGGTGCAGCCGAGCAGTTGCAGGGACAGATCG
>LPNG01000069.1:1636-4784 GCA_001543395.1 Candidatus Alcium sp. F082 | reverse complement strand
ACCATTGATGAACCAGGCACAGTCTGCATCCCCTTCAAGAAAGCTATCCGTTGTAAACAGTGTTGCCTGTTTGTCGACTTGTTCGACTATTTGGCTTATAAGACACTGCTGCTGAAGGAGCAGGGTAGGGGACTACCTGAACGTTGTGACTGTATTGTGCTGAACGACTACAGGAACCTGATGGATCTTTTGCTTGATATCGAGTATTATGAGCATGTCAGCTGCTGTTTCCCGACCTCACAGACGGGTAAGGTACTTGCTACGACTGTCATGCGTAGGTTCAAGAAGTCTAATAACTGCGACTACCTCTATGAAGGCTATGACAATCTTCTGGCATTGGCAAAGGAAGTGGTGAACCGACACAAAAAAGACTACATATATGTATAAGGGCGTAATCAACTTTACCAGACGTGTTCGCGACCTCGATCGTACACCTGAGTATTGGCAGAGCGAGAGCTATAACGAGCGAATCACGATAATCGAAGCTGTAGTCATGGATAAGACAAAGTATCCACCTACGAAGAAGTTGCAATCTGTGCGCGAGGGCATTTTCAAGGTGCCGCCAAGAATTACCATCGAAGATTTGTTGGATCTATCGAAAGCTTTATGCAGTTGGTATAAGATAGAATGTTTTCAGATAGCCATCAACCGTAAGGATAACACGGCTCATATGTTGTTTGATTGGATTGATCGTGAGACAGGGAAGAGCGTCTATTATAACACTAGCGAAAGTCTTCTCCTGACTGTGTTTGTGCTGCGATTTCTTAATCTCCCTAAACCTGAGATTACGCGAACCTGGATTCGTTACTATTTGTTATGGGATTACAATGAAAAGCAGAATGCCTTCAAAATGTTACTTGACTACGTGAAGCATACTCGACCGCCTGAGTTCATCTATCGGCTAACCTGTGAGTTAACAACCTACGGAGAACTGCTATGTAAGGGATTAGTGAAGTGAAGACATATATATAATAATAGATATTAGTATTCATACGGTTTAAAAGATTAATAAAAAAAGGATAACCGAAGTCTTAGCAATCTGTAAGACAAGGGGCGATACAACTACCTGTGACGGGCGGTTGTATCGCTTTTTTTTGTGCCTTTTGCGAAGATTTCAATCATGAAGTGTTAAGTCATGATAGGAAATTTTCTCAGGCATCCTATGTCCTCGGAAAGCTGTTATTTTGCAGCCGTAAAACTAAACAGACATGGGAGCATTTACAATTTATGCAATGGTAGTGACAGGCCTATACATCCTCTACATGGGTGTGACGATAGCCTTTGATCTACACGGAAAGAAAGATAAGAAGAAAGAGGACGTCGAGGAGTTCAACACCGCCGATGCTGGAGAGGAGAAGTCGACTGTCATCGATGAAACAGCGGAAGGCTTTGTCGTTAGGAATGGCGATGATGACACTCAGGGCGACTTAGACAATTCTGACAGTTCTGATAATGCTGCTCAAAGTCAGCAGATGCAGCAGGGTGATGATGACGATGTGGCCCAGGAAGAGCAACCGGTAGAGGATAATCCTGATGACGAGGATCTATTGAACCAGGAGAGTGAGGCCAGTGTGCATCAGTTCGAGGAGCTGAAGGAATCAGTCCAGGAGAAGATGATCGTGGCTCGTCCGAAGTACCAAGAAGAGTTTGACAGCAGGGAGTATCATATTGCCTCCAGTCAGCCGATGGACAAGCCGATGCAGATGTACCGAACTATGAAGGCAAACAACAGAAAGTGAGACGATGGGCATGACGAAGTTGTTCTTAGTGACAATCAGCAATGGCGGTACGAACTACTCGCTGACGGCTCAGGCACTCGCCGAGATGACTGACGAGGTGGTGCTGACGATGGGCTATGTCGTAGGCTTGCTCTATGCCGTTGCAGCTCTGCTGGCCATCTACAATGCAACAGTCATCTATATCAAGTTGCAGGCAGGCGAGGGCGGTTTCACCAAGGCCGTTCTAATGATGCTTGGAGCCGTGATGTTCCTGATAGGCGCAACGATTGTGCTACCGGCTTTCTTCGGCTATCACTTCGGCTCGTCGGGATTCTCCCCATTCGATTAGACAATACATTTTTATCATAAAAACTAAATTAATCAACCAACACAAAAATGAAGAAAAGTAAGTTTAGTAAGGCCGTTTCTGGCATCCTGAATGGAGCCGTCGGCATGTGTGAGAAAGCAGTGAAGTCACCCCGTTTTGGAATGGTGCTGGCAATGCTCTGCATGGTAAGTGTAACGTTCGCTCAGAACTCTGCTGGCGATTATTCCGCCGGTACTACGGCTCTGGGAACCGTGACCACGGAGATTGCGAAGTACGTGCCTGTGGCCGTGAAGCTGTGCTATGCCATCGCTGGTGTCGTAGCCGTAGTGGGTGCTATCAGTGTGTACATCAAGATGAACAACGAGGAGCAGGATGTCAAGAAGAGCATCATGATGCTCGTGGGTGCTTGCATCTTCCTGATTGCAGCAGCCCAGGCTCTGCCTCTGTTCTTCGGCATCGGTGGTGAATGATGACTGGTGCAGAACATCTCGATTACCAAGTTTTCAAGGGGCTTCAGCGGCCTCTTGAATTCTTGGGTTTTCAGGGACGCTACATCTACTGGGCTGCGGGAACGGCTGGCGGTGCCATCGTCGCGTTCATCGTCGGCTATGTGGCCATCGGCTTCCTCGCTGCCCTGATTTTGTGTACGGCTGTCCTCGCCTTTGGCGGTGTGATGACATTCCTGAAACAACGGAAGGGTCTGCACTCCAAGAATGAGGAGAAAGGTGTGTTCGTGTTGCGTCGGACGAGGGAGTTTTAGTATCTCTCAGACATAGGCGGACACGGAGTGAAAGGAGGAATATAAACAGAGAATAACAGAATGACATTAATAGTAATCTTAGGTTTTATTTTGTTCCTTGCCGGAATGGCCGTCAGCGTCTATGCCTTTGGCACCGGCGGCAAGCGTTCCAATACGTTCAAGGACATTTATTTCTCGATAGAAGATGTGGATGGGGTAGGGGTTCTGTACACCAAGACGGGCGAGTATTCGGCCATCCTGAAGATGGAGAACCCTGTGCAAAAGTACAGTGCCGACACGGACTGTTACTATGACTTCACGAACCTGATGACGGCGGTAGTCCAGACACTTGGCGAGGGCTAT
>LPNG01000069.1:0-1578 GCA_001543395.1 Candidatus Alcium sp. F082 | reverse complement strand
TATATTGAGGGATGCACGTATCTGGTCATCACGCAGGAAAGCAAGAAGAGTGCGCTGCTGAGCTATGACAATAGCAAGTGGCGCGACTTCCTGGTCAAGATCCGCAAGGTGGCCGACCAGCTGCACGATGGCGGCATCAAGAGTGCCGAGTTCCTGAACGTGCAACAGGCCCGTGAGTATGCCGACCGCTTCTTTGCCCTGAACTTCCGCGATGCCCATTTCTCGATGACCAACTTCAAGGTGGACAGCGAAGCCATTCACATGGGCACTCGCCAGTGCAAGGTCTACAGTCTGCTGGATGTCGATTCCGTCGGACTGCCCGGTGTGCTGCGTCCCTACGTCGATATGACAGTGAACAATGCCGTGATGCCCGTTGACCTGATGAGCGAGATAGACCATATCCCCGATGTGGACACGGTTGTCTATAACCAGGTCATCTTCCTGCCCAATCAGAAGCGTGAGCTGGCATTGCTCGACAAGAAGAAGAACCGTCATGCGAGCATTCCCAATCCATCAAACCAGATGGCCGTCGAGGACATCAAGCAGGTGCAGGAGGTGATAGCACGAGAGGGAAAACAGCTCGTCTATGCCCACTATAACCTCATTGTGGCGATGGATGCCCAGAAAGATATGCAGAAGGTGACCAACCATCTGGAGAATATCTTCAGCCGTCAGGGCATCCATATCTCGAAACGTGCCTACAACCAGCTTGAACTCTTTGTGGCCTCGTTCCCTGGCAATGTATATCGTCTCAGTCAGGACTACGACCGTTTCCTGACACTTTCGGATGCTGCCTTGTGCCTGATGTACAAGGAGCGTCAGACGCATGGTGACGATACGCCCGTGAAGTGTTACTATACTGACCGTCAGGGTGTGCCGATGCCTATCGACACCACAGGTAAGGAAGGAAAGATAAAGTACACCAATAACTCGAACTTCTTTGTTCTTGGCCCGTCTGGTAGCGGTAAGTCGTTCTTCATGAACACAGTCGTGCGTCAGTATTACGAGCAGAATACCGATGTGGTGATTGTCGATACAGGTGACAGTTATGAGGGGCTGTGCAGCTATTTCGGTGGAACATATATCTCTTATAGCAAGGAAAAGCCCATCTCCATGAATCCCTTCAAGGTGACTGAGACGGAGTACCTCCAGAACTTCGGTGAGAAGAAGAACTTCCTGATGTCGCTGATATTTCTCATCTTCAAGGGCAGTCAACAGCCCACGAAGATTGAGCAGTATATCATTGAGCGAACCATCATCGAGTATTATCGTGAGTTTTTTACTCCCTTCGAGGGCTTCTCCGAGGAAGAGAAGAAAGAACTCCATCAGACGCTGGTGATTGCAGCCAAGAGCAATGGCGAGTATGAGAAATACGAGGAAGAGCTGCAGGCGCGCAACGGCACTGGCTCCTACGACGTAACGGATGAAGAGCGTGCGAAGTATGAGCGTAACAGCCGTCTCTCTGAGAAGTTGCAGGCTGTGGTTGATGACGCAGCCAGTACGGAGGGAGAGAAGAATGCTGCCCGGAACCAGTTGCAGCGACTGACTCCTGAGATTGTCGAGGGCAAGTTCTTGGAA
>LPNG01000068.1 GCA_001543395.1 Candidatus Alcium sp. F082 | reverse complement strand
ACAGGATGACCTCATAACGGAACTGGACGGGAAAATGTTCCTTAATCCCATCACAGGGGAGTTTGAGGTACGCGACAAGTTCATTGCGGGAAACGTGGTGGAGAAGATCAAGGCTGTAGAAAGAAGCATCGAGGCCAATGGTGGGGAGGTCAACGAGCAGATTGAGAAGTCACTGAAAGCCCTGAAGGATGCCGTGCCCACGCCCATTCCCTTTGAGGATCTGGACTTCAATTTTGGTGAACGTTGGATTCCAGCGTCGGTCTATTCGTCGTATATGACAAACCTCTTCGAGACAGGTGTTGATATTGTCTATTCGCCCAACATCGACGAGTATGACGTGAGCTGTGAGCGCAAGAACATGAAGATATGGCGCGAGTTCCACGTACAGGGTGAGTATCGGGGCTACGATGGTATGGCCCTGCTTCGCCATGCGCTGCACAACACCGTGCCGAACATCATGAAGTGCGTTGGCACGGACGAGAACGGCAACGACATCAAGGTACGGGATGCGGAGGCCATACAGTTGGCAAACTCGAAGATTGACGAAATCCGCAACGGCTTTACGGAATGGCTCGACGGGCAGAGCCAGGAGTTCAAGGACAAGCTGACGCAGATGTACAACGAGAAGTTCAACTGTTTCGTGCGTCCTAAGTACGACGGCAGTCACCAGACTTTTCCAGACCTCGATCTGAAGGGACTCGACCGCAAGTATGGCATCAAGGGTGTCTATCCCTCGCAGATGGACTGTGTTTGGATGCTGAAGCAGAATGGTGGAGGTATCTGTGATCACAGCGTGGGAACAGGTAAGACGCTCATCATGTGCATTGCCGCCCATGAGATGAAGCGTCTGGGCATGGTGAGCAAACCGATGATCATAGGACTGAAGGCGAACGTGGCTGAGATAGCCGCCACCTATCAGACGGCCTATCCCAATGCCTGCATCCTGTATGCCAGCGAAAAGGACTTTTCGACTGCCAACCGTGTCAGGTTCTTCAATACCATCAAGAACAATGACTTCGACTGTGTGATTATGTCACACGACCAGTTCGGCAAGATACCGCAGTCGCCGGAGGTGCAGCAGAGGATACTTCAGGCTGAGTTGCAGAGCGTAGAGGAGAACCTGGACGTGCTGCGCAACAGCGGCAAGGACATATCGGGCATGATGCTGAAGGGGCTGGAGAAGCGCAAGGCCAATCTGGAGGAGAAGCTGGAGAGCATCGAGTATGCCATCCGCACGAGGACGGACGATGTGGTGGACTTCAGGCAGATGGGCATCGACCACATCTTCGTGGACGAGTCGCACCAGTTCAAGAACCTGATGTTCAATACCCGTCACGACCGCGTGGCAGGACTCGGCAACAGCCTCGGTAGCCAGCGGGCCTTGAACCTGCTCTTTGCCATCCGCACCATACAGGATCAGAAGGGCAAGGACTTGTGCGCCACGTTCCTGTCGGGTACGACCATCAGCAACAGCCTGACGGAACTGTATCTGCTCTTCAAGTACCTTCGACCGAAGGAACTGGAGCGTCAGAACATCCGCTGCTTCGATGCATGGGCCGCTATCTTTGCCAAGAAATCGACGGACTTTGAGTTCTCGGTGACGAACAACATCATCCAGAAGGAGCGGTTCAGATACTTCATCAAGGTGCCGGAACTGGCTCAGTTCTACAATGAGATCACCGACTACCGAACTGCAAAGGACGTGGGTGTGGACAGGCCAGAGATGAACGAGATACTGCATAACATCAAGCCGACACCCGACCAGGAGGTCTTTATTCAGAAACTGATGAAGTTTGCTGAAACAGGCGATGCAACTATTCTTGGACGAGGCCCACTGTCAGAGACGGAAGAGAAGGCGAAGATGCTGATTGCTACGGACTATGCCCGAAAGATGGCTCTGGATATGCGCATGATAGATCCCTCGTATGAAGACCATCCCGACAACAAGGCCAGCCACTGTGCAGCCACCATTGCCGAGTACTACAAGAAGTTCGAAGCACAGAAAGGTACGCAGTTCGTCTTCTCAGACCTTGGCACGTATCAGGCCGGAGGTGGATGGAATGTCTATTCTGAGATCAAGCGTAAGTTGGTTGAGGACTACGGCATCCCTGCTGATGAGATACGCTTCATTCAGGAGTGCAAGAACGAGAAGGCACGGAAGGCTGTCATTGCCGCCATGAACGACGGACGTGTACGTGTGCTCTTCGGCTCCACGTCGATGTTAGGTACTGGTGTCAATGCCCAGAAAAGGGCTGTGGCGATTCATCATTTGGACTGTCCCTGGCGCCCCAGCGACCTTGAACAGCGCAATGGCCGTGCGGTCAGAAAGGGCAACGAGATTGCCAAGTTGTTTGCAGGCAATAAGGTCGATGTGCATATCTACGCAGTGGAGCGGACACTCGATGCCTACAAGTTCAATCTGCTCTACAATAAGCAGATGTTCATCACGCAGTTGAAAAGCGGTGCAATGGGAGCACGAACCATCGACGAGGGAGGTATGGACGAGAAATCGGGCATGAACTTCTCGGAGTACATGGCCATCCTTTCGGGCAACACCGACCTGCTGGACAAGGCGAAACTGGAGAAGAAGATTACTGCCCTGGAGAGTGAGCGCAAGAGTTTCATGAAGGCAAGGCGCACGGTGGAACTGGAGGTAGAGACCAAGCAGCATGACCTGTCGAGAGACAAGGAAATCCTGTCGAAGATGCAGGCTGACCAGAAAGTCTTCGAGAAGAACGTCAGGCACGACGGACTCGGCAACGTCATCAATGCCGTAACCATTGAGGGCAAGGAGTATGATGACTTCGAAACTTTGGGAGCCAAGCTACAGCAGATAGCCGACAAGACCAACACCAAAGGCCAGCCAAAGGAAATCGGTGAGGCATTCGGCTTTCCTGTCAGGGTCTGCACGGAAGAAGTACAGAAGGGAGGCTTGCCGTTCCTTGAAAACCGATTCTCAGTGCAGGGCAGCTATACCTACCGCTTCAACAACGGCCAGATGGCGATGAAGGACAAGGAGGCTGCAGCTACGCACTTCCTACGTGCCTTGGAGAAGATTCCTGAATACATCGCCCAGTACAAGACCCGTATCGAGTCGATGGAGCGTGACCTGAAACAACTCATGCCGACCATTAACAAGGAGTGGAAGAAGGAAACAGAACTACGCGACCTGAAGAGCGAACTGGCTGCACTCGACCGCAAGATTACGCTCGATTTGGCACCAAGCAAGT
>LPNG01000067.1 GCA_001543395.1 Candidatus Alcium sp. F082 | reverse complement strand
ACGATTTTTGAGAGGTATTTGGGCGTGATGCAGAGTTTGTCGGCATAAAAACCCACACCACGTTCCTTGAGGTGGTGGCGCGTGACCAAATCCACGAAGCGTTCAAAGACGATTTTGTGACGTGTCGAGGCGGGACGCTCTTCTTCGTTTTGTTTTTGTAGCCGCTGGTTAAGGAAACTACCGAAGGTGAAGAAAACCGATGAAATGAGGTGACTAACGCTTTCTGTCGCATAGGCATAATCTGAATGTATGATGCTGTTGATGAGGCGGATATGCTCTTGCACCAAGTTGAGTTCGTCGGCTTGTAGGGTGAAGCAGGGATTATCGAGTATGGTGATAGCCTCATTGAGCATTTTGCTGATGTCGGAACGGAATTGGTCGAGAAACCGAGTCGAAACGGCAATGATGGTCAGAGTGGCCGCTTTTTCCGATGGTCTCGATTCGAGGCGGATGATGTTTTGGGGCAAGTTGAGCAGCATCATCCCCTCGTGAATCTCGTATTCCTTCAAGTTGATGCTGCACTTGAAACTGCCTTGCTTGCAAAACGCCGCCACATATGCGTCAACGCGACACGGATAGCGCAACAGGTCGTAGTTGGCTTCGTTGGTGCGCTCGGCCAAGATGAAGTCGTCACCTATATTAATAATGTTGTCAGTCAAAAACAATTCCTTTGCCCGCGCAATGCTGAAACTGTTGTATCCTTTTGTTTTCATTCGTTGAAATTTTCGACAAAAATAGATAAATCTTTTTGATTATTGGTCGAAAAATATGAATATTTCGACCTTTAGATACTTTTTGATGAAAATATTATTCCTTTTGGTCGAAAAAGAAGCCCTTTCTTTGCAGCATCGAACAAAAAAGGAATAGAATATGAATAAAGTATTGAAAAACAGTGTATTAGTGATTGTGTTTTGTGCGGTTTCGCTGACGATGCCCGCACAAAGGATGCTCACTTTGGACGAGTGCCGACGGCTCGCCCTCGAGAACAACAAGAAACTGAAAGTGGCCGAGGAGGAGGTCGACAAGGCTCGTTACGAAATGTATGCCTCCTACGCCAATTACCTGCCCAAAGTGTCGGCAACGGGCACTTATATGCACAATAGCAGAAACCTCCAATTGCTGAGCGATGAGAATATGGCTGCGCTCAACAGCATAGGGACAACGGCGCAGGGCGAAATTGATGCCTATCGCGAGCAGGTGCTGGCTGTTTACAATAACGACCCCATGGCCGTGGTTTCGTGGGCACTTTTGCAGCACGACCCAACCTTGAACAAGTTGGTCACCGATCTGATGAGCCTTGATGTGGAAGGGTCGCTGAACCAGATTGGTGAACAGGTTTCGGACGCATTCAAGATCGACACCAAGAATGTGATTGCGGGCGTTGTTTCGGTGCAACAGCCAATCTTTGCCGGTGGCAAGATTGTTGCTTATAACCAGATTACCAAGGACTTGAGAAGTTTGGCCGAGTCGAAGTTGGACATGCAGCAGCAGGAAACACTGGCCACTACCGAAAAGGCGTATTGGCAGATTGTTTCCGTCGCCAACAAGCTGAAATTGGCCGATAGTTACGCCGAGTCGTTGCGCACATTGGACAAGGATATGGACAAGATGCTTGCCGCAGGTGTGGCCACCCGTTCCGACCAATTGTCGGTAAAGGTGAAGCTGAATGAGGCTGAGACCGCGTTGCTGAAGGCGCAAAACGGCCTGACACTCTCGAAAATGCTGCTCTGTCAGATTTGCGGCTTGTCCTTGGACTCAAACATTGTTTTAGCCGACGAGAAACTTGACGATGTGTTGGTGACCAACGAGGTGCTACACTTTTCGGAGAACGAAATCGAGGCCAACCGACCCGAACTGAAATGTCTTGGTCTGGCCAACGACATTTATGCCAAAAAGGTGGCTGTGGTGCGTTCCGACTATCTGCCTACGATTGGCGCTTTTGGCAACTATGTGATTAGCAACCCTTCGTGCTTCAACGGCTTCCAGAACGAGTTTGGCGGAATGTGGAATTTCGGCGTGATGGCCAAAATCCCGATTTTCCATTGGGGCGAGGGCTATAACAAGACGCGAATGGCAAAGGCGGAAGCGAAAATCCAGCAATACACCTACGATGATACCAAGGAGATGATCATGCTTCAGGTGAGGCAATGCGAAACGCAACTCAACGAGGCTGATGCGCGATTGAAACAAACACGGGAGAAGTTGGACGATGCCGACGAAAACCTCCGTATGGCGACCGCTGGTTTTCGCGAAGGCGTTGTCGCTTCTTCCGTTCTGGATTTGGCCCGAACCGCTTGGTTGCAAGCACATTCAGACTACATTGATGCCAAAATCGACCGCATTATGGCAGCTGTCAATCTCCGCAAAGCCGCCGGTGTCCTCACAAAATAACCCTCTAAATCTTAAATCTTAAATTTTGAATTTTGAATTTTAAATCTTAAATCCCTGATTATGTCCACGATAAAAGAACAAAGAATGAACACCTACCTCGCCTTGGGCGTGTTGGCAGGTGTAATTGCGGTGGTTTGCGTCATCGGCATTCTCACTTTCCACAAGGAAACGGAATACCTGCAAGGCCAAGCTGAGGTGACGGAATACCGCGTGTCGAGTAAGGTGCCTGGCCGCATCCTCGAATTTAAGGTGCAAGAAGGCCAAAAGGTGCATAAAGGCGACACTTTGGCCATTCTCGAAGCCCCCGAAGTGGAGGCAAAGAAGGCACAGGCCGAAGCCGTCGAGCAACAGGCGCTTGCCTTAAGTGCCAAGGCACAGGCTGGTGCGCGTGAACCGCAAAAGGAAGGCGCCTACGAGATGTGGCAGAAAGCGAAAGTGGGGGTTGAAATCGCGGAGAAATCGTTCAGCCGTATCAGCAACCTTTATAAGGACGGTGTGGTGAGTGCCCAGAAATACGACGAGGTGAAGGCACAACGCGATGCTGCCATCGCCACCGAGAAAGCTGCCCGATCGCAATACCGCTTGGCACTCGATGGCGCCCAGGAGGAAGACAAGGAAATGGCCGCTGCCAAGGTGCTTCAGGCACAAGGTGCTGTGGCTGAGGTGAATTCATATATCCACGAGACTTTCCTCACTGCTTATGCCGATGGTGAGGTAACGGAAATCTTTCCGCACCTTGGTGAACTGGTTGGAACGGGCGCACCGATTATGAACATTGCTCAAATGGACGACCAATGGGCGAGCTTCAATGTGCGCGAGGATTATTTGAAGGATTTCTACATCGGGTCGGAGTTCGATGCCTATGTTCCTGCCATCGACAGGACGGTAAGGATGAAGGTCAGTTATATGAAGGACATCGGCGACTTCGCGGCTTGGAAGGCAATGACCTGAAGACCTTCGAGGTGAGAGCCACGCCACTTTCGGCTGTGGGCGACCTTCGTCCGGGAATGAGTGTGATTGTGAAGAAGGAGCACAGGAGATGAGTTTCGGAAAGAGCAACAAGCGGGTGGTTTGGCGTATCGCGCAGCGCGAGGTTGCACGGATGCTTTCGCAGCCGGTCTATCTTTTCTGTATGGTCGTCGCGCCATTGGTGGGTTATGTCTTTTTCACCACTTTGATGGGGAAAGGGTTGCCGGTCGACATCCCTGTGGGCGTGGTTGACGAGGACAACACCGCCATCACGCGGCAGGTGCTTCGCAATCTCGACGCTTTCCAGCAAACCGCCATAGTGGAGCAATATGCCAATTTTGGCGAAGCCCGCGAGGCAATGCAACAGGGCAAAATCTACGCCTTCTATTACATCCCTCAAGGCACGACCGAAAAGGCGTTGTCCAGCAAGCAGCCCAAGGTGTCGTTCTACACCAACGCCGCCTACCTGATTCCCGCCTCGTTGGAATACCGTGATATGAAAATGATGGCCGAGTTGGCCTCTGGTGCCATCGCGCGTGAGACGCTTTATGCCAAGGGTTTCACCGACGATCAGGTGATGGGGGTCCTGCAACCCATCAAAATGGAAATGCACGCCATCGGCAATCCGGGACTGAACTACTCCATCTATCTTTCCAACATTCTGTTGCCGGCAATGCTGATGTTGCTCATCTTTCAGGTGACGATTTACTCGATTCATAGCGAAGTCAAGGAAGGGACTTCTAAACGCTGGATGGAACTGGCCGAGGGCAATATCCATAAGGCGCTGATGGGCAAGTTGTTGCCTCAGCTTTTGGTGTGGATTGTGATGGGAAGCACCTATCTTGTGCTGTTGTACGCCTATTGGGACTTCCCGTTGAGAAGCGGCCTGTGGCCTATGGCTTTGGCGGCCTTGCTTCTGATACTTGTCTCTCAGGCGTTCGGCGTGTTTTTGTGCGAGTTGTTGCCCTCGTTGCGATGGGCGTTGAGCATCGCCACGCTTTGGGGCGTGTTGTCGTTCCCGATTTCGGGATTCTCGTTCCCCCAAATCGCGTTCCCGGCACCTTTGCGAGCGTTGTCATACTTGTTTCCGTTGCGGCATTATTACCTGATTTATGTCGACCAGGCGCTCAATGGCTTGCCGATGTACTATTCTTACTTGAACTATGCGGCTTTGGTGGCCTTCCTGATTCTGCCATTCTTGCTGCCTAATCGTTTGAAAAAGTGTCTGTTGGAATATCAATATACGAAATGAAATGAAGTGGTTGCATCATATTCTGGAAATCTTTCGCGAGGAATTGCACAACTCGCTTTTCGATGAGGGTGTTATCGTGTTTTTCTTCATCGTACCGTTGCTTTATCCCTTGCTTTATGCTTATCTTTATGGCAACGAGAGCGTTAGGGAAGTTGCTACCGTAGCGGTCGATTTGGCCAACTCGTCCACAAGTCGTGACTTTTTGCGCAAGGTGGATGCCACAGCGGATGTCGAAATCGTTGGTCATTGTGCCGATATGCAGGAGGCGGTGAACCTCATCCACAAACGCCAAGCCTACTGCCTGATTTACATTCCTGCCGACTTCGACCGTGCCTTGATGGAAGGTCGGCAAGCCATCGTCGAACTGTATTCCGATATGGGCAGTTTGTTGTACTATAAGGCAGTGCTGTCGTCGTGTACCGAAGTCTCGTTGGCGATGAACAAGGACATCAAGGCGCAACGGCTGGTGGGTGCGACAGAAAAGCAGATCTCCACTTTCGCTTATCCCATTGAATATGAGTATGTCCCGATGTTCAACACACAGAATGGCTTTGCCTCATTTCTCATTCCGGCGGTCTTGGTGTTGCTAATCCAGCAGACGATGGTACTGGGCATTGGTATGATGGCAGGGGAGGAGCGCGAGAAGAAACGCCGGGGCATCCTTGAACCGCACGTCATCGGAAAACGGCCCATCGAAATGCTTTTGGGCAAAGGAGCGGCTTATTTGGCTATCTATGTGGTGGTTTCGGCCTATGTCTTTTGTGTGGTGCCGCGCTTGTTCCATTTGGTTCAAATAGGCCATTGGACTGATTTGGTGGCGTTTCTGTTCCCATATCTGTTGGCGTGTGTGTTCTTCAGCATGACCATTTCGGGCATTGCCCATAATCGTGAGGTGTTCATCATCATGTTTGTGTTTGCCTCGGTGCCATTGCTGTTCATTTCGGGCATTTCGTGGCCTTCGTGCGCCGTGCCGCCGTTTTGGAAAGCCGTTTCGTGGTTTTTCCCTTCCACCTTCGGCATCAACGGTTTCGTGAAGATCAGTAGCATGTGTGCCCTGCTTCGTGACGTGCATCCCGAATTGGTTGGCCTTTGGATTCAGGTTGTCGTTTATGGCATCACGGCGTGGTTGGTCTATTATCGGTCATACGGTCGCCACCTGAAGGACATCATCGAGGTGGCTGAGGAGAAATTGCAGGCACGTTGGGCCGAGTACATGTGATTTTGGTGTTCCGCACACTC
>LPNG01000066.1 GCA_001543395.1 Candidatus Alcium sp. F082 | reverse complement strand
CATGTACTTCAGTCGATCTTCGAATGTGTGTTTGTTCCTCTTTTGTGACATAATAAAACCCCGAAAGTTTTTTGTCCAACTTTCGGGGTTCATGTCAGTTTGGCGCCCTTTTTTGTTATCCACGGTCGTAATGTGGCATATCCTCAGGCAGGATGATGGAGAACTCGATGAGCCCGCCTACAATTTGTTTGGCGTCGTCCTCATACCAGGGTGTCTGGTAGATGAGTTTTTTCTTGCCCTTTTTCGAAATCGTGTAGACGTTGGTGGCTGCATCGTCCAACAGATGACGAATGATCTGCTGTGAGCGTTCGTTGTGGCATTTCATCAAGTCGCGACCACGAGCGTCGCCGTTCACCTCGATGGAACTATCGTTTTGATAAAGGATTTCGCCGTCTTTGGCACTGATAGTGATGGCCAAGTTAAGGCCTTTGAAATAGTCAAGTTGATTCATAGCGCATGTAAATTTTCTGCAAAGATAGAATTTTTCTACCTTTGCAGCGTTTATTCTTAAGATGAAGAAACTTTACCGTTATATCACCAAATCGTTTTTGGGCACCTTTGTACTCACCTTCTTCATCGTGGTGTTTATCTGGGTGATGCAGTTCGTATGGCTCTATGTCGACGACTTGGTAGGTAAAGGATTGGAATTCAAGATTATAGCAGAGCTGTTGTTTTACACCTCCATCACCGCCATACCCATGTCGTTGCCTTTGGCCTTGCTCTTGGCTTTGTTGATGTGTTTCGGCAACCTCGGCGAACACTACGAGCTAGTGGCCATGAAAGCCTCGGGCATCTCCATGTGGCGTTCGATGCGCCCATTATTGCTTTTCTCTCTGATGCTCAGTGTTTTGGCCTTCTTCATTTCGAACAGCCTCATCCCTATCGCCACACTCAAGTGGCGCACCTTGCTGACCGACGTACAGCGGCAAAAGCTGGCGTTCAACATCAAGGAAGGCGTGTTCTATAAGGATATTGAGAATTATGTCATCTTCGTCGACCGCAAAGGCAAGGATGGAAGCCACATCTACGGTGTAAAGATCTACGACCATAGCGACCGTCAAGGCTGCACCAAAATTATCACTGCCGACTCGGGCGTGATGACGATGAGTCCAAACCAGCGCAACATCCTCTTCACCCTCTACAACGGTCACAACTACACCGACATCACCACCGACGGCTATAAGGAGAAGCGGCCCTTCGAACGCATGTCGTTCAAGCAGGAGCTCATCAAGTTCAGCTTGGCCTCGTTCGACCTGACCCGCTCGAGCGAAGACATGTACAAGTCGTACCAACAGATGATGAACATCCGCCAGCTCTCCACCTCGTTGGATTCGCTGCGGGCACGACAGGCCTTCCGACAAGAGACTTTCACTAACGGCTTCACACGACGTTGGGCCAACTACAACGGCCTGCACACCGACGTACAGTTCAACCGTCCCACGACAGCCGACAGCAATGGCCTTGCCGCCGACACGTGCCGTATCCTGCAATGGCCTTTACTCAGCAACTACAAAGGCGAGTTGCGCAGCAACATCATCAGCTTGTCTATCGGAAGCGCCCAGAACGCCAAAGACAACGTGGCCTTCAACAAGATTGACCTCGGCTCACAAAACGAGAACATCAACAAGCACAAGAAGGAATGGCACAAGAAGTTCACCTTGAGCATCGCCTGCCTCATTTTCTTCTTCATTGGCGCACCTTTGGGTAGCATCATTCGCAAGGGTGGATTGGGCCTGCCCGTAGTCATCTCGGTGGGCTTCTTCATCATCTACCACCTCCTCTCCACCATCGCCGAGCGCATGGCCGTGTATGGCGACCTCAACATGTTCCTAGGCGTGTGGCTATCTTCCCTTGTGCTGTTGCCGGTCGGGCTTTTCTTCACCTTCAAGGCGACCACCGACGCGGCGCTTTTTGACGGCGACAGCTGGAAGAAATTTTTTCAGAAATTGTTCAAAAAAACGAAAGAAGCATGAAGATTCTCCTACTCTGCAACAAACCTCCATACCCAGCCTTTGAAGGCGGTCCCATGGCGATGAACAGCATCGTCACCGGGTTGCTCGAGGCGGGCCATCAGGTCAAGATATTGGCCGTCAACAGCGAGAAATTCAATGTCAAGGCCTCTGACATTCCCGAGGAGTATCGGCAGAAGACCGGCATCGAACTCATCGATGTCGACCTGAGCATCCGCCCATTGAGAGCCTTCCTCAACCTGTTTTCAAAGAAATCCTATCATGTGGAGCGGTTCATATCGGAGGATTTCAAGGCGAGGCTGACCGAGGTGCTTAAAAAAGAGCAGTTTGACGTGGTGCAGCTGGAGATGCTGTTTATGGCACCTTATGTGGAGACCATCCGTCAACACAGCAAAGCCATGATCGTGTTGCGCGCCCATAACGTGGAACACAAAATTTGGGAACGTATGGCCAAGGAGACCAAGTTCTTCATCAAACGCTGGTATATCAACCATCTGGCCAAAACGTTGAAGGAGTACGAACTCAACGCCTTAGAGACTGTCGACGGCATCGCCGCCATCACACGCAAAGACGCCGCTTTCTTCCGCAAGTATTGCTCCAAACCCATCATCGACATCCCGTTTGGCGTTTATCCTGAAGAGTTTACGCCCAAATATGAGTTTGAGGGCAAGCCCAAGTTCTACCATATCGGATCCATGAACTGGATGCCCAACGAGGAAGGCATACGCTGGTTTATCGACGAAGTGCTTCCAAAGACGGTGGAGAAGGTACCCAATTTTGTCTACCATCTGGCAGGACGATCCATGCCCGAATGGCTCACCACGATGAAAGACCCGCATATCGATGTGGTCGGCGAGGTGCCCGACGCCAAGGCTTTCGTCGCCAACCACGACGTAGCCATCGTGCCCTTGCTCTCAGGCAGCGGCATCCGCATCAAGATCATCGAGTCGATGGCCATGGGTAAGACCGTCATCACCACCCGTGTGGGCGCTGAAGGCATCCTTTACGATGAAGATGTCAACATCATCATTGCTGAAAACAAGGCCAAGATGGTGGAAGCCATCCGCAGCCTCAACGAAAACCCGCAAAACGCCGTCCGCATCGGCCAAGCGGCCAGAAAACTCGTCGAAGACACCTACGACAACCGCAAGATCATCGCACGACTTTTGATGTTTTATGAACAAATCAAGCCGGGGAGCAGAATTAGTTTCTTATGATTGACTATGGCCTATGGCTTGCCTTTACGTTGGGGCAGCCATAGGCCATCGGCTATAGGCCATAGTAAAATAAACCACCGCTTAAAGAAAAATCACTATCTATTCTTATGAATTGGCAATGGCTTTTTGAAAGTTTTTTTGTGTAGGAGTAAATATCATGTAGTTTCGTTGATAAGCTTCGTCCCTTTTGACGA
>LPNG01000065.1 GCA_001543395.1 Candidatus Alcium sp. F082 | reverse complement strand
CCGTCGGCACTGAACAGCGCATTGGCCATTTCGCTGGCCGAATAGATGGCGTTCAGTTCTGCCAACGTAGGCAGTCGCCAGCCACTGATGCCGTCCACGGCTGTAGTGGCAATCAAGTTGCTGATGTCCTCACTCAGCCCCTCTGCGTTGTAGGTATATGCGGTATGCGACTTGCCTATCGACGCTTCGTTAGGCGAGAGCAGCGTGGCAGTGGTGCCATTGTTGGCCAAAACGTAGCAGCCCTGATAGAGTGTGCCGACGGCTGGAAGCTCACTCACGCCGCCACCTTCTTCATTGCCGTTTCCTCCGTCGCCATCTCCCGACGACGAGCCGTTTTCGTCGAAGTCGAAGCGGATGGTGCGCTCACCCTTCCATTCGGCTCCCGTGATGGTGCCGCTGAGTGTTACGCCCACGGCCTCGGTGTACGTCCCCTCGATGCTGATTTTGTAGCCTGCCTCCAATTCATTGCTCGTTGAATAGGTGTAACTGCGAGTGCCGCTGGGCGTAGTAATACGCACTGTGATACTCGCAGGCGAAGACGATGGCGGCAGGAGATAGGCCGTCGCTGTGGACTGCCATGTGCGCCCGTCGCTCTGCTTTTCCAAGGCCACCGTGTATGAGCCGCCAGCCCCTGCATAGTTGCCGCCCACCATGAGCGACTGCCACAGCGGCGACACCGATACCGATACCGTAGTTGCCGCCGTCGGAACCTTCTTCATCACTACGCTTTGCAACAGCATCGTGCGCCGCTCCATGCCCAGCGTCACGGTGTTCGCCTCGCCGTCCGTGAGCGTCACCGTCGCTTGTGCTGCCATCAGGTCTGAATGTTCATGCCCCTCCCGTAGCGTAATCGCCGATGTCGCCAAAGCATCGTTCGCCGAAGGCAGCACGTAGTCCGATACCGAAGCCCCGCCCACGGCATACACCGAGTACGAGCCTTCCGTCAGCGCGATGTTCAGCGTCTGCCCCTCGTCGCCGATGGTCTGTGCCGCCCGGCATTCATCGCCTTGGAACACATACACCGTCACGGGGTACGCCACCGTCGCCTCGCTGCCCGTGCCGCCGCCGCGCGTCCGCACCTGCAATAAGGAGTTCTTGACTTGCCCAAAGTCCGGTGACATCACGTCCTCCCCGACATCGAGCCCTTTCTCACACGCCGTCAGCCCCAGCACCGCCAGGGCCGACGCAATCAATGATAAATGCTTCATTGTTAAAAATAAAATTTAATTATCTGGGACTATTCCCATTCCTGTCTAACGAAAAAGCCTCCCCGCCAGCGTATGTGACGGGGAGGCCCATGATGTTATCCTAAATCAATACCTATTGATGCGTTACTCTCTCATACTAATATCCATACACCAACCCATACTTCTCATGCAGTTTGCGGAGCGTGCCGTCGGCCTTCATCTGGGCGATGACGGTGTTGACGAGGGCGAGGAGATCGTCCTGACCCTTGCGCATCAGCACACCGATTTCGCCGTGGGTGAAGGGTGCATTCAACAATGGGGTAGCGAGGCGCGGGTCGTTCTGTACATACCACGGAGCCTCGGTGATTTCGGTAATCATCACGTCGGCCTCGCCCTCGGCCACCTGCGTGGGAATCTCCTCGTTCTTCTGCCAGACGATGATCTGTGCGTGGGTCAGGTTCTCGTTGGCAAACTTCTCGTTCAGTCCGCCAGGATTCACCATCACGCGCACCTCCGGCTTGTCGATGTCGGCCAGCGACTGAAAGCGGTTAGCATCGGCAGCACGGCATAGGATGGTCTTGCCATTGGCCAAATAACCGTCACTCATCAGCATCGTCTCCTTTCGTGTGTCGGTAATGGTGATGCCACCGATAGCGAGGTCAAAGCCCTGCGGCTCCGCCAGCACGTCGGCGGTCAGCGTTGGCCATGAGGTCTGTACATATTCTATGTCTACACCGATGCGCTCGGCTATCTTCTCCGCCATCTCAATGCCGAAGCCCCAGTAGTTGCCATCGCCCTCTCGATACGACAGCGGACGGTAGTCGCCCGTGGTGCCCACCAGCAACTTGCCTTGCTCCTGGATGCGGGTGACAGTCGGCTGGTGAATCTTGCGCCACTCTTTGGCACGTACCTTGATGTTCCGTTGCAGGCACTCGCTGTAGAGCCACGGCTCGCAACTGTGGATGTCACCCACGTTGAGGAAGCCGCAGAAAGGGGGATATTCCGATGCGCTGTAGTTGGTGGCCACGAGGACGTGATGCTCGGGCGAGACGGTGATGGTGATGGTGTCGTGGAGCGTGGCGGGCGTGGCATCGGTACGCCAGTTCACGGGGTTAATGCAGATATCGGAGCCGGCAATAAGGGGCAGTACGCACTTCACGTCCTTTACCGTGTTGTAGCAGATAGTGACACCCGTGTCGGTCTCGCCCTCGGCGGGGCGGATGTGGCTGCTCGCAGCCATGTCGGCCTTGGTCACCTTGTAGCCCAGGACGTAGGCGGCAGCCAGCTGACTGTAGGTCTCGTCGTCGATGTGCTTCAGTAGTTCCGACTTCTCCAATAACACCGTCACCTCTGGATTTCCGTCCATCAGCCGTATCAGTTCGCTGACGGCCTCCGTGTGCTGCCGCTCCTGCTTTATGGGCGTATCGTCGTTCGAACACGACGTCAGCATTAAGTCGCAAGTCAGGATGGCGGCTATCATCCATAGTCTTGCCTGTTTCATTTCATATTAAGTTTCTCATCGAACATGAGTTCACTATCGAGCCATGCTTTAATGGTGTCGCCAGCCACGGTCAGTTTTACGTCGTACCATTTTCCTGTCTCCACACTGCCGGGGCGTGTGGCCATCTGTTTCCTTTTGTTGCCGATAATCTGCTCGATGGCGTGCTTTGTATTCCCCTCGCAGCCATAGTTCAGCAGACAATAGTGCTGCGCATCCACATAGTTGAACACGATAATGAAACCATCAGGCCCGCTGTCCTTGCGGGCGGTACACTGGATGGTGTAGTGGTCGGAGGGGATGACGTAGTTGCAGATGGCGAGCGGAGCCTGCTCGCACGCCTTGTGCTGCAGGATGCCGTCGTTCATCTCCCACGTGCCGCTGACCAGTTCGGGTTTCCCCGTCTTGGGCAGCGGGTCGCAGTGAGTGTAACTGACCTGCGTCTCACAGGCGGAATACCCCACTCGGCTCTGGCTCGGAGTGACGTCGGCCTCCTTGACAACGGCGGCACTATCGTCGTTAGCAGACGCGATGAACACTATTGCGCCACAGATTGCAAGGATGGCGGCGAACATCCATAGTTTCAAAGATTTGTTCATCTATACCTCATTTTTTATTGATTCGCTTGGTAACGCCGATGGCTCCAGTGGGGCAGACCAATCGGCAGAGATGACAACCTACACACTTGGTGCCGACAATACGGGGCTGACGAG
>LPNG01000064.1 GCA_001543395.1 Candidatus Alcium sp. F082 | reverse complement strand
AGGACATCTTTCCTATTCTCACGTCCTACCCGGAACTGGAGAACTACCTTTCGCCTTTCATGGACGCATGGCTCGGCGGTGCAGCCGAGCAGTTGCAGGGACAGATCGCCAGTGCCAAGATACCGCTGTCACGAATGATTTCCCCGCAACTCTATTGGGTCATGTCTGACAGCGAGTTTACGCTTGACATCAACAATCCCGACGAGCCGAAAATCCTATGCGTCGGCAACAATCCCGACCGTCAGAATATCTACGGTGCTGCCCTCGGACTGTATAACAGCCGTATCGTTAAGTTGATAAACAAGAAAGGAATGCTTAAGTCGTCGGTCATCATCGACGAGTTGCCCACCATCTACTTCAAGGGACTGGATAATCTCATCGCCACAGCCCGAAGCAACAAGGTGGCGGTCTGTCTGGGCTTTCAGGACTTCAGTCAGCTTGTCCGCGACTATGGTGACAAGGAGGCAAAGGTGGTGATGAACACCGTCGGCAATATCTTCAGCGGTCAGGTGGTCGGCGAGACGGCAAAGACACTCTCGGAGCGTTTTGGAAAGGTCTTGCAGAAACGACAGTCGATTTCCATCAACCGACAGGATGTTTCCACCTCCATCAACACACAGATGGACAGCCTTATCCCACCCAGCAAGATTTCGGGGCTTACGCAGGGAATGTTTGTCGGTTCAGTGTCCGACAACTTCAACGAGCGTATCGAGCAGAAGATCTTCCATGCCGAGATTGTGGTGGATAATGAGCGGGTGGCACAGGAAACAAAGGCTTATCAGCCCATCCCCGTCATTACCGACTTCACGGACGAGGAAGGTAACGACCGCATGGAAGAGATGGTGCGTGACAACTACAACCGCATCAAGAACGAGGTCAAACAGATAGTGAAGGACGAGTTGGAACGTATTGCCAACGACCCGGAACTGGCACACCTGCTACAGAAATAGCAGACTGACTATAAAAAACGAAACCGGAAGGACTACCATCGTATGGCTAAGTCCTTCCGATTATGTTTTGCCACAAATTTATCATATTTTTGTGGCAAATTCAATATCTCAGTTTGTTAATCTTATCATTGAGCATCCTCAATTTCTCAATAAGACGCTCATAGGATGGAGAGTCACCGTATATCATGGAGTTCTGCATCTCCCTATAGTCCTGTCTCCATTTTTCCAGGATGTCAGCAGGGGGTACGATGTTCAATGTCTGTGGCAGCAATGTCGAGTAGTCGAAGCCCCGGAGTCCTATGAATACACGCCTATGCTCCATGACAGACAGATATAAATCCTTATTACCAAGAGCGCGTTCTGCTATCGGGGTATCCATAATCTGGCAGATGTCATAAAGGTGTCTTGACATTCTTGCTATCCTTACGTTTTCCGCTGATTTGTGGTATTCTTCATGCAGGAGGAACAGCTTTTCCAGAAATGTACGCTCTGGGACAACGGCCCTGACCTCAAAATCAGGCTCTGTAAAAGGAGCGTTTTTATAAACGTCATCTATATAGGAGTGCAGTTTTACATCTTGAGCGGGCTCACTCATAGAACGTCCGCTTACCTCAATAATAACTTTTGAACGGATATAGGGATTGTCATTGAATACGGGTTTGTATTCTACCTCTATGATTTCCGGATCTGTTGTGGATATTGAAGTTATGTTGACATGCACATTGAAACTGTCCTTGCTGATGCCGTCCTTCTCCATCTGGCTTGCAAGTTCAAACTGTAGCCTTTCACGGACAAAAGAACAGGCTGCACGGCGGAGCCTGTCACTGATCTGAGTCTTTGACAACTGACCTTCAAAGCCCAGAAATTCACGGTCGATGGCGATGTCTATGTCTTCTGACATGCGCCGAATGAGTCCCCAGCACTTGCTGAGATTCGTTCCTCCCTTGAAGAATATATGACCGGCATACGGTAGTGAGAACAGGGCATGAAGGACTGCTGTTACCCACCAGTCTTTTTCTATGATCTGCAGGTCCATCCCGTTCTCAGCCTGTACCCTGCGGAGTATGTCTTGCCGTTCCTCTACGGACAGTTCTATGAATTTCATTTTTCCATTAACAATTTACGCACCCAGATTGGTGCAAGTTGAACATCATGCTTGAAGTCTTCTTCGTCCACTTTCTCCAGATGAGTCTTGATGATTGCCTTCTGCTCGTCGGTCACATTGCCCTCACCAATTTCTCGCAGGGCAGTCACAATAAGTGCCATCAGTGGTGACAAATAGGCGAATGTCCGCATTTCTGACGTGTGCTTGAAGAGTATTCCCTTGCCCTTGCCAATCGTTACACGACGGGGAGAACCATCCGTAATAAATACGACATTGGCGGGTATCTGGGTGCTTAGCCCTAACTGATACAAGGCATATGAGCCGGTCGGGGCAATGCGCACCTTGTCACGTTTGGCAATGCCTTTGGCTATTTCCTCAATAGAAGGTGGTATCAGACCACTTCCCCATTTTGTGTCAATTTTCGGGTAGTAGTATATTCCCTGGGCCACACGGATAAGGACATTGTTCTCACAAAGCCGGACCAGTGCAGACCTGACGGCATCCGAAGAGCCTGATGTGGTGAATGTATCGGGAAAGAACAAGGTGCCTCTTTCCGATAACTCCACATGCCTTTTGATGTCATTATATGTACTTTGACTTGCCATAAACACATATTTTGCCACAAATTTATTGCAAATTTGTGGCAAAACCAAACTTTTTCTTAAAAAAATGCAGAAAAAGAGTCTTTTCCTCCAATTTTTCAGGTTTTTATCTGAATCTCTTGTCTTCTTCCCTCATCTTGTGGTTCAGTTCCGCCCTCATGCTATCGAGGTAGTAAGTACGGCTGTCGCTCTTGCGCATCTTGATGTCATTGTAGATACGGTAGCACCCTTTCGTGTTCTCTATGCCGAAGAAATTGAAAAGTTCTTCCACCAGTTCCTTTAGTTGGATGGTGCCGTCATTCACGCTGCCCATCACACTGATTCCGTAAATGAGTTCTACAAGTTCAGCGGTCTTGCCCGTCCATTTCAGTTTTATTCTGCGCTGCTCACAGGGCAAAGCAAGAGTCTTGCCGTCAGTCACGTATTTAAGCATCTTCTGCACAAAGGCTAAAGCCTTCTTCACGCAGAGGTTTATATCTTCGGAAACGCCACTGACGAACTGGAGTTCCGTCTCGGCACAAGTCAGTGCCACCGCCTTATAGCCATCGTCTGGCTGTTTACACAGTTCTATGACTTGCACAACAAAGTCCTGATAGGCTGCATTCGGGTCTGTCTTCTCTTCGCCCCGTATCAGTCTGAACAAACTGGTTTCTGTCAATATGAAGTAGTCCATTGCTATTCTCTTTTACTTGTTTGATAATGATGTTTTGTTGTGCGCACATCATTTCTATTAGCAATGCCAATACCAACAGCACTACACAGTTGTGTCAGCAGCCACGTAAACTGCTAACACACAGCGAAATAAAAATTTTGAAAATTTTTCGGTCTTCAAAAAGGGCAAGAAAAAAGTGTAAAGTTACTTTACAACATTGTAAAGGGACTTTACACTTTTGGGCTATTTCAGACCGAACGCCTCCATCTTCTTGTATAGTGTCGGGCGACTGACTCCTAGTATTTCAGCAGCTTTCGTTAGATTGTTTCCGGCTTTTTCCAGTGCTTGCTCTATCTTGCGTTTCTCTCCCTCATCATCTTTGAGGGTGAAAACCTTTTCTTTCCTTGGGACTGCCTTTAATATGATACTGTCAGCATCTATCATGCTGCCTGTTGTCTCTACTACGGCACAGCGTATGACGTTCTTCAACTCTCGTACATTTCCGGGCCATCTATGGGACTGCAGGACCTTCTTTGCTTCATCCGTAAAGCCCTCAATAGTCTTATGAAACTCCCCGTTGAATCGTTTGAGCAGTTCAGCAGCCAGTGGCAGCACATCTTCGGGACAGTCGCCAAGAGACGGGACTTCAAGCGTGTATTCGTCCACACGTTGCCACAGGTCAAAGCGAAAGCGCCCTTCATCGACGGCTTTCTCTATGTCCTCATTGGTGGCGGCAATGACACGTACATTACAACTAATCTCCTTAGTACCGCCCAATGGTATGTACTGCCGTTCCTGAAGGACTCGCAACAAT
>LPNG01000063.1 GCA_001543395.1 Candidatus Alcium sp. F082 | reverse complement strand
TAACAAAAGAATATAAAAAAGAACATGAAGAAAGAATGAAAACCGAAAGAGAAGATAGAAGAAGAACATTTAGACAAATGGTAGATAAGTCTAAAAGTGTAGTGGCAGATGAACTACTATTTACTGCAACTAATGAGTTCTTTAATAATATGACAAAAGAAGATCTAAAAGAGTGGGCTGATACATGTATGGAGTTTGTTTACAACGATTTAGGATACAAGAAAGAACAAGTATTACATGCAACAGTCCATATGGATGAAAAAACTCCTCATATTCATTGCGTAGTAGTTCCACTAGTTAAAAAATATGATAAAAGAACTAACTCTGAAAGATATACTATCTCTAAAAAACAATATATAAGAGATAAGATTCATTTATCTGAATTACAAGATAAATATCACAAAAGATTAACAGATAAAGGATATGATTTAGAAAGAGGAATAAAAGGTAGTGATAGTAAACATATAGAGATTAAAGAATATAAAAAAATAAATAGAGATTTAGAGAAAAAAATAAATATAAGGACTGAAAAACTTAATAACGAAATAAAAAAATTAGATGAAAAAATGAAAACATCTAAAAGTCTTCCGTTTGACAAGAAACATATTATAGTTGATAAAGAAACATTCGAAAGTATGAATAAGGTTATAGATGAATCTAAAAAGATTAAAGAAATAGAACCTAAAATTAAAACAATATTTGAAGAAATAAATAGCTTTTCAACAAACTATAAAACAATGGAAAAGGAAAATCAAAAATACAAGAGAGAAATAACTAAATTAGAAAAAGATAATAATAAACTAGAAAAAGAAAATAATTCCCTAATATATCAAATAAGTCAATTATTTGAATTATTAAAGAAATTTTTAAGAAAACTATTATTAAGAGGTAATGAATATACAAAAGAAGAAACATCAAGTATAGTTAAAGAATGTTATAATAATGAAGATTTTGAAATGATAGATGTAGTTCATATTTCAAGAGGTACAACAAAACAAGAAGAATTATTTGATTATGTAAATGCACCAGATTATTATAAAGAAAGTATGACTCATTATGAAAAAGTTAATTCTGATTTAAGTAGATAATAAAAAAATATAAAATGTGATATAATCTTAATAAGATACCGAATAAATTTGACGTAGAACCTACAAAAATAAAATTCAACAAAAAAGAGAAATGATAAAGTATATAGTAAATTTCTTAAATAAAAAAATATGGAAGTGAACTAATGGTATGTTCACTTTTTTGATGACTTATGATATTTTTTTATTATAGTGAAAGGAGAAAAATGATGGATCAAGAAAAAATTGGTAGATTTATTGCTAAATTACGTAAAGAAAAAAATTTAACACAAGAAGAATTGGCAAATAAATTAGGAATAACTAAGAATGCAGTTAGTAAGTGGGAACGTGGATTAAGTTTGATGGATGCTTCCTTATTTAAGCCTGTATGTAAAATATTAGATATTTCAATTGTTGAATTGTTGAATGGTGAAAAAATATCCCAAGAAGAAATAAAGACTAAAACGGACGACACTATAAAGAATACAATCGACTATTCTAATAATAAAATTAAAAAAAATCGTATAAAAAATATCATCTATACGATATTAATAGTAGTAATTTTCTGTATAGGTATATTTTTTGGATATAAGTTAATGCTTTTGAATAAATATACTTTAAAAAAACCTGATAACGTTGATGAAATATTAAAGGGATTAAAAAATCAAAAAGAAATAAAGATTTATAAAAGAACAATTCCAGAGAAAGATTATTTGGAATTAAATTATTTTAAAATTAGAAATGATTTTGAAGACTATAAAAGAGTAGAAAATGAACCTAATAGTCCAATAAAATATTATATATATGAAAAAAACGAAGATGGTAAAAAGTATTCAATAAATTTTGGAATGGAAAATGGAGATATTGATCATCTACAATATATAGATTTATTTGCAACTAAAGAAGCAACCTTTTATAGTGCAGATTACAGTATATCATCAGATAAATTTAATAGTGCAGATAAAAAATATTTCCTATTAAAAAATGATATCAATAATGATATTGATTTTTACAAATATATTGCAAAACATTATTATCAAGAAAATAATATTTTTATGAGCAAAAGAGAAATGATGGAAAATTATTCATTTAATACATTTGTTTCTGTAGCTATCCCTAGAGCAGATGAGTTTACTATTATAAAGGGAGACTATCAAGGTTATATTTTAAAATTATTAAAAGATGATGAACAGACTACTCAAGTAACTTTAATACGCGATGGAAAAATATATGGTTTTTTAACCAATGATTCAAGATTTAAAGATGATAAGTATCTTATTGATTTAGTTGGCACAATTGAAATTAAATAAAATACAAAGGAGAAAGCATGAAAAAAGTAGTAGTATTTGTCCTAGTTTTATTTTTATTGATAACAGGTTGTTCTAATAGCAAAGAAACTAAACTATCTAATATTAAAAATGTAAGTATAAACATCTCTAATGTTTCACCGTCTGGAGCAACAGTTGTAATCAAAGACACAAATAAAAAACCTTATAAATATGAAGAATGGTATAAAATAGAAACAAAAATTAGTAATAAATGGGTAAAAGTTAATCCACTAATAAAGGAATATGGATTTAATTTGGTTGAGTATAACGTAAATGAAAGCAATGAAGTTGAATTTAAAATTGATTGGGAATGGTTATATGGAAAATTAGAACCAGGAAATTATAGATTATTAAAGCGTGTTAATAATAAATATATAGGAGTAGAATTTAGTATCAAATAAGAATTAAGATACATTGATAAGGGAAACTAATTACTAGTTTCTTTTTTAATCCTACGAATAGTAGGTTGATATAATTTTATAAAATATATATAATTTTTAGTGAAAAGAGGGATATTATGGATATAGAAAAAATATCAAATCTTATTAAAACTAAAAGAAAAGAAAAAAAGATTACACAAGAAGAATTAGCTAATAAGTTAGGTGTAACGGAAAAGGCAATTTCAAGGTGGGAAACAGGTAGAGGAACACCTGATATTTCATTATTAATTCCTTTATCAAAAGAATTAAAAATAGAAGTATCAGAATTACTTAATGGTGAGGAAAATAAAAATATTACGAAAAATATTGAAACAATCATTGAGTATGAAGAAAAAAGCAAAAAAATAAGGAACAAAAAACCATTAATAATTTCACTAATTATATATTTGTTAGTAATATTCTTTTTCTTATATTATTTAAAATTTACTTATACTGATGTAGCATGGGGAGAGAGATATTTATTTCACTTATTTGTAACAATAATTTTTTCTAGTATGATAATATTCGCAAACTGGAACCTTTATACTAATTACTTTGATAAAGAAATAGATAAGAATAAGATAAAGAAAATAACTTATTCGATATTATTAGTATTTTATATTATGATGATTTTAAATATGACTATATTTGATAGACATATGCACTCATTTGTATGGCAAGGATGGGATAATTATTACAAATATGGGGGAATGAATATAATTCCATTTAGAACCATATTAAAGTATTTTATAGACATAAAACAGTATTGGCCAAGATTTTTTATAATTAATATATTTGGAAATATTGTTGTATTCATGCCAGTACAATACTTTATGATTAAAGTATTTGGAAAGTTATCTTTAAAAAAATATTTACTAATAAATATCATAATGATTTCATCAATTGAAATATTACAATTTTATAGTTATTGATTTATAGTAATTTACCGAAAAGATTGTCAGTAATGACAGTCTTTTTTGTACGACAGGCAGTTATACAAATAGATTAGTTCAGTGCAACTAATCTATTTTTTTATTATATATTGACTTTCAATGATAACTACTATAAAATATAGTAGCGTAGTTTATAGCAAAGAGGAGAACATTAAATATATGAAAAATTATGACAACTATTTTCTTCCTGTAGATAATATGGAAGAAGCAAAAAGATATTATGAGGAAATATTGGGGTTAAAAAGAAATTTGATTTCTCTAATAAGGGAATGGTTGCTTATAATATTGGAAATGAAGAACCTGCAATAATTTTAAAAGACAAAAATAAATTTGAGAATTTAAAGCCTACAATATGGTTTGAAGTAGAAGATGT
>LPNG01000062.1 GCA_001543395.1 Candidatus Alcium sp. F082 | reverse complement strand
CTAATTATATGCTTGTTGATATATATTTATAACATCCAACTGCAAGCAATACCTATTGCTGCGAAGACATTGTTAGCTGTTCCTGGGTTTATTTATTTCCTTACAGACAAAAAAGGCAAGGTAACATACCTGAAGTTGCAAAAGTACATTGAACTATTTGGCGTCGCACTTCTACTTTTTTTATGGGGTCTTATCACAATGGTCATTAACGGGTCTGACGAAATGCTTTATCTCGCATATATCAAGAATTTCCTCTTGTGGTTTTTTGAAGTTTATTTTCTTTGCCATTTAGCCAAAAGCATAGTAAGCTCTTTCCTTGACCTGTGTAAAATCATCACAATAGTGGTTGCATTTGAAAGTTTATTAGCTCTCTGTTTGAAGTTTAATCCTTCATTTGCTGAGATAGTTAGTAATATAGTAGAAATGAAAGTGTATCAAGTTAGTTTCGATAATTATATGGATATAAGTGATTTGACGGACTTTTCACGAATCATCGGTTTTGGTAATGCCGTATACTTTGGTGTTTTGACATCTTGCACGCTGAATTTTCAGTCATATTTCCAAATATTATCATATCAATTGTTTCTATTATGACAGCACGCATTGCGGTCGTTCCCGTTGTACTCGGATTGGCTCTGGTATTGTTTTATCATGCGAAAGAACGTAATGGCCATGTCATCGGAACAACCATTTTGATTTCCTTGAGCGCATTTGTAACAATTCACCTTGCTCTGACATTTTTACCAGACAACATGCTTGAATGGCAGATGATATTATTTGGAAATATGACTGAAAATTCAGAATCAGAGCGTTTGCTAAAATGGCTAATAAATACGAAATTTGAGGATAAAACATTATTTATAGGAGATGCTCATTATAAGGTGGGTGATTTCGCATACTATAAAAATGTTGATATTGGCTTCTATAGGCAAATTTTCTACTCTGGGTTAATCGGACTAAGCATCATTCTCTATTATAATATAATGATACTGAAATACATTAAAAAGAGTGATATCTCAGACAAAAGCCTTGGCCCATACGTTGCGGTACTCTTTATTTGTTACTTGATATCCATGTTTAAAGGTGATATTAATTATGTGGAGCTGTATTTGCTGGTCTTAATGATGTTTGATTTTTCTATTAAAAAGAAAATGAATATCCGCATTTTACTGTTATTTAACTGTGAGAATTCGCCCAAGTGCTCAAGAAGTTTACCTTTGTCAAAAAATAAGGGTTAGTATGAAGTTATTAGAGTTCACCAAATGTTTCCCGGACGAAGAATCCTGTATTCGTCACCTAAAAGAGCAACGCGAGAAGGCAGGTGTGGTTTGTAGCCATTGTGGCGGAACCCATCAGATGATGCACGGTTCAAAGCTTCCTCTGATGTATTGGTTCACTGCTATTCATCTGATGACTTCCACCAAGAAGACCTTCTCGGCTCTTGAGATGCAGCGCCAGTTGGGCCACAAACGCTACCAACCGATTTGGGAGATGATGCACAAGTTGCGTTCCGTCATGGGGCTTCGCGACGGGAAGTACACCCTAAATGGTGTCGTTGAGTTGGATGAGGGCTTTTTCACCTGTAACGACAAGCGGAAAGACGGGGAAGACAAGGAGCATCTGACGCCCGGACTCGGCAGCGAAAGGAATGTCTCTGTACTGGTGATGGCGGAGAGTGAGCCGACGGTTCCTCAGAAGAAAGGACAGAAGGGGAGGAAGGTCGGCCACCTCAAGATGCAGGTCATGAAGGATCTTAAGGCAAAGACAGTAAACGAGCTTGCTGGTGACGGACTTTCTGCTGAGGCGAAGATAGACTCTGATGCCTATCCCTCACATGGGAAGCTTTCAGAGGTGGTGTCGGCAGTAAATGCGAAAGTGGTGAAGCCCAAGGATGCGCCAAAGGCTCTGCCATAGGTGCATACTGCTATAGCAAATGCGAAAAGCCTGTTCAGAGATATGTATCATGGTATAAAGGATGAGTTTCTTCAAGAATATCTCAATGAATTCTGCTACAAGTTCAATCGACGCTATTTTGGGGATAGGGTATTTGACAGACTCGTCATCGCTGCCATTTCCTACAAACCAGCATTCGAGCATAGAATGTACGGAAGGGTGTCACCTAAATGCGGATAATCATAAAAAAGAATGTTCTTACAAAATGAAACTATTGATCGTTTGTGTGAACTATAATTCATACGGGGAACTATGCAACTATCTTCAGTCGGTTGACAAATCTGCATCAAATGTAGAGGGTGATTTACAACTGGATGTAATAATAGCAGATAATTCTTCCTCAAAAGAGGTCGTTGATTGTGGCGCATATAAAGCTATACAGGTAAAACAGGTCGAACTGCAAAACCTTGGATATTTAGGTGGAGCTCAGGCTATCATTAACAACCTTGAAGATGTCAGTCAATACGACTATATAATCATTTCTAATGTGGATTTACAGTTTGAAGATGAAACCATCAAACAGCTGAAAGACTTTAAAGCAGGAGACGACGTAGCATGGGTTGCTCCGAGTATTTATTCCGAAAAGTTCAAAAGAAATCTTAATCCGAGTATTATAAATAGATATAAACGGTGGAAATTAACTTTGCTGAAGCTAACGTACAATAGCTTATTCTATAGTATTTATACAAAGTATTACTATGCCAACAAAGGGAAGAATGTGGTGTACCCAATGATGGATATTTATGCAGGTCATGGCTCCATTATTATACTCACCACCAACTTCTTTAGAATCTATCCAAAGATAGATTATCCAATATTCCTTTATGGTGAAGAGATATATCTTGCAGAACTCATCAGAAGAAAGCGAATGAGGGTAGTGTACGCTCCTTCGGTTGAAATAAAAACGACAGGAGGGGTTTCTACATCTAAGATGCCGTCAGACTCTTACTTTAAGTTCAATAAGGCAGCAATCAATTTCATATTGAAAACCTTTTATTAATGGACAATAATAATTTGGTGTCAATCATTATGCCTTCATATCAATGTGGGCGTTTTATAGAAGAGAGTATAAGGTCAGTACGGGCCCAGACGTATCCGTATTGGGAGCTGATAATAGTCGATGATTGTTCAGACGATAGTACCGTTGAGATTGTTTCGGAAGCAAAAAAACATGATAACAGAATATGTTTCATTCGGAATGGTTCCAACCTTGGAGCTGCAGTTTCCCGTAATTTGGCAATAAGAAAAGCAAAAGGGCGTTGGATTGCTTTTCTTGACAGTGATGATTTGTGGGAACCGACAAAATTAGAAAAACAAATCAAGTTTATGGTAGAGAATGGATATGTTTTCTCTTATCATGAATATGTTGAGATAGACCTACATGGTAATGAACTTGGCATCCATGTAAGCGGGAAAAAACACGTGAAGAAGTTTGATGTATTTGCGTGTTGCTGGCCAGGATGTCTCTCTGTAATGTATGATGCTTCGGCAGTTGGTCTTATTCAAATAAAAGATATTAAGAGAAATAATGATACGGCATTGTGGCTGAAAGTGATCCGTAGGGCTGATTGTTATCTGCTGCCAGAGATTCTTGGTAAATATCGTAGACGTGATGGCAGTATTACCCCAAAAAGGTTATGGGATCGCATTCTGGCCCACTATCCGTTGTTCCGTGTTGCAGAGGAAATGAATCCTATCTCGGCAATATTCTGGGTGATTATGAATATGTTTGGGAATGCATATAAGAAGATGAAGTATGTTAAACAATATGAGGTGAAAGACCCCTATCGCGTGTAATGGAAATGATAAGCATCATCATACCTTGCTATAACCAGGCCGAATTTTTGCCTGAAACGTTGAAATATGTTCAAAGCCAGACCTATGCCGACTTCGAGTGCATCATTGTCGATGATGGTTCCACAGACAACTCGGCAGAAATAGTCCATTCATTTATGGTCAATGACCCTCGCTTTTGCCTGATTTCAAAACAGAATGGAGGAACTGCCACGGCACGGAATGTCGGCCTAAAGGCTGCATCTGGCGACTATGTGATTTTCCTCGATGCCGATGACTTCCTGCATCCAGAGGCATTGGCCAGGCAATTGGAGCATACGACGAAGCGTCAGTTGGACGTCTCGCTCATGGAGTGGAGTTACTTTGTCGAGAGGGAGAACCGCGAGATTGTCTTTATGAAGCATACGCCCATTAAGACGCGCATCTTCGTTTCGCTTCATGTCTCAATGCTGACGCGCTGGGGCTTAGATTTTACTTATCCGCCACACGCCATAATGTATCGTATGGATTTCTTGCGTTCGCTCGGATTGACCTTTTCCGAGAAAATCCGTTACCGCGAAGATTGGGATTTCCTGCTTGACGTGAGCGGTATCCACGGTGTGCGTGTGGCTCAATTGCGCGATTATGAAGGTGCCTACTATCGGCAGAACCCGAAAGGAAAGACCTGCTCGGGCAGCAAGATGTCGAAAGGCAATTTCATCTATCTTCAATATAAGTGTCGAGAGGTGGGGTTTGCCGATTTCCTCCTGCTTTCCTACAGGTTGTCAAGTGAAATGGTCTTGTTGGTGGGACGAATGGTGAAGTTCCGTGACTATACGATGCTGTCACACCTCGGCATCCTATTCAGACATTGGCGTTCGGTTCTGATGCTTTTTGGAGGCATCTGTTTTCTGCCTTTAGCTGTTTTGCATGTGGCAGTACGTTCTGTGTGGGAATATAGCGCATGATTATTAAATTAAGATAAAAGAAACGTTATATGACA
>LPNG01000061.1 GCA_001543395.1 Candidatus Alcium sp. F082 | reverse complement strand
CCTCAGAAGGCAGCACAAAAAAGCAGGTGGCGGCAGTGCTCAAAGGCATCACGGGCAAGTATGCCTGTCAGACGCTGGGCGAATACCGCGCCTTGCTCTCGCTCTATAACGTGACCGTGGAGGAATGCGGGGGTGAGGTCGGCGGTCGTGCCTTCCACGGCTTTGTGTATAGTGCGACGGACAACGGGGGTAACAAGGTGGGCAATCCGTTCAAGTCATCCCTTTTCGGCAAACGCTATGGCTACGAGGCTTTCCAGAAACACACGGCTGAAAGCAGGGAGCGGTTGGGAAATGACAGAAGGCTTGCAGCCATGACGAAGCGTAGCGTCCTGTCCGTACTCGCCCATACCCATAGGCGTGACCGTTTTGTGGAACTGCTCGGCCAGAAAGGCATCGACGTGGTGATGCGTGAGACGGACGAGGGACGCATCTACGGCGTGACCTTTATCGATCATCGTACCCACTGCGTGCTGAACGGCTCACGGTTGGGCAAGGAACTTTCCGCCAATGCCTTGCAAGAGCATTTCAGCCATCCCGAAAGGGCAGAGGTAACAGGACAGCAGCAGATTCCTCAGAACGACGGCACTGTCATGGAAAAGCCGGAAGCAGGCACTCCCTTTGAAAGTCTTTCCGACGGTCTCGGCCTCTTTGAGTCAACGAATCCCGCCAATGATCCTGAAGAGGAAGCCTTCCGCCGCAGGATGCAGCGAAAGCGCAGGAAACGTGGCGGCCCGAAACTTTAATCCTATTCAAATGACAATTAAACTTTATTCAAATGCAACAAGAAGATGATTTGAGGGCACTGGCGAAAATCATGGATTTTCTCCGTGCCGTGAGTATTATTCTGGTGGTGATGAACGTCTATTGGTACTGCTATGAGACAGTATTCAACCATCATGTGAACATCGGGGTGGTGGACAGGATTCTCATGAACTTCAACCGCACGGCGGGGCTATTCCACAGCATCCTGTACAGCAAACTGTTCGCCGTATTGCTCCTTGCCCTGTCGTGCATGGGCACCAAGGGCGTGAAGGGCGAGAAACTGACGTGGCGACATATCGGCATTGCCCTTGCCGTGGGCTTCGTGCTGTTCTTCCTCAACTGGTGGCTGCTGGCACTGCCCCTGCCAGCCGATGCCGTCACCGCGCTCTATGTGCTCACAACGGCAGCGGGCTTCATCGGCCTGTTGATGGGCGGGCTGTGGATGAGCCGTCTGCTGAAGGACAACCTGATGGATGATGTCTTCAACAACGAGAACGAGAGTTTCATGCAGGAGACGCGCCTGATGGTGAACGACTATTCCGTCAACCTACCCACGCGCTTCTATTACAGGAAGAAGTGGCATGAGGGATGGATCAACGTCGTCAATCCCTTCCGTGCCACCATCGTACTCGGCACGCCGGGCAGCGGAAAGTCGTATGCCGTGGTGAACAACTTCATCAAGCAGCAGATTGAGAAGGGCTATTCGATGTATGTGTACGACTTCAAGTTTCCCGACCTCTCGATGATTGCCTACAACCATCTTATCAGCCATCTGGACGATTACGAGGTTAAGCCGCAGTTCTATGTGATAAACTTCGATGACCCGCGCCGCAGCCATCGGTGCAATCCTATTCATCCCGACTTCATGACGGACATATCGGATGCCTACGAGAGTGCATACACCATCATGCTCAACCTCAACAAGACGTGGGTGCAGAAGCAGGGCGACTTCTTCGTAGAGTCGCCTATCATCCTCTTTGCCGCCATCATCTGGTATCTGAAAATCTACGAGAACGGGAAGTATTGCACTTTCCCCCATGCCATAGAATTTCTCAACCGCAGGTACGAGGATATTTTTCCTATTCTCACCAGCTATCCCGAACTGGAGAACTACCTTTCTCCCTTCATGGACGCATGGCTCGGCGGTGCAGCCGAGCAGTTGCAGGGACAGATTGCCAGTGCCAAGATACCGCTGTCACGAATGATTTCCCCACAACTCTATTGGGTGATGAGCGACAGCGAGTTTACGCTTGACATCAATAACCCCGATGAGCCTAAAATCCTATGTGTCGGCAACAATCCCGACCGTCAGAACATCTACGGTGCAGCTCTCGGCCTGTATAACAGCCGTATCGTTAAGTTGATAAACAAGAAGGGGATGCTGAAGTCGTCGGTCATCATCGACGAGTTGCCCACCATCTACTTCAAGGGACTGGATAACCTGATTGCCACAGCACGAAGCAACAAGGTGGCTGTCTGTCTCGGCTTTCAGGACTTCAGCCAGTTAGTCCGCGACTATGGCGACAAGGAGGCAAAGGTGGTGATGAACACAGTCGGCAATATCTTCAGCGGTCAGGTGGTCGGCGAGACGGCAAAGACACTCTCGGAGCGTTTCGGAAAGGTGCTACAGAAACGCCAGTCGATTTCCATCAACAGGCAGGACGTTTCCACCTCCATCAACACGCAGATGGATAGCCTTATCCCGCCCAGCAAGATTTCGGGACTCACGCAGGGAATGTTTGTCGGTTCTGTGTCCGACAACTTCAATGAGCGCATTGAACAGAAGATCTTCAATGCGGAGATAGTGGTGGATAATGAGCGGGTGGCACGGGAGACAAAGGCTTATCAGCCCATCCCCGTCATTACCGACTTCACGGATGAGGATGGTAACGACCGTATGGACGAGATGGTACGCGACAACTACAACCGCATCAAGAACGAGGTCAAACAGATTGTGAAGGACGAGTTGGAACGTATTGCCAACGACCCGGAACTGGCACACCTGCTACAGAAATAGCAGACAGACTATAAAAACGAAATCGGAAGGACTGCCATTGTCGGCTAAGCCCTTCCGATTTTAATTTTGCCACAAATTTATCATATTTTTGTGGCAAACTTAATATCTCAGTTTGTTAATCTTATCATTGAGCATCCTCAATTTCTCAATAAGATGCTCATAGGATGGAGAGTCACCGTATATCATGGAGTTCTGCATTTCCCTATAGTCCTGTCTCCATTTTTCCAGAATGTCAGCAGGGGGGACAATGTTCAATGTCTGCGGTAGCAATGTTGAATAGTCGAAGCCCCGAAGTCCTATGAATATGCGTCTATGCTCCATGACAGACAGATATAGTTCCTTATTACCAAGAGCACGTTCCGCTATCGGGGTATCCATAATCTGGCAGATGTCATAAAGGTGTCTTGACATTCTTGTTACCCTTACTGTTTCTGCTGTCTTGTGGTATTCTTCATGCAGGAGGAACAGTTTTTCCAGGAATGTACGCTCTGGGACGACAGCCCTGACCTCAAAATCAGGCTCTGTAAAGGGAGCGTTTCTATACACGTCATCAATATAGGAGTGCAGTTTTACATCTTGAAAGGGCTCACTCATGGAACGTCCGCTCACCTCAATGATGACCTTTGAACGGATATAGGGATTGTCATTGAATACGGGTTTGTATTCCACCTCTATGATTTCCGGGTCTGTTGTGGATATTGGCGTTATGTTGACATGCACATTGAAACTGTCCTTGCTGATGCCGTCCTTCTCCATCTGGCTTGCAAGTTCAAACTGTAGCCTTTCACGGACAAAGGAACAGGCTGCACGGCGGAGTTTGTCACTGATCTGAGTCTTTGATAACTGACCCTCAAAGCCCAGAAATTCACGGTCAATGGCGATGTCTATGTCTTCTGACATACGCTGAATGAGTCCCCAGCACTTGCTGAGGTTCGTTCCGCCCTTGAAAGATATATGGTTGGCATACGGTAGTGAAAAGAGAGCATGGAGGACTGCTGTCACCCACCAGTCTTTTTCTATGATCTGCAGGTCCATCCCGTTCTCAGCCTGCACCCTGCGGAGTATGTCTTGCCTTTCCTCTACGGATAGTTCTATGAATTTCATTTTTCCATTAACAATTTACGCACCCAGATAGGTGCAAGTTGAATATCGTGCTTGAAGTCTTCTTCGTCCACTTTCTCCAGATGAGTCTTGATAATTGCCATCTGCTCGTCGGTCACATTGCCCTCTCCAATCTCTCGCATGGCAGTTACAACAAGTGCCATCAGTGGCGACAGATAGGCGAATGTCCGCATTTCCGAGGTGTGCTTGAAGAGTATTCCCTTGCCCTTGCCAATGGTAACACGACGGGGAGAGCCATCCGTAATAAATACGACATTGGCGGGTATCTGGGTACTTAGTCCTAACTGATACAACGCATAAGAACCTGTCGGGGCAATGCGTACCTTGTCACGTTTAGCAATGCCTTTGGCAATTTCCTCAATTGAAGGCGGTATTAGACCGCTGCCCCATTTTGTATCAATCTTGGGGTAGTAGTATATTCCCTGGGCCACACGGATAAGGACATTATTCTCACAAAGCCGAACCAGTGCAGAACGGACGGCATCCGAAGAGCCTGATGTGGTGAATGTATCGGGAAAGAACAAGGTGCCTCTTTCCGATAATTCCACATGCCTTTTGATGTCATTATATGTACTTTGACTTGCCATAAATATGAATTTTGCCACAAATTTATTGCAAATTTGTGGCAAAACCAAACTTTTTCCTAAAAAAATGCAGAAAAACAGTCTTATACCTCCATTTTTTATGTTTTTATCTGAATCTCCTGTCTTCTTCCCTCATCTTGTGGTTCAGTTCCGCCCTCATGCTATCAAGGTAGTAAGTACGGCTGTCGCTCTTGCGCATCTTGATGTCATTGTAGATACGGTAGCAGCCTTTCGTGTTCTTTATGCCGAAGAAAATGAAAAGTTCTTCCACCAGTTCCTTTAGTTGGATGGTGCCGTCATTCACGCTGCCCATCACACTGATGCCGTAAATCAGTTCTACGAGTTCAGCGGTCTTGCCCGTCCATTTCATTTTTGCCCTATGCTGCTCACAGGGCAAAGCAAGAGTCTTAC
>LPNG01000007.1 GCA_001543395.1 Candidatus Alcium sp. F082 | reverse complement strand
TCTGGGGGAAAGCGTGTCTGCACACGTCCGCCGTTCTTGCCGTTGGCGAGGTCTTCTTCCACTTTCGCTTCAATGAAATTGAGCGACTTCTTTTCCGTTACTTTTTCTTCTTCCGGGTTTGTCATATCTCTAAACTCTAAACTTTAAACTCTAAACTATTAATAGGCTTTGTATTTGTCACCCGTCTTCTCGATGAGGATACGATAGTACTCATCGCTATATTTGGGGTGTTCGCTCTTGATGGGCGTGTATTTGCTGCCGGGTTGGGTGGGTTGGGCGGTGTTGAGGTTGCCGTCGACATACTTCATGAACAGTTCTTGATAGAAACGCTTCCACATGGCCGTCAAATCATTTGCAGCGTCGTAGGAAAACTTGGTGAGTTCCCTGACTTGGGCTTCCCTGCCCTTGATAGTATTGACACGCTTGTCCAAGGCGGGGATGACGGATTCAACCCATTTCGTCTCCAGGCTGCGCTGCATCTTTCTGATTTCGGGATGGATGTAGTCATACTTGGTGTAGGCCCAATTACTCATCAGGTTGAAGGTCCAGAAGGCGGAAGTCTCCGACCACTCGCTCATCGAGCCATTGCCTTCGCGGAAGCACTCGGGGATCTCGGTCATACAGGTGTACATCGGGCAATAGACAGTGTTATCGGTGTCGTCGACGCCAAACCAAATGATGCCGCCGATGGGCCATTCCCAATTGCCACGGCTTTGGGCCACGAAGCTGAAGCCCGTCTGCTGGGTAGCGGTGGTGCGCTCGTGTACATAGGTCACACCGTCGACTTCCCAGTCCATGGGGCGCCAACGATAAGGGCAGTGGAACGGGCCAGCGCCCACGTCTTGCGACATATCAAGGTCGGTGCCTTCGAGGTGGTCGCGCATGAAGTCCATCATATCGAGCACACTCACCTTCTTGTTGGGCTTCACCCAAAGAGGCATGCGGTTGGTCGGGAAGTTGTCAGGGGTCTGGCACATATTGGCTGTGTAAGGCTGCACGCGCTTGATGTCGCGACCTGTGGCATAGCCCCAATAGTCCTTCATGTTGCCGGTCACCTTGTTGAACATGGCCCACACGCGAAGATCGCAGAAACGGGCACCGTCGAAAGTGACGGGGTTGTAGACGTCGGAGAACGAGAACTTTTCGTCGGGACCGTTATACAGCTTGGCTTGCTTGGCGAAGCTGATGACGTCGTCGGCATAGACACAGTCGATGTTCGGGTCTTTCAAGAGCTTATCGATGTTCTTGAAGGTGATGCTGGTCTTGCACTTGCGTGAGGCCAAGGGGAAAGTGGTGATGCGTGCCTGGTTGGCGTGACCGCTCACATAGCCGTCGGGAATGCGGCGGGCTACCCATACGGCGCCTTTGTTGGCCTTGCCTTTGCCAATCATCTCGAGAATCCAGCACTCTTCGGTATCGGAGATAGAAAATGACTCACCCTCGCTGACATAACCGTAGTTGGCCACCAGCTCACCCATGCATTTGATGGCTTCGCGGGCGGTCTTGGCACGCTGCAAAGTGATGTAAATCAGGCTACCATAGTCGATAATGCCAGGGCTCTCCCAGAGGCTCTCGATACCACCGTAGGTGGTTTCACCAATAGCCAGTTGGTATTCATTCATGTTACCGACCACATTGTAGGTGTGGGCCACCTGCGGGATTTGGCCACGATACATGCCGCCGTCCCAGTCGTAGACGTCAAGCATGGCGCCAGCCGGCCAGTCTTTGGCAGGATAATGGTAAAGCTCGCCATACAGCACATGGCTGTCGGCGGCGTAACTGATCATGCAGGAGCCATCAGTTGAGGCACCTTTTGTGATAAGAAAGTTGGTGCAGGCGTTGGCTTTCCCAAAGGAAAAAACGAGTACCAAAGCCAGGATTGCAGTGAATACTTTTTTCATATTGGTAGATTTTATTGTTTGTTGCATAAAAAAAACGCCACAAAGATAGGAAAATAATCGCACTCTAAAAGAAATAATACAACATTGTTGATTTACAATAATATATCCGACAACAAACGACAACAAACGACTGCTGTCGACTACAAACGTTTGTTCAACGGCTTGTTCTTGAAAGGGATTGCATTTTTGCAGCGAAAAAACAAATACCAACCGTAAAAATGAAAAATAATGCTTACTTTAGCACAATGAACGCGATCCAAAACATGGCTCAGCAAACCTTTACTAACCAGAAACTTGAGTTCGTCGAAGAACTGGTGCTCTACACCGACGCGCATATCTTCCTCACGGGAAGGGCGGGTACGGGAAAGACCACCTTTCTGAAGAACCTGCCGTTGAAGACCTACAAGCGCATGGTCGTGGTGGCCCCCACAGGTGTGGCCGCCATCAACGCTGGCGGGCAGACTATCCACTCGTTCTTCCAGCTGCCTTTTGGGCCGCAACTGCCTGAAAACGCAGGTAAAGATTCTCTCGGCCTTCCGTCCATGTCATACCGAACGACGAATGGAGTGAGCGTATCTATGGACGGGAGACCTCGGAATGACATAAGAGGGCAAGCCAGGTCATTGGCAGCACAATACCAAAAACTCAACAAGAAGAAAATCAACTTGATGCGCAGCCTCGACCTGCTCATCATCGACGAGATCAGTATGGTGCGCGCCGATGTCTTGGATGCCATCGATGCGGTGTTGCGCCGTGTGCGTCGTTCGCAGAAACCCTTTGGCGGTCTGCAACTGTTGATGATTGGCGACGTGCACCAACTGGCACCTGTGGCCAAACCCGAGGAATGGGAAGTGCTTTCTCCCTATTACGACACGCCTTACTTCTTTGGTAGCCAGGTGCTGAAAAAAGCACCTTACGTCTGCGTGGAACTAGAACATATCTACCGCCAACATGACGACGACTTCATCTCTTTGTTGAACAAGGTGCGCAACAACCAAATGGATGCCGAGTGCGTAAGGGTGCTCAACAGCCGCTTCAAACCCGACTTCAAGCCTAAGGACAATGAAGGCTACATCACCCTGACCACCCACAACTACCAAGCCGACCAGATCAACGAGTCGAAACTGGCTGCCATCAAGGAGAAACCTTTGATTTTCAATGCGGAAGTCCACGGCACCTTCCCTGAAAACACCTACCCTACCAAGGAAGAATTGGAGCTGAAAGTCGGGGCACAGGTGATGTTTGTCAAAAACGACCCCACCCCAGAGAAGGCTTTCTTCAATGGCAAGATTGGGCGGTTGGTGGGTTACGATGAAAAGGAAGGCACTGTGACCGTGTTGAGCGATGGCGTGCGCATCACCGTGCCGAAGCTGAAATGGCAGAACATGGAATACACCATCAACGCTGAGAACCAGGATATCGAAGAGAAGGAAATCGGCAGCTTCACCCAAATCCCTTTGCGTCTGGCTTGGGCGGTCACCATCCACAAGAGCCAAGGCCTCACCTTCGACAAGGTCATCGTCGACGCCGGACAAGCCTTCGCCCACGGACAGGTCTACGTCGCCCTCAGCCGTTGCACCTCCTTGAAAGGCCTCGTGTTGAAGACGCGCATCAGTTCCAATGCCTTGGTCAACGACTATTCCGTCAACCAGTTTGTGGAAATGCTTCCCGAGAAGGAACCCACACAAGAGATAGTCGACCAACTGCGCCACGACTACGAGTTGGAGACCATGCTCGAACTCATCGACTTCGACGGCATCTACAAGGACTTCGGCCGACTGATGAAGGTGGTTTACGATAATGACGCCCTCTTTGAAGGCGCGATGATCCAAGACCTCTCGCAGCGACGGAATAAGATACACGAAGAGCTTTGTTCAATCGGCATCAAGTTCGAAGGCCAGATCAGGAAACTGCACGACCAAGCACCTTCGTGCGAGCAAAACTCCGCCTTACAAGAACGATTAATAAAAGGCGTGGCCTATTTCGACGAGCACTTAAAAGCCATCGCCAAGGGTTTGTTCGACCTGCCTTTCAAAACCGACAACCAAGCCGTCAACGAGCAACTCACCGAAGCTTTGAAACTACTCAAAGAGGACATCTACCTGAAAGGCTGCTGTTTGGAAGCCTGCAAAGACGGTTTCACAGTCAAGGAATACCAAAAGACCAAGTCGGTGAAAGCCATCGAAGCCGAGAAAAGCGGGAAGAAGAAGGTGGAAATCAAATTTGAGCCAAGCAAGAATGGCAGTTTGTATTCCATTTTGTTGTCATGGCGTGCGGCACGAGCTGAAGCCGACGATGTGCCCCCTTCTAACATCGCGCCTATCAGAACCCTCAAAGCTATTGCTTCTGAAAAGCCCGTCACACTGTCGGAATTGAGAGCAATAGAAGGCATGGGGACCAAACGCATACGAAGTTTTGGCGCCGAAATTCTTGACATTGTTCTGCGCTCAATGGGTAAAGACCCGGAATCCGCTCATTTTGAAAAGATGCCCGAAGAGTTTGAGAAAAAAGAGAAGAAACAAAAAGGCGAAACCTACCTCCTCACCAAATCGATGTTCGACAGCGGGATGACAGTCGAGGCCATCGCCAAAGAGAGAGGTTTTGTCACCAGCACAATTTACAGCCATTTGGCGCATTTGGTGGAGCAAGGCCTGATTGATGCATCTCAATTTATTGGCAAAGAAAAGTATAACGAAATCTTGGACTATTTCGAATCAACCTTCGATCCCAATCTCACAGCAGCCAAAGATGTACTCGGCGAAGAATACGAATACGGTGAAATCAGAGCTGTCCTCGCCGAACTCCAACGTGAGCATTTCTTCGACAACCCACCACAAGAGGAGGACTAAACCAAAGAAAGCGTGTCGAAGACACGCCATCCTATTTACCCCACATGCAGTGTGGGGCGACACACACCACCCCATCTACCCCACACAGTGTGGGGCCCACAAAACACATCACCATGAGCTACACAACATCATACTACCACATCGTCATCCGCACCTACCGAAGCGAACCCACCATCAACGAAGAATACGAACGGGAACTATACGCATACATATACGGCATAGCAAAGAATCTGAAATGCCAAACCTACCGCATAGGCGGTATAGCTGACCATATACATATGTTTGTATCCTTGCCGTCATACCTGTCACTAGCTTCATTCGTGCAGCGAGTGAAGACAGACAGCAGCAAGTGGCTGAAAGCAAATCCACATTTCCCAGACTTTCGTGGTTGGGGACGAGAATATGCCGGATTCAGCTACAGCTTGCGCGACAAAGACATGATTGTAGGTTATATCATGAAGCAAAAGGAACATCACCGTAAGAAGACTTTTGCCGAGGAGCATCGAGGGTTCCTGACGGAGAACGGAGTCAGTATCGACGAGCGATACTTTCTACGAGATGACTAGTAGCGTGTCTTCGACACGCGGCTTGGAGAGTCGGGCAGTGTGGAGAGCAGGGCGGTGTAGGACGCACGCCCCCACACTGCGCGTATGGGGATAATGGGATAGCGTGTCTTCGACACGTGGTTTTCTTCCGTTTAGTTGGTTCTGTTTAGAATTACGGCTCCGGCAGCTGATTCTGCTGCGGCACGATGATGGCACAGATGATGTAAGCCAGAAGGCCAGCGCCACCCATGAAGGTGAAGATAACCCATAAAAGTCGGATCAAGGTGGGGTCCACCTCAAAGTATTCGCCAAGTCCGCCACACACGCCGCAGAGCTTCTTGTCGGCCATCGAACGATAGAGTTTCTTGTTGTTCATTTTATCTTGTTTTTTAGTTCGTGGCTGCAAAAATACACAGAATTTCTTACCCCGAAAGAGGGAAAACAAGTTTTTTGTACATCAAAAAGTTTGTAATCCATTCTATCAACACATTGATTATCAGAGCAAATATACTGTAATAGTTTGTAATGACCTTTTCCAGTGTAAAAAAGCCCAATTTTAGTTATACTTTTGCGTTTGAAAAACGAACGCATTATGAACTGCCTTTCGGTCAAAATGAAAAAGCCGCTTTTGCCTCTCCTCGGAGTGGTCCTGCTCCTTCCCGCTTGCAATACCTTGGTCATCAGCAACGGCACCGACGAGGCCGAGGGATGGTTCAACAATTTCCGCATTGTAGCAGTTAAATCGCATTAAATTCAAAATTCAAGATTTAAAGATCTAAAATTCAAAGCCTTATGAAGAAATCATTTTTCATTCTTTGCTTGTTAGTTATCGCATTAACATCTTGTGACCCCGGATACGGCATTGATTTCAAACTTGTCAACAATAGTGGTCACGCAGTAACATTCACTTCCAACCCTGAATACCAAGGATTTTGGGAAAATCACCCTAATGGTATTACAATTGAATCAAAACAAGACACCGTGTTTTTTGTTAGTAATGGTTGGGGGTCAGCAAATATCGCTACTGCAAAAGCCGATTTGCTCATGGTTTATGGCGATTCTATTCTTTTTACTTTTGATGATGGCAAATTTTTGATTTACACGCAAGAAGAAGGAAATGGGCCATTTAATTTAGAAGGAGACCGTTATACTTGGACAACAAAAAGAGGCAATATGTTCCTCTTGCGTTATGATTGTTATGGGTATCTAACATATACGATTACTGAAGAAGATTATGCCCAAGCAGAATAAGGAAATCGAAAAATCAGGAGAAACATCAAACCCGCTGTTTTCGTCAGCTATGCGTACAATTTCCATTTTGAAAAGTAAATGATTCAAATCCAAATAGTTATGAAAACCAAATTCATCATCCTAGGTTTGCTCATTGCCATTGCGGTACCTGTCTTCGCCCAGCGCGACACCATCCGAAGCAACAAGAACGAGTTCAGCATCGGCTATGGGCACTTTCCTGCAAGCAGCTTCCGCTACCGTCCAGGCTGCTTTATTTATCCCGAAACGGACAACATCGGTGCGTTTTACGCTACCTATACGCGCCGCCTCACCAAGGTCATCGGTGTTGGCGTCACCGCCTGCGTCGACCCCATCATCCTCAACTACCACGACCAGGTGAACGGCGAGCGCACCCTCGTCTGCAAGGTAAACCAAAACAGCATCGCCATCCTGCCACACCTGAAAATCAACTGGTTGAACACCAAGTATGTGAACCTTTACAGCAAAGTGGCACCCATCGGCATTCGCTATTCCACCTACAAGCAAAAGGAGTATTATCCCGACCTTTATGAAATACAGTCGCCCTACGACTCTTTTGCCGACCACATTGGCTATGCCTACCAAATCACGCCCATCGGCATCGAGATTGGCACCAAACGTTGCGCCGGCTTCATGCAAATCGGCATGGGCATGGAAGGCACGATTAGCATTGGTTTTCGTTACGGACTAAAAGATAAGGAGTAAACACCATGAAAAAGCATCTGATATTTTGCATCGCCCTTGTGGCATTGATGACCTCTTGCGTGAAAGAACCCACCATCCTTCGTCGCCTTACTGCCGAAGACGATGCCGCCATCCCTTATCATATAGGACAGACGGTCAACTTCATGGACGAAAATGGCGACACACTGAATTTCACCGTCACCTACGATAAGATAAAGCCCTTCTCGGAAGACTTTTGGGAATACCCCTACGACGCTAAAATGTCTATCATCCGCCAGCCCTGGTGTTATGCTCGAACTGTGGGACTGCGCCGCGATTCCGATAGCAACAACCCTGAGTTGATATTCACAGTGATTCCCAAAAAATTCCTGTATTTCAATTGGAACTATGAAATGGGAATAACGCTACCGTACATCGATCTCAAAGGTGAGACGGAGACCGTGGATGTGAATGGCGTGACCTACGAGGATGTACATGTCAGCTCATCCTCTGGCGACTATTGGCATCTGTGGTATTACAACGATGAAGTCGGGCTGATTGCCGTAAAAAACGAGAGGCACTCTTTAACACTTATACGTTGACAGGAAGTTGACCCAATAAAAAAGTCGGGAAAGCAAAGGTGTTTTCCCGACTTTTTTATAGCCCCGAAATCGAAGATTAGCTACGCTGAATGCAAAGCATTTCGACGTAGTCAAAGGGCGACCTTATCACACCCCGATATGCAATGTCGGGCTTGTAATAATAACGGATATTAATCTCTTTCAAAAACCTCATTATACTCCTTACCCTCTGGAGTAAAAGGCAAATCCTCCTCAGAAACAACCGTAAAGACATAAACCAACTCTTTCTCGGTCTTAGTTTCCCTGATATATTGCCGCTTCAACTTCGGGTTCACTCCCGATAGCCCCAGCGTCTCCGCCATCTTCCGCTTGAGGGTCTTCTCCGGTGTGTCGCCAAACGCCACATGCCACCAATAACGCCTCGTGGTCGCTCCCTTGCCATTCATGACATGCAGATGCGCGACAGGATGCAGCATCTTGTTGCCATTATGCAACTCCACATACATGGCCCGTCCAACAATGTTGCCCCGTTCGTTGACGATGGGCAGGAACTCTATGGGATTCTCTTCGGGCTCAAACCGGAGCAGTCCATCCGCTTTAACTAGAGAGTCAATGGTTTTGTCCTCTGCCATCGGCTGTGCCTGCACTGTCGGCTTGGGCTGCTCTTCAACGATTCTTCGGGGACGTCTTTCCGTTGGGATCAAGGTCTTGGCGGGCTTGTCATTAATAATCTGAGTAAGTTCCATCGGCTCAAACGACACCGCCTCCACGGCTATCCTCTCCGAACCTTTCAACTCAATGACATCTCCCGCCTTCTTCCCTATCAACGACTTGGCTATGGGTGAGATGAAGGAGATGAGGCCTTTGTTCACATCGGCTTCGTCCACACCCACGATACGCACCACACACCCGTTGTAGCGCACCCAGGCTCCAAAGCTTACCGTGTCTTTCACGGCCTTCGTAAGGTCTACTTCCACGGCGTTATTGATACGGTCAACGAGCAGCTTGATCGATGCGTCAATGAAGTTGACCATGATGTAGTTGTCGCCCGCCTTGACGCGCTCTGCCTCAAGGTCCTTTAGCTCTTCTTTAAGTGCCTCAAGCCCTTCTTTCGTGACATAGTTGGGCACGCCCTCGGGCAGGTATGCCCGCATCGGCACCCTTGGAATCTCTTCTTGGTCGCCTTCTTTGATGAAACCCCTACTCATAGGAGAGGCTTTTCTTATTTGATCACCAATTCCTTGATGATGTTGTCGCACTTGCCCACCTTCTCGATGCACCAGAGCAGGTAGCGGGCGTCCATGCAGATGGTGCGCTGCACCTTGTTCTCGAAGCTGAGGTCGCCGCTCATGGCCTCCCAGTTGCCGTCGAAGGCCAAGCCGATAAGGTTGCCCTCGCCGTCGATGACGGGACTGCCCGAGTTACCACCCGTGATATCGTTGGTGGTGATGAAGTTGACGACCAACTCACCGTTTTCGTTGGCATAACGGCCATAGTCCTTCTTGGCCACGAGGTCGCGAACATCCTGCGGGATGTCGAATTCCCAGTTGCCGGGCACGTACTTGGCCATCACACCGTCCATGGTGGTGTAGTAGTTGTAGTTGACGGCATCGGCGGCCTTGTAAGGGATAGAAGTTGCGGTCGCTCTGCATCTCCATCAAGCCCTTCATGTAGAGACGCTCACCCTTGTTGCCAAGGTTTTGGGCTTCCTCATAACGGGCGTACAAGGTCTGATACGAGTCGATGATGTTCGTCGTGAGGGCAAAGATCGGGTCTTTGTCCAGGGCTTTAGGCTTCTGCATCCATTTCTCGAGACGGGCCTTGTCGGTGAAGATGGACTTCTCGAAGGCCTTGGCCACATAGGCGCTGAAATCGCCATTGTTTTCCAAACCGATGCGAAGAACCTCGCTAGGCATGAGCTTGGCAGGGATGTTCTTGTAGAACAAGCCGAGCAAGGCAGCGGTCACGTCTTGGTCAAGCGGCATGCTGTAATCCATGAAGAAAGCATCCACGCTGGGTTGCATCTTCTCGACTTCGGCTTTAATGTCGGCTTTGTCGGCCTTGGCTTCAAACATCTTATTGATACGCATGAACCTGCGGCTGAAGGCGATGGCCTCGCCTCCGTTCCAGCCTGCCTCGCGGTGGTAAACAAAAGATTTCTGAATCTCATCGAGGATGTTCCACTTCTTGACAATGCCTTTGAAGATGTCGCCATATTCGGCTTTGCGGCCGGCATCGGCGCCAACCCATCTGGCAAAATCTTCCTCTTGGGCTTGGCGGCGCTCATACACATGGTTGCGCTTGAGCTGCTTCACCTGACCGATGTAGTATTTCCAGTAGTTCGACACGCTGGCCTGCTTGGAGGCATATTTGATGAACACCTCTTGGTCGGCGTCCATGTGCTTGCGGTAGTTATCGAGCTTGGTCGTGCGGCAGTCGATGATGGCAGGACCTTCCTCATAGATGACGTTCTTCACGGTGTAGGAAGTAGAGTAACGGTCGGTCGAGCCAGGATAACCGAGAATCATGGCATAGTCGCCGGGCTTCACGCCACCTAAATTAATGGGCAGGTACCACTTCGATTTCATAGGGATATTGTTCTCCGAATATGCAGCGGGGCTACCATCGGGAGCGGTGTAGACACGGAAGATGTTGAAGTCGCCCTTGTGGCGCGGCCAGGTCCAGTTGTCGGTGTCGGCGCCAAACTTGCCGATGCCCCAAGGCGGGCAGCACACGAGGCGCACGTCCTTGTACTCGTCGTACTCGAAGAGAATGTATTGGTTGCCGCTATAGAAAGGCACGATTTCGATGCGCACGTTGCGTTCGCCCTTGCGGTCTTTCTCGAGTTGGCGGGCGTTCTTTGCCACAAGTTCCTCGCGGTCAGCCTCGCTGGTTTGAGCGGTGACGCCTTTCAGCACGGCTTCGGTCACGTCTTCCACCTTATTTAAGAAAAGGACGGAGAGACCTGCGTTGGGCAGCTCCTCGCCCTTACTCTTGGCCCAGAAGCCGTCGGTGAGGTAGTCGTGCTCGATGGACGAGTGCTTCTGCACATAGCTCAAGCCACAGTGGTGGTTGGTGAGCAGCAAGCCTTCGGGAGAGATGATCTCGCCCGTGCAGCCGCCACCGAATTGCACGATGGCGTCCTTGATGCTAGGTTGGTTGAAGCTGAAGATCTGCTCGGCCGTGAGCTTGCAGCCCATGGCTTGCATCTCGGCGAGGTTTTGGCCATTCAGTGAATAAGGCAGCCACATGCCTTCGTCGGCGCGGGCCACCATGAGTGTCAGCATCAATGATGCGATGAGGGATAAGGTCTTTTTCATGGTTTTATGTGTTTGTTGATTTATGCGATTGAGGATGCAAAGCTAGGAAATCATACGAACTTTTTCAGTATGCCTATATATTTATAAGGTGGGTATTTCATCGCCATGTCGATCTTGTCGGACGACCAGAGCACGGAGCGGCTGTTGCTGAAAGCCAGGAAACTCTCTTTGCGGTGATAGCGTCCCATGCCGCTGTTGCCCGTGCCACCGAAAGGCAGACGGGGGTTGGAGACATGCAGGACGGTGTCGTTGACGCAGGCGCCTCCCGAGGTAGTGGCCGACAGCACCTTACGCGCCTGGGCTTTGCCACCGAAGTAATACAAGGCCAAGGGCTTGGGACGTTCGTTGACGAAGGTGATCACCTCGTTGATGTCGTTGAAGGTCATGATAGGCAGTATGGGGCCGAAGATCTCCTCCTGCATGATACGCATCTCGGGCTCCACCTCGATCAAGGTGGGCTGGATGTAACGCGCTGTGGCATCAGTCTTGCCCCCACAGAGGATCTTGCCTTCCTTGAGATAGGCCGAGAGCCTGTTGAAGTGTTTGTCGGTAATGATACGGCAGAAGGTGTCGCTCTTCTCGGCGTCTTGACCATAGAAACGCTCGAAGTCGGCCATCAGCCGCTCCACAAGGGCTTCCTTCACCGACTCGTGCACGAGCAGATAGTCGGGGGCGATGCAGGTCTGACCCGCGTTGATGGTCTTGCCCCAAGCCAGACGGTGGGCCGTCAGGTCGAGGTTGGCATCACGGTCGACGATACAAGGGCTCTTGCCGCCCAACTCGAGCACCACGGGGGTGAGGTGTCGGGCAGCGGCGGCCATCACCACCTTACCCACGGCGGGACTGCCTGTGTAGAAGATCTGGTCGAAATGTTGCTCGAGCAGCATGGCGTTCACCTCACGGTGGCCCTGTACCAGGGCGACATACTGTTCTTCGAAGGTCTCCTTCACGATCTGGTCCATCACATCAGCCACGTTGGGAGCATAGGGCGAGGGCTTCAGCACAGCGCAGCAGCCTGCCGAGATGGCGCCCACCAGCGGACACATCATCAAGTTGAAAGGATAGTTCCACGGTGCCACGATAAGGGCCAAGCCCTTAGGCTCGCGGATGACGCGGCTCTTAGAAGGGAAGAGATACAACGGGGTGTGCACCCTCACCGGTCGCACCCAGCGGCGCAGGTGGCGGATATGACAGTCGATCTCGTTGATGACAATGCTCAGCTCCGTCAGATAGGCTTCCTCTTCCGACTTGTGAAGGTCGGTCCAGAGGGCCTGATAGAGATCTTCCTCATGCGCCATGATGGCGGTCTTCAGCTGCTTCAGCTGCTTGATGCGCCAGTCGACGGGCTTGGTGGCCTGCGAAAGGAAGAAGCAGCGCTGACGGGTGACCAGGTCTTGTATGGCTTCCAAAGTGTTGTAATGCATGGCTCTTGTTTTATATCAACAAAAAACCCCTCCTGATGGGGAAAAAGGAGGGGAAAAACAATATAAAGATTATGAAAAAAATCCGTATTTGGTTTTTCAATGCTCTCGCATCAAATTCTGATGCAAAGATAAGCATTATTTTTATTCACGGCACACTTTTGGACATTTTTTTGGAATTTTTTTCCAATTTTTTATCCCATCAGGGTACAAATCACCCTTTCCCGTCCACGTTGGAGCCGTGATCACGCGCCAGCAATCACTGCTTGGCGGCCATGACCAGCTGACCTCTGTAGTACAGGTCGCCGTCCACGTAGTAAGCACGGTGCATCACGTGCATGGTGCCAGTGGTAGGATCGATGGTCACGTTCGGGGTTTCAGCCTTGTAATGTGTTCTTCTCTTAGCGCCTCTGGTATGAGACTGTCTTCTTTTAGGATGTGCCATTTCTTTGTTATTTTAACTAGTTAATTACCAATTGTTTATTTATCGTTCAAATCTATGTCTTTCAAAGCGGCCCAACGCGGGTCGATGGTGTCGGTCTCTTCCTCTTCGGCGGGTGCCTCCTCGCGGTTGAGCATCTCAATCACGGCGGGGTTGCACTGGCCTTCGGGATGCACGCGGTGCATCGGGATGGCGAGGATGATGTACTCGTACACCAAGGGACGGATGTCGTATTCGTTCAGATCGGGCGAAACGACAGCCACGTCGTCCGACTCTTCGGCATTCTCCGTTCCCAACTTGAGGAAGAAGTCCTGCTGGCTCTCGATGTGCTGGTCGAACTCGTCGGCGCAGCGGTCGCAAGGCACGCGCACGCTACCGTTGAGGTCGAAATGCAGCGTCAGCATGGTCTCCTGACGGTCGATGTCGACCTTGACAGACACCTTTCCTTGCTGAACTTCGGAGTAATCCATCCCTGCGAAGAAATCGTTATCGATCTCATACTCAAAGGAATGACTCCCAAGGGCAAGGCCGCTGACCGGAATCAGGAATTCGTTCTTCTTTTCCATTCTGCCTAAAAATCGGGCTGCAAAAGTACGGAATTAATTTGAATGTGGAACATTTGAAGTGGATTTTTCGCAAAATTCAGTATTTTTGCCTCACTAAAACCGCTGATTATGACACGCATCGAACGCATCACAAACATGGAATCCCTCTTCGACAAAAGCGAGGAGGTCGTCAAACGGCTGGAAGCCGCCCTCAAGGACTTCGCCGAGCTGGAACACGACATCGCCAAGCTGGAGGCCTATTACAACTCGCCGCTGTGGCGAAAGGACTTCGAAGCAGACGAAACCGGCAAACTGCCCAAGGACCTCAAGCGCGGCGTCTTGAGCGAAGACGGCATTTATGATTTGCTGTCTGACTATCAATGCTTGAAGGATCAGATTAGGACAATTGAATAAGACTAGGATGGTCTGACAAGTATGTCTTCCTATCGCGTGGCACCAGCAGCCATGTCATGCCGACCGTAGGGAGGGCATCTATGGCTGCAGAGAAATGCATTCAACTCTATTTCAAAGCTACAACGCCCCAATAATAAAGTTCCAAACGAGGAAGCGGAGGAACTTGCCGACAAGGAGCAAGAGTATGGTTCCCACGGGCTTGGTTTTGAAAAAGCCGAGGGCGAGGGTGAAAACGTCGCCGATGAAAGGCACCCAGGCGAGCAGGGCGAGCCAGATGCCGTAGCGGTCGACTTTCTTTTTTTGACGCTCCATGGCCTCCGGGCTCACCTTGAACCACCGCTCAATCCATTCCCAACGACCGATGCGCCCGATCCAATAGGTGGTGACACTTCCGAGCCAGTTGCCCAAGGTGCCGATGACGAGGCAGCCGATAGGGTTGTGCGTGGCCATAAGCACAGCCACATACAGCGCGTCGGAGCTGAACGGCACGATGGTGGCCGCCAGGAAGGTGCCCAAAAACAGGCCCAAGAGACCGAGACTTTCAAGCCAGGACATTGGAGCGGAATTTTTGGCAAAATTATGGAAAATCCTGTTTCGATTCCTATTGTCTCAAGATGAGACAGATGAACTGCTCACAATTTGTGACCGGTTGCGAAACTTGAAGCATTCCGCACCCTCCCCCAGGTGACATCAGTCCTGCCCCTTGCCGTCATAGCGGGCTTGACCCGCTATCTCCTAAACGGAAAGGGGATTCAGTTAGTTCCATTTTGGAACATACTGCATCGACGACACGGTATATCACATCAGCGCCTCGCTGAAGGACTTGGGCAAGAAATGGTTCGCTTTTAGTCGGATGGAGATTGGGACTGAAGGGCTGCGGGAGAAAATGTAAGGGACAAAGAAGAAGATTTATATCAACACAAAACTCATGAATTTATTCATAGAGTTTGGAAAATACGAGCCATCAGATAACCCAATAATTATTGAGTCGGTTCATGTCGAAAAATCGACAAAAATGTAACTTGTTGCGCAAAACGAGTTAAAAAAAACGAAATTCTTTAACACGAAGGTTCGGATAGGTTAAGCTTTGCCGAAAAATTGAACACATACTGTTTTCACTCTGCATCGACGACACAGTATATCATATCGGCGCCTCGCTGAAGGTCTTGGGGAAGAAATGGTTCGCTTTTAGCAGGATGGAGATTGGGACTGAGGAACTGCTCAAAAAGATTTGAGAGGAAACGCCAAACACACTCAAATTGAGTACAGCAAAACCTTTTGCTTCATCTATTTTTGTACTCAAAATGAGTATAAAAATGAAGTCAGAAAAAGTTGATTTCCAAGATAAAGTAATTCAATCGATTAAGAAGCTTCGCACGGAGAGAGGCATTAGTCAGGCGAAATTAAGCGAGATATTGGGCATCTCACGTGGGCAAATAGGAAATATCGAAAACCCCAAATACTCCCACAAATACACCCTCAAGCAAATTGATACCATCTGCAAGCATTTGGATTATCCAATTGAAAAAGTGTTTATGCCTAATGTGAAGATTGCTCCTGAATGCTCAGAGGCGATAGATGAATTAATGAAAAGCATTGTTAAGTATGAGCAGTAAAACAACAAATAGCAAAAACAAAACGAATCGACATAGTTTGGTAAATTTCCCTGAAGAAATAGACGAGAAAAACCATATTAAAGTATATGGTGAAACCTCATACGAAAACCAGATTGCCGTATTAAGCCATTATTTGCATAATTCTAGCGAAAAACTATCAAAAAAAAGAAAAGAAGAGATTGTTGGAGCAATTCGTGAATTTCTTGAACGAAAACAATCCCGTCAAAAGCTCTTTATCGAAGAATTGACCGATGAAGATATTTGGGCTGCTGCTGAATCTCCAACACAATACAATTTGTTTGAAGAATTCTTCAATGTACCCTTCCCAGGACCCAAAGAGCCTCGTTTTACATTCATTGATTTGTTCGCTGGTATAGGTGGTTTTAGAATTGCCATGCAAAATTTAGGTGGAAAATGTGTGTATTCCTCTGAATTTGACGTAAAGGCACAAGAATCATATTTGGCAAACTATGGAGAAATGCCATTTGGAGACATAACCAAACCTACAACAAAACAATATATTCCAAAAAAGTTTGATGTGTTATGTGCCGGTTTCCCATGTCAGGCTTTTTCGCTGGCTGGAAAAAGGCTTGGTTTTAAGGATGAAACACGTGGCACATTATTTTTTGAAATCGAAGACATTCTTAGAAAGCACCAACCAAAAGCTATCTTTTTGGAAAACGTAAAGGGATTGGCCATACACGACAAAGGACGTACCCTGAAAACCATTTTAGAACATTTAGACGATGCCGGATATGATGTTGTACCACCTCAGATTGTCAATGCTATGGACTTTGGAGTTCCACAACATCGTGAAAGAATCTATATTTTGGGCTTCAAGAAAAGCTTGCATGTCGATATTAACAAATTCAAGTATCCAGAACCCCAAACCACAGGAGATAATAGACCTAAGTTCAAAGATGTAATGGAAAAGACTGTTCCCTCGGTAAAGTATTATTTATCTGATGTTTATGTAGAAACCCTGAAAAGGCATCGCTCCAGACACGAAGCTGCTGGCCATGGTTTTGGCTATGAAATAATTGATATTAATGGAGTAGCCAACGCAATTGTTGTGGGTGGCATGGGCAGAGAAAGAAATCTTGTCATTGACAAAAGATTAACAGACTTTACCCCAGTAACTAATATTAAAGGCGAGGTCAATCGGGATGGAATTCGCAGAATGACACCAAGAGAATGGGCGCGTTTACAAGGTTTTCCAGATAATTTTAGAATTGTCGTAGCTGACGCTTCGGCTTACAAACAATTTGGAAATTCCGTTGCTGTTCCTGCAATACAAGCAACAGCTGAAAAAGAATTAAAAATGATTAAACTTATTTAAAACCAACAACATGGCAATAACAGGTAACAAGGGCGAATGGAGCGAGATATACACACTGTTTCGCTTGCTAGGCGAAGGTAGAGTTTATGCTGGTGATGCTAACCTAAATAAGCTCGATTTATATTACCCAATTATTAATATCATCCGCGAAGAAAGCAAACGTTACGAGTATAAACCAAATTCAAAGCAAAACATTATTGTTATTGACGAAGACGGCAACGAATTTGCAAGAATTTCTATGGCCAAATTCATGGAGGAATCCAGATCATTGTTGGATACCATTAAAGAGACCAATAAACGAGCTTTTGAAATTCCAGACATCGAAAGCTTCATGGGGCAAATTGGCTGCACTAAGTTGAAAGCTCCGTCAAAAGACAAGGCTGACATTCATATTGTCATTCATGATTTGCGAACTAATATGACACCTGAATTGGGATTTAGCATTAAGTCACAGCTTGGTAGCCCATCTACATTGCTCAATCCTGGCGGTCCAACCAATATCACATATCAAATTGTCGGTCATAACTTAAATGACGAAGAACTGACAGAAATAAATGCAATTGAAGACCACACACCACGAATGCAAGCCTTGGTCGATAAGGGATGCAAACTGAAATACTATGATATTGAACATCAGACTTTTAAAAACAATCTCATTTTTCTCGACACTTGCATGCCTAAGTTTATTGCCAATTGTCTTGCCTGGGTAAACATGCCTTATTCAAATTCATCATCAATAAGAGATGCCGTTACTGCTATCGTACAACAGAATCCTTTTAATTATTCAGGGAATAATGTCCAGGCTTTTTATGAACACAAAATGAAAGTACTGTTGCTTGACGCAGCATTAGGAATGACACCCGCAAAAGAATGGACTGGCCGCTACGATGCCAATGGGGGATATTTGGTAGTAAAAAAGGATGGAGACATTGTTTGTTATCACTTTTATAACCGAAATGATGTTGAAGATTATCTTTTCAATAATACACGATTGGACAATCCCAGTAGAACCAGATACAATTATGGTTCACTTTATCGTGGCAAGAATAATAATGTCTACATAAAACTGAATTTGCAAATCAGATTTACAAAGTAAATATGTTCCTCCTCCAAGCCACCCTATCCATTATCTTCCCGCCGCTGGCGGGAACAAACACTTATAAGAATGTGACCTAAAAGTAAAATAGCGCAATCCGTTATTTTACTTTTAACACGGAAAGTAAAATAAAAATGGGGCGTATTTTACTATTTATGCATAAAGTAAAATAAAAAAATGATGTATTATTTGCAGAATAACCAATGCCATAAATAATCAATAATAAAAACTTTACCACTATTATGTCCTGCCTCCAAGTCATCCTAGCCATTATCTTCCCGCCGCTGGCGGTGATCGACCGCGGCTGCGGGTCGATGCTCATCGTGCTTCTGCTCACGCTCTGCGGCTGGGTACCGGGCGTCATCGCAGCACTCATCATCCTCAACAAGAACAAATAAAAACCACCAAAATATGAAACACCTCCACCTATTCCTCATCGCCGCCATCCTGTTCTGCGGCAACCTTGTTACTCGAGCACAAGACAACGGTGTCACGCTGTATTTCAGCGCCGAAGAGATGCCTGACCTCATCAAATGCCTGCCCCCACCGCCGGATACCCTCGGGAACGACTTCGCCAACGACATCATGCACTACATGTGGGGCAAGCAGCAACGTAACGACCCTGAACGCGCCGCCCTCGTCTTCCAAGATGCCGTGTGGAACTACGACTCGCTCTTTGCCGTGTTCAAAGTGCCCTTCGGCCTCGAAATCACTAAGGAAGGCACTCCCGAGATCTATAAGCTCTTGATCAACAGCCTCTCCACCATCGACGCGACACGCGTCAAGCCGAAGGCTTTCTACCACCGCAAGCGTCCGTTCGAGCGTTTCCATGAACACATGCTCACGAGATACGAGGAAGTGGAACTGTCGGGCGAAGGATCCTACCCCTCCGGCCACAGCCAGCGTGGCTATGCCACCGCCTTACTGCTCTCCGAGATCAACCCCGACAATGCCGACACCATCATGGCGCGAGGCTATATGTATGGCGAGAGCCGTGTCATCGCAGGCGCCCACTGGCAGAGCGACGTCGACGCCAGCCGCCTCTGCGCTGCCATCGGCGTGAGCCGACTGCACACCAGCCCAGAGTTTTTGACACAGCTCGAGAAAGCACGCAACGAGTTTCAGTGGCTGACAGGAAAACTGGCACCCACCGACGACGCAAGCCAGTTCGTGAACATCACCGATGTCGTCCCCGACGCCATCTTGGAGATCCGTTACCATAGCACCTATAACTTCGTCGGAACACGTGTGGACGGCTATCTGGAGCCCGTCGCACTGCTCACCCGACAGGCCGCCGACAGCCTTCGTGCCGTTAGCGACGACCTGAAACAACAAGGCTACCGCCTGAAGATCTTCGATGCCTACCGTCCGCAATGCGCCGTCGACCACTTCATGCGTTGGGGCGCCGACGTCAGCGATACACTCATGAAGTCCTATTTCTATCCCGAAGTGCCTCGCGACAGCCTCTTCGAGTTGGGCTATATCGCCAGGAGAAGTGGCCACACCCGTGGCTCCACCGTCGACCTGACCCTCTTCGACATGGCTACGGAAAAAGAAGTCGACATGGGCGGCACCTTCGATTGGTTTGGTCTGGAAAGCCATCCCGATTTCGGAGGCAACCCTGAGACAGGACAATACATAGGCAACGGCCGCATCACCGCCGAGCAGTTCCACAACCGCATGATCTTGCGTGATGCCATGCTACGCCACGGCTTCAAGGCTATCGACGAGGAATGGTGGCACTTCACCTTGAAAAACGAACCGTTCCCCGACACCTATTTCACCTTCCCAGTGAAGCAACTCAGCAAGTGATACGCTGAAACAATACTATTCTGATGAAATCAAACTTGTTTTTTCAAGCGATAACGAAATTCCTCCTTGGCGTCATCATTTTGGGTCTGCTCATCTTTCTGCCCGCAGGCTGTATTCTAGCAAGAATAGCAAAAAGTAGAATTGAGAATTTTTCTAATAACTTTTGAGAATTTTATTTACTTTTGTACCTCTCAATCAGAAACTTATGTTAAAAAGTTTGTAATTAACATTCTGAAATTCCCTCTCATGAAATCCAAACTAGCGATCTTCGACCTCGACGGCACGCTTCTCGACACCATCGACGACCTCAAGGAGGCCGTCAACCACGCCATGAGCCTGAGAGGCTTCCCGACCTTTACACGCGACGAAGTCATGGCTATGGTCGGCCACGGCGCCCGCAACCTGATGCGAAAGGCTTTACCTGTCGGCCATAAGGACGACGACATGGTGGACGCCGCCTACAACGACTTCAGAGCTTACTACATTACCCATATCGACACATACACAAAGCCTTTTGCTGGGATACACGATCTCTTAACCAAACTGCACCAAGAAGGCGTGATGCTGGCCGTCGCCTCCAACAAATTCCAAGAAGGCACTGAACACCTCATCAAGGAGTTCTTCTCCGAGATTCCCTTTGTGGCGGTCCTGGGCGGTCGCCCCGACTTTCCGCTCAAGCCTGACCCTGAAATCGTCGGCGAGGTGCTGCGCAAGGCGGGTGTCGAAAAGACGGATGCCGTCATGGTCGGCGACTCCGACACCGACATGGAGACTGCTGCCAACGGCGGCATCATGGGCATCGCAGTCAATTGGGGGTATCGTGATATGAAAATCGGCCCTTCGACGGGCTCAGGGACCGAACCTCAGATAGTAGTAGAAACCGCTGAAGAACTACACCAATTGCTACTGCCATGACTGACAAGATGACTCCCACTCAGCGGCATTACTGCATGTCGCGCATCCACGGCAAAGGCACCAAGCCCGAGCTGAAGGTAAGGCAATGGCTGTGGCGGCACGGCTACCGCTATCGTCTCAACGTGAAGAGCGTGCCGGGCAAACCTGACATCGTCATGCGGCGGTATCGGACGGCGATTTTTGTGAATGGTTGTTTCTGGCATGGTCACTTCGTTCATTTCGGAGTTGAGAGTTTAGGGTTGAGAGTTGAGAGTCAGTTGGAAGTGGAAAGTGGAGTGTTGAAAGTAGATAGTTCGCAGTGCTGTAAGATTCCGCAGACAAATCGCGAGTTTTGGGTGAACAAGATCAAAAGGAACCAGGAGCGCGACCAGCAGAACTACCAAGTGCTACACGACAACGGCTGGCAAGTCATCGTGGTATGGGAATGCCAACTGACGCCCAAGCGCATCGAGGAGACGATGCTGCGTGTGGAACTGATGCTCAACGAGCATTTCTTGGCCTTGCACCAACCGAAGGTGGTACCTTACGATGTTCAGGAAACGCCTGCTGCTATGGCAGCGGAAAGCCTTACTTCATCTTGAACTCCAGCATTCCTCCAGCCATGATTTGTTGGTGGCTAATCTTGTAATCCTTTATCGGCTTTCCGTTCAACTTTACGGTCTTGACATGGATGCGTTCGGGTGTCTTGTTCTTGGCAGTAATGACAAAGTCATTCCCGTTTTCCAAATGCAAAGTGGCTTTGGTGAACAACGGCGTGCCGATGACATATTCTGCCGAACCCGCATGGAAAGGATAGAAGCCAAGACTTGAGAAAATATACCAAGCCGACATCTGGCCGCAGTCGTCGTTGCCGGCATAGCCGCAAGGCGTGGCGCGATAGAACTCGCTCCTCACCTGCTCCACCAACTCCTGTGTGCGCTCAGGCTTGCCCGCAAAGTTGTAGAGATAAACGGTATGATGACTCGGCTCGTTGCCATGTGCGTATTGCCCGATGAAACCACTGGCATTGCCATTGACTTCGCCACTAGTGGCAGTGAGGCTGAAGTTCTCGTCGAGTTTCTTCAAGAAGCCTTTCTTGCCACCAAAGAGGTCGATAAGCCCTTGTGGGTCTTGCGGGACGAACCACATATATTGCCAGGCATTGCCTTCCACAAAACAAGGTTGTTCGTACGACAACGGATCGAAGCCCTCCATCCAATTGCCTTTCTCATCTTTCGGACGGAAAAAGCCCGTTTCGGGGTCAAAGAGGTTTTTGTAGAACATGCTGCGACGATAGAAACGCTCGTAGTCGTCCATTTTGCCAAGTTTCTTGGCCACCAAAGCCACACAGGCGTCGTCGAAAGCCTGTTCCATGGTGATGCTGACGCTCTCGTCCTGAAAGGTCTGCGGTAGGTAACCATATTGCTCCCAGATTTCAAACGGTGAGTTGAAGTGGCTTCGTGTGCTGCTCTCGACCATGGCCTGATAAGCCGCTTCAACATCGATACCTGGAATCTCGGCCATGATAGCATCGGCGAGCACAGGGATGGCGTGATTCCCAATCATACAGTAGTTGTCTTGTCCCCAAAGGTCCCAAATGGGCAGGTAGCCGTAGGTCTGATGGTGCAGCACCATATCTCTCACAAACTGCGCAGCAATGTCGGGCGCAATGAGCGTATACAGCGGATGTGCAGCGCGGAAGGTATCCCACAAACTAAATGTGCTGTGATACGTTTGTCCCTTAGGCATCTGCTTGATTTCGAAGTTGGTGGTCATGTAGCGACCGTCCACGTCGCTCATGGTGTTAGGCTGCATCAGCACATGGTAAAGACCCGTGTAGAAGATGGTCTTTTGCTCGTCAGTGCCTTCAATGTCGATGCGGCTGAGCTCACGCTGCCAAATGTCGTGGGCAGCTTTGACATAGCCGTCAAAATCCCAGCTTGGGGCTTCGGCCAGCATGTTTTTCCTTGCGCCTTCGTTATCTACAGGCGAAATGGCGACTTTTATCATCAACTCCCGGCCATCGGCTGGGTTGAAGTTCAATGCCGCCCTCAGTGTTCTGCCATTCACCACATCGCTGTTGCCGACATTTAACCCACCGTTCATCAGCAAGCGCTGACTGAAAGGTTTGGAAAACTCAGCGCGAAAATACACTTTGCGCATCTTGGCCCAACCTGTGACGACGCGATAGCCTTCGATTGTGTGGTCGTCGACGAGGCGAATCTGTGCTTGAATCACGTCGTAAGTGCGGCGTTTCGAGTAATAGGCTTCGCCACGGAAAGTGCCTCGGTCGAGATCGAGGACGACACTCTGCGGCTGGCCCTCGGGAAAAGTATAGCGATGGATGCCCGTGCGCGTGGTAGCCGAGAGTTCCACATTCACGCCACTCTCCTGCAACAGCACTTGATAATACCCAGGCCTTGCCGATTCCTTATCATGACTATAATGTTGCCCAAAGTCGGCGGCCTTCAACTGCTCTGGCGTCACCGCGCTGCACAAAGGCATCAGGCTCACATCGATGAGGTCGGTGCAACCCGTGCCGCTGAGGTGGGTATGGGTGAAACCATAGATAACATCTTTGTTGTAGTCGTAGCCCGAGCAAGGGTCCCAAGTCACCATTTGTTCCGTCTCGGGGCTCAGTTGCACCATGCCTTGTGGCATCGTGGCACCGGGAAATGTACTGCCGCTGAGGGCGCCCGTCTCGTCGGTCTGCGTGCCGATGAAAGGGTTCACGTATTGGGTGTAGTCAATAGCGCTTTGAGCGCAGAGGAAAAGAGGCCACAGCAAAAGTGCTGCGATGAGATGTGTGCGTTTCATTGTCTTTTGCATTTCATGGGCAAAAGTAGTGCTTCGCCTCACAAAACACAATACTTTTTTCAACAAAACAAAACATTTCTTATCTTTGCACTTTCAAATTTTCAATCATCATACTATGAAAGCAACAAAACCTTTAGCACCCACTAAGCATTTCTTTGAATATTTCAACGAGAACCTTCCTAAAAACTGGGACGAACCCGCTCTGACCGACTACGACGACGTCACGAGTTATACCTACGGTGAGATGGGCACCAAGATGATGCAGGTACAGGCCATGCTCGAAGTGGCAGGCTTGAAAGCAGGCGACAAGATCGCCATCTGCTCGAAGAACTGCGCCAACTGGGCCATCGCCTTCCTGGCTATCGCCGCCAACCGTGGTGTGGTAGTATCCATCATGGATGCCTTCGTCGAGAGCGACATCGAGAACCTCGTCACCCACTCCGACGCCAAAGCCATCTTCGTCGGTCCCGCGGTATGGAAACGACTCCATCCCGACAAGATGCCTAACATACAAATCGCCATCGGAACGGAACAGTTTCGTGTCCTTTATACCAAAGACGAGCAACTGAATACCGTCAAAGAAGACGCTGAAAAGCTCTTCAACGAAAGATACCCCAACGGCTTCACCAAGGCGGATGTCAACCTGCCCACCGACAACCTCGATGAGCTGATGATCATCAACTACACCTCAGGCACCACCAGCGCGCCTAAGGGCGTCATGTTGTCGTATCGCGCCATCTCTGCCAACGTGCAATACAGCCAGGAGACCATCCCCAACCATGCCGGCTGGACCGAAGTGTGCATGCTCCCCCTTTCCCATATGTTCGGCATGACGATCGAGTTCCTTTACCAAATTGCTGGCGGCTGCCATGTCTATTTCCTAAGCAAGACGCCTTCACCGTCGGTACTACTGAAGGCCTACAAAGAGACCAAACCCTATATGATCCTCACCGTGCCGTTGGTGCTCGAGAAAATCTTCAAAGCGAAGATCTTCCCAGCCTTGAACAAACCCATGGTGAAGTTCCTGTGGCATACGCCCTTGCTCTGCAAGATCGTGGAGAAGACCATTTACAAGCAGCTGATGGAAGCCTTCGGAGGCAACCTCATCTGGCTCATCACGGGTGGTGCTGCCATCAACGCGGAGGTGGAGAAGGTGTTCCGCCGCATCAAGTTCCCCTTCGTGGTGGGCTATGGCATGACCGAGGCCGGACCACTCATCTGCTACGAACACTGGTATAACGAGACGCTGGGATGCTGCGGCTCATGTGTCACCCGCAACGAGCTGAAGATCGACTCGCCCGACCCGGAGAATGTGGTCGGTGAGATCCTGTTCCGTGGCGAACACGTGATGATGGGTTATTACAAGAACGAAGAAGCCACCCGTGCCGCCATCGACGATGAGGGCTGGCTGCACACGGGCGACCTCGGCACCTTGAACAAGAAGGGCTTGCTGTTTATCAAAGGTCGTTCAAAAGCCATGATCCTGAGCTCCAACGGTCAGAACATCTATCCCGAAGAGATCGAGGACAAGGTGAACAACCTGCCTGGTGTGGTCGAGTCGCTTGTGGTGGGTCGCCAAGGCAAGATCGTAGCCCTTGTTTATCCCGACGAGAAATACGACCTGCAAGACAAGAGCATGGACGAGTTGATGAACGAGAACCTCGCTGCATTGAACGCCATGCTGCCCGCATACTCAAAGGTGTCTTCCATCGTCCTTGTCGACAAGGAGTTTGAGAAGACACCCAAGCGTAGTATCAGAAGATTCTTGTACTCTTAACGGTATTATTCCTTCACCAACTTGATGGTGCGCGTGCCGATTTCGCTCGAGACGCGGGCCATATAAACACCCTTGGCAAAAGCGCTAAGGTCTATGTCGGCGCGACCTTCGACGACCGTAGCCGTCAGCACCTGCTTGCCCATCATGTCAAAAACTGCGACATCGCCCTTGGCTACATTGGCTGACAAGGTGACTATTCCATTGGTGGGATTGGGGCTGACTGTGGCGACCAAAGCAGCATGCTCGTCGACGCCGACATCTGGGTTGTTGCCCACATACACGTCGTCAACATATACGCCATCAGCCTCATTCGACTTGGCCTTGAAGCCGATGAGATAGGAATCCGAAGCCTCGGGCAAGGCAAAGGTGATGGTCTCCCAGTCCTCGCAGGCATAGGTGTATTCTCCAAGGAGATGCCAATAATCGTCTAAGGATGTGGCATACCAAACTGACAACTCATCCACAAATTGACCCAACGCACGCTGCCTGTGCTTGAAAGACAGTATCGGGTTAGTAACGGCAGTGATGTCTAACGAGCCCGAGATGAGCATGGCCTCATCACCCAGCCAGATGAAGAAAGCCGTGTTGTTGGGGATGAGATAACCGGGGTCAACCACCCAACCGTCCTCACCGGAGAGGATCTCATTACGCCAGCACACGAAATCTTCAAAGGCCTCAAAGTCGTCGTAATAAGGCAGCTCGTCCGTCACGACAATAACGTCACACATTGTCTTGAAGGTGATAGGCTGCGACCATTCCGACTCCATCCCTTCGCCACAAATAGCTTTGACGCGGAAAACGTATTCGGTATTCGGTTCCAGATCCTCGTCCAGATAAGGCTGGGCTTCGACCGTCCTCGGATGACCGTTCAATTCAATCGTCCATTTCTCTTCGTTGCCCACTGTCGACCAACCAAGAAGGGCTGTGGTAGTAGTGATTTCGGTGGCACTCAGATTCACAGGACGGGCACAACCGCCTGCTGAGACAATCTCAATATCGTCAACAAAGATATAGTATCCGCCGTTGCAATGTCCTAGGAACGATACCTGGAAGGTAGAGCTCAGGTCGTCCAACGCAAACGAGGCATCGAAAGTATTCGCCCAGTCGCTGAGGCTATAAGTGGCCAGTTGGTGCCAGCTGTCGGAAGGGGAGGTGCGATAACTCACCGTGAGCTCATCGTAAGGAGGATAAAGGGCCATCATGGCGTATGAGAAGCTGAAGGTGGCATTGTTGCTACCCGTCAAGTCGAAGGTGGGCGACACCAAACGTGCCTCATCGCCAGCGGAAGCATTTTGGAAAGCCACCACGTTGGAGCCCGTACCTTGCATCACCGCCCAAGTGGCCGAACTCGTCGTCTCTACCGTCCAGCATTCCATCTCCCCCGATTGGAAATCTTCGATGTAAGACTGTCCAGGGGCGATGGGGATCACACATTGTGAGAAAGCATTAACAGAGCAACATGCCAACACGATGCCGAGTAGAGCAAGCAAAGTAAAATGTTTGTTTTTCATAGTTTTTATTTTTGATAATGAATGTTTTACGGAGGCAAAGATACTAAGAAATTCCGATTTCAAATTATCCTTTTATTCCAAAGTAGTACTGCCCCTTCCCTTCCGTCGCCTTGCCATATTGGATAGCATTCACAGGACAATGGTGGTAGCACGCCATGCACATCGTGCAGTTGCCATTCCATTTCGGGCGGCTGTCTTCCATGGTGATGTTCTTCAACGGACATACCTCAGCGCACTTGCCACAGTGAATACAGGCCTCGGTGACGTGATACTTGCTGTCGTCGGTGGCCGAGCGGTTGAAACCAGGATTTACCAAGTAGGTCTTGAGCCATGCCAAACTGCCTACGACCATTTCTGAAAAACCTTCCCTATTGACGAGGCGTGAGATATTCTTCCTTAACATGTCGTCCGCCCTTTCAATTTTCAGCTGGGCGTTTTCAGGAGTATCGAGTTTAAAACCTGCCATGCCGATGTAAGTTTCGGGCATTTGCACGCTAAAACACGCTGAAAGTGACCAGCCTTTTTCTTCCAAAGCCTTTCGGAAGACCTTTTCCGTCAGGCCACAATTGTCGCCACAGGTGCAGGCGAAATAAATGTAAGGCTTCGAGGTCGGCCCTTCGACAGGCTCAGGGACCTTAACAGTCAATTTCTTTACAAAGTCAAGCACCAACTTCGGCGGTGCCCAAGAATAGATGGGAAACACAAAGCCAAGCCTTTCGCCTTCGGCCAAAGTGTATTCATAACGGCCTTCTCGAGCCGCTTCGGGGATAAAGGTTAAAGTGTCGTTGATACCTGCGGCAATCGTTTCTGCCACATGACGGCTGTTGCCACAACCAGAGAAATAAAAGATCATAATTCCAAATATTTGATACCGCAAAAATAGGAAGAATGTAGTACTTTTGCAATCTCAACATCATCCCCATGCGCAAAGACTCGCTCAACCGCTCGATACTGAAGCTCGCCGTACCCAACATCATCAGCAACATCACCGTGCCGCTGCTGGGCTTCGTCGACATGATGCTGATGGGCCATCAGGATAGCATCGCCTACATCGGCGCCATCGGCTTGGGTGGTACCATCTTCAGCGTGATGTATTCCATTTTCAGCTTCATGCGGGCGGGCACGACGGGGTTCACGGCACAGGCCTATGGCGCCAACGACCGTACCGAGATGGCCTATTCGCTCTATCGCTCCCTATGCATTGCTTTGATTGCTACCATTTTAGTGCTTTCGCTTCAAGGTCCCGTGGAATGGCTCAGCATGAAGCTACTTCACGGCAGCGAGGAGGTGTTGGCCCATACCGCCACCTATTTCAGGGTACGCATCTGGGCGGCACCCGCGGTGCTCTGCCTCTATGCCTTCAACGGATGGTACATCGGCATGCAAAACACCACCATCCCCATGATTATCGCCATCCTGACCAATGTGGTCAACATCGTTTTGAGCATCGTCTTCGTCAACGCCATGGGCATGGGCGTCACAGGGGTGGCCTTGGGCACTGTCATCGCGCAATACTGCGGCCTACTGACCGCTGTCATCTTCCTCCTCGTCAAGTTCCGCCATCAACTCATCCCCGTCAGGCGGGTATTGCTGCTGCAAAGCGACAAACTGAAGCGTTTCTTCAAGGTGAATGCCGACTTCATGATCCGCAGCATCCTCTTGGTGCTTAGCATCGCCTTTTTCAACAACCAGTCGGCCAAACTCGGCGACGACATGCTGGCCGTTAACATGATCCTGATGCAGTTCTTCTACATCTTCTCTTACTTCACCGACGGCTTTGCCTATGCGGGCGAGGCCTTGGTGGGGCGTTTCACAGGTGCGCACGACGGCAAGCAGCTTCGCCAGACCGTCAAACTGCTGTTCCTTTGGGGCTTCTTCATCGCCTTGCCTTTCACGGTGCTTTATGCCCTCTTCCCCGATTGGTTCATCGGCCTCGTCAGCGACCAGCCGGGCATCATCCCCATGGCCCAGCCTTACCATATCTACCTCGCTGCCATCCCGCTCATCACCTTTGCTGCCTTCCTATGGGATGGCGTCTACATCGGTGCCACGGCGGCGCGTGCCATCCGCAACACCATGCTCATTTCGGCCGTCGGCGTGTTCCTGCCCGCCACCTTATTATTAATGCCCTGTTTTGGCAACCACGGTCTATGGATTGCTTTCCTGTTATTTATGGTGGCACGTGGTCTGAGCATGACCTTGATGGCGAAAAAGGCCGTGTTCGGTGCAGAATAAATCCGTATATTTGCAAAAAATTCATCCATGGAAGAGATCCTAACATTCCTCAACGACGTCCTACACAACAACAACCGCCCTTGGTTCCAGGAGCACAAGAAACAATACCAAACGGCACAGGCCAACTTCAACGCCTTAGCTGAGCAAATCATCGCCGGTGTGCAGAAGTTCGACGACAACTGCAAGGGCCTGACCCTGAAGGACTGCACCTACCGCTTCTACCGCGACACGCGCTTCTCGCCCGACAAACGGCCTTATAAGACCCACTTTGGCGTATTCGTTTGTCCCGAAGGTAAGAAATCGATGCTGAGCGGCTACTACTTTCACCTGGAAGCTAAGGAGTCGGAATATCTTGGCCACAACATGCTCTGCACGGGGATGTACATGCCCGACACGACCATGCTGAAGACCATCCGCGACGAGATTCTCTTCAACGGCGAACCCTTGGTGGAGGCCATCGCCAAAGCCAAAGGATTTGACTTGGACACCAGCCACGCCATGAAACGCGTGCCCAACGGCTACCCCAAGGACCACCCTCAGGCCGAGCTCTTCAAGCAACGCGACTGGCTCGTGGTGCAAGACCTCCCCGACAAGCGCCTCTCCGACCCGCACCTCGTCGACTGGGTGCTGAGTGAGTTCGAGAAAACGAAGGACTTCTGCCAATGGCTGAATAGGACGGTGAGAGGAGAATAAAAAACAAAAACAACAATAACGCTATGAAAGAACTGAAATGTCCCAAATGCGGAAGTGTTTTCTCGGTTGACGAGGCCGACTACGCCTCCATTGTCAATCAAGTGAAAAACGCCGAGTTCGCTTCGGAAGTAAATCGTCGATTGCAAGAGTTACACCAACAGCATCTTGCAGAACAGCAAACAGCAGAAGCCAAGCTGGAGAAAAGCTATCTGATGGAACTTGGCAAAAAAGACCAAGACTTGAGCCGCAAGGAATTGGAGATCACACAACTCAAGAAGGACTTGCAAAACATAGGCCAACAAAAAAAATCAGAACTGGATTTGGCTTTGGCCGAAAAAGACAAAACCATCAATGAGCTGCGCGCACAAATCGCCCAAAGCAACAATCAGCAGCAGCTGGCTGTGATGGAAGTGCGTCAGAAGGCACAAAGCGTGCTGAACCAGAAAGACGTGGAAATCACCAAACTGAAATCAGACGTTCAAGCGCAAAAGATGGAGGCTGACTCGAAAATGGCGGTATTGAAGGAACAATATGAAGGAAAGCTTAAAAACGCCCAAGATCAGGTGGATTATTATAAAGACTTGAAAACCAAGATGTCGACAAAGATGGTGGGTGAAACACTCGAGATACACTGCAGTACAGAATTCAACCGCGTGCGTCCGCTTTTCCCAAACGCTTATTTTGAAAAGGACAATGACGCTTCAAGCGGCAGTAAAGGTGATTTCATCTTCCGCGATTATGAAGACGGTATCGAATATGTCTCTATCATGTTTGAAATGAAAAACGAGATGGATGAGACGTCAACAAAACACAAAAACGAGGATTTCTTCAAGAAACTGGACACTGATCGTAACACGAAAAAATGTGAATTTGCTGTGCTCGTCAGTCTGCTTGAACCCGAGAGCGAGCTTTACAACACAGGTATCGTAGATGTTTCGCATCGTTTTCCGAAGATGTATGTCATCCGTCCACAGTTCTTTATTCCACTAATTACCTTGCTGGTTCAAACCTCAAAAAAGAGCCTTGACTATAAACGCCAATTGGCTATAGCCCAAAGTCAATCACTTGACGTGACCAAATTTGAGCAACAGTTGCTGGATTTCAAGGATAAATTTGGCAGAAACTACCGACTGGCCAGTGAGAAGTTCCAAAAAGCCATTGAAGAAATCGACAAATCCATTGACCATCTTCAAAAAATCAAGGAGGCATTAATTGGTTCTGAAAACAACCTACGCTTGGCTAACGATAAAGCTGAAGACTTAACGATCAAGAAGCTAACCTACAATAATCCGACCATGAAAGCCAAATTCGAAGAAGCCCGCGCGAAGAATGACGGCGATCTATTCGATTGAATAATTAAAAGGTTAAGGCTAACTCTTGGCAATCTCACGCCAGCTCAAACTGCTCCAAGAACTTCATGTCGTTCTCGAAGAACAGGCGCAGGTCGTTGATGCCGTATTTCAGCATGGCGATGCGTTCCACGCCCATACCGAAGGCGAAGCCGGTGTATTTCTCCGGGTCGATGCCACTGGCGATGAGGATGTTGGGGTCGCACATGCCACAGCCCAAGATCTCAACCCAACCCGTGTGCTTGCAGATGTTGCAGCCCTTGCCACCACAGATGTTGCACGAGATGTCCATCTCAGCCGAGGTCTCGGTGAAGGGAAAATAGGACGGACGGAAACGCACCTTGGTGCCTTCGCCGAAGAACTCCTGCACGAAGTGGTACAAGGTCTGCTTCAAGTCGGCAAAGGAGACGTTCTCGTCGATGTAGAGGCCCTCAATCTGATGGAAGATGCAGTGGGCGCGGGCCGAGATGGCCTCGTTGCGGAACACACGGCCAGGGGCGATGATACGAATGGGCGGCTGGTGGGTTTCCATCACGCGAACCTGCACACTCGAGGTGTGGGTGCGCAGCAGCACATCCGAGGCCTTGTTGACATTGGGCTCCTTGCTGATGAAGAAGGTGTCCTGCATGTCGCGGGCGGGGTGGTCGAGCGGGAAGTTCAAGGCCGAGAACACGTGGTAGTCGTCCTCAATCTCGGGACCTTCGGCAATGGTGAAGCCGAGGTGCGAGAAGATCTCGTTGATGTCGCGGCGCACGATCGACAGCGGGTGACGGGCACCCTTCATTTCGGCGGCGGGCATGCTCATGTCGAAGCCGGCATCGTTGCTATGCTGGTTCTCAAACTTCTGTAACTGCTCCTCCACCTTGTCCTGCACGACGTTCTTCAGCTCGTTGAGCTTCATGCCCATCTCCTTGCGGAGCTCAGGGGCCACGTTCTTGAAGTCGGCAAACAGGGCGGGAATGATACCTTTCTTGCTCAAATAAGTGATGCGGAAGTTCTCCAAAGCCTCTTTGCTGTCGGCCTGGAAGTCACGCACCTGGGATAGTATCTCTTCGATTCTTTCTTTCATTGTTCTATGCTTTTGGCTCTTAGCCCTTGGCTTTTGGCTCTTGGCGCATAACGCCAGTAGCCAAAGGCCAAAAGCCAATGTCTTTATTTTTCAATCGTAACGGAAAGGATGGTCACGGGCTCAACGGGCACGTCCATGCGGCCAGTCTTCACGGCAGCGATCTTGTCGACCACCTCAAGGCCCTCGATGACTTCGCCGAACACGGTGTATTCACCATCGAGATGCGGTGTGCCACCCACGGTCCTGTAGGCCTGACGCTGACGGGCGCTGAACACCTTGCCCATGCGACCCTCAAACATGTCCAAAGTACGGTCGTCATACACCTTGCCTTGCACGATGTAGAACTGTGAACCGCTGGAGGCCTTCTGGGGATTCACCTGGTCGGGCTGACGGGCAGCACAAAGGGCACCTTTCTTGTGGAAGTGGTTGTCCTTGAACTCGGCCGGCACTCTATAGCCCGGGTCGAGGCGACCATCTTTGTTCTGACCACCTTGAATCATGAACTGGTTGATGACGCGGTGGAAGGGCGAGCCGTTGTACCAGCCTTCGTTCACCAACTTGATGAAGTTGTCGCGATGCTTAGGTGTGTCGTTATACAATTTGGCCTTTATGGTTCCCATGCTCGTCTTGATGACGACGACGGTTTCCTTTTCGGTGGTTTTCTGTGCCTGGCAGGTCAATCCGACCAAAACCAAAGCAGCGATAATTAGTTTCTTCATATTTCTAAACATTTATAATTCAACATTCCTAATTGACTTCGTCGAATACTTCGTATTTCAGCATTCCTCATTCATTTACGATGGAATAGGTTACCTCAAGACGCATCTTCTCTCCTTCGGGCGCTTCGGGGCCGTTGATGACGAAACGTTGGGCATTATAGGAGCCTCCGTTGATACCCAGACTCAAGCCGTAGTCGTCTTTCTTGCCCATGATCACACTCTGCATGTACTCGGAGATGCGGAAGGTGACCGACTCCTTGCTGGTGTTATAAGAGCCGCCAAAGAAGTTGGCGCCTTCGTAATAGTCGGGAAGCAGATAGGTGCTGTTGTCTTCGTTGAAGCCCATCAAAACAAAGGCCTGCGGAGCTTTATAGATGGAGTCTAACGACAAGGACGAGGCGGGGATGATGAGTTTGGCTTCGTTGACGACAAGGTGTCCGGCCTGCAGCGTATCGAGCCAATGCGGCAGATTGGGGAATTGGATACGGGTTCTCACGCCACCCATGGTCTGCAAATAAACCTCTTCTTGTCCCAAGGCCGTCTGACCATCGAGCAGCTGATCGGTAAAAGCCTGGCTGCCCTGCGTGTAGTCATGGTCGAAATGGTTGAAATAGGCATCCGATGATGTGACGAAGAAGCTATAACGCATGGCCTTGTCGGGAGTGGCTGCATCATGGTAATAGAGTTGCAGCATCGAGAAGCTGTTGTTGGTGAGGTTGATATAGCTGATCGCCCCACCTTGACCCACGGGGTCGCAGGTGACATACAAGCCTTTGAAATACTCCTTGAAGAGGTCGGGGCGCGAATAAGCCAAGGTGTCGAGGCCGACAAGATAGTTGCCCAAATCCAGGCTCAGCGGAATGCGGATGATGGGCTGCGGGACGGTGTCGTTACCCACAACGTTGCTCTTCGTCCTAGGATGCGGATGAAACTGATATCCACTCGCTTGGTCAACAGGGTCGGTCGACACTTCGGAATAGTTGTAATAGGTCTCGTTGATCGACAGGGTGTCGGTCAGCTGGTAGACATGGGCCGTCTGCATCACGGTGGTGTCGCCATAATAGCCTGAGATATAGAGTTGGAGCACCAACGAGTCGACGACCGGGCTGCTGCCAAAGCTCTGGCCCGCCACCGAGGGGCGGAACTGGGTGTAGAACCCGGCTTCGGTGGTACCGAAGACAGGGTCTTTCATGGCACCGATCAAGGCATTGGTGGTGTTGCGTGTAGCAACAGAGTCCATATAAGAATGACAGACCACGGCAACCGTATCCGTATGGTAAACGTCGATATAGTTGTTTTCCGAAATCAGGTTGTTACCAATGGTCTCAGGGGATTTCTTACAAGAGGAAAATGCCAATATCAGAAGGCCAATCATTAACGCTATTCCAGTGCGAGCAGTTGAATGATATGTTTTCATTTGATCGAAAATTGTTGCGTTTTATCGTTTGAGATAACTCAAAAATGGGATCCTTATTGTTTTTCGAGGATAGTATCGTAGAAAGCATTGCAGGCCTGGGCATAGTGCACCTGCTCGGGATAGGTGAGGATGGGCTTCTTCACCGTCTGCAGATGGGCTTCGATTTCGGGATGCAGCTTCTCGGTGCACACCACGATGCCGTCGGCATAGTCGATGGCGGCCTTGGTCAGACTGACATAGTCGGCCTCCTTGAAGTATTTGAGGTCTTTGGCATTCATGCCCGGCAGCTTCATCTTCTTGTCGAAGCCAGCTCTGAAGCTCTCCTCAAAGCCGTCGTCATAGATTGAATATACGATCTTGGTCTCGTTGAAGAGCGGGTTGTCGCGCACCGTCATCGCACGTTTGATATAGACGGGCATCAATGCCGAGATCCAGCCATGACAGTGGATGATGTCGGGCGACCAGTTGAGTTTCTTCACCGTCTCGATGACGCCACGCGTGAAGAAGACACAACGGCTGTCGTTGTCCTCGCAAAACTTGCCTTTTTCGTCATACATCAAGTACTTTTTCTTCGTGAAGAAGTCGTCGTTGTCGATGAAATAGATCTGCATCCTCGCCTTCTGGATTGAGGCCACCTTGATGATGAGAGGGTGGTCTGTGTCGTTGATGATGAGGTTCATGCCCGAGAGGCGAATCACCTCGTGAAGCTGGTTGCGGCGCTCGTTGATGACACCATAACGGGGCATGAAGATGCGGATTTCCTTACCGCTTTCTTGGGTAGCTTGCGGCAGGTAGCGACCAACGAGGCTCATCGGAGTTTCGGGTAGATAAGGAGCGATTTCCTGGTGGACGAATAGTACTCTTGTCTTGCTAGTCATGGGCTATAGTGTTACTTAGAAACTACAAAATTACGCATTTTTTTTGGAATAACGCAAATAAAAATAAAAAACCCTACCTTTGCGAAATCAAACTGATGCCCGCTATGGAATACGAACACTTTGAAAATCAGGAACATGAATGGGAGTCAAACCTTCGAGTGACCGAAGGGGTCGATGGTCCCATCCAAGTCAACCCGAATGCTTTGGAGCGCATGAAACGCAACCAGCAGCAGCTCATGCCGCTGGAATGGTATGTCGACGGCATCCTTAAAGGCGACCGTGTGACGCTCAGCAAGGCCATCACATTGGTGGAGAGCGCCCTGCCCAAGCATCAGGAGTTGGCGCAACAGATCATAGCGGCCTGTCTTCCACATGCGGGAAAAGCGCTTCGTTTGGGCATCACAGGCGTTCCAGGCGCGGGCAAGAGCACTTTCATCGAGGCTTTGGGCGTGCATCTCTGCAACAAAGGCCAGAAGCTGGCGGTGTTGGCCATCGACCCGTCGAGTCAACGCTCCAAGGGCAGCATCTTGGGCGACAAGACCCGTATGGAAAGCCTTTCCGTGCATCCCAATGCCTATATCCGTCCCTCGGCCTCGGCAGGCACCTTAGGCGGCGTGGCAAGAAAGACTAGGGAAACGATCATCCTTTGTGAAGCAGCGGGTTATGATACGATTTTCGTGGAGACAGTGGGCGTAGGTCAATCTGAGACGGCAGTGCATTCCATGGTGGATTTCTTCCTGCTCATATTAATCAGCGGCGCTGGCGACGAGCTGCAAGGCATCAAGCGCGGCATCATGGAGATGGCCGACGGCATCGCGGTGAACAAAGCCGATGGCGACAACGTGATGCGCGCCAACCGTGCCGCCGCCGAATGCAGAAATGCTCTACATTTGTTCCCCTTGCCCGAATCGGGACAGGAGACCAAGGTGCTGACCTGCTCCGCCTTGACGGGCTTCCAAATCGATGAGGTGTGGCAGATGGTCGCCGACCACGTGCAGGCCATCCGCGACAATGGCTATCTCTATAAGAAACGCGCCCAACAAGACGTACAGATGATGTACGACTCAATGGACAGCGCCTTGAAGAACGATTTCTACCAAAACCAACTGGTCGCCGACCTCCTGCCCTTGGTCGAAAGCGACGTGCGCGGCCAGCGCATGAGCGCGTATATCGGGGCGCAGAAGTTGCTGGATGCTTATTTCAATATGCTGAAGAGATAAAAACTATCAATTTTTTTCTTTTTCATTTTCAACAACTTATCCGACAGCAAACGACAACAAACGATTACTGTCGACTACAAACGTTTAATCAACGGATAATTTTTGACAGATAGCGTTTCTTTGCGGTGTAAAACAATAAAAACATGGCAAAGAAAACGACAAAAGCTCCCACACAGTTGCAGGGTGAAAAATGCGACCAGTCATTTGAAATGCAGAAACCGCATCTCAAACAACAAGACATTGAGAACCTAATATATGTGGTAAGAAATCGCCAAGTTATGTTCGATAGGGATTTGGCAAAACTATATCAAGTAGAGACTGGCCAACTAAACCGACAAGTGAAACGTAATATTGAGAGATTTCCCTCCGATTTCATGTTTCAGCTGACCAAAGAAGAGATGGCAATCTTGAAATGCCAAAATGGCATAGCAAGTTGGGGAGGCGATAGACTTGCCGAAGTGTTCAAGCAGTTGAATGCCAACACCCAACCCCAACAAGGTATCTTCTTTGACGGTCAAGTGTTTGTAAACAAAAAAATTGGATGCTATTTTTTATATCTGAAACGGGAATAATTATTCCGACAGTGGTCGATATTCCTCTGCCTTCGCCTCATCCCCCATTTGGGTATATAATTCATATAGGTTGCGGCCAACCTCCTCGCGGACATGCTGCTCAGCCTCGGTCAAAGGCCCTTCGCCTAGTTTTTCGAGCACGCGTACATATTCCGCTATCAATTCAGGGCCTTCCTCGCCGTTCGACTCCATCGTCTTGGCGTTGTTGAAGGCAATCATCCAGTCTCTTAATGCCATATTTTCTTTATTTTGTTTGCCGTTGAATAATAATTGTTATCTTTGCGCAAAATTAGTAAAATCTATCATTTAAATACAAAAATCGTAATGGACCAAAGAATTGCCATGAACCCCAATCGTCTGGTGCAGTACCTTCAGAAGCCTGCAGCAGAGTTCACTCGCGCCGACATCATTCGTTATTGCGAGGAAAACCAAATCGAATTCGTCAACTTCCACTATTGTGGCTGGGACGGCAAGCTGAAGACCTTGAACTTCGTGATCCACAGCCTCGAACACCTCGAGAACATCCTCACCGCTGGTGAGCGCGTCGACGGTTCGAGCCTCTTCCCCTTCATCGAAGCCGGCAAGAGCGACCTCTATGTGGTGCCGAAGTACCGCACGGCCTTCCGCAACCCCTTCAGTGAGACGCCCACCTTGGACATCCTCTGCTCGTTCTACAACCGCGACGGCGAGCCCTTCGAGAGCTCACCCGAGCACATCCTCCACAAAGCCCACGAAGTGTTCAAGAAGACCACGGGCTTGCAGATGGAGACCATGGGCGAGCTGGAATACTATATCATCGCCGACGACGAGGAAATCTACGAAGTGCCCGACCAGAAGGGCTACCACGAGAGCGCCCCGTTCAACAAGTTCACCGAGTACCGCGTCGAGGCCATGCGCCTCATCGCACAAGCTGGCGGCTTGATCAAATACGGTCACTCCGAAGTGGGTAACTTCACCCTCGACGGCAAGATTTACGAGCAGAACGAAATCGAGTTCCTGCCCACCAACATCGAAGACGCCGCTGACCAACTCGTGGTCGCCAAGTGGATCATGCGCCAGCTGGCCTACGAATATGGCGTCACCCTGACCTTCGCCCCGAAAATCAGCGTGGGTAAGGCCGGTTCGGGTATGCACGTACACTGCAAGTTCACCAAGGACGGCAAGAGCGTCATGGTCAACAAGGGCGAGCTCAGCGACTATGGCAAGAAAGCCATCGCCGGATACATGGACGCCGGTACCTCGCTGCCTGCCTTCGGCAACCCCAACCCGCTGTCGTTCCTGCGCTTAGTGCCTCATCAGGAAGCCCCGACTTCGTTGTGCTGGTCTTACAGTAACCGCAGCGCCTTGGTGCGTGTGCCGCTGGGCTGGATCAACAACGGCAAGGACATGGCTGCCAGCGCCAACCCGCTTGAGAAGAAGTCGAACAAGGACTTCAGCAGCAAGCAGACCTTCGAATGGCGTGCCTCCGACGGTTGCGCCGACATGTACCTGCTGATGGCCGCCCTCTGCGCCGCCGCACGTCACGGCTTCGAGATGCCCAACGCCCTCGAAGTGGCCGAGAAGACCTACGTCGGCCTCGGTGTCAACATCCACGATGCCAAGAACAAGAAGGTGCAAGAGAGCCTCGAGCAACTGCCCGACAGCTGCGTCGCCGCTGCCAAGGAGCTCAAGAAAGACCGTAAGATCTACACCGAGAAGGGCGTGTTCTCAGATGCCATCATCGACTACATGATCAAGTTCCTCAGCGACTTCAAGGATGCCAACCTCCGCAAGGAACTGGGTAACGACACCGAGAAGATCATGAAACTGGTGAAGGAAAACATTCACGTCGGTTAAAAACATCATTGTAGAGACGTGGCGCGCTACGTCTCTACAGAATGAATTAATGCCATGACAAAGGACAAGATATTCAACTGGAGATTTTGCCTTTGTTGTGGCATTTTCATTTGGTTTGTCATCAACCTGCTGCAGGGCATCTTCACCGAGATTCAGGAAGATGAGGCCTATTATGCCCTTTATGGCGAGCATCTCGCCTGGGGTTATTATGACCACCCGCCCATGGTGGGGCTGATGACCTTTTTGAGTAGCCTCTTCTTCTCGGGCACCTTGGGTGTGAGGTTTTTCACGATTGTTGCTTCATGTCTATCGCTGTGGGTGATGTGGGAGATTGCGGATCAAGTCCGCAATGACTCCATGAAAAAGAGTCCCCTATTATTCTTAGTCCTAGCCTGCTCCATCGTGATGTTCAACATCTATGGCTTTGTCACCACGCCAGATGCGAGTTTGATCCTGTTTTCTGCCCTGTTTTTGCTAGTCTATCAACGCTATCTGGAAAACAAGTCATGGAAAAACGCGCTGCTGATGGGCCTATTCATGGCTTTGATGATTTACAGCAAGTACCATGCTTTCCTATTCTTGGGGCTGATCGTGCTGTCTAACCTCAAACTGCTGAAAGATGGCAAGTTTTGGGTAGCCTGCCTCTTGGCTTTGGTCTTGCTGACGCCGCATATTCTTTGGCAGGTCAACAATGATTTCCCAAGCTTCAGGTACCATTTGGCTGGACGCAATGAAGCGTTTCGTTGGAGCTATTTCTTGGAGTATCTGCCCAATCAGTTGCTCATTTTCAATCCGTTTACGTTTGGAGCTGTGGTTTATGTACTGATCAAAATAAACCATAACAATGGCAAATCGCCGTGCATAGATTCTCTTCGCCCATCCGACCATGTCATACCGACCGAGGAAGGAGGGAGTGTATCTATGGTCGGATGGTCTCGGAATGACATGTACGGCAAGCTGGTCTTTGAACGTGGACTGCGTTTCATCCTTATCGGCTTCTTTTTCTTCTTCTGGCTGATGGCCTTCCGTGGACATGTGGAGCCGCACTGGACCATCGTGTGCGTCATCCCTATCGTGGTGTTGCTTTATCGCAAAGCATTGGTTGACGATAAGTTAAGGAAATACATCAAGTTCTTTATCCTTCCCTCCCTCCTCTTGGTTTTGGCCTTCAGGATTCTCCTGTTGACGCCTTTGGCCGACCGTTTTGGCTATCACGGCAAGGAGCCTTATTACAAGGCCATAGAGCAGGTGGCAGGCGACCGTCCCGTGGTGATACGTGGCTCGTTCCAACAGCCTGCCCTTTACCATTACTTCACGGGCAAAGAAAGCTCAACGCTTCAATGCTACTACGACCGCATGACCCAATACGATCTCTGGCAGTTCGACAAGGACTGGATTGGCAAGCCTGTGTTTGTTTGCGGCGCGGTGAATGAGCTGTCGGAGGTGTACCATATCGGCGATGTGACGGTCGAAGGATTCCTCACCGACCATTTTCAAACGGCCAATAGGCTGATTACAACCTTCAACATCACCAATGCCAACGACGCAGAAACACCAGTCTTCCATCACGGCGACACCATTCAGGTGGACTTCGCCATCTTCAACCCCTGCAACGAGGCCATCGACTTCCATGACAAGGACTTCGGCATGGTCATCAAAGCGCAGTATCTGCTCAGCAACGACTTCTCCTATTGTGTTTACGACGATATCGCCACTCTCATGCCACAGACCTCCTATCAAGGGCATCTTTACACCGTCGTCAGCGACGAGGTGGCAACGGGACCCAATCGTTTTGCCTTGGGCATAGGCGATCGCATCTCTTCTTTCGTGACAGAAGAGCATCAGCTAAAGATCGTCATCGAGAAATAAACTAGGATTTCTAATAAGCAGCTTTCATCAAGGCCTCTTGCTCCTGCATTCTGAGCTTGACTTCTTTAAGGTTGTTCTGCTTTTTCTTTTTGTCTATCACCTTCAGCTCGCAGTCGGCGATGGTCTCCAGCACCTGACGAAGGTTTTTGTCTTTCTCAAGCAGGAAAGCATGACCCAGGCCATCGATTTCGCGGAGGCTGTTCATGATATGCATCTGACGCTCGGGGCTCAACGTGTTTTGGATGAGGAAAAGATAGTCGAGACGCGGGGTGAAAGGGAAAAGCACCCTGTCTTGACGCACCAGCGATACGAGGTTATAAACGTTATAGTTCTCGCCTGCCGAGTAATAGAAGAAGGAATAGTTGGCGCCTTCAAACTCCAGGTCATCGTATTTAACCAAGTCAATGGAAAGCTTTTTGTTGATATTCCACGCCAGTTTGTAGTCGACCAGACCCGAATTGATGCCCACGACGGTGGTGTCGTCGAACGATGCAATCTGTATTTTCCTGTTTTTGGGATTCATGCCGCAAAGATAAACAATTGTTCGAAGAATCTCAATCCTCGCTAAACAAAAGTTTCCATGTTTTTTCGGCGGCCAGCTGTTCCGCGCCACGGATGGAACGGTCGATGGCGTCGCCATAAGGCTTGCCGTCGATGAGCACTTGTATGTGGAATTCTTTCTTGTGCCCCTCACCTATCTCGTCGAGCTGATGGAACACCAGGTTTTTCTTCTGCTTTTGCGACCACTCGAGCAGCTTGCTCTTGAAGTTGGCATCGGTCTGCTGCAGTTCGTCGACGTCGATATGGACCTTGACGATGCGCTCGATGATGATGCGTTTGGCGAAGTCGTAGCCGCGGTCAAGGTAGATGGCGCCCATAAGGGCTTCAAAGGCGTTGCCACCCATCGAGCGTGCGTTGTTGCCTACGTCAGAAGAATGCCGGATATAGCTTCCGAAGCCCAGCTTCTCCGAGAGTCGGTTGAGGGAGACACGGCTGACGATACGAGAGCGCATCTCAGTGAGGAAGCCTTCAGGCTGAGTGGGATAGGTATGGAAGAGGTAATCGGCCACGGCGAGGCTCAACACGGCGTCGCCGAGGTACTCCATGCGTTCGTTGCTGACGTGATAGTTGCCCACGCTCTCGACAGCCATCGATTTATGGGTGAAAGCCACATGATACAAAGCGATATTCCTCGGATAGAAGCCGAAGATATTGTGGATATACTCGTAGAGTGCTTTGTCTTGAGGATCTTTTGGGCGCGAAAGTAATGCCATCTTAGGATTCGAACTTTTTGAAGATCAAGGTGGCATTTTGGCCGCCAAATCCGAATGAATTGGACAAGGCGTAGTGGATGTCGCGCTTGCAGGCTTTATGGAAAGTGAAGTCGAGACGCGGGTCGATGTTCGGGTCGTCGTCGAAGTGGTTGATGGTGGGCGGGATGATGCCATTCTTCAGCGCCAGGATGCTGGCGATGGCTTCCACCGCACCGGCACCGCCCAAAAGGTGACCCGTCATGGATTTGGTGGAGTTGATGCTGATGTTATAGGCATGCTCACCAAACACCTCTTTGATGGCGATAGGTTCAGCCACGTCGCCTGCCGGCGTCGAAGTGCCGTGGGTGTTGATGTGGTCGATGACCTCGGGGGTGATTTCGGCATCGGCCAAGGCGCGTCTCATGCTCAAGATGCCACCCTTGCCTTCGGGATGCGGAGCCGTGATGTGATAGGCGTCGGCTGAGGCACCACCACCGACGATCTCAGCGTAGATCTTAGCGCCACGGGCAACGGCATGTTCATACTCTTCCAACACGATGCTACCAGCGCCTTCGCCCATGACGAAACCGTCGCGATTGAGGTCGAAGGGGCGTGAGGCGGTCATAAAGTCGTCGTTGCGCGTCGACAGGGCGTGCATCGAGTTGAATCCGCCAATGCCACACTCGCCGATGGCTGCTCCCGCGCCACCTGCCACGACGACCTTCGACTTGCCATAACGGACGTAGTTGAAGGCATCGATGATGGCATGAGCCGAAGAGGCGCAAGCCGATACGGTGGCATAGTTGGGACCGCAAAAGCCGTATTTGATGGAGATGACACCAGAAGGCATGTTGACAATCATCTTGGTGATGAGAAAAGGACTGAAACGGGGCGTTCCGTCGCCATTCTGGAAGAACTCCTTCATCTCGTTGAAGAAGTGATTGACGCCGCCAATGCCCGAAGTCAACATCACGCCGACATCGTCGAAGTCGGTGTTTTCTGGCGTGATGCCCGAGTCGGCGATGGCCTCATCGGCGGCCACGATGTCGAACTGGGCGAACAAGTCATATTTGCGCACGGTCTTCTTGTCGAAGAAGTCGTCAGGGTTGTAGCCCTTCACCTCGCACGCAAAATGCGTCTTGTATAAAGTGGAATCGAAACGGGTAATCTCACCGGCTCCGTTTTTACCATTCACTAATCCTTCCCAGAAATCCTTGACAGTGTTTCCGATGGGGGTGATGGCACCCAGGCCTGTGACAACTACGCGCTTCGATTCCATTATTAAGTTTATTGGTTTCTAAAAATGCTGAAATCAATTGTTTTCAGCACGCATCTTTTCGATAAGTCTGACGACATCACCGACGGTAACGATGCTTTCCTGCTGGTCGTCCGGGATGGAGAGGTTGAAGCTCTTTTCAAATTCCATCATCAGTTCGACGGTGTCCAGAGAATCGGCACCCAGGTCGTTGGTGAAGCTAGCATCCATTGTGACTTCTGAAGGATCAACGCCAAGCTTTTCGGCAATGATCGGAACGATTTCATTCAAAATTTCTGACATAGTTTTCAATTTTTAGTGAATAAATTATTACTCGTTTTCGGCGGCAAAGGTACAACTTTTTTTTATAACAAGCATTATTTTGCATTTTTTGAGCAATAATCGTACCATACCTCTTTAATTAAAAAAGGTTTACGATGCCTCTGAAAATAATGAAATAGACGCCGCAAAGCATCAAGAGAACGCCTGCTATCTTATTCATCAACGCGGTGCGGTCGGGGTTGAGGAACTTTTTCAAGCGTGACGCGCCCCAAGCCTTAAGCAACTCCACAGCCAATGTGGTGCCCAAGACGATGGCAAAGAAGACGATTGTGCTCAGCTTGTTGCCACCCATATTGCCTGCCACCATGGCTACGGCCGAGAACCAGAAGATCCAGACGAAAGGATTCAAGATGTTGAGCACAAATCCCTTGCCGAGGAAGACGAACCAAGCGGGCTTGTCGCTAGCGTTTTTCATGATCTCTTGCGAGCGTTTCTCTATCATCTCTTCCCTGCCTTTCACCTTTCGTCGATAGGTGAAGATGCCAAACAGCAACAGGATGATGCCGGCTCCGATACAGGCCAACGAGGCTTCGAACTGTGACCGCATCACCACCTGCACCGAGGTCAAGATGCAAAGGGAGATGACCATGGCATCGTTGAGGATGACGCCGATGGCGAACCATGCGGCCGACCTGGCACCACGGTGGAGACTGGTCTGCACCAGCGTGATGAACGCAGGACCCATATTGACGATGACGGCAAGAAACAGTCCGATCAGGATGGCCCACAACAGGAAACTGAACGATCCGATGCGGCTAAATTCAGGCATTTTGTCGAAAATATCAGGCGCATTTTCCATGACACATCGGTTTTATTCTTTCAGACTTTTGACATAGGCTTCCCACATCTCCAGACGTTTGCCTTTCATCACGCGGGGGAACTTGGTGGCACCACCCCATTTGCCGATCTTCTGCTCCATGAACTCATAGAAATGTTTGGTAGGCAGCACGTCGACAAACAACTCTTTGATGGCTTGGGTGCGTTCCACGGCATAGTCGTCGTTCAGCTTGCAAAGGTTCTCGTCGATGAGTTTCAAGGCCTGCTGCTTGTCGATGGGCTCATCACAGCCCAGGTACCAATGATGGGCATACATCGTTTCGTGGCGAATGCCAGCCACCGTGAACTCCGTGATGTTGACCCCCAGCTGCTCAGCCATCATGTCGACGGCACGGGTCATATTGTCCTGCGAGAGATGCTCGCCCGTGATGCTCAAAAACTGCTTGGTACGTCCCGTGATGACGATTTCGCAGTCCTCCGTGTCGAGGAACTTGATGGTGTCGCCGATGAGGTAACGCCATGTGCCCGCACAGGTGGAGAGCAGCAAGGCATAATCCTGGTCCGCCTTCACCTCCGAGAGCAACAACGTCTTAGGATGTTCCACGATGTTGCCATCCTCGTCGAAGTTCTCCTCATCGAAGGGCACAAACTCGAAATAGATGCCGTTGTCGACCAACAGCTGCATGACGCGCTTCTTAAGGTCAACTTGATAGGCGATATAGCCTTCAGAGGCCAAGTAGCTTTCAACATAAATCACCTCCTTGCCGAAGATGCGCTCAAAGCTCTTCTCGTAAGGCCCGAAAGCCACGCCGCTATGCACATACACCATCAGGTTGGGCCAAATGTCGTGAATGGTCTTCAGGTTATATTCCTTGATGATTCGTTCCAAAAGGATCTGTACCCATGCCGGTACGCCCACGATGACACCGATGTCCCACTTCGGGGCCGCCTTCACCATAAGGTCCATCTTCTCGGCCCAGTCCTTCACCTTTGAGATCTTCTGTCCAGGTTTGTAGAACGCCTCAAACCATGACGGAATCTTTCCGGCCGAGATGCCCGAGAGGTCGCCAGCGTAATAGCCAAACTCCTCATTATACTGCAAGTCGGTGCTGCCACCAATCATTAGTACACCACGGCTGTAAAAACTCAAGGGGAAGTCGTAGCGTGTGGCCGACACCAGCTGGCGGATGCTTGCACGGGTAATCTTGTTGTTCAGGCCTCGGGTGACGGGGATGTATTTGCTGGCCGCCTCTGAGGTGCCCGAGCTAAGGGCAAAATACTTGATCTTGCCAGGCCAAGCCACATTACGCATGCCTTTCAAGTTGAGATGCCACCACTCATCGTGCATCTTGTTGTAGTCGAAAACGGGCACCCGCTTACGGAACTCCTCCATGATGTCTCTCGAGAGCAATATCTCGTCAAAATGATAGAATTTGCCGAACTCGGTGAATTGGGCCTTGGTCAGCAGCTTGCGCAACTCACGCCTCTGGGCGCGGATGGGATCGGTGTGGTTTTGACGAATCTCTACAGGAATATTCTTAATCTCTGCCGCAGCCTTCACAACGGCTCCCAAAACAGGGACCGGCATCAATTTCTTTATCTTTCTTTTAAAGTTTGGACGTTTCATTATGCTAACTAAATAGACTGCAAAGATACAAAAAGAAAGACAATAACCATCCATGAAAACAGAAAAGCACTATTTTTGCAACATACTTATGCAATTCTATTGTAATGATGAAAAATAAACTGTTATTGCCTTTCTTGCTTTGCAGCCTCTTCGCCAAAGCACAAACCATCGAAGTGTCGGGGCCACAATCGGGCCGTTGGGAAGCCGACACCATCTTGATAACCAACAATGTCGTCGTTCAAGACTCGTTGAGCATCATGCCGGGAACCACGGTGCTGTTTGACGGATTTTTCAATATCACGGTCGGGAACAATGCCATGCTGAATGCCCTCGGCACACAAAACGACTCCATCCTCTTCACCGTGGCCGACACAACAGGTTTTTCTATCTTCAACTCGGGTCGTGGTGGATGGAACGGCATCCGATTGGAAAAGGCGGGGCGTTGCAAGTTCGACTACTGCCGCTTCCAATACGGCAAGGCGGCTTTGGATAACGACCAAGACGGCGGCGCCCTGCGTATCTTCAACAGCCAGGATGTGGAACTCAGCCACTGCACCTTGTTCTGCAACTTCTCGCGCGAACACGGCGGTGCCTTGAATGCTGAAGACTCTAAAGTGGTGATACACGATTGCAACATAAACAACAATCTGAATTACAGCCGAATAGATACCATTTATTTCATGTATGGCGGTGGACTGCGATTCCTGAAATGCGAGGTGGATATCACGAAAACTAATTTCCTCAACAACTATGGCGAATCGGCCATCGGCGGTGCCTTGAGCATCGACAGCTGCGTGGCGAGAATCGACCGCTGCCGTTTCGAATACAACTATGGCATCAACGGAGCGGGATTGTACATGATACGATGCTTCGACAATCCGTGCAGCATCACCAACTCACTCTTTGCCAACAACACCTCAGGGCATTTCGGAGGCGGCTTGGCCATTTGCGACTCGTCGCCTTTGATTAGTAACATCACCGTGGTCGACAACCATTCCATCGGCGTCAATTGCGGCGGTATGTTCTTTTATCAGTACAGCTCACCCGCAATCTTCAATTGTATCGTCTACGGCAACAGCAATCAAACGCCGCTTGATGAACCCGTACAGATGTGGTCGTGGACCTTTGAGGGGTATGCACCTGAATTCCATAACTGCTTGGTGCAATACGGATTTGAGAACATCTCGAACCACGAAGCCATCACGGTTTATGAGAACTGCCTTGACGAAGACCCGCTTTTTAGTGGATTAGCTCCTAACGAGTACACCATTGGGGCTGACAGCCCATGCTTCAACGCTGGCTCCCCCGACACGCCTGCCGAAGTCCTTGAAGGTTTTGATTTGGCTGGACAATCTCGAGTGTATGGTGGAGTTATCGACATTGGTGCATACGAGGTTGACCCAAACGGTGTCATAGACAATACAGAAAATGAGAACCAAATCCGTATTGCAGGCAACCCTATTACAGCTTCAAGCTATGCTGAAATCGAATGCGAGAGTGCTTGCAATTTGTTTGCCAAGATCTATTCCGTTGACGGAAAACTTTTGGTCAACAAGAATTTAGAAAAAGCCCAAATTGGCATCAATCGTATCGAGATTGGAGAATGGTTCCAAAACTTGTCAAGTGGGTCTTATTTGCTCGTTATCCAAGCCGCAGCAAGAACCCATGTCGAGAAGGTCGTCAAACCTTGATGGCATCGTCGTAAAAAGAGCGGCGTTGCTCTTGGCTGATCTTTATTTTACGGTAACGGCCCGTTTCAAGGTCGCAATCAAACAAAGTCTGAATTTGTGAGATGAAGAGCCGCGAATAGAGGCGGTTCTGATAAGCCTGTTTCTCCATCATGAAGGCGATGGTCTGCTTGATTTGGTCAAGGTCGAGGTCTTCCTTGGTGAAGACGAAGAGGCCAAACTCGTGAAAGTCGCCGTAGAAGCCGTCATTCACCTTGTTCATCTTGATTTCGAGGATACGTTTCAGGGGCAAAGCCAGTGACCAGTATTCGTACTCGTTGCGACCGATGATGCTGCCGTCGCCCAAACCGTAGGCATAACCGCTTTGGTTGATGTGAAGCAAATCCTCGGCGTTCACCTCTTTGACGTCCTCGCCCGCCATCTCGTTGACTAGGGCGTTGGCCACGTTCTTGTTTTCGCGGATGGCTCGCGTCACCTCGATGCCGATGCCTTGTTCCTCATCCTGCAGGTCGGGCCGGTCGCGGTTGACCAGATGGGCATAATGCTCGCCCAGCAACGTCGCCAGCGAGACCATGGCATATCGCTCAAAGAAACAAGTATCGAACTTCGGATTCAGCATCGCCTGTTGGGTTTACTTTTTTAGCAAAAGCTTTTGCGCAGCGCCGTTTTCGTCTTTGATGAAATACAAGCCTTCGGGTAGATCGCCCAAGTTGATTTGGTTGGTGCCTGCCTCCAACGCGAACTTGGCCACACAACGGCCTTGGATATCCATCACCTCAAGGTTGGTGGCGTCTTCCACTTTGATGGTAAAGCAGCCCGAGGTCGGGTTGGGCCAAAGGTTGAGTTGTTTGGGCTCAGGTTCGACAATGCCTACATTGCCACCTCCATCGCCAACAAAAAACTTATGGATCTCTGTCATATAGCCGATATCGTATTGGGATTCGCTATGGTACCAGCTATGGTTGCCACCGATGACCTTGATATGCTGCAGTTCGGCATCGCCCTCGTAGGTGTAGCGCACAAACAACAAGCCGTCGTTTTTGAGGTCGGGGAAGGTGTCGATGACGGGTTCGTCAACACAATGGTTGGCGTTTTTCCAATACTCAATAATGGCATCGGCGCCGAGGCCAAGATTACCGAAGTATTGCGAGGTACCGCTATAACCTACCACGGGGTCGGTCGTGCCGTGGATATAGAGCATACGTACTGGGGCCACTGCTGTATGGTTAGACATGGAATGGGTAATCAGTCCGCTGACGGGCGCGCAAGCCGTGATGCGGTCGCCGTGTTCGATGGCCATGCGATGCGTCATGAAACCGCCCATGGAGAAGCCTGTGAAGAAGACACTATCGAGGTTTAAGTGATATGGCTCAACCAGCGAATCAAGAAGCGCCATCAAGAAGCCCGAGTCGTCGGTATTGCTTGCATTCAAGCCTGCATTCCACATCGTCCCCGATCCCTCGTCTCGGGCTTGCGGAATAACAATTGTCCATTCAAACTGATCCGCAATTTGTTGGAAATGAAACTCATTGTCGACATGGGTGATATTGTCGGTCCAGCCATGTAGGAAATACAGTACGGGGGTAGTTGTCTTATCAGTATGCTGCGGCGACCTCACCAGGTATTGCCGCTGAATGCCTTGCCATTCAAAAGTCTGAATCTGGGAGAAAAGCTGATTACAAAGCAGTAAAAGAGCAGATAATCCGCTGATTTTAAGTATATTTCTCGTTTTCATAGTGATAAGAGTTATAGATTATTTTGGGCAAAGATACACTTTTTCTTTTATCTGTATAACTCCAATCTCATCACTCGTGTCGGTTTTGTCGTGCCCGTCAGTTTCTCGTCGATGCAGGACTCGCCAGTAGGCTTGAATCCACATTTCTCCATTACTTTTCCTGAAGCGGGATTGTCGAAGTAATGGCTGCTAATCAGTGATTTGATATCTGTTGTCTTACGGATATGGTCAAGCATTAATTCAAGTGCTTCCGTGCAGATGCCTTGGTTCCAGTAGGGTTTGGCCACCCAGTAACCTATCAACGGCTCGCCATCACGCGTTGGAAGATTGCTTTCAGGCGCAGGCACATAACCTATCGCGCCGATGGCCTCGCCTGTCGCCTTGAGTTCAATGGCCCAGTTGGTGTCGTTATGAAACACTGTGTGGATAATCTCAAGGCTCTCTTCCACGCTTTTATGCGGGGGCCAGCCGGCGCGAGGACCCACGTCGGGATCGGAGGCATATTTGAAAAGTGACGCTGCGTCATCGTCGCGCCAAGGGCGGAGTAGGATTCTTTCGGTTTCCATTGCAAATGTTTAATACGCTGCAAAAATATGGCATAAGCTTCGTTTCCGCAAGTTTTTGGGATATTTGTGAAAGAATTCTATCTTTGCAGAACAAAAGAAACGAGAATCTTCATGAAAAAAGAAACCTATGAAGCACAGAAAGCCTTTGCTGGTGAGAAGAAGCCATCCATGCTTCGCCGTTGTGTTGGTCATGACTATACAAATCGCCAAATCTACATGATCACGATGGTGACGGAGGGACGTCGTGCTCTGTTTGGGCATGTTGTAGGTAAAAGCGACGCTCCTGAAGGCAGCCCAGACGAGCCACACATTGAGCTTTCGGCACTAGGCAAACGCGTTGCTGACGAGTGGTGGGCGGCATCATTGCACCATCCTGAGGTGGAGGTCATCGCCCTACAAATGATGCCTGATCACTTGCACGGCATCCTTTTTGTCAGAGAAAAAATGGAAAAACCGCTTGGCATGGCACTGCGCGGGTTCAAGCAGAGCTGTAACAAGCATTACCGCGAGTTGGTGCTAGGTTTGCCTCCCGTCCCGTCTGTTGCGTTGCCAACGCAACAAACCCAACCCGCATCCCGAAAAGACAGACGAGGCGAAGACCGCACCCACGGCATGCTCTTTGCCCGTGGCTACAATGACAAGCTCCTGCTACGAGCAGGGCAACTTGAAACATGGCTCCGCTATTTGTCCGACAACCCTCGTCGCTTGCTTATGAAACGCGAACACCCCGACTTATTTCGTGTTCAACAAAACCTAACTATTGCTGGAGTTTCATTTTCTGCCATTGGTAACTGTTTCCTGCTCAGCCGCCCCGTGCGTTTATTTGTACAATGCTCTCGTCGTCTTACTGAAACAGAAATACAAGCAAAAGTGCAGGAATACCTAACAGCTGCCAGACAAGGTGCAGTGCTTGTTTCTCCCACTATCTCTCCTGGCGAAAAAGCAGTGATGAGAGCTGCCTTTAATAAGGGTCTGCCGCTCATTTATTTGCAGGAAAACGGCCTCACCGAACTCGCCAAGCCAAGCGGAACCCGCATGGAGGCGTGCGCCCGAGGCCAACTGCTCATCCTTTCTCCATGGGAGCACCACAACGAGCAGATAACCATCAGCAGAAACCAATGCCTCATGCTCAATGATTTGGCACGCCAGATTTGCGAGAATGATTAGAGAAATAAACTGTTTATAAGACAAAAGTCCTAGGATAGAAGTCGCTGTAGAAACGGCCATCCATGGCGGTGAATTTCAGCACGCAATAGTTCGGGTCGGTGACGCCGTCTGGGTAATATTCCGTGTCGCCATCGCGCCAAATCATCTCCTTGCTCTTGGCATCGGTCAGCACCTCCATAGTACCGCGCAACATCATCCCCTTGAAGCCTTCGGCATCGCAGAAATAGATGCTCGCCTTGGGATTGGCCTTGTAGTGGGCCACACGCAGAGAGAAAGTGTTGGTAGTGAAATAGAACACCTTGATGCCTTCACGCACCCGAGGTGACAGCATGGCCTTGGTGCAAGGGAAGCCCTCCTCATCGACTGACGATATCATGGTGATGGGCAACGTGTCGGCCATCTTGGCGATAAGGTCTTTAACGCCCATCAAGGCAGGGTTTTCTGGGGTGTCATCATCTATCGACAATTCCTTACGCCAGCGTTTCAGGTGCGGGAAGTACATCTTCATCTGGCCGATGTATTCTTCCTTCGTGATGGGCTGGGGCAGTCCTTTGTTTACCTCGTCCACAAACTGGGCACAATGCTCTATCATCTCATCCATCGTGCAGTCTTGCAGGAACTTGCCGTCCTTAAAGCAATACATGCAGTAGTCTTCATTTTTGCTTCCATCGGCATTGGTGCCGAGGATTTCGTTGGTGAGCGGCATTCCGCAGCTCTGACAAAACTTTTGTTCCATGGCTAAACTATTTTACAGCATATCATGATAGATGTCAGAACCACCCGAGGTGGTACAGTCACCAGTGAAGGCATTACCCGTGAAATGCAGGTCGCTGGCACCAGAGAGGTTGACCTTGATGGTGCCATCGCAATGGATGTAGGCATTGCTGGCGCCCGACATTGAGCCTTCGCACCAGTCGCAAGCAAAACCATATTTGTTACCGTTGATGGTTTTCTTGATGTCGCTAGCCCCCGTCAAATCAATCTTGAGCGTGCCGACTTGTCCCTCAAGGGTAGCATTAGAAGCACCGCTCATATCAAGATCAAGTTCATCGGCATCCAAATAGCCTTTGTAGCTGGAAGCACCTGACAGGTCAATGTCAACTTCGTCGGCATAGATGTCACAATATAAATTGGAAGCACCCGACAATTCCACATCAACATTATCGCCTTCAAGGCCATATTCCGAATGGAACTCCGAAGCTCCCGACAGGTCAACGCTCGTCAAGTTAGCGTTATAAGGCATGATTACCGTCATATCCGTTCCACGGTTGGAATGCCAACCTTTAAGGTAGATTTTCAAAGTGTTTTCAACGGTTTCAACCACCACATTCGGCATGACACGCTCTCCCGTAGTGATGGTGATCTGTGTCGCAGCATCGCTGACCGTGACGTCAAATGCATCCTCCACTTCAAGCTCGGTGTAGGTATCTGAAATGCTGAAAATCTTTGAAACGGGATCGCCTGCATATTTGCTGCAACCACTAAACGCAAACAAAACAACGACTGATAGAATTGCCAAATACTTTTTCATTGTAAAATGTCCGCCGTTATATACCATCGGGGCATCGGTTTTAAAGATTATGGTATTCTTGGTTATAACGGCTGCAAAAATAGTTTATTATCCGTTCCGAAACGAAAACTCTATATGGACAATAATGTGGACAATGTGTGTTCAAATCACCATTGATAATGAAAATGTTGTAGTTTTGCGGTGTAAATCAAATTTGAACGAGTGAAACGACAAAATTTGTTGTGAAATAATTAACTCATTCGTATTCTTGCAGCGTCAAAAACTAATAGTTGTAAGACAAAATAAACTAATAAAAACAACCGAAAAATAATGAAACTCTACAATAATAATTGGAGTGTTTTTTATTACTTTTTACGGTATTTATTTTGTTGAAATAGAAAAAGATTTGTATTTTTGCAGCGTCAAAAACTAATGTTAGCAATACAAAATATACTAATGTTAGTAAAGCAAAATAAACTAATAATAGCGGTGCAAAATATACTAATATGGCAACAATACAAGAGAAATTGGCGGAGTCGCTGGAAGTGCTGAAGGCGTATCAGGATGCCCATGGGGACAATCTGGTGATTCAGGGAGCGGACACGCTGGGACGGACACATACAGAGCGGTTGGTGAACAGCGGATACTTGCAAATGGTCATGAAAGGCTGGTATATCCCGTCGTCGCCAGGAAGCGAGGGCGATTCCACGGTGTGGTATGTGTCGTACTGGCATTTCGTTACGGCTTATTTGGACAAACGATTCAACGAGGCTTGGTGTCTGTCGCCAGAGCTTTCACTCTATTTTCACAGCGGGAAGACAGTGATTCCCAGGCAATTGATTGTGCGTTGCGAGAAAGGGACAAACAACATCCTGCAACTGCCTTTCGGGACTTCGCTTGTCGATATCAAGGCGGCCCTGCCACCAGAGGTGATGCAAGAACCGCGCTATGGCGTGCGGCTGTATCCGATGGCGTATGCCTTACTGATGGTGGGGCCAGACTATTATCGGCGTGATGCATTGGAGGCAAGAACGTGCCTTGCAAGCCTGCGTGACGTTTCGCCAATCGTGTTGGCGGCCATCGATGGCGGCCATACCACCCGGGCGGGTCGCGTGGCAGGTGCGTTGCGCTCCATCGGACGCGAGGAGATGGCTGATGAGCTGTTGCGAATGATGCGCCAAGTGGGGTATACTGTGACGGAAGAGAATCCGTTTGAGGAGAATGTGCGGATGGTGACATTCGCGGAATCGCCATACGCCTCACGTGTCCGCTTGATGTGGATGCAAATGCGGAAGGTGGTAATAGACACGATAAAAATCCAGCCGGTGCAACAAGATGCGGCATCGGTGCTGGCAATGATGGATGCGACGTATGTAAAGGACAGCTATAACTCCTTGTCGATTGAGGGCTATAAGATTACGGAGGGCTTATTAGAGCGTGTGCAGAGTGGCAATTGGAATCCTGAAAACGACGAGGAAGACAAGGATCGCAGGAATGCCTTGGCTGCCCGTGGGTATTATCAAGCGTACGAATTGCTGAAGCAAGGCGTGAAGGACTGTTTTTCGGGCAAGGCACCTGCACAGTGGTATGTGAAAGGGCATCAGGACTGGCATTTTCAGTTGTTTGAGCCATGCATTAGGGCGGGCATTGTGAAAGCATCGGATTTGATAGGCTACCGCAGGCATCAGGTGTATATCCGCAACTCGATGCACACGCCGTTGAATCCTGACGCCGTGTTGGATGCGATGAGTGCCTTGTCGGACCTGATGACCGAGGAGGAGAATGCGCTGGTGCGTGCCATTTTAGGGCATTTCTTCTTCGTCTATATCCACCCCTACATGGACGGCAACGGCCGCACGGCGCGTTTCGTGATGAACAGCCAATTGGTGACGGCAGGCTACCCTTGGGTGGTGATTCCCGTAGAGTGTCGACAGGAATACATGGCAGCCTTGGAGCAGGCCAGCGTGGAAGGAAATGTTGAAGGGTTTGTGAGGTTTATTGGGAGGGAGATGGAAAGATAGCCATACAAACAGCCAAAACAACTCTAATTGAAAAAATAAGATGTATCTTTGCCCCAAACAAAAACACCTTACCCCATGAATCACCCCATCCAAGAAGGCTATATGCCTTATCTCGGCTACCAAACTTACTACCGCATTGTCGGTGAACCTTCAAGCAAGCCCGCACTGCTTTGTCTGCACGGCGGACCAGGCAGCACGCACAACTATTTCGAAGTCTTAGACCGCATTGCCGACACGGGCCGTCAGGTCATCTCCTACGACCAAATAGGTTGCGGCAACTCCTATCTCGACGGCCATCCCGAACTGTGGACCCAAGAGACCTGGATTAACGAACTTATTGCCTTGCGCGAGCACCTGCACCTCGACCAGCTCCACCTCCTCGGCCAGTCATGGGGCGCCATGCAAGCCATCGCCTACATCATCGACTGCCAGCCCAAGGGCATCAAGTCGGTCATCCTCTCTTCGGGCCATGCCTCCAGTTCGCTGTGGGCCAGTGAGCAGCACCGCCTCATCAAATACATGTCGGCAGAAGACCAAGAGGCCATCCGCCACGCCGAAGCCACGGGGAAATGGGACGACCCCGACTACCTCCGCGCCAACGAGCATTATTATGAGCGTTATGTCATCAGCGTGGACGAAAACTCGCCCGAGTGTATCCGTCGCCCGAAACGTGCCGGCAACGAAGCCTACCTCTATGGCTGGGGACCCAACGAATACCAACCCTTGGGCGATCTGGCCGACTTCGAATACACCGACCGCCTGCACCAAATCAAGCAACCCTGCCTGATTTGCAGCGGTACACGCGACATCTGCACCCCTGTGGTGGCTGCCTCGCTCTACGAGAACATTCCCAACAGCCGCTGGGAAGTCTTCAAAGGCGCACGCCACACCTGCTTCGTCGAACAAACCGACAAATATTGTAAGATTTTAGAAAAATGGTTGGAGGAATGTGATTGAGCAGCTTCTTTTACATCAGTCTGTTATAGGCCATTCATTGCTTCCAACGCTTGAGCGTCGGGAAAAACTGCCGCATCATGTCTTTGTATTCGTCCTTGGTCATGGGTTTGGGCATGTTCTTGTTGACTTCATCGACAAACTGCGAGCAGAACTCGATCATCTCTTCCATGGTGCATTCCTGCGTAAACTTGCCGTCTTTATAGCAATACAGGCAGTAGTCTTCGTTCTTGCTTCCGTCGGCATTGGTGCCGAGAATCTCTTGGGTGAGCGGCATTCCGCAGCTCTGACAAAATTTTTGTTCCATTTTTTAGTGTTATTTGATTGTCTGTTTGTCCTGTTCAAGCTTCTCTATGGCCTGTTTGAGAATTTCCTCTTCCTCAAACATCTCTTTCATCAACTGTTCATTAGAGATTCCATAATCTTCTCCATGATCTTCATTCACCACGCGTTGGTTGCTAAATTCTTTCATTTCATCCTCGCTGACCTTCATCATTTTCATGCAAAGGTCTCGTGTACTCTTCAATGACTTCAAATAAACTTGATTCATGAAATAATAATTAGGAAAGTCAAATTTGAGAAGTTTTCCTACAGAATTCATTAATCCTGACTCCGTCATCTCTTTTTTATATCCAACCAATAGGTCTTCTTCGTATTTATGGCGCATACTGTAGAAAGAAGAGACCTCGTGGACAAAATTGACATTGCCGAGGGTGTTGAACGTCTCGATATTAGAAGAGAAAATGTTTTCTGTCGTTTCAGAAAACTCCTCAGCGGCAACCGTAACGGCTGGCATGATATTGAAACGCAGGCTGTCGAAATACTCGGGGTGACGCGCAACCTCTAATTCCGCTTCTTTTGCCTGATGAATTGCGGATTCGGCTTTTTGCACCTGTTCAATGGTTTTGTCAAAGTCATAGAGGATCATCATGACCATTCCTTCTTGGCGGCCGCTTTATGGCGTCTATCGATGATGGCCGAGGTGCCGAAGGTGAGTATGATGGAGAAGGTTGTCGCGAGAAGCGTCAACAGAAACTGTTTGATGCCGGACGAAGGTTTTTCTTTCATATTCATTTTATTTTATTTGGTATGTCTTGTATCGTTTCCATTCCTCTTGGAGGTCAGCCTCATGCTCACCCATGAAGAATGTGGCTTGTAGGTCATCCTTGAAAGGCGTCCAGTTACCACAAATCACGCCATCGTGGGCAATGATAGGCTGGAAGATGCCGCTGTTATTGTGCGCCTTATGGCTATAGTCAGGCGAGAGGACGATGTCGCGGCTCTTGTAGCCGATGAGGTATTCGTCATAAGGCGGGATTAGGAGATATTTGCCTTTGCGGAAACCACGGGTGCGGCAATCGTCCGTAAAATAGAATTCCCTGCGTTGAGACGCACGGCCGCGCGTCTCTACATGCAGGTAATCACCTAAAATCTCGATTCCCCGCCTGCAATCGTTGATATTCAGACCCGACCACCACACGAAATCCTCCAACGTGGCAGGCTGGCGGCTTTGGAAATATTTCCGCACAATCATCGCCAAGGTTTCGTCGCGGTCCATCTTGACGCGATTTTTCACCTTATCGGCAGCGAGGGCGTAGGTCGCTTTCATCGGCAACAGGTCGCCGCTGCAAAGCGTCCCCGACAGCTCGGCATAGCGGAGGTGGTACGAAAGACGATGGTCGTCCATGTGGATGTCTTTCTCCGCCAAGGCCTCAACGAAGTCTTCCTTGGTCACACTACCCTTGTCGGTAGCCGTCTGGACAAGGATTTCCCTGATGCGTTTCACTTCCTCATCGGGGATGCTGATGTTGTTGCTGCGCATCCAGCCTTTGATGACGGCCAAAGCCTTCGCCGAACAGAGTTCGAGCAAGGGCCAATAGTCCTCGGCCGACACGAGTTGCCAAGTGCCGCGCATCAGGTGCAGACGGATGATTTGCCCGCTGTCGAAGGCCTTCTTGAAAGCCTTGGCAGAAGGCTTCTTGGTCCGCATCGCCACCGCCCAACGCATCAGGCGGTACTCCTGCGCCTGCATCGCACCCATGTGGTTGACCACCGCTTCGGGCTTGTCGAACTGCGGGCAGATGAGCTGCTGGTTGAGCAATCGGATGGCGACGGGATTCATTGCGGGGCTTATTTGAATTTGGACATGAACTTCTCGCTCTCTACGACAAAACGCTCGTGGATGCCTTCGCCGACAAGCGTTGTGTCTTCAAAACACTTCACTTCGAACACCAAGCGGCGACGGTCCACTTCAACGAGTTCGGCCTCACAACGGATGGTGCTGCCTACTGGGCTGGCCTTCAAATGCTTGATGTTCACGGCAATGCCGACGGTGGTGTTGCCTTCGCCAATCTTGTCGCAAACGCCCATTAGGCAGGTCTTTTCCATAAGGGCAATCATGGCGGGCGTGGCAAACACCTCCAAAGCGCCTGAACCATACACGGCGGCGGTATCCTTGTGTTCAACCACAAGCTGTTCGCTGTGGCGAAGTCCTATCAATGCGTCGAATTCTGTCATTTTAAAAGTTTTCTTAGTCAAACTATTTCAATTTTTGGGCAAAAATAGGTTTTTCCTGCATTCTTTTTATAAAAAGAAGTACTTTTGCAATCCATGAAAGACAAAAAACTGCTCATATTACTCCTCTTTTGGCTCATCGGTACTGGTTCGGTGATGGCCCAGCGCCTCGGCGGTGGCCTCATGCTCGGTCCGGCTTTCTCCACGATGAGCATCAGCGGCAACGATAGCACACGCTTCCGCACCGACTTCACTGGTGGTGTGCGCATCGCGCTCATCCCCGAGCGTAGTATTATTGGTGCCGAGATCGATGTGCTCTATTCGCGACAGGGTACGAGTTCAAAGAAAGGCTTGGATGAAAGCAACAACACCATCCGCTACATGGAGAAGTCGCACTACATCAATGTGCCGCTGCTGCTCAACATCTACCTCCGCAAATGGAACGATGACGATGAGGACGAATCCATGATACCGCGTCTGCGCATCGGGCCTCAAATCGGTTTCTGTGTAGGCGGGAACGACATTATGGAGGTAAAAGGCAAGAAGAAACAACAGTTCATCTCGCCTTGGGAGCCAGGCAGTTTCAACCGCATTGACTATGGCGTCACGGCGGCGTTGAGCTATTGGTTCGTCGAGGTGCGCTACACCTTCGGCATGGCCAATGTCTTCAAAGAAGGCGCAAAATCCACCAACCACGTGATTTCGGTGACTTGGTCGGATATTTGGTAGGAATATCCAGTTTAGAGTTGCTCTCGGTATTCGGTAGGATATACTCCTGTTTCACGATGGAAATAGCGACTGAAAACCGATTGGTCGTTGAATCCCAACATCCCGGCAATAGCCTGTATGCTGAGGTCGCGCCTTATGTGTAGCAACACTTTGGCTTCTGAAATGATTTTTGCATGAATCAACTTGGATGCCGATTGGCCTGTCTCCTTTTTGATGACACTACTGAAATGCTTCGGTGACAGGCAGGCCTTTTCGGCATAGAAACCCACCTCACGATGGGTATTGTAGTATTTTGATAAGTCGCTTATGAACTGCTTGCTGACCCGATTCTCAATCGTAATTTTCTCCAACTCGTCATCTTGATAGTAATTGAGCAGCCTCATGAGAAATTCCATCTGGAGGGTCAACGTCAGGCGTTGGTTCGTGAGATTGATTTTCTCCGTTTCGTGCATCACCAACGCCATCCGCATGAGTGCAGTATAGGCCTGTGAACTCAATTCCACCTTGGGGTTGGCTTCATAGTGGCTTCGCATAATATTTATGATACCTAAAAAAGGATCGTTGAGCAAGGAGGTATCCATCATGACCAAGGTGGCAAGAAAATCGTTGCTCTTGCTGACCAACTTAATGTCGTGGCCGGGAAAAAAGACACCTACTGCATGCCTCCCAAAAAGGATGTCGCGTTCATCAAGCATGATCTGTATGCGCCCTCGGTGGACAATGAAGATCACAAACGCGCCTGATACAAACGCTTCCTTGGGCGAAAAAGCATTGACATTATCCAAGATGAAAACGCCATTTTTCTTGATACCTTGAAAAATTTCTATGCTTTCTTTTTGTGACATATTTGTATCTTTTATGTGGCAAAAATACCGATTTATTTGGTAAAATTATCCTCAGAGGACAATTTGCCAAACGATTCTAACTTTTTGTCATTATTTGAAAAAGAACGAGATAAGACCTTTGTAACCGTATGCAAAAGTTACACATCGGTAATATGATCCGCAAGGAGCTGAAAGCCCAGGGGCGCACCATGACCTGGTTCGCCAACGCCATCCATAGTGACCGCTCTAACGCCTACAAGATGCTGAAACGCGACAGCATCGACTTGGCCTTGCTCAACAAAATATGCCAGCTTTTAAGTCACGACTTTTTCCTCGATTGCTCCCAATCGCTCCATTCCAACGCCCAGTCGTGGAACGAAGGCACGCCTTCCCTGGAGCCAAGACAATAAATAAACAGAATACCAATGAACACTGCCACCTCTACTCACTTTCATGCCGGCCAGTTCCTCAGCGCAATGCTTCAGAGCCAAGGCCACGACGCCCAATGGCTCGCCGCCAAAACCGGCACAAACGAAAACGCTGTGCGACAATTGCTTGGTCGCGACAACATGGACGCCGCCCTCTTCGTAAAGATGGGCGAAGCCTTTGCCCCCGACTTCCTGCAACGACTTGAGGCAGTGATGTTCGAAAGCCATGAATAGAACCAAATCCTTTTTAGCATTAATCGTATCCCTTGTCATCGGCGCAAAAGCCCTGGCACAAGAGCATCCCTACTCCGTGTTTGTCTGCACCGACAGGCATGAGCAGACCTCCAACCTCGAAAACACCACCCTGCAGGCGCAAAGCTATGTTTCGGCCAACTACGGGACGAACATCTCGAAGAGCGTGCACGGCGGCGACTTGATGAACAACACCAACAGCGGCAGCATCTCCACCTTCAACAGCGAGTTCTGCACCAACCTGACGGCATTGGCCAGCGACGGCAGCGACTGCTACTATACCTACGGGCACAGCCACGACAGCAACGTCGCCGCCGACGGCCCCAACCACTTCCTGTGCAGCGCCGGCTGCAGCGGCCAGACCTCGCCCACCCGTGACTCGGGCGCGGTCACCTTCGGCGATTGGGCCTACCTCTGGGGCGTCGACTACTTCGAGATGTCGAGTGCCGACAACGCCACCAACGCCACCGAGGTGTTCGCCAACTGGGTCAACAGCCTCAGCGCCGACGACCACCGCGCCATCATCATCATGAGCCACATGCCCCTGCACGCCCGCCGTGGCGACAACTACGGCGCCATCGCCTGGGTGAATGCCATCAACGAGGCCGCCGCCACCAAAGACGTCATCTTCCTCTGGGGACACAACCACACCAACTGGAGCAGCTCCAACGACCAACCCTACGCCTACGTGGCCCCGGGCGGCACCATCGTCGCGCAAAACAGTAGCGGAAGCTCAAGCGGCGGAGGCCCCGGCGGAGGCGGCTCAAGCAGCAGCGGCACCACGATGACCATACAGTTCACCTACATGAACGCCGGCTTCCTCAAAGAGGCCAAGGCGGGATGGAACGGCTCCTCCATCACCATCGGCAACACCTCCATCTATATCGACAACTACACCACCTCAAGCCACTACTACCACCGCATCATCACCCGCAAAGACCCCGTCGTCACCACGCAATACACCGTCAGTGCCACCGTCGAACCCGAAGGCTGCGGCATGGTGTTTGGAACCGGCGACTACGATGCCAACGCCACCTGCACCCTGATAGCCTCACCCAACACAGGCTATGACTTCGCCAGTTGGACGCTGAACGATAGCATAGTAAGCACCGACCCCATGCTCTCCTTCACGGTGACCTCCGACACCAACTTCGTTGCCCACCTCGTCTCTGCTGAGCTACACACCGTTACCACCCAACCCGTGGAACACGGTAGCATCAGCGCCGACAAGGCCGAGGCCTACGTCAACGAAATTGTCACCCTCGCCGCCGAGCCCGACACGGGCTATTTCCTGTCGTCGTGGGATGTGCGCGATGCCGACAGCCTCCCTGTCGAAGTCGTCAACAATGTGTTCGCCATGCCCGACAGCGACGTCACCGTCAGCGCCACCTTCGAAGAAGGCCACTCCATCACCTTGGCCCCCGTGATGAACGGAAGCATCAGCGCCGACCACACGATGGCCATGACGGGCTATACCATCTATTTGCAAGCCACCCCCGACACTGGTTACACCTTCGGCCAGTGGGTCGTCTTCAAGAGCGACGACATCAGCACCCTCGTCGAAGTCAATGAATACAACGAGTTCGTCATGCCGCCTTACGACGTCACCGTGAGCGCCTTCTTTGCGGCACCCCAAAGCGGAGAAGTGACCGTAGGGACTGGGACGAGCACCAGCAACTACCTGCCAGCGACATTCAACACCAAATACTCGCTATCGCAACAGATCTACACCTCCGACGAAATCGGCACGGCAGGCACCATCAGCAGCATCGCTTTCTACAAAAGCAGCACCGACCAAGGCGCCAGGTCAAGGACGTGGGTAGTGTACGTGAAACATACCAACAAAGACGCTTTCGACAGCGATACCGATTGGGAGACCCTCGAGGCGACGGACATCGTTTATTCCGGCTCCGTCAGCTTCGCGACATCGGCCAGCTGGATCACCCTGAGCTTGACGACGCCATTTGTATACAACGGGACCGACAACCTGCTTGTCGCCGTTGACGACAACACAGGTAGCAGCTATACCAGCAACCGCTCCTTCTATGTCTATGGCACCGATGCCAATAGGGCGCTATACGTGACGGGCGGCAGCGACTACGTCCCAAGCAATCTGGGCAGCGTCACGGGCACCCGCGTAACCTCCAACAACCAGCTGCAACTTGTGGTGAATGGTGTGGCCCCACTGACCACCCAAGCCGTCGCCCTCGACGCGGGTTGGAACTGGTGGTCGCCCACCGTTGACGCTACCGACCTACGCGACCAGATAGAGGCCGCCCTCGGCGAGAACCTGTTGCAGATCTACTCGAATGACAGCCTGCCTGCCGACGCTCTTGTCGCGGGGCAGATGTACAAGATACGCACCCTCAGCAACAACGACCTCCTTCTTGTTGGGCAGGCCACCGCCACAGGCAGCCTTGTCATCACGGAGGGCGCCAATTGGATTGGCATTGGTGGCACAGAGCCCATCGCCCTTGCCGACCTTGGCATCGAGCCTAACGAAGGCGACAAAATCGTCTCGCAAGCCGATGGCTTCGCCATCTATGAGGACGGTGCGTGGGCAGGCACCCTCACCGCCTTGCAGCCAGGGCGCGGCTATGTCTACCTGAGGGAATAAGTGCAACGAAAGCCCTATTTCGGGTAAATAAGAAGTCTCAAGGGAAAAGTGGCAAATTTTACCACATTATTGTGGTAGAGATTGCCAATCTTAAATGCTGTAAATCAACGAATTAATAATAATTTTGCAGCCGATTTATAGCCTCTTGGAAAAAGTTAAAAAAGACAACAAATAGTTATATAAATAAACCACAATGAACATGAAAAAAGAATTACAACTGAATGAAAGCCTGGCCACCCTTGGTCATGGCAAATGGAAACGCGCCTTGGGCTGCACCTTATTATTAATAGGGTTCGTGCTCGGCATGGGCGGAATGAACGTTTGGGGACAGACTCCGACCCCAGTGCCCGACGCTTTGAAGCTCGACAAGCAGTTCATTCCAGATGACGAAACTGGACACAGCGGCACCATCGTCCTCGAGACCTACGTGACCGGCACCATCGAGCATATAACCACCTCGCAGCCCACCGACATCGTGCTGGTGCTTGATGCGTCACACTCTATGGCTACGAATTATATGGACTATACACGCCCCAATGGTAGTACTTTATCCATAAAAAGAATCACTGCTTTGCAGATTGCAGCCCGTTCATTTATTGACCAGATTTACCAAGACTCCCAAAACAGTGGTTTCGGTGGTGAAGGCAATGAAAACTATGACCATCGTATTGCTGTGGTGACATTCAGCCAAACTGCAGTCTTGCAAAGTACGGCAACTCAAAATGCTGATGCAACTTCCGATAACTACTATGACGCTCTGGTGCCAGTGCAACAATATTATGAATCTCGCTTAGGTACGTCTCTGACGGGTACTGGCATTGATGAATTAAATAATGGTGATGCAAACGCTATGGACAACGGCCGTATTTATGAGGCTGATGATTATTTGGGCAACGGTACCGTGATGGCTACTGGCTTGAACGCTGCGGCTGGTATCTTAAATGGCAGAAGCACCAATGGCAGGGGATCTACCTTCGTCGCTCCCGGAACAACGGTGGAACTGCCGCGCAATATGGTGGTGGTGTTCTTCACAGATGGTTATCCTACTACGAGTGGACATGATAATGTAAACTATTGGCCTAAAACAGGAGGCGGTAGTATTGTCACCAACGCTAACAATGCCGTTTTGGCAGCGTCAAGTATTAAAACCATAACAGCTGCAGCTGGTGGTCAAACCGTCCATCCTTCAGTTTATTCCATTGCTGTCACAACTGGCGCGAATCCGAAAGCCAATTGCACCATCAATAGCGGAAATACATCTGGTCAACAAACCACAAACGGTAAATATTGGGTCACTGGTACCGCTTGCTTTAACGCCTTGTTGCACTTCATTTCGAGCGAATACGACGGCAGCACTACGGCTCGGCCTAATCTTAATACCTGGGAAACTCCTGCCCAAAACGCAACCTATGGTGCTTGGCCTACTTCAGCAGAGTATACCAATGATGTCCAAAAATATTTCGCTGCAGAGAATGTGGATCAGCTTTCCGGGATTTTCGCGCAAATCAGCTCTGCCAGTGGTTCCGCCAGCATGGACTTGGGAAGCTCCACCAAAGTGCAAGACGTCATCTCGCCCAGCTTCACACTGCCCGACCCCGTCAACATCAACAGAGTCAGAGTATATGCACCGAGATATATGGGCGTTAGCGAAGTTTATCCGACCGGTTTTGCCGACACCCTCTCACCCACAGTTAGTGGTGTGCCGTTTGCAGGAAGAATGCTGCTGGACACAGAGACCGGCCGCATCACCGACAGTACCTATGAGAATAGAATCAGTTCCCAGGGCATCATCACCATTGAAGGCAAGAACGTAAGTTTCCAGAACTTCGACTTCTCCCATTACTATGTCGCTGATGACGAAGAAACTGGTGCGGCTCGAGGCCGCAAGCTGGTCATCGCTTTCCCCATCGAGATTGAGGAAGGCGTTTGGGGCGACGGCATCAACACCAATACCGAGCTGTCTTTTGTCACGCCCGATGGTGAGATTCAATATCAGTTCCCCATACCTTCCGCCAACGTGCTTGGCGATGTGTGGACAGAAATCGTCACCCGCAAGCCTAACACTTTCAACGAAACCAAGAATCCCATCGAAATCGGCACGCCAGAAGAACTTGCCTGGTTCATCAGCTATGTGAACGGACGTAAGGACTATGAAGAGGACGCCGATGGCACAACCTATCAAGTGGCTTCGCACGCCACGGCCAATGCCATCCTCACTGCCGACATCGACATGAGCGCCCACAACTGGGTACCCATCGGCTCGGGATACTACTGCAACGCTAACAATGAATACACTGATGCCAACGGTAATGTGCTTGCCGAGGGTGCTGAACCCGTCAAGCTGTCCTACAAAGGCACTTTCGATGGTAATGGCCATGTGATTACGGGTCTTAAGAACAACGCCTCGAAGATGTATAAGAAGGCAAATGAACAAGGTGAAAAGAGTGTGGTGGTCTTCCCCGGCATGTTCGCCAACGTGGATGGCGGCACCGTGAAGAACGTCTTCGTCCTCGACGCCGACTTCCGTGGAAAACACCACAATGAAGGCTTCGTGCACCACGGCATCATCGCTGACACACTGACCAATGGCCTTATCTATAACTGCGAGGCCGTGGGCCGACTGACATGCAACAACGACAAACCAGCCGATGACATGAAACTCGTGTATGGCGGTCTCGTCGGCTTCAACGACGGCGGCACCATCCACTCCAGCATGGCCATGGCCACGCTGACAGGCTACAGCATGGGTGGCCTGGTAGGCGAAAACAACGGCACCCTGGCCAACAGCTTCACCAACGGCGTGTACAACTACATTGGCACTGAAGAGCAAGAAGACCCCGAAAACGATCCTGGCATGTTGTTCCGCTATGTGGGCGGCCTGGCAGGACGCAACCACCACTGGACGCCTGGCGACAACGGCGGCACCTTCAGTTTTGGAACAATCAATAACTGCTATGTACGCTTCGGGAGACAGAATGACCTGGGCAGCGATGTAGAATTCGGCCAGTTTGTGGGCACCAACAAAGCCAACAACCAAACCGGTACGGTAACCAACTGCTATTATCCCTATACCTACTATAACACGCCTTTGGTCGCCGACGACAACACCGGCAGTTACGGCCAAGCCACCAACTACTACTCCGATCCTACTGCTCCCTCGCTGATGCGTTATCAACGCAGCAATGACAATATGGTGGGTGGCACATTGACGATGAAAGAGTATTATATTAATGGTGTTTTGACCGAAGTCCCTGTTTGGGAAAATGGCACCACCTTGGTCGACAAACTGAATGCCAACCATGGCAGCTATGCCGAATGGAAGCGCACCACTGCTGGCAACTACGTGTCGTCGCAAAACGGTGGCGACATCAACAGCGACTTCCCCGTGCTGAAGCTTACCGACTTCACCTGCTTGGCCTCCACCGATGGCATCACCCTCGACTATGCCAACTCGCTCGATGAGATGCTGGCTCGCCACAACACGGGTGTGATGAATGAGAACACTCTTTTGCCTGGCTCAGGTAGCGGCCACACGGGAGGCGGCTCTCATGACTACAGCGTCAGCCAAGCCGCTGAAATCTACGGTGGCACCATCAACCTGTATGCCAACGATGAAACCGAAAGCAGCACCACTGACAATACAGTGGTCTACATCGATAAGAATGTCAGCCTGCTGCAGGATGCTTCTTCCATCATCGATGCCTACACGGGCCAACACATTATTGACTATCGTAGTACTGAAAACATCCAGTCAGGCTACCGTTGGCATCTGGTCAGCTCGTCGCTGAAAAACAGCATGTTCGGATGGAATTACCACATCACCAATAAAGTGGCTTACCCGAATACCGATGCTTGGAATGATTTCAAAGCACAATGGGATGCTGAAAATCCTGAAGACCTTTTGACGGCCAGCAATCCTTGTAAGATTTGGCTGGCTCAGGCCGACGAAGACCACGAGCTGTTCCCCAGCGACATGGCTTCGCCCAACCCCATGGACTTCTACTGCTTCTACGAGCCCCAGTACCATTGGATCAACTTCAAGCGCAACAGCAATAGCCACTGGCACATGGAAAGCCCTGAGACACAGATTATATATAATAATGAATTGACTGGAGAAGGCAACGAAACTCAGTTCATTCCCGGCAAGGGTTACTTGATGGCACTTCACACGGAATACTTCGATGACATGCACTTGTGGACAGAGAGCGACAACGCCAAGAAAGACCGTACCTTCATCCAAAACCGTGGCACGCTGAACAATGGTAATGTCGACATCCCTGTCACTTACACTACAGATGCCATCATTGACCTGGATGGTTACAAGACGCACTTGGAAGGCTACAACCTCCTCGGCAATCCCTACCAGAGCTATTTAGATTTCGATGCTTTCGCAAATGCTCAAGTAAACAAAGACCTTTGGGGGGCTAGCGACACCTACAGCAAAACCTATGCGGTCTACAATCCTGAGACAGACTCATATGAGCAATACAAGAGCAATTCCTCAAAAGGATCTAGAGCTGCTGGTCAATACATCAATATGCACCAAGGCTTCTTCATCCAGACGAGCCAAAGCACCACGGCACACTTCACCAACGACATGCGTAGCAACAGTGGCACGCCTAACTTCCGTGGTGAACAACCTGCCTACCCGCTGATCAACTTCACCGTTACCGATTACGAAGGCGAAACCGACCTCGCAGTGCTCGAGCTCAACCGTCCCGAGAACGACGGCGCCAAGAAGCTGCGCATGGGCTCGCCCGCCGGCCGCATCTACTTCCGCTACGACAACACTAACCTCGCCATCTACTTCCGCAACAGCGACAAGGACTACCAGACCCTCAACTTCTCGGCCGAGGAAGACGGCAACTTCACCCTCAGCTGGAACATGGCCAACGCCGACTTCAGCAGCCTCACCCTGGTCGACAACATCACCGGCATCAAGACCGACATGCTCACCCACGACCACTACACCTTCGAGGGCCGCGTCGATGACTACAACACGCGCTTCAAGATCGTGTTTGGCGAGATGAACAACAACGAGGAGGAGCCCGTGCTTGAGCACTTCGCCTTCTTCGACCATGGCAACCTCATCGTCAACGGCACCGGCCACTTCGAGGTGGTCGACGTGATGGGCCGCGTGCTCTACGCCGTCGAACTCACCGACACGCAGAACACCGTCAGCCTGCCCAGCAACGTCAGGGGCGTCTGCATGCTCTGCTTGGTGATCCAATAAATGACGCGAGACTGCGAGACTACGGGACTGCGTGACAACCAAGCCCCGAAGTCTCGAAGTCCCGAAGTCCCGAAGTCAAATAAGATAGATAACAAAATAAAACCCATATACGATGAAAAAAGCAATAATGATAGCAGCCGCCCTGATGATGTTTGCCGCCACGGCCAAAGCTCAGGTCTTCATCATTGACGATGACGAGTTCTCCAAGAACCGCGCCACTTCGGATGGTGGCATGCTGGTCGACCTCCCGCAGATCTACAACTCGGGTGAGGACTGGTACGTCCCCGCTGGCGAAGGCATCTTTGTGCTGGCTGGTCTGGCTGGCGCCTACCTCCTGGGCAAACGCCACAAAGAAGAGAAATAAATCAACGTAACATGATTTATATCAGGTGCACCTCCCGGTGCACGTCGTAAACTATTTGTATTCTTATTTCAATGGCCCTGTCGTGATGACACGGCCATTTTTTTCTTTATTCCGTCTAGGGTCGCGTCGCTTCAGTCAACAGTCAACAGTGAAAACCGTCACGAATCACGCCACATAAAGAAAATGGCAAAAACACCGATTAATTTGGTAAAATTATCCGCAAAGGACTTTTTGCCATCCAATACTGACTATTTGTCATTGACTGAAAAAGAACAACATACGATTTTTGCACTAGATTTTATTGAAGAGAAATAAATCATTGTACATGATTTATATCAGGTGCACCTCCCGGTGCACGTCGTAAACTATTTGTATTCTTATTTCAATGGCCCCGTCGTGATGACGCGGCCATTTTTTACTTTGTTTAGCTTCATGTTTGAATACAAAAACAAGAAAAAAACAGCATTTTCAAAATTAATACCTAACTTTGCACTTTTATAAAGCCATCAAAAATGAACATCATAATAGCCGGAGACGGAGAAGTAGGCATGCACTTGGCGGAAGCCCTGGTGCGTAGCAACCATAACATCACCATCGTGGACCCGCACGAGGAACTGCTGAAGATGATGGAATCGCACAGCGACCTGATGACCATCACGGGCGACTCCACCTCGACCGCCGTGCTGCAACGCGCCAACGTGAAGAAGGCCGACCTTATGATCGCCGTGCTCCACGACGAACATATCAACCTGCTGACGGGCATCATCGCCAAGAAACTCGGCGCCAAACAAGTCATCGCACGCGTCAACACGATGGAGAACCTGAGTCCCGAGGTGTGGCGCATGTACCAAGACCTCGGCATTGATGGCTTGCTCTCGCCCGAAGACATTGCTGCACAGGAGATCATCTCATTGCTGAAGAAAAACGCTTCCTCGGAGACCTACGACTTCGCGGGCGGCAACCTGCAGCTCTTCATGGTGAAATTGGAACCCGAGGCCGAGATCCTCGGCAAGACCGTCGACGAGGTCATCAACCAATACGAGCACATCGAGTTCCGCGTGGCCGCCATCCACCGCCGCCAAAACACTTTTATCCCACAAGGCGACGAGGTCTTCCAAGTAGCCGACATGGTGTATGTGGTCACCAAGCCGCACGCCATCAAGGACATCATCAAGCTGAGCGGCAAGAAGCAGATCAACGTCCACAATGTGATGATCGTAGGCGGTGGCCGTGTGGGTCGCATCACCGCCAAACGCCTTGAGAAAGACTTGAACATCAAGATCTTGGAAATCGATAAAGAGCGTTGCATGGACCTGACCAACTACCTCTCGGAAGCTTTGGTCGTCAACGCCGACGCCCGTAACCTCGACCTGCTTGAGGACGAGGGCATCAAGGACATGGACGCTTTCATCGCCGTCAGCGACAATACCGAGACCAACATCCTGACTTGCCTCCAGGCCAAGTCGTTCGGCGTGAAGAAGACCATCGCCCTGGTGGAGAACATCGACTATATCGACATCTCGCAAAACATCGGCATCGACTCCATCATCAACAAGAAACTCATCGCCGCCAGCTACATGGTGAAATACACCCTTGGTGCCAAGGTCTCCACGCTGAAGAGCCTCAGCGGCATCGATGCCGACATCGTGGAGTTTGAAGTGAGGGCTGGCTCGGCCGTCACGCGCAAGCCCATCGGACAACTGCCCATGCCCAACGACGCCATCATCTGCGGCGTCACCCGTGACGGCGAGAGCTTCATCGCCACCGACGACTTCCAGATCGAGACCGACGACCAGGTTGTGGTGCTGGCCTTGCCTGCCGGCATCCCCGCTGTTGAACGTTTGTTCCATTAACCAATGAAGTGGAAAACTAAAATAAACCATCCTTTAGTCCTCCGCATCGAAGGCCAGCTGATACTCATCGAAGGTCTCTTCATGCTGACGGTGCTCCCTGTGACCTATCTCCACCACGGGCTCTACGCCTTCAGCATGCCCTTCTCGGCCCTCATCACCCTGCTGACCGGTTTCATCCTGCTCATCGCCACTCGTAATCACAAAAACGACAAGACCACCTCGCGCGACGGCGTTTATGTCGTGTGCATCTCGTGGCTTGTACTCTCGTTGTTCGGTGCCATACCCTTCTTGCTCAGCAAGAGCGTGCCCAACTTCACCGATGGCTTCTTTGAAGCCTTGTCGGGTTTCACCACCACGGGAGCCACCATCCTGACCAACATCGAGTCCGTGCCGAAAGACATACTCCTCTGGCGCAGCATGACCCAATGGATCGGCGGCTTGGCCATCATCGTCTTCTCGTTGGCCATCCTGCCCTACCTCAGCATGAGCGGCATGCAACTCTTCGTGTCAGAGATCAACGGCATCACCTACGACAAGCTACACCCACGCGTCATGCATACCGTGAGGCGCATATGGTTTATCTACCTGTTTTTCACCCTATTGGAGACACTTTTGCTCTATCGAGGCGACATGGACTTCTATGACGCCCTTTGTCACTCGTTGAGCACCATCAGCTCGGGTGGTTTCTCCACGCGGACGGCCAACATCGGGGCTTTCTCCAACTATTCCCAGGTAGTGATTACCGTCTTTATGGTGCTGTCGGGCTGCAACTTCTCCCTGCTTCTGCTCTCCTTGAGTTGGCGTTCGTTCACCATCCTGAAAAACCAGGAGTTCCGCACCTACTTGCTCTACACCGTAGTTTTGGGCATAGCCATAGGCTTGGTGTTGTTCTTTGGTTGCCACAAGAGCTTCGGTTCCTCTTTCCGTGAGTCGTTCTTCAGCGTCATCTCGGCCTTCACCACCACGGGATTCTTCGTCAGCGACTACACCGCCTGGCCTACCTTCCTTTGGGTCATCCTCTTCCTGCTGATGTTCATCGGTGCCTGTTCGGGCTCCACCTCGGGTGGTGTCAAGATCTTCCGCCATCTCATCTTCACCAAGAACTCGGTGCTCGAGCTGAAGCGCATCATCCATCCCAATGCCGTGTTGCCCGTGAAAGTGAACGGCAAAGCCATCTCCACCAGTGGCGTCTACAAACACGTCACCTTTATCTTTGTCTATTTCTTGGTCTTCCTCATCGGTGCTGTCATCCTGTTGGCCATGGGCATCGACATCGAGACAGCCTTAGGCGCTTCGGTGGCCACGCTGAGCAATGTAGGCACAGGCCTCGGTCAAGTGGGTCCAGGCGGCTCGTACGTCTTCTTCCCGCTGTTTGCCAAGTGGCTGCTCATCTTCTTCATGCTCCTCGGCAGGGTGGAGCTTTTCTCGTTGATTACGCTGCTTTCACGGAGTTTTTGGAGGAATTAAGATTAAAAATCTCCTAAATCCTTGGACTTCACCGAAAAAAGTTTGGAATAATCATACTTTTAACTGGTTCATTCACAAATTATTACATTTCAAAAACCTTGAAAAAGTTTGGACTGCCCTTTCAACCGTTTGTCGAAAGAGGTAGTTTTGTGATGCTGAAACAAGATCTTGTTTATTTTTGTCCCCATGAAACTGCATCATCTGGTTTTGTCTTTCCTTGTTACCATGTTGGCTGCTTGCCATCCTACATCCCGTGATGTGAAGCAAACTGCCCAAGATG
>LPNG01000060.1 GCA_001543395.1 Candidatus Alcium sp. F082 | reverse complement strand
GGTCGGGCGGTACGTGCAAGGAATGAGATTGCCAAGCATTTTGCCGATAACAAGGTGGATGTCATCATCTATGCGGTTGAAAAGTCGCTTGACAGTTACAAGTTCAATCTTCTTCACTGCAAGCAGATGTTTATCTCTCAGTTGAAGAGTGGCGCACTCGGTGCACGAACCATCGACGAGGGTGCAATGGATGAGAAGTCGGGCATGAACTTCTCGGAGTACATGGCTATCCTTTCAGGCAACACCGACTTGCTTGACAAGGCGAAGTTGGAAAAGAAGATTGCTGCACTGGAGGGTGAACGCAAGTCGTTCAACAAGGCCCGTAACGAATCCACATGGAAACTGGAAAGCAAGCAGGCGGAGATTGAGCAGAACGAGGGATATATTGCCAAGTTGCAGGAGGACTTCGACAAGCACAAGGCTCAGCGTAAACTCGACGGCGAGGGCAATCTCCTTAATCCTATACGTCTTGACAACTTCAAGCCTACGGATGAGGAAAGCATCGGCAAGCAACTCCAGAAGATTGCCAAAGAGATGGACACCAAGGGCGAATACCGACGTGTGGGCGAGATTCACGGCTTCACCATCCTGATGTGCAGTGAACCGCTTGACAAGGATGGGCTGGGAATGTTCCAAAACAAGTTTTGTGTGGAGGGCAACTTCAAGTATAAGTACAACAACGGCTTTATAGCCCTGTCTGATCCTATAGCCGCAGCCCGGAACTTCATTAACTCACTGGAGCGCATTCCCCAGACCATCGAGCAGTATAAAGAGAAGAACGCTGTTCTTTCCAAGGACATTCCGCTTTTGAAGGAGATAGCAAACAAGCAGTGGAAGAAAGAAGATGAACTGAAAGGATTGAAGTCTGAACTGGCAGCACTTGACCGAAAGATACAGCTGGAACTTGCGCCGCCTACACCCGAAATCACCGAAAAGGAGCATGAAGGGCAACAGGTCAAACCGGAAGCGAAAGGTGTGCGAAACGGTATCAGGCAATATCCCGAAGATACATCACCGCAAATACGCAATCCATCGGAAAGTATTATCGCCAATCACACCATAACTGGGCATCCGGGGCTGTATGCCAAGGAGGAAACCCGGTCCAAAGGATTGAAAATATAACCTTAGGAATTTTATCTGAAGTATTAATAAGGGCTATCCCAAAAGGTCTAAAAGTAAATTTTATCCTTTCTGCAAGTATCTGTAGGATGGCAACTGCATTTTTTTTCTTTTTGGGCAGCCCTTATTAAAATTTATTCTTATTTTAGGTTATATACATTCATGTCCATTTATGTAAAAAATCCTGCTGACCTTGTTTATGTCTTGTCAGTCACCATTTGCAAAACCATATTTGACCCTCAAAGAGGCTGAATTTGATAAGCAACTTGCTACATACTCATAATAAGGAGCTAAATAGAACACGAATGGGAAATACTCAAATGCCAAACTAAAGAAGATATTGGCCAAAATAAACGTTATACCGAGAGAGAAACTTGATTTTTTTCAACTTCCTAAAACGTTGTTGTTCAAACATTTCTACTTATTTGTACTTACCAGTTGAACCTACGCTTCCCTAATAAAATGTCTATGGTAAAAAAAGTTAAAAAATCCTCCCACTTTTGTTAGATATATTTTTTTGTGTAATTTTGTAATCGTTATGCGGCAGTAATAATATACATATTAATACGAGTTAGTAATCCTGTAGTTCTCATATGCTACGAGGAGGTATTAAAAGGTGCGTTTCGACAATGCATCTACTGTAGTATATTATTGCTTAATCCAAATGAATATTATAAATTTAGGAATTCTTGGTAACCGTCCACTTCTCCGCATTGCCAATCCAATGACATAGCCGACATTTGCCTCAAACCAAGAACATGAGGCAAATGGAAACGACAACACCTACCCAAGCCACCACCCAGCAAGACCCGGTCAAGAGCCAGTTCGCAGCGGCGCTGCGCCAATACCAGTATTACAGTCACGGCAGGTCGCTGCGGAAGTTCTGCGAGGACGAGGGCCTGGACTACCCCAAGTTCTGCAAGTATGCCAGGGAACATGGTCCTGGTTCTGATGCCGGCAAACAGACGGGTTCCGCAGATGCCCTCCCTGCCAGCTTCATCGAGGTCCCTCAGGAGGCTCCTGCGGAGCCGGTGTCCATCCGTGAGATCCGCGTCCGGTTCACCAACGGGATGATCCTCCATGGCCGGGCCGACAGGCTGGAGGATATCCTTGCGATGGTCCGAAAGATGCTCGCGTAGCCATGCTCACGGTATCCAACGAGTACGGCATCTACCTGTACAGTGAGAAGGTGGACATGCGCAAAGGCATTGACGGCCTGTGCGGAATCGTCCGCTCACAGATGGGTCTGAGCCCCTTCAAGAGCAAGAGCATCTTCGTGTTCGGCGGGAAGAACCCAAGGGCGAAGAAGGTCCTGATACGGGAGTACAACCGGTTCGAGCTCATCAGCATCCGCCTGGACGAGGGGCGGTTCATCAGTCCGGACACAGACCCGGCCAAAAGTTACGGGCAGATCAGCTGGACGGACTTCACCCTGCTGACGGAGGCTTCCGTGAAGGGCGAAGTGAAAGTCCGATATCTTGAGGATAAGCGCCCCTGAAAACTTTTTTCAAAAAGCCTTCAGGGCTCCTTGTGTGCAATCTTAACCCGCTCAATATCAGCCGATTAAAGGCTATTCAGAGGCTTTCTGGCGGCCTTGAAAAGTTGCAGGCTATCCCTCCGAACGCGCAAAACCAAAGGTTCTCAAAACCGCCCCAAAACGCCTTTAATACGTTGATACTCAAAAGGTTAAATTTGCTTTTTAGAAAAATCTTCCGTAACTTCACGCTCAAGATGAGTACGGAAGAACAACTACAACTTGCCTATGCGCAGATCGTCGAGCTGAAGGAGGTCATCTCCCGGCTGGAGGCGCAGCTGGACCCGCAGCGCGAGCAGCGCATGCGGGAGATGTACCAGGCGGAAGCCCGGCGCACGGAGGACTTCTACCGCAAGATGATGGATGACATGCGCGTTGAACACGCCAGGGATATGGACCGGCTCACCAGAACGCTTACGGAGAACCTGAACGCTGCCCATGAACTACAGGTCAAGCAGCTCAAGGACATGATTGCCTCCCTTCAGGCCTCTCTGAAAGGAAGCCGTTCCCGGGAGAACCTGGCCCGCGGTAAGCGGTTCGGCCGCAAGTCCGAGAAGGGTGACAAGCTGGGAAAGACTGATGACGAGAACCGGGAGGACGAGAAGAATGACTTCGACGGGACCGGGACTCCGTCCTCCGGTGGTTCTGGCCCCTCTTCCTCCTCCGCTTCCCGTGATGAAGGGGATGCTGTGAAGCGCCTCCAGAAGGCGCTCAAGCGCCGCTATCCCGGTGCCGAGATAGAGATCCGCACCGACTACAGCAAGCAGAAGGACTACACAGAGAACGCCATCTACCACAGCCTTGGCGAGTACTTCACCCTCGGCGAGGGCGAGACGTTCGCCACCCGGGACGGGGAGATTGACATCAACCTGGTGAAAGTCATCATCCGGTATCCCGAGAAGATAGAGGAGCACATCTACGAGACCGCGACGGTCCGCTCTGCTGACGCCGAAGACTATCGTACGGCGTCCAGGCTGGGGCTGGACCTTCCTTGCCCGGGATGCTGCTTCGGAACGGATATGCTGACATACATCATTGCCGAGAAGTACTGCTACAACAAACCCTTCGACCAGATTGTCAGCCAGTTGGCGAATAATGGCTTCAACATAAGCAAGAGCACTCTCGGGGACAACGTCCACCGGGTAATCGCCTGGGTCCGTACCCACATGACTGCTGTCTGGGAAGCGGCCATCCGCAAGGCCACGTACTGGATGCTGGACGAGACGCCGCTGCTGGTGGGATGCGGGGACCGCAAGAACAGGGACTGGTCCTACCTGAAGAAGTACGTATGGACCATCCGCGCCACCCTGAGCAAGCTTGTCTGGTTCGTCTACGAGAGTGGCAGCCGTGGCAAGAAGGCCATTGAGCCGTTCCTCAAGGACTTCATAGGGTTCTACACCACTGACGGCTACGTGGTCTACAAGATCTTTGACACGCAGGACGGAGGAGGTCCCCGACGATCAGCCTGCCTCGTGCACATACGAAGGTGCTTCGTTGACGCCATTGTGGAGGACCACGACACTGCGATGTGGTTCATCGAGGAAATCGGGAAAATCTTCGCCATTGAGTACCATTGCAAGAAGATGGGGATGAGCGCCAACGAGCGGCTGGTGGAGCGTCTCAAGACAGGCAGCACGGCGGACATCATGGCCGGCATTGAAGCCCGACTCAAGATGTATGAAGCATCCGGCTACGCTGAATGCGGGGCCCTGATGGCCAAGGCCGTCAAGTATGCCCTCTCTGAATGGCCCGCCATGAAGCGGGTCCTGGAAAACGGCGCCGTGGAAATCAGCAACAATCTCGCCGAGCAGATGATGCGACACATCAAGATGAACCTCAAGACCGCATCCAATATCGGCAGTGAGGAATCAGCCCTGGACAACGCCTTCATGTTCTCGCTCATCGAAAGCTGTAAACTGAACGGGCTTGCTCCGGAAAAGTACATCGCCTTCCTGCTCCGGAAGCTTAAAGACGCCGACGCGTACACCGATAAAAACGCCCTGCTGCCCTGCTTCTGCACGGTATAAATCCCCCAAAGAACAGATGATCAAAACGCCCTCCAGGCCAAATCGGCCCTGGAACGCGCTCTATCAGAGGTTGCGGAGAAGTGGACGGTTACGAATTCTTGCTCACATTGATGCAGGAAAAACTTCCGTAACCGAGAATCTGCTGTTTGCCAGTGGAGCAACGGAAAAGTGCGGCCGTGTGGATAATGGTGACACCATAACGGACTCTATGGATATAGAGAAACGTAGAGGAATTACTGTCCGGGCTTCTACGACATCTATTATCTGGAATGGAGTGAAATGCAATATCATTGACACTCCGGGACACATGGATTTTATTGCGGAAGTGGAGCGGACATTCAAAATGCTTGATGGAGCAGTCCTCATCTTATCCGCAAAGGAAGGCATACAAGCGCA
>LPNG01000059.1 GCA_001543395.1 Candidatus Alcium sp. F082 | reverse complement strand
GATGGAGATGAGCTTTACTTCCTGAACGATTTTCGGGTCTGTTTTACTACTCATATCTCTTAGATGGTTTTGACAACAACAGGGTGTTGTGAAAAATTTGCTATTTGTCTTTTAGTCACCACATTGGCAAATTTTGATGATTGCCAGTAATGGGTGCTTGTTGCCACAAAGATACGGGTTTTCAGTGGTTTACACAAAGAAATATAAGCACATTTTTATTTATTTATATCTAAGACGGGGCAATTACGGCGTATTGACGAAAATTCCTCAACTACTTGGGTTGAGGAATTTGAGGAATTTGAGGAAAGTTGAAGACAAAAGTCGTACATTTGCAGGCTGACTGTTCCCCTTGCAAGGGAATAAAGGACGGAACAGAATGAAAAAGAAGAAAAGCATTAGGGCGATACTTAGGAAACCGATTGAGTTTTACTATGAGCAGGGAATGATTTCGTACAGATCATTGAATGTTTGTAGAGATTGCGGTATTATCACCGTAGGAGATCTTATCCTGTGCCAGCATCGGGGAACCTTGCGGAGACTGCGTAATTGTGGCCCGTACACCGAAAGTGAGTTTGAAGCGGTCATGGGGCTGGTCGATAAAAAATATGCCCTCCAACTATTGCAGAAGTTGGATAGTTACAAAGATTTGCCAGAAGAGCTGAAGAGCATCATTGTGGCGAATTACAAAAGGACGCTGATGGAGTATTCCTTGGAATGTATCAGGCTGTTTTATGACATCTTTGGTGACTGCAAGTCGTTTTACGATTTCTTCTTCTGCAATCAGAAAGACTTGGCGGAAAGGTTCAATAATCTCAAAAGCTGGGAGCTGAAGCACTATTGCTATCAGATGCTTGCCGAAATCTACTCCTCGTTTAAGAAAGAAGAACTGGATGACACCTATACCTACGAATTGGTTGTTACAGCACGGGCTATCTTGTGGTTCTGTGATGAGCAATTTGCAACAGAGCTTAAAGAGAAAGACGCGGAATTGAAGATGAAAAGACAGGCTTTGTTGACTGATTTTGAAAACAGAACCGATAGGCTCTTTCGTTATTCTTGGGAAGAGGATGTAAAGGAGAAGTTGACACCAACCTACACGAAAGCTTTGGCTTTATTCCAGCTTAATGACGATGAATTAAGTTCATTGTGGAACTCGACAGAGAGTTGGAGGTATTCTTCAAGACCTCTTCAATTGTTGGTGGCAGAGTTGAAGCAAACTCTTTTCTGGTATGAAAGCCTTAGCGGTGATGAGTTGAGCAAGACCATTGTTCTGAACACTTTCCGCTATCTGAAGGAAGAGCATGCAGGTTTTGTGGCAGATTTTTATAAACAGCACGGGTACTATCCTATGTTTTTCCTGCTAAGGGAATACCTGATGAAGACGACGGACAGAGAGGAATGGGTTTTTGCGAAGGCTTCTGGCATTTATGACGGACATCTTATGAACTTTGAGGAGATTGGTGACGAGATGAATCTTGGCAAGAATCGTGTCAGGCAGCTATTTAACCGTGCGCCGAGATACTTGTTCAAAGGCAAGGGATGGCAACATTACAAGTTAGGTACCGCACTGGTCATTACAGAAGTTGACGAAATGTATCGCAGTGTCGTGGAGGATGAAAAAGTGAACATCCCATTTGAGTCGTTCTCGATGATTTGCACCGAGGGCTTTTACATGAAAATGGTCAAGGTGAACGGCATTCGTTTTCTCATCGACGGTCATCTGCTCATTTCCGAAATTATCAGGGTTTGTAAGGCAATAAAAGCCTATAATAATCAGACAAAGGTTGAAGCTGAATCCATTCCACTTGCTGATTTGCTGAATAATGTTGGCGAATACGAGAAAAGCTACTATCTGGAGGCTTTGCCCATCATCATTGACAAGGCATTTGGGCTGGTCGTCGACGAGGAGGGCAATATCATTTTGCCGCCGCAAGGGGTTGATGTGATTTATGAGTTGACCGAGATATTGCGTAAGAATGGCAAGCCGATGAGCCTGAAGGAGCTGTATGCAGCCTTGATAGAGAAACGACCAGAGATTAAGGACAAGAGCTTTGACAATATCAGATCAAAGGTGCTTGAAGCGGATGCCTTAAAGCCTATCGGGATGACTACGAGATATGTTTTAGCGGAATGGGATCATGTGTATCGAGGCACCATCCGACAATTAGTGGCCGATGTCTTGGAAGAGGCCAAAAGGCCGGTGCATATCGACAAGATCATGAAGAAGGTTCTGAAGGTCTATCCAAATACCAACAAGAAAAACGTCATGGCGAGCATCAACAGTGATAAAGCAAGGTTCATTTGCTTCGGTGACGGGCTTTTCGGATTGATGGAGAAGACCTATAGCAAGAAGTATGAGGCGATGAAGAAAGCGAAGCGGGGATAAACTATTGCTAACGATAAACTATAACTATCATGGACAATGCTTATAGTATAAAAGGAAACGAGTTTGTTGATGCGGTCTTAAATACGGACTTTGATAATGCTGAAGATTACGAGCATTTACTTGAAGTGCTGGATCTTGTCAAAATCAAAGATGGGTATGTGCTTGATTTCTATAAGACCAGGCAATACGAGTATGAGACCGTGCCTTATGTAAGAGAAATAAATGCAGAGCGGAATGGCTATGATATGCTCTGGTTTATGCACTCCGATGAAAAGGATTTCCTGCAAGGTTTTGACATCCCTTTCAACGAAATGGGTATCTGGCAGGGTTATTTACTGCACATCCTGATAGACATCACACCAAAAGATGGCCATGCAAATTATGGTGCTGTTACTGAGATTTATGGCGATGCTGACTTATACAAAGTGATGGGCGTTTCACCTCACCACGACAACGATGCAAGTGATTATAAAAAGCTGCTAATGGGATTGGGGTATAAGCCGGAAGAAGTCAGAGAAGCTCTCAAACCTATCGGAAGTAAGCCCAAAGACATCACCGAAGGGCTATTACAATACATCGGGAGTGAAGACATACTCCCAACAGTGAGCATCATCAATGATGATGAGGCGGAGATAATATCAACATTTTGGAGTGAGTTTGGTGGGTTGATTAAAGAGACCACAATAGCCACAAGGAATGGCAATACCATCAATTTTGAGTCGAAAGACCAGGTTGTTTTGGTCAAATACAACTGCGGGATTTGTTATTAAACTGCTTTTTTCAACGGCAATGCTGGTTGATAATTATTGAAAAAAGGCTATATTTGCAGCCTTAAATGACATAAATAATAGAGCTTTGCGCTCTGTTTCCATTCTACGAAATCTGGAAAATTTCAAAGCTTATCAAGGAGACAGGACGACGAAGCTCGCGCCAACAGGCGTGAGCTTTCGTATCCATTTGATAAGCGGTTTTCCAGAGCCGGTAGAATGTGGAACGAATTGTCTCACGCCTCTTTCTTTTGCGTGAGTCAAAGAGTGGAGAGCTGGAAAACATCAAGCAACATGAAAGTAAGGCTTTACATCGAAAATGACGACTGGATTGATGACGATTGCTGCGTTGTAGCTGATTTCTTCAGCGCGCCCAGGGTCGGTGATTATGTGTCGGCTGATTGGGACAGCGTAACAGATGCCATCATAAAAGCCGACAGAGTTCGAGATTTCAGGGAGTATCTGCGAGGCGACTCAAAAGATTGGTATTCTACGTTACGCCCCAAAACCAAGACGAAGAAGCCAACGGATGAGCAGATAAGGAAGGAAATGAACTTTGATGGTATCGGCAAGATATTATCAATAAGATGGGTTGTTAAGGATGGCGTAGCCGAGTGTATGGCTTGGGTCGGTGAAATGTAACTCCCCCGGCCTGCGGCCACCCCCTCTCAGAGGGGGACCCTTCGACAAGCTCAGGGACCGAGCTGCCAAGTGTTGAAACCCCTGGTTAGGGTCGGGACACCCCTACTTTAAGTTGGGGTTTTCATAGGGACAAAAGAATTTGGTGCGATTTATTAGGGTGTTCGTTTTCAAGAAGTTGTTGACGGACTGAGGGAAAAAAGTAAGGACAAAGCGGTTGAGCGGGGCAAAAAAGGCTTGACATTTATTAATAATCAGTATTTTTGCTGGGAATAAAACTATAGAAGTATGAAAACAAGAAGAATTATGACCCTGCTTGCGCTCCTGCTGATGGCGGGAGGGGTTAAAACACAAGCGCAAGAGTATGTGCCTATGATCCAGGAGGGCAACGAATGGTATACGCTTGATGCTATAGTGTGTAAAGATACTGAAGGTCATTACAACACTTTAGTCAATTGGCTTTCAGGTGACACACTGATTAACGAAGTTAGATATACGAAAGTCATGGAAACTCTGAATGGCGAGGGCACTCCCTATCAGGTTGCCTTGCTTAGGGAAGAGGATGGCAAGGTATGGGAAACCTATAATGGTAATTCTGAAATACTGCTCTATGACTTCACTGCCAATGTGGGCGATTCTTTGGTCTGTGGCTATGGAGATTATTTCGTTCTTGATTCTATCAGCATAGAGCAAATTGGAGGGGTTGACCGGAAAAAGTTTTGGTTTGGATTGGAATATGACTTTACTGGAGAGCCCTACGCTATGGAAACATGGATAGAAGGTATTGGCAGTGACTTAGGATTGCTCTATTGTGGTTCCTATTATTTCTGTGGAGGTTACTATAGAGCCCTTTGCTTCCATCAAGACGGGGAACTCATTTGGCAAAATCCGGAATACGACGCATGTGTTATCACTTCAGTCGAAGAAATCAATGACAAAGTGATTTCCGTTTATCCTAATCCTGCTATGGAAAAAGTGACGATAGACGGCGTTGAAGCCGCCGAGGTGCAGGTTTACAATGCCTTGGGGCAGGTGGTGAATACTATGCGTGGCACGAATGAAATATCTGTGGCGGATTTGCCGCAAGGTGTTTATTTGGTGAGGATTAAGGATGCTGAAGGAAGAGTGTTCACGGAGAAAGTGGCGGTAAAGAGATAGGATATTTCGGTATATGTACTTACGTGCTATCGTGCTTACGATAGTGGTAGTTAAAGATAGGAAATGCCCCGCGCATCGATGAGGATGGCAGGGCATTTCGCTATTTGAAGGCATCAGGGGAAAACAGCGGTTCGATAGGTACTTGCCGAATGGTGAAATATCCGTTTTGGCCGTCTGTTCGCTCATCAGAGCGGCAAGGGATTTGCTCACACTCTTCCAAAGACTGTGAGCGATAAAACAGGCAGTGCCTGCATATCC
>LPNG01000058.1 GCA_001543395.1 Candidatus Alcium sp. F082 | reverse complement strand
CAATTCTCCGTATTTCAGACGGATAGTGTGTGCGGTTGCCTTTGGTTGTAAACCGTACCGTTTGGTCTCTGAGGACGTTGTCAGTTCCTTCAAGGGTATCCTCGCCGGCAATTACAAAGGAGACAAGGTTACTTATTATGTTGCTAAAAACTTGGAAACAATGTATAAAAAAGCGGAAGGGCGAAAAGTTTTAGATGCCTTATCTGAAAGCAGAAAGACATTCAACATATCAAATGAAAATCCCTCAAGTGGGGATGGTGGTTATGTTAATGAAAAAATATTGCTGGGAAATCGTCATGGTAGTTTAGTAATTCTATCCCATGAGTTGTTTCATGCATATCAAGATCTCAAGGGAAGAAACGGTCGCAGCATGTACAATGAAGTTGAAGCTTACATATTTCAAGCCATTATTACCGGAAATACAGATGGTATCACAAGTCGAAACGGAAATAAGAAGTATAATTCTACAGGAAAAGGATTATTGAAATCTTTTTCCGCAAAGGACTTTGATTATATCTTGAACAGTTTTAGGGATGAGGCTGTGCCTAATTCGAGAGGGACATATTGTGAGGAACGATATAAACTTAACCCACGAAACCTTAAAGTATGGAAGAGTTTATTGAAAGATTTATAAAAATATGAGACGTATTATATTGATTGCTCTATTATTATTGCCCCTATTCTCATCCTGCCATCTATTATTGAATGACTCGGAGAGTGATACATTGGATGATGGCATTTACGAGGACCTATGTACCCCTTACATCCAACAAAAAAATGGTTTTTCTTTATTGGAATACCCTGAAATAAATAATAGTTGTATGCCGTCTACCCAAGAATGGGATACTATATGGGCCAATATAGAATGTTTCGCGGATTGGACGGTACAAGACAACTCTGTCAAAATTGTAAATTTGGATACATCATGTGTTTGGGTGGTTTTTTATGCAAAAAATAGTGAGACTTTTGAATGTTTTTTTAATATTGTTGGTAATGAAGAAGATAGTATCTGCCGCACAACAATAGAACAAATATTTAGGGATGTATCTTCACATATAACAGAGGGAAATTACTTAATAGCAGATGCATGTGATGATACAGGTTTTAACGCAATGAAAAATGTTGTCTTTAACAATGGGATAGCACACACAGAACTAAAGTATAAATGGCTATTATACCCTAATGAAACGGGGCATGTGACTAATGTCTATCCAATGAAATAAATGAATCGAAGGACCCCGAGACGGGCTTTCTCTACTACGGGGCACGGTACCACTGGCCGGAGGTCTGGAGCGGATGGCTCTCGCCGGACCCGATGATGGATGTGTATCCGGGGATCTCGCCGTACAACTACTGCAACTGGAACCCGGTGATATTTGTGGATCCGGACGGGAGAGATACCGTCTATGTAAGTAGAAACGGAACAGAGCACAAACGTCTGCCGGGCGGAAACAGTACCTTCATTAATGTTAATAATAATTGGCAAGAGGTTCCCATGCCTGGTATAATCTCAGAGAGAACACAAACACATGAAAATACAACGGGTGACGAATACCAACGGTATGATCATTTGATTGCAGCAGCGACAGGTTACTTCAATGCTGATAAAAATGCAGGGGAATTACAGCTTTATACGGATGGAAATAGAAAAATACCTCTCTCTGAAACAGAGAAAATACCCGAATTAAATCCAACGTTGGTCAAAGCCATTGCCATGCAAGAGTCTCATTGCGGGAGAAAGACATCAGACATTTTACAAGCAAACAACAAGGGGGACTGGTCTGCATTTAAATCTAAATATGGATTTAACAATGGAGAAAATACTTCCGTCTGGCAATCTCTCACTGGAGGAATACGAATCTTGGCATCAAAAGGATATAAAGGTGGTGTTTCTGACAATGGAACATTCTCATTTCAAGGTTGGAAATCGGCGACGAAAGCATATAATGGAGGAGGAAATAAAGGTTATGTTGAAAATGTATACATAATGTATCATAATGCTGTTGTAAAATGAAACACACACATTTTATTAATTCTTATTTGATCCTCGCATTCTGTTTGATGGAATCATGTGCGTCACGGGTGTCCTTCGAGGGCAGGATTGATTTGAAATCGTCGTCAAATAGCGGTTGTGTTTTCGTTGATAAAGATATCAGAATCATTTTCCGTAACGACACCTGTCCTAAGAATATCATATATACAATATATGACAACTTTGATATCGCTAAATACCATTATATCGGGGAAATCATCAGGGCGGACAATACAATACAATTTGTACTGCTATCATTCTACTTTAATATTGCAGAATCACAAAGATGTAATTCCAAAATGCTGGTATATCAGAACAAAGGATTGATTGGATACTATTTGCTCTCTTGCGAAGACTTTGACTTCCGTGTAATTGACAATAATCTAATATGTTCTTTGATAGCCGACCCGAAATGTGTCAATGTTTTAGATTTTGACCCACGCAAGCCGCATGATTGGTATATACATTATACTGAAGAAACAGGAGATGTAGTGTCTTTTGAAAAATACGATCCCGGTTCTTCGTGTGGTTATCTGCCTTGTCATCTTATGTTTGCAGATTGATTAAAAACAGACAGGACAACAAAACAGATAAGATGTCATTACCCCATCTTGGATGGTAAAAGACGTTATATTTGATAGAGACAAGAACGGACGTGCAACAGGTTGCACAGGAACAGTTTATACAAGAACTACCAAAGATCAATATGTTAATACAAGGGGTTGTTGTTCATAGTGGTTTGCAACCTGGTTCCAAACCAAACACAGTTACAACTAATGGAATATGGGTGTCAGACAAATACACAAAATAATTTTGAGGCATGAATTACATTATGAAACCCAAGATAATCGTATTTGAATTTGTCTTCAAGTGCATTATATTTATTCTGTTTGTATTTTCTACCGTTCCATTGATGTCATTGAATCTTACCATCTCAATAATGATTGACACATGTCTACTGCTTGGATTACTACACCTTGTTAGAAGCCTTTTGTGGAATGTCTTGGGAAAGGACGGTGCTGACTATCACGCTCTCTTTACTATAGATGAAAATGGAAATATTATCCAATGCGAGCATGACAAAAACCCCAATCCCGTGAACTCCTGGTAAATCAGCATGACAGAATGTTTAAAAAGTAACTGAAGAAATAGAATATTCAATAATTTTTCCATATAAAACGCCTAATGATGATGCCAACGGGAAGAATCATAAGGATTTGGATTTCTTCAGATTCCAACGGCAAGGAGAAGGACCCCGAGACGGGCTTTCTCTACTACGGGGCGAGGTACCACTGGCCGGAGGTCTGGACCGGATGGCTCTCGCCCGACCCGATGATGGATGTGTACCCGGGGATTTCGCCGTACAACTACTGCAACTGGAACCCGGTGATATTTGTGGATCCGGACGGGAGGGAAATCTGGCTGGTTGATAAAGATGGTTATCGACAGCCATATTATATCGGAATGAAAACTGAAGGATTTAACACGTATATGTCCGAAACGATAAACGCATTAAACAAATTATCTACAACGGAAACAATGGGTGATAAAATAAAAGAAATAACTTACTCCCCAACTGTTTCCGTTGATATTATAGAGAATTTTGGAGAAACAGCTGCCATAGTAAAATACTATGAGGGAATTACTGATCAAATTCCACCAAAGCAAGAACTCTTATTTGATCCAAATTTAGGAATACAAAATATCGAAACTAAAGAAGTAATGTCTCCTGCCGCCGTTTTGGGTCATGAGGTTGGTCATATAATAAATGCACTAACTGCCCCTGCGGATTTTTTTAGAAGGAAAAACACAAAACGTGATGATGTCTGGGATAATGATGAAGAATATTATAATATACACACATGGGAATACGGCGTTATTTCTGAATGGAACGAAATGCGACGCGATGGACACAATTCACTAGATAAAATCGGAAATGAAAAATATAGAATTGTAACAACAACTGGTTCCACAAGTAAATCTGTTACAGAATAAACTATTTATGAAAAGGTTTTTGATATTGTTTGGCATTATTTGCGGTACTATAACAGTACATGCACAAAATTATCTTTCAGGTGTTGTTTACGATACTTTAAATGACACCATATTGCCATTTGCGGAGATTCATATATTTCCTCAAGACACTGTTGTTTATTCAGACACATGTGGTTTTTTTCGTTTTCCAACAGACAATATACGCGATAGTCTTTCTGTTGTAGTAAAATATATTGGTTATTACGATTGTGCGTTGAAATTACCAATAAATAATGCTTCTTCTCCAGTTCATTTTAATATGATTCCACGGATACTAGATGTTGACACATTTATTCATCCGATTCGGACAATGAAATTTGGAATTCCCAAAGTGAAGTGATTGAGAAAATGTTGGTTGGAGTTTGTCTTTGAGAATAATCAATTACAAGAGATCCCCCAATAGATAGAATAACTACGGCATGCGGGTGGCAATGGAATGAAAAGAACAGTGTTTGTCAAATAAGGCATAAACAATTGACAATAAATATTTCATTGAATCGAACTGCACATAACACATTGTTATCAAATAGCCAAATCACGGTCTTTGCCCCGTCGAATCCCGACATTGCGGAAGTCGAGCGCAGAGCAAGCTTGCTTGCTTTGCCGAGATGCAGCAATGTCATCGAAGATAATGGCAAGGAGAAGGACCCCGAGACGGGCTTTCTCTACTACGGGGCGAGGTACCACTGGCCGGAGGTCTGGAGCGGATGGCTCTCGCCCGACCCGATGATGGATGTGTACCCGGGGATCTCGCCGTACAACTACTGCAACTGGAACCCGGTGATATTTGTGGATCCGGACGGGAGAGATTGGAAAGATATTTACGGAAATATCATATCTGACCATAGCAACATTAAGGTATACATCTTTTACGACCCGTGTTTTAAGAAACAGTCAGAAAAAATGTATGAAGTAGCAGAACGGAAATATGGGAAAGGGAGTGTTGCACTAAGTGATGCTACAACAAGATCGGATTTCGCCCAAGACTGGCATGATATGGCTGGGAGTGATATACAAGAAGTCAACTTGAATTATCATGGATCCAACCAAGCATTACATTTGGATGCGAATAAAAAAGAATATATTACATCAACAGGGAATGGCAAAACAAATAGAAGTGGGACAAGTGCAACCAATGTTCAAGATTTACCTTCTATAAGTGGTAATATAAGTAATGCAACTTTAAACATAAACTCATGTCATTCCAATGAGCATAACAAAAAATTAAAAGGGAGCAAACTCACATTAATGGGAGCATTTTATCAAAAGTTTTCATTTAAAACTATTCGTGGCACCGCTGATGCAGTGCGCTATAGGTGGATAACAAGAACTCCAGAGCCCGGTCGTCTTTTACTCTCTGGCGCCTGGGATTATTTGGGTGTTAATCCGGCTAAGAGAAGTAATAATACACCCGTTATCCCATTATATTATCAGACAGGAGGTATGAAATGAAAAAAGGGTTAGTTGTCGCTGTGTGCATATTTTTAATGCTTGGCTTGTTGTTAATATTTTTCTTCTTCTTCCCAAGAAGTGTGCCTTTTTCTTTAGTGCAATCAATTAAACTTCCCGAGCATGGTTGTGATATATATACAGGGACATCATTCTTTTACATCCGAAATTTGAAAGATTTGTCTTACATATTCACAGACTACCATCATCGCAATTGTTCTAAATATTGTAAATTACAGGTTGATTATGAACGATTTGACTTTGATAAATATGATTATTTGATTTTTTTTAGAAGAAAGCCTCTAAGAATTTCCCATTCACCATATCTTAAAAAAACACAAGATGATCTATGTGGTATCGGAGGGATACCTCTAATTCCAGAGCTAAAGAAAACCGAATATGATTCTATATTTGTATATAAAATAAGCAAGTCAAAAAAATACAGATCCCCAGGTCCCTAAAAGGAAGCGTATTATGAATAAAACACACATTTCTTATGAACAAAGCTACGGAATTGCAGGATATATGAAACGAAACTCTACATTTTTGGGTCTGTTGGATAGATAATTTGGAAATCATAGTTATAAGGGATTTGAGAAAGATATTATGGGTACAGATGCACGTAATGCCACAAAATTTGATTATTCGCACTATAACCATATATTGAAAAGTATCAGAATGTGAATATGTCAGGGAAACCTTATATTCTATTAAAGGAACCAAAACATCAAAAAAAACACCATGTCGCTCTTTGTGACAGCCACAAAACACTGATGACTGTAAAGAATGCACATATAATCCATTCCGAAGGAGCGCCGAGGGAAGGTCGAATCTCCCCCTTTGTTGCCAACGTTGAGCGCAACATCAAACTCACATTCCCACATCTGAACATCCGGCAGAACGCCACATTGTCCAGCAACCCGTCGTTGGTTTACCCCA
>LPNG01000057.1 GCA_001543395.1 Candidatus Alcium sp. F082 | reverse complement strand
GTAGAGCCTGATGAAATGGCGGATGCGCAGGTCGTTGATGTAGGCGTTGTAGGTCGTTTCCTGCCGCATGAAATACAGGCTGAGATAGGTGCGGTTGGTGCCTATGGCCTGGGCCACCTGCGCCTTGTTCAGGTCGTGCTGCAGGTAGAGCCCCGTGTCGATGCAGTGCTTCTGCAGCAGGAGGGTCATCTCCTCGTAAGCGTCATCGGAAAGCGTGTAGGGCGACGGGCCTGCATCGTCTTCCTGTATTCCTGTATTCCCGTCTTCCTGTATTCCTGTATTCCTGTATTCTCGTCTCCTTGTCTCCTCGTCTTCCTGTATTCCCGAACCACTCAGGTCGCTCAGCGTCTCGACGCGCCACAGCAGGAAGACGAAGAAGACGAGCTCGCTGAAATGCAGGAGGTAAAGCTGGCAGATGTCGAATTCGGTGAAGGAGTAGAGGATGAGCAGCAGCATGAATGCGAGCGACAGCACGTGGCTCAGCCACACCTCCTTGCGCTCCAGGTCGGCATAGTTGTCGCGCAGCCAACGGCCGTACTGCCTCACGGCAAATGCCATGTATGCCGTGAACGTCACGTAGAGCAGCACCACATAAGCGATGACGGCCCACATGAGCCGGGGACTGGGATGCACCATCTGCACCACGCCCATCGCCACAAACGGCGCCATGGCCGCGAAGGCGGGCCACACGGGCCGCCGCCGGTCCTGCAGCATGGCCATCAGCGTGCCGGCGAAGGTGGTCTGCAGCGTCACGATGTCGAGCACGACCGCTGCCATGTAGCCCGCCGTGCGCATCAGGTCGGCCTCGCTCCGCACGTCGCCGGACAGGGCGTAGAGGATGTACCACCACACGTGGCCCAGTGCCGTCACCATGAAGAACGCCGCCGCCCAGCGCCGCAGCCTCACGGGCGGCGTGACCTCGGGCGCAAAGGCGTTGGCCCGGCGCAGCAGCAGGTAGAGCGCGGCGATGAGCGGCACCACGCCCGTCACGCCGTAGATGATGCTAAACGCCATCATTCCGCTATTTGATATACCGTCGAAAAACATCGTCAATAAGTTCTTTTCGTTCTGTAAATCGGCTGCAAAGGTACACATTTTTCTTGAATTTTCGTCATTTTGTGCTTGAAAAGCCCCTGAATTGTTTCAATTTTATTACCTTTGTCGGCTCAAAAAGGATATAGGTAAGAAGATTGTATGAGAAATAAGGATTCTTTCACGCTTCTGCGTTTGAAGATAATGGGCGGCTATGTCTCGCTTATCGCCGTCTTTATCATTGCCTCTGTTGTCGTTGTCTGCAAGAGTGGAAGCCTTGAAGAGAACAGCGTGAAATACAGGGAGAACATAGATCGTCGTACACTTTCGGAAGGTGCTTTTCTGCAACTGTTCGACTTGACTCAGTTAGGAGGTCAGGCAGCAATATGGGATAGCACAAGAATAGTGGCATACGAAAAGAAAGAGAAAAGCATTATGCTGACACTCGACTCTATGATACGGACGATACCCGACACGGCACAAGTACGCCGTGTTCGGGAAATCAAGCAACTTGTCATTGAGAAAAAGGGGTATCTACTAGCCATCCATGAGGATATGGAGCACCTGAGAGACGTGAGCGGACTGATGCAGCAGAAGATGCCGGACATTATCCGTCAGGCAAACCGTGCCAACCAACGGCTGACTGACGAAGTAAGTGAAAACCTCAAAGAGAACCGCCAAAGGACGACGGGCATGTTCGGATGGATGAAGAGCAAGAAGAAGGCCAATGCCGAAACTGAGGCAGAGAACCAGCAAGCCCTGAACCGGGCGAAACTGCAGACGGACAGAATTCTGACATCGCTGGCAACAGACATTCAGCAATCGCAGGAGCGCAGTGCCAACCAACTGTTTCAGCACATGGAAGACCTCGTGAGGAAAGAGAGTCTGCTCAATGAGAAGATTACCCAACTGGCAAGCGAGTTTAATGCAGAGGACTCGCAGATGCGTAGGTTCGGCTCTACACACCTCATGACCCATCAACGAGAGACCTTGCATCTGGTGATGTGGTTTGGGGTAGCGGCTTTTGTCCTTGCCATCATATCCTACTGGCTGTTTCATCGTGATGCCAAGAAACGTCACAGGAACCAGGTACTATTGGAACAGAGCAACCGACACAACGAGGAACTGCTTACACTGCGTCGTAATATGATGCTGACCGTCAGTCACGACCTGCGTTCACCGCTTACTTCCATCATGGGCTATGCTGACCTGATTGCAGAGACTACCAAGGATGAGAAGTGCAAGCAATACGAGGATGCCATCATGCAATCTTCGGAAAGGATGCTTACGCTGCTGAACACGCTACTGAGCTACTACCGTCTTGACACTGGCAAGGAAGAGGTGGAGATGGTGCCGTTTAGGGTAAAGGACGTGCTGAGTTCCCTGTTGATGGAGTATGAGCCTATAGCAGAGATTAAGAATGTTGCGATAGAAGGAACGTTCGTCGGAGAGGACACCGTTGTGATGGGTGACCGTAAGCGCATTTTGCAGATAGGCAGCAACATTCTGTCCAATGCCGTCAAGTTCACCCAGAAAGGAACTGTCAAGGTTGGCGTTGAGTATGAAGCCAACACGTTGACCATCAAAGTGCATGATACGGGAACAGGAATGACGGAGGAACAGGTGCAGCGTATATTCGCTCCTTTCAACCGTCTGGATAATGCCGATACACAGGAGGGCTTCGGTCTCGGACTGAGTATAGCCAAGGCACTTGCAGAACTGCTGGGCGGTAGTATTGACGTTGAGAGTCACGTCGGATTCGGCAGCCTGTTCACCGTAACGATTCCCGTCGTTGAGGGTGATGAGGAAATCCTTCAACTGGCAGAGAAAAATACAACGGCGTTACCTGAAGGTCTGCGTATAGCGGTAGTGGACGATGATGTGACGGTATTGAGGATGACCGTTGAGATGCTTGCCAAGAAGAATGTGCAGGTTGTCGGATGCGGCACTGTGAATGACCTGCTTGAAAGGATGCGCCAGTGTGACTACGACCTCATCATCACCGACATCAAATTAGGAGGTATCAGCGGCTTCGATTTGTTGGAACTGTTGCGCGATGCCAACATCGGAAACTCAAAGACCGTGCCCGTGCTTGCCATGACGGGCAGGACAGAACGCAAGGCAGAGGATTTTATTGATGCTGGTTTCAGCGGTTGTCTGCTAAAACCATTTTCATACGCAGAACTGACACAGGCCATCGCCAATAGCGTGAAGGAAGATGCAACTTTCAAAATACCGAAGGCAGACTTCACCACACTGCTTCAGGGAGAGGATGATGTCAAGGGAATGCTGACGTTGCTTGTCGAGCAGACAGAGACAGAAATGAGCGAACTGAAATCTGCCTTGGAAACTGGCAACATGGAAGCCATCTCTTTCCTGCAACACAAACTAGAATCACGCTGGGAGTTGCTGGGAATCGTCAAGCCCATGCTCAAACTCCGTGATGCGCTGAAAGGAGAAGGCAGTCTGGATAAGGCTGTTGAAGAAGTCTCTTTGACGGCGGAGCAACTTGTCAGACAAGTCAGGGAAAAGATAGAAGGAGGCGAGGCATGAACAGATATAAGGTCTTGATTGTGGAAGATGACAGCGTGATGCTGCGTCTTGCCAGGAACTGGATGCAGGATGCCAAGATGAGTACCGACTGCGCCACAAAGGTCGGCGAGGCTCTGAAGTTGATTGCTGACAACGAATATGATGCCATCATCTGTGACCTTCTGCTTCCTGATGGTCATGGTACTAAGATTCTTGAAAAGCTGAATGAGAAACGGTGTACGACCCCGTTTGTGATGATGACCAAGGTTACTGATGCACCGTTGGCGGTCAATGCCATGAAGATGGGTGCTGCCGACTACCTGATTAAGCCTGTTCACGACATCCAGTTAGTTGAAGCTGTTCAGAAGGCTATCCGTAACTCCCCTCCGAAACCGAAAGGACATGTTATCTATAAACGGGAAAGTCCGGCATATAAGAAGATGATGCGTCGTGTGGAACTTTTCGCCAATGCAGAGGCAACGGTACTGATATATGGTGAGAGTGGCGCAGGAAAGGAACATATAGCGCGAGAAGTTCACTATATGAGCCATCGCAAGGATAAGCCATATATCGCTAAAGACTGCGCTTCGATTCATACGGATACTGCCATGTCCATTTTGTTCGGTCATGTGAAAGGGGCATTTACTGGAGCAACAGAGGAAACCACTGGCCTCATACACGAGGCTGAGGGCGGAACACTGTTCCTTGATGAAGTGGAGAACCTGACTATGCCAGTTCAGAAGATGCTACTTCGGGTGTTGGAAGAAAGAGTCTATCAGAAGATGGGCAGCAACAAGGATATACGCTGTAACATCCGCTTAGTCGTAGCCTCCAATGAGAATCTTCGTGAGAAGGTGAGTAAGGGAGAGTTCAGAAAGGACTTGCTGGCCCGTATCAATGAGTTCCCTATAGAAGTTCCGCCATTGAGATGTTGTCGTGAGGACATTATGCTGTTGGCGACAGAGTTCATGCGGGAGTCCAATGAGATGAACCATCTGGACGTTACTGGCTTTACCGATGAAGCGACAAAGAAGATTAAGGCTTATGACTGGCCGGAGAATGTGCGTCAGTTGAAACATACCATTGACAGAGCCGTCATCCTTACCAGAACTGGCGAGATTCAACCAGAAGAAATTGAGATAGACGAGATAGTCAACACCAAGAATCCCTTGTCGCTTAAAAACGAGGAAGATGAAAGGGCAAAAATCATCAAAGCCATAGAAATGACCTCATCTTACGATGAAGCGGCGGATATGCTGGGGATTACCCGTGAAACCCTGTTCCAAAAACGCAAGAAGTACGGATTGATTAGGCGTTGATGTAGCAAACAACGTGAGAAAACACCTGAAATGATGTAAGATTACCTTACGCGATGTAAGATTTTCTTACATCATTTTTTATGCTTTTGATGAAGCTGAAAATTTTTCAAAATTTTATTTCGCTATTTTACAGGCAGTTACGCGACTCTCCTGAAAATCTATAGTGCTGTTGGTATTCGCTTTGCCACTAATAATGATGTGCGCACAACAAACATCATTATCAAACAAGCAAAAGAGAATAGCAATGGACTACTTCATATTGACAGAAACCAGTTTGTTCAGACTGATACGGGGTGAAAAGAAGATTTCCCCTGATGCAGCCTATCAGGATTTTGTTGTGCAAGTCATAGAACTATGTAAACAGCCAGACGATGGGTATAAGGCGGTGGCACTGACCTGTGCAGAAACGGAAC
>LPNG01000056.1 GCA_001543395.1 Candidatus Alcium sp. F082 | reverse complement strand
GGACATGCTCAACATTTATTCAGAGCGGCCATACGGCCTTTTGTTCGCCCACGGGTAGAAAAAACACCTTCGAGGGGATTAAATGCCGCCAAATTGATTTTCCGGAAAATTTGGGGAAAGGGGAAGTAGGATGGTCACGCCCGTCAAATGTTAAATTTTTAACAATTACGAACGGTGCCAGCTTAGGGTGTCACCTATAGTCATCGACTTGGGGAATATAAAAAAAGTTGTGCGGATTTTGGGTATTAATGAAGTAAAAGAACGAATACGATTGCATCCGTCGATACTTGACTATATTCAAACCATTCGACCACATTTAGTCATTACAACATCCCCATTTGACATATTGGATAGTTTTTTATCAGAATACAATTCTTGTTGGTTCGACCCCGATACAGGAGACAATTTTAAAGACATCTCCAATCCTACTATATGTCACATATTCGGCCAATCAGGGTCATACGGTGTAAAATGGGTAATGGGAGAGGAGGAATTACTCGAGTTCCTGCATGCATGGAACAACTCTAATTCATTAAGTAGCAACTTTCTGGCACGGTTTAAAGGTCAAGGCATGCTCGTTCTTGGCTGCGATGCTCTACCCGATTGGATTTTCCGTTTCCTCTGGTATCCTTTAGGAAAAAATGCAGAAGGCAAAGGTAAGGGATTCCTGCTTGGGAACAAACATGAATATGACAATTCTCTTGAAGAAGAGATCTTGTTTAAAAAAAACATGTCGTTTATGGAATTCCTCGAAAGGATTAATTATGAGAAGTCTGAACAAATGTACCTGCTTTTGGATGCAGTCCTTAAAGATGTAAAATCCCAGTATTCAGGAAAATATAGTCAGACCCATGATTTTTTCATCTCTTATGCCAGTGAAGATCGTGAACTCGTTTGTAAGATAAAAGATTTTTTAGCAAATATGGGATTTGACGTTTGGCTCGACAAGGAACGTCCTAAAGACTTGGATGGAAAGTATTGGACAGGATTAGAGCAAGCCATAGCTAATTCCCGATATATCATACCAATTATTACAAAGAATTATATCCAACGGTTTTTTGGTAAGAAACGAGTAGTACAAAACATAATCAGTGCATTGGAAGAAGAGGCAAGAAGATTTATTGAAACTCTTGATCGGAAGTATGCCGATGAGGACAAGATGCTAAGCCGAATTATTCCTATAATAAGATATGGTGATACAGCAAAAGTCTGGCTTCGTAATAAGGAAGTGGATAAAAAAGTAACTATTGACAATATTAATAACTGGAGTGAAATGGGGAACCCATGCTTTTGGATTTTCAACGATATAAATTTTAAAATATATTCTGAAACCGCCCCAGAGTTCGACACTTTCCATACATTTGATTGGACAATTTATAAAAAGAAATAACGATGAAAACAACAATATACACGACAGAACAAAATCCCTGGTATAGTTTCCGGCCTTATGAAGAAAGTGATGCAAATCGATTTAAGGGCAGAGGTACGGACATTACAGAAATGATGCGTCTGATAACAAACCACGATTTGGTGGTTTGTTATGCAAAATCTGGAATAGGGAAAAGTTCGCTTATCAATGCAGGACTGATACCCCGGTTGCGTCGCAAACAGTTTTTGCCCATTCCTATCAAATTCACCGATAATCTATTTGTTTCGGAATACCGTGAATTTGAAACTGGTATTCGTCATCAGATTGAGGCAGAAATATTGAGATTAAACGAAGATTATAAATCAAAAGGGATAAACGCGGTATTTGAAATCAAACCACATCCGTCGATTGTTGAGTCACCATTTCTGAATGACGTTTATGGTGAATTGTCTTCCAATCTATGGTGGTGGTTTCATTCGTCTCAAATAGTATGTGAACGGGAAGATTTTGACATTGTTTATAAACCCATCTTTATTTTCGATCAGTTTGAAGAATTATTCTACAAAGCAACTTCTGACGAGCAGAAAGAGAATTTCTTCAGTTGGCTACTTGAGATGTCTGTAAGCCGCCCGTCAAATGTTGTACAGAAACGATTGGCAGAGATACAAAAGCAGAATCCGGACATTCCAATATCACTTCCTGCCAACAGTGAGCCTAAAATACTGCTTTCATTAAGAGAAGACTATGTGGGATTGTTGGATTATTGGACAAAGCAACGTGTAAGCATTCCTGCAATCCACAGCAACAGATATTGTCTGATGCCGTTGGATGTGGAACAGGCAACAGAAGTAATATGTCAGCAAGAGATAAACGGAGTGCGTGTGGAGCTGATGGATGAATATGCTTGCAATATCATTGACACGTTGGCAGAATCAGATGGTATTCCGGCTATGCTTCTTTCCGTTTTGTGTAACAAGATTTATGAAGAACTGGTCTGTCAGAAAAGCGATACAGCAAACAAACTCAGTTCATTTTCGAGTGGAAACGAAGATAGCGTAAAGCCTTTTATCCAGTCTTTGCTGAAATCAGTCTATGCCGAGCGACTTACCACAGCAAACTTAAGCCAACGTAATATTCAAAAGGTTGAACAGGCATTGGTACGTGAGAACGGTTATCGGAAACGTGTCGAGATGACAGATATGCGCAGTTTACATCTTGAAAATGCCTGTCGAAGACTTGCTGACGTGTATCTTGTAAGGATTGAAGACCATGGGTTTAGAAATGATGGCAAGGAACGTGTTGAATATGTTGAGATTATACATGATCGTGTTGCTGAGATAATAGCCGAGAAGCGAAAAAGTGAGAAACAGATTTTCAAAAAAAGGAAATTATGGTCAATCATCTTCGTACTTCTTTTGGCTTTAGCATGGTTGTTATATGGCACATTATCTCAGGAAGGAACGAATTTGAGTTTCTATGAAGTAGTATTCGTTGCTCAAGAGGATTCCCTTTTTGCTAAAGAAGAATTTTGGATAGCTGATGTGAGGTTCTGTTCGGACAAAGCTGGAACGGATTCTATCGCAATGATCAACCTACAATCTGGAGACAGCGTGTATAGCTGCCGATTAAAAAAAGGCAACCAGAATGAGTTGAAATTCCAATTGTCGGATAGTACTAGAATGGATTTTATTTACGCCATCATCACACCGCAGATGGCCAATACAGACTACAATACTATTCCCATAGATTTGTCTGCATTAAGAAAAGAACTTGTAAATGCGAGCATAGATATTCGAATGGATATCCACGGAAAAGACACTATAAGATATAAGCAAACTATTTACCCCATATTTATAAAAAAATTCATACCAGAACAAGACACTATCAGGGGATATGTGACCAACAAAAGCGATGTACCTCTCAACGATGTCTATGTGGCCGTTGGCAATCAGATAACTTGTACAAAACAAGACGGGAGCTTCCTGATTCTTGTTCCAGCAAGCAATTATGAGCGTACACTCTATGCATTTAAACAAGAATACGAACCCTATTGTTCACCAAACGAAAAGGAAGAACACATCACCTTAAAGCCAAAAGGCGACCTTGATAGTGTTTTTAATCAAAGAATAAATGATGTTGACCATCTGTTTGACAAACGAGCAGACGACTCAACACTGACGAAAGATGATTGGGCAATGATTTCATATTACTTTGTTGGTGGTAATAAATCAAATATGGAGAAAAAGGATTTAAGAAGACATGTGGAAAATCCAAACAAGCCTTCATTTAAGGCCGTAAGTAGAATAATCAATAGAAACAGTGCTGAATATCAGCGAAAAGTTATTGGTTGGTACAATGAAAATAATACCAAATACTATTTTGATGGCATAATGATATTGAATCAAGATGACTCTTCTTATGATATGCGAATTAAACGATACGACCATCTGTTCAATTCACTTGAAGTCAATGCTAAACTATCTATTCAAAAAAAAGGGAAAGACTATATCAACATATTTACCATAATATCAAAATAATAATGTTTATGCAGAAAGAACAATTGCCTATAAAGTGCCAAAGCAAGATGTTCGAGAGATATTCGAAAGAGCTAGCAGAAAGACAGATGTAAGTTAATATACAAAAACGAGAAGAAGCAAATAAATATGATATACAAATTAGAAAACTTGGAACATCAGCGGACTGCCCACACGAAGTGCGACTGAGGGACTCCAAACATTCTGATTCTTCAGAAATAATGGCTGCTAGAAACCACTAAAGATGTCAAATCAGAATTTATAAAAATGAAAACAATTATGGCACGGAAACCAAAGAATGCTAACATAGACACAAGACAAATGGTAAGGGTATTCGATGAACAGGCGTTTGTCGATTGCGTGTTAAATGATGTGGCATAAGGAATAATAGTACTCTCTTGATTCGATTTGATTAGGCAATAGGATAAAGATATAAACGTTATTGAAATAAAAAAAAGACGTATATGACCAAAGAAGGACTTTTGCAGAAACTGACGGAGATAGAATGGGATGACTTTGAGTGTAAAGCTGCCCAGGACAAGTTGCCTGAAGATGTTTGGAAAACGGTATCGGCATTCTCGAACACCTCGGGAGGCTGGATAGTTTTTGGCATCAAGCAGCAGGGGAAACGGTTTGAGATACAGGGCGTGAACAACGGAGAAAAGACGGAGTCGGACTTCCTGAACACGTTGCGCAACGGGCAGAAGTTCAACATGCGATTGTCGGCTACGCCTAAGAAATACTACTTCGACGGGAAACTGGTGCTGGCGTTCTTTGTGCCGTCGTCCATCGTCAAGCCCATCTACTTTGGCAGCCCCATCAATACCTATATCCGTACTGGCAGCGGCGACCGCCGGGCAACGGAGACGGAGGTGATGGCAATGATGCGCGACCAGGCTTTTGGCAGCAAGAGCGAGCAGGTGGTGGAGGGAACAAGTATCGATGACCTGAACAAGGGCTCGCTGGAAACCTATAGGAATCGTATCCGCAACGACAACCCGTCGTTCCCCTATAAAGACCTGTCCGACAACCAGTTTTGCGAGAAGGTGGGCATCTCGAAAGAGGGACGGCTGACCATTGGCGGCATATTGATGCTGGGGCAAAGGGATGTGGTACAGCGGCATATCAGCAACTTCTGGATAGACTATCTGGAAATACCAGGCAAGAGTCTGGCAGATGCACAGGTGCGCTACACCTTCCGTATGCAGGAACAGGACAACATTTGGGAGTCGTATCAGCCCAAAATCCGCACAACTTTTTTATATTCCCCAAGTCGATGACTATAGGTGACACCCTAAGCTGGCACCGTTCGTAATTGTTAAAAATTTAACATTTGACGGGCGTGGCCATCCTACTTCCCCTTTCCCCAAATTTTCCGGAGAATCAATTTGGCGGCATTTAATCCCCTCGAAGGTGTTTTTTCTACCCGTGGGCGAACAAAAGGCCGTATGGCCGCTCTGAATAAATGTTGAGCATGTCC
>LPNG01000055.1 GCA_001543395.1 Candidatus Alcium sp. F082 | reverse complement strand
CGACGAGCACGCTGTGAATACACTTGCGCCGCAAACGAGGGTGGCGGCCATCACCCAATTCAGAATTTTTTTCATTGTCGTTACTATCTTATATTGTTATACTATTCTGTTCTGCTGAGACTAAACGAACGCCGCCGGGATGCATCCAGCATGGATGTCTCGGCGGCGGATAAATGCTTTCTTGCGTGTGGGAATTACTTACTTCTTGTTCTCAATAAGAGCTAAGCCCTGTTTTCGATAGAAGGGGAACTTCGTGTCGGAACTGACGAGCGTCATTCGGTGGGAAATGGCCTGTGACATCTTCGAGCACTGCACGAACATCAGGTGTCAGCGATTCTATGTCGCTGACCATATAGACGTAGACGTTGGTGTCAAGTAGCAGTCTCATCAATCCAGAACCTTTGGGTCAACGATTGTAATACTGCCCTGTGTTGCCTCGTAGTACTTCCAGAACTCCTTGGCCTTTTCTTCCTTTTCCTGCTTGCTCATAATGATTCTATTTCCGTTATTCGCTGCAAAGATAGGTATTTTCGGCGAAACCACAAAGGATTACGCGAATTTTTTATCCGTTTGTCTCAGTATGTCAATGAGCGCGGTAGCCGCTCCCCGCCCCTCTGAGGGGAGGGGCCAGGGGTGGGGTCTGTATTTTCGTTATCCGAGGGCGATGAGTTCGTACTCCTTTTCCACGTCGATTTCGTCGGCGGGCTGGACGGGGGCGCCGGCGAGGGCGAGCAGGAGGCCTCCGGCCTTGAGGGCCTTCTTGTCGGTGGAGACGATGCGCTGGGGCGTGGCGTCGGCGTCGATGGCGAGGGCGGCCTTGCCGTCCTGGATGAGGCGCTCCCACGTCCAGCCGCTGACGGTGGCGTAGAGTTTGTTGCCCACGATGTCGCTCTTCACCGAGACGCGGCGGCTGGTGCGGCGGCGGTCGTCGGCGATCTGGCGGTAGTAGCGGATGGTCTCGGTGATGCTGCCGATGAGTTCGGTGTAGAGGTAGTTGTCGGCCTGGGTGATGGCCTGCGCGTTGAGCATCAGTCGGAGGGCGCGGAAGGCCTGGTCGGTCTGGAGTCGGGCGGTCTTCAGTTCGGCGGTGGTCTTCTGTGCGCGCTCGTCGTTGCGGTCGGCGGTGAGTTGCTGAATCTCGTCGTTGAGCGTCTTCAGTTGGTTGATGCTGTCGTAGATGCCGAGTTCGCGGGCGGCGAGTTCGCACTGGTAGTTGCGCAGTTGCTCTTGCAGCCACTGGTCGGTGGCGACGGTCTGGGCCTCGATGCCGCCGTCGGGCTGAATGTTGTACTTCTGCATGATGGGCTGCATGACGAGGGCCTTCTGCTGCTTCTCGGGGAAGATGGAGAGGGTGGCGAAGGTGTCGACCGTCTTGCGAATCTCCTTGTAGAGCACGTCGCGCTGGCGGTCTTTCTCCAGCCGCTGCTTGGTCAGGTCGCTGCCCTGCGCCTGCACGTAGACCTGGTCCTCGTAGGACTGTGCTATGATGAAGTCGCCGAGGAGCGCGTCCACGTTGTCGGGGAAGACTTTCGTGGAGCAGGTCTCGTCGGTCCAGCGGGCCTTGCGCAGTCGCTTGGCGATGTCGCCGCCGAAGCCGATGTGCAGGTCGCGCTGCAGCACGTCGAGATGGAATTCAGGAATCTGGGGGATGTCTAAGATGTTGCTCATTGTTCTGTTCTTTTTTGTTGTTATACGTTGATGAATGTTTTGTTCTCCGTGGATGGCCGACCCAGGGTGGGTCGAGGACTGCGGAAGCCTCAGGGATGGCCGACCCAGGGTGGGTCGAGGGCTGCGGAAGCCTTGGGGGTGGCCGACCCAGGTTGGGTCGAGGGCTGCGGGAGCCTCAGGGGTGGCCGACCCAGGGTGGGTCGAGGGCTGCGGGAGGCTCGGCGACGCTCCGCCGGGGTCGGTCCGGCGGAGGTCGCGAGTCTTTGGGGTGTGACTTTCCGTTCATATTCTCTTCGGTTTGTATCTTTTACGAGGCTCACGGAGGGGTTGCCCCCGCCGTGAGCGGTGCATCTGTCATTACTTCTTGTCGAACTCGAACTCGGCGAGTTGCATAAAGTCGCCGCCATGGTTATCGCTGATTTCGAAGCGGAAGTACTGCCACTGCCGCCCCGTGACGCTGAGGTCGTACTCGATGCGCTTCCTGTTATCGGCAGGCAGTCGGCTGTCGTTCGTCACGGTGGCAATGGTCGTCCACGAGTCGCCCTGATTAGCCTTGGCCATCACTTTCCAGTTCTTTGGATTGTAATGGGGATAGGAACTGGTGTTAATGCATGTGGTCAGGTAATATTTGCTCGGCGTAATGGGCTGTCTGCTCTTGAACTCAGCGAACCAGACGCCATCCTTCTTGATAGATGTGTACCAATCAGTCGATGTACCATCGAAGAGTTTATCATACCCATAATTATCTTTTTCATACGGGTCTGAACTTGCCATCGGAATGTAGTTGTAACTATCCCACTTTCCGCCGGGCAGTGAATACCTCTCGATGATGTCGCTGATGCGCTTCATCTGATAGTCGTAGAGGTCGGTGTGTCCCTGCATCTTGCTGGCGTAGGGCCTTGTCTTCTTTGCGCTGGCGGCGAATTCGGCGCCCTGGCCGTATTCCTTGATTTCGGGCAGGTAGTTGCGGCTCAGCACGATGGGATTCTCCATGCCCCGCATCTTGACCTTCACCTTCACGTTGACTTCGAGGAAGGGGTATGTAACCCAAAACCGAGCTTCTTCGTAATTAGCGCCCGCAACTTGTGGTTCAATGGCAAACCCGTTCTTTCCCCTTCCTTGGATTTTAAGAAAAGACATATGATTACTAAGATTTAGGATAGTATACAATGCATCCATTCCATGCTTATCGTTCATGTTATATAAAAAGTCCCAGAGACAAGTATTTCGGTCTTCAACCAACTTAGGCGTCGTACCAACAAGATGTGGCCAATATGGTTCAAGGCCAGGAGTAACGACCCCATAGGCATCGCGCAAGGCGGCATTGCCTGTAATATTATAAACGCTCCGCGGATTAATTTGCTTATCCGCTGAGGCACCGCAGATAGCATCCACTTCCATCCACTCTATCTGACTTTCGGGGAATACGTCGGGGTTCAGTTCCACCTCTATGCTGCTCGGGTCGAAGAAAAAGGGCCGATTAAGATAATAATAATCACCATTAAAATATTTGGTATCATATGCGACATAATCCATACTGTACACTTTGGGTGCCGTCTTCAGGTTCCAGACGCCCTGGCCTACGTGCGAATTCTTCAGGTCGAAGTCGTTCAGTGAGATGGTGGGCGAGGGGACGCCTGTGGTAGCCTTAGAGCCGGAGATGACTCCGTCGGTATTCATGTTGCCATTCATTCCGAGGCTGATGGTTCCGTCGAGCGAGCCTGTGTAACTTGCCGGTTGGCTACCTCCGTCGCCGAGACCTGCCAGCGAGGCACTGGTGCCGAGCATCTGGCCCACGGAGGTGAGTCCGGCGGCCCAGTTGCCTGTATAGAAATTGGCAACGGCGCTGCCAGCCTGGGCTACTGCCTGCAGGCCCATCAACACGCCCTTGGCCGAGTTGCTCGACGCCTTCTTCTTGACCACCTGGTCGAGTTTCAGGTCGGCCTTGATGGTGCCCTCGATGCCGGCGGTCAAGGCACTGTAGAGCGAGGTCTGATGCTCGTCCCACGAGCGCATCTGCAGTTTGATGTTCGACTTCGTGTCGTGGTTGGCATTGGGGCGATAGATGGAGAGATCTACGTCGAATGCCCACCATCCGGCGTTGGGCACGATGAGTCCGTCGCTGCTCCTATAGTCCACCCATGGGGTGACGTACTCCATGTAGGTGTCGGCTCCCGTCTGTCCGATGAGAGCCTTGTTGGTGAAGGTGCGGTCGGAGGGCACGCCGTAGCCGTAGAGGGAGTGCTGGGCCAGGTTGTCGCCCATCGACACCTGCCACAGGTGGTCGTTGCCGGACGAGAAGTCAGCGGGCATGAAGTAGAAGAAGCGCAGAATGCCGAGATACTTGTTGTAGAGGGCGAAGAAGTTGTTGTTCTTCACGCTGCCGGTGCTGCTGCCGCAGAGGTTGAGAGCCAGTTCCCATCCGTTCTCGGGCGTGATGTCGTTGCAGAACCCGTCGGGCAGGTTGGTCTGCAGGGTACCTTCGCTGTGCTCTGTGTTCCAGGGCAGCGCCACGATGGTGAATCCGTTCTTGGTCGGGTGGTCGGTGCCCACGCCGTCGTAGATGTATATCCACTCCTCGGTGCGCCAGGTGGAGGCGGTGAAGTCGGTGTTGGCGTTGAACGAGGTGGGCGTCAGTCCGCCGTTGAACTGCTCGTCCCAGTCGTGTATCATGACGGCCATCTGCTCTGAGGGCTTCTCCAGCGTGAGGGTCAGCGTGCCGTTGGTGGCGGTGACGGTCTCGCTGGCGTAGGTCATCGTCCACTTCTTGAAGTAGTCGGCGTACTCCTGATAGGCTTTGTCGAAGTTCAGGCTGAGCCGTCCGTCGGCCGTGCTGGTGTAGGTGAACGGGGCCATCCACTCACCGCCGATGATGGCGATGGGGTCGCCCTGCTCGTCGTTGAAGAAGAAGGTGACGCCGTAGCCCGTGCCGTCCTCATTGAAGCACACGGCCTGACCCATGCGGGTGTAGGGGTAAGAGTCGGCGGCATCGCTGAAGGTGCCCTCGGTGTCGATGAGCGTCCACCACAGTCCGCTCACCTGCTTGGCCAGCGGGTTGGGGTCTGTGGGGTTGTCGTGCTCGGCGCACGCGGCGAGGCCCAGCAGCATCGGCAGGGCCATGAGCCAAATCTTGAAAATGTTCTTTTTCATTGTCGTTTGTTTTTTTATTGTGAATACTTTATGTTACTTGATTTTAATTGTTTATTCCAGTGGTATCTCGGGATGCTGCACGGCGAGGGGCAGGTCCTTCTGCGAGAGGTAGAACATGTAGAGGATGACGGGCTTCGTGCCTCGGTTCTCGCCGTGGTGGATGGTGTTCACCATCTCCACGACGGCCTCGCCCTCGTGCACCACCTTCTCCTTGCCGTCCTGACCGATGATGGTCAGTTCACCCTGCACCAGCACGCCGTAGTTCATCACGGGATGGTGGTGCCAGCCCAGTTTCTGGCCTGCGGGGAAGACGTACTTCACCGCCACCAGTTCGGGGCGACCCTCGAAGTAGTCGGGCAGTTCCACGCCGTCCCAACTCTGCGACGTGCGAATCAGTTCTTCACTTGATACCTGCTGCACGGGGTTGTCCTCCTGTGCATGAGCTTCCTTACACGATGTCAATACCGTTGCGCCGCAGATTACGAGGATGGCGGCTAACACCCCGATCAGTTTTTTCTGTTTCATTTTCTTGATTCTTTAATTACTATATTTTTATTGCTTAACTTACGATTCATTGTGCTAT
>LPNG01000054.1 GCA_001543395.1 Candidatus Alcium sp. F082 | reverse complement strand
CTGAAAGTTGGTCTGCTCCGTCCCATCACCCTGTGGCCCTACCCCACCCAAGCCATCCGCAACCTCATCGACAAGGGTGTCAAGGGATTCCTCTCAGTGGAATTGAGCTGTGGTCAGATGATCGAAGACGTGCTGCTGGCTTGCAATGGCCGCGCCAAGGCCGAACACTTTGGCCGCGTCGGTGGCATCATCCACACCCCGGAAGAAGTTCTCGAAGCTATGAAGAAACAAATTATAGGAGAATAAGACAATGGCAGAAATCACATTACAAGATATCATCCAGCCTGAAAACTTGGTTTACGAAAAATCAAAGCTGCTGACTGAAAAACCTTTTCACTACTGCCCCGGCTGCGGTCACGGCACTGTGCACCGCATCATCGCTGAAGTGCTCGAAGAGCTTGGCGTTGACGACCGTACCATCGGTGTCTCCCCCGTGGGTTGCGCCGTTATGGCTTACGACTACTTCGACGTCGACTTCGTCGAGGCTGCCCACGGTCGCGCCCCGGCGTGCGCCACGGGTATCAAGCGCGTGTGGCCCGACAAGGTCGTGTTCTCCTACCAAGGCGACGGCGACCTCGCTGCCATCGGCACCTGCGAGACCATCCACACCTGCAACCGTGGCGAGAACATCACCATGATCTTCGTCAACAACGGTATCTACGGCATGACCGGTGGCCAAATGGCTCCCACCACCCTCGTGGGCATGAAGACCGCCACCACGCCTTACGGCCGTATGCCGCAGTGGCCCGACGGAACCCCCAACAACGGTTTCCCGCTCCAAATCACCCAACTGATTGCCCAACTTCCTGGCACGCGTTATGTCACCCGTCAGGCCGTGTTCAGCGCCGCCGCCGTGCGTAATGCCAAGAAGGCCATCAAGAAGGCTTTCCAGAACCAGATTGAGAACAAGAACGGCGTCAACTTCGTTGAAATCGTTTCGAACTGCAACTCCAACTGGAAGATGAGCGCCGTCGACGCCAACAAGTGGTTGCAAGACAACATGCTGCCCGTCTATCCTTTGGGCGACCTCAAGGACAATTTCGAGCTGATTAAGAAATAACTAAAAACGACAAAGCAATGACAGAAGAAATTATTATAGCCGGTTTCGGCGGACAAGGTGTCTTGTCAATGGGTAAGATCCTTGCTTACAGTGGTATCATGCAAGACAAGGAAGTCAGCTGGATGCCTTCATACGGCCCCGAGATGCGTGGCGGCACGGCCAACGTGACCGTCATCGTCAGCGACGAGCGCGTGTGCTCCCCCATCCTCAACGCTTTCGACACTGCCGTCATTCTGAACCAACAGTCGCTCGACAAGTTTGAGGACAAAGTGAAGCCCGGTGGCTACCTCATCTACGACCCCAACGGCATCACCCACAAGCCCACCCGCAAGGACATCCACATCTACAGCATCGAAGGCGCACAATTGGCCTCCGACATGGGCAACTCGAAGGTGTTCAACATGATCATCCTCGGTGCCTTCCTGAAGATTCGCCCGATCATCGACAACAAGAACGTCGAAGAGGGCTTGCGCCACAGCTTGCCTGAGCGCGCCCACAAGCTTATCCCGCTGAACATGCAAGCCGTCCAGGTTGGCATGGACAATGTGAAGGCTGAGAACTAAGATTCGGGTGTCCCGATGATAAAAAAGCCGCTCAATGAGCGGCTTTTTTGTTTTAGGCCTACAACAAAAAAAGGCTGCCCGAAGGCAGCCTTCATCATCTGTATTGAAAAAAACATTACTCTTTCACTTCAGCCTGTTCGGCGGGAGCTTCTGCAGGAGCCTCAACGGGAGCCTCGGCCTTAGGAGCAGCCTTCTTGCTGCCACGGCGCGTGCTCTTAGCCTTGGTGGCCTTTTGACCCTCGCGGGTGTAGACCTCGTTATAGTCAACGAGTTCCATCATAGCCATTTCGGCAGCGTCGCCAAGACGGTTTTCCGGCATGCGGATGATGCGGGTGTAGCCACCAGGACGGCTGGCCACTTTCGGACCCACTTCACGGAAGAGCTCAGTCACAGCAAACTTGTTTTGCAAGTAGCTGAAGACCACACGGCGGTTGCTCGTGCCTTGCTCCACGGTCGTGTTGTTCTCGGGTTTTGCCTTGGTAATCAGAGGTTCGACATAGATGCGCAAAGCCTTAGCCTTGGCAGTGGTAGTGATGATGCGTTTGTTCAGAATCAGCGAGGAAGCCATGTTTGAAAGCATAGCGTTGCGGTGAGCGCTTTTTCTTCCCAAGTGATTGAATTTCTTATTGTGTCTCATCTTTCTTATTCCTTATCTAATTTATATTTGCTGACATTCATACCGAACTCCATCCAACTCCGTGAGGGACTTCTTACCGAAGTTGCGGAATTTGAGAAGGTCTTGCTTATTGAAGGCAACAAGTTCACCAAGCGTTTCAACCTCAGCAGCTTTCAAGCAATTCAACGCACGGACCGAAAGGTCGAGGTCAACGAGCTTTGTCTTGAGGAGCTGACGGATATGCAACGAGCCTTCATCAAGGTCTTCGGTCACAGTCTTCTCATCGGGGACGAGATTGATGTTCTCATCGGAGAAGAGCATGAAGTGATAGATGAGGATCTTTGCAGCTTCTTTCAGAGCATCTTTAGGATTGATCGATCCATCGGTGTCGATTTCGATGACGAGCTTTTCATAGTCGGTCTTCTGTTCGACGCGCCAGTTTTCCACCTTATAGCTCACGTTGCGGATGGGCGTATAGATAGAGTCGATGGCGATGGTGTCGACAGGAGCGCCGACGACCTTGTTCTCGTCAGCCGGGACATAACCTCTACCCTTGTTGATATTGAGTTCGATATTCAATTTCACGGAAGGTTCGAGGTTGCAGATGACGAGATCGGGGTTCAGCACTTGGAAGGCATTGAGATATTTGTTAATATCACCAGCCTTGAACTGTTCCTGACCTGTGATGGTGAAGTTCACCTTTTCATGAGTCTCTGAAGCCACAAGTTGCTTAAGGCGCACTTGTTTGAAGTTCAGAACGATGTCGGCGACATCTTCAATAACGCCATCGATAGAGGCGAACTCATGACTGACGCCATCAATGTGGATAGAAGTGATTGCGAAGCCTTCTAAGGAAGACAGCAGGATTCTTCTAAGCGCATTACCAATGGTGATACCAAAACCTGGTTCTAGAGGTCGAAACTCGAATACGCCTTTGGTGTCGGAGCCTTCAACCATGATAACCTCATCGGGTTTTTGAAACGCTAAAATTGCCATATTTATTTTTTTTACCAGGTTAATAATCAACAATTACTTAGAATACAATTCAACGATGAGCTGTTCGTTGATGTTCTCCGGGATCTCTTCACGAGCCGGATAGTTCATGAACTTGCCGCACATCTTGTCCGCATCCCATTCCAGCCAGGCGAAGTTGCTGCCCTGACGGCCTTCCAGAGAATTGGTGACGACTTCCAAGCTCTTTGACTTTTCACGAACGCCAATCACATCACCGACTTTCACAAGGTAAGACGGGATATTGAGGATTTCACCATTGACGACGATATGACGATGGTTCACAAGCTGACGGGCGGCCGAACGAGTGGGAGCGATTCCCAGGCGGTAGACCACATTGTCGAGGCGTGATTCCAAAAGTTGCATCAGGATCAGACCAGTGACGCCTTCCTTACGGCGGGCGTGCTCAAAGGTCTTGCGGAATTGTCTCTCGAGAACTCCGTAGGTATATTTAGCCTTTTGCTTCTCCTTCAACTGGGTACCGTATTCCGAGACTTTCTTTCTTCTGCTGTTGGCACCGTGCATTCCAGGAGGATAATTTCTCTTTTCGAAGTACTTATCGGAACCAAAGATAGGTTCACCGAACTTACGAGCGATCTTCGTTTTTGGACCTGTATATCTAGCCATAATTCTACGTTTTTAATTGTTCAACTTACACTCTTCTACGTTTTGGAGGACGGCATCCATTGTGAGGCAGCGGGGTGACGTCGATGATTTCGGTCACTTCAACGCCCATGGAGTGGATGGCACGAATGGCGGATTCACGTCCTGCACCAGGTCCCTTCACATAAACTTTAACTTTGCGTAATCCCAAGTCATAGGCAGTCTTGGCGCACTCTTCAGCAGCCATCTGAGCAGCGTATGGTGTGTTCTTCTTTGAGCCTTTAAAGCCCATTTTACCTGCTGATGCCCAAGAAATGACTTGTCCTTCATTGTTGGTCAAGGAAACGATGATGTTGTTGAACGAAGCCTTCACGAAAGCCATGCCCGTTGCCTCGATCTTCACAACACGCTTCTTTGTAACTTTGTTTTTTGCCATTTTTTAATTGTGTGGTTTTTTAAATTAGATATGATCCAACTACTTATTACTTAGTAGCTTTCTTCTTGTTAGCGACAGTCTTTTTACGGCCCTTACGGGTACGTGCGTTGTTTTTGGTGCTCTGGCCACGAACGGGCAGACCAGCACGATGACGGACACCTCTGTAGCAACCGATATCCATCAAACGCTTAATGTTCATCTGAACTTCACCGCGAAGTTCACCTTCGGTCTTGTACTGTTCGGCAATGATGTCACGAACGGTCTTCTGCTCATCGTCGGTCCAATCCTGCACTTTCTTAGCGGGCTCAACACCAGCCTTCTTCAGGATTTCCTTCGACAGCGACCTGCCAATACCATAAATGTAGGTTAAAGAGATCTCACCGGCTTTGTTGCTCGGGATATCTACACCAGCGATTCTTGCCATATTATCTTTTACTTTAGTTTAAATATTCAACCAAGATTAACCCTGACGCTGATTCTCCTTAGGGTTCTTCTTATTAATCACATACACTCTGCCCTTACGCTTGACGATGATGCAATCGGCAGATCTTTTCTTTACAGATGCTTGAACTTTCATTTCAATATTCTTTTGTAGTTTGCGTCAATTCTTGTATCTGAAGGTGATACGGCCCTTTGTCAGATCGTAGGGAGACATTTCCAGCTTGACTTTGTCGCCAGGCAGGATCTTGATATAGTGCATACGCATCTTGCCGGAAATCGTGGCAATGATCACCAGACCGTTCTCCAGCTCGACACGAAACATGGCGTTACCCAATGCTTCCACTACTGTACCTTCCTGTTCAATCGACATTTGTTTTACCATATTCTATCCTTTCAAATACTATTTTGTTGTTATTCACTTCAGTCCTTCAACAATCCGGACCCAATTTTTCGGGCTGCAAAAGTACAAAATCTTTTCCAATTGAAGGAATTTTTTGTCATTTTTCTTTCTTCCACCCTATTTAATCGGATTTCCCGCCTTTCCTACGGGAAACCTCCGTGGTGATTCAACGAAGGTTTCCCGATTGGTTGGCGGTCCTTGCCGCAAGGGCAAAGGACTGATTTCTTACAATCACATTCTGCCGACACGACCCTTGATACGACCCGTCTTGGTCAAACCATCGTAGTGGTGCATCAAAAGGTGGCTTTCGATCTGTTGCAAGGTGTCGAGCACAACACCCACAAGAATCAGCAGCGAGGTTCCGCCATAGAAGTGGGAGAATCCCGTGGTGACGTTCATGAGCGAAGCAACGATGGCAGGCATGATGGCGACGATGCCCAGGAAGATGGAACCCGGCAGGGTGATTCTCGACATGATGCTGTCGAGATACTCGGCCGTCTTCTTACCCGGCTTCACACCAGGAATGAAACCACCGTTCTTCTTGATGTCTTCCGCCATTTGGTTGGTGTTCATCGTAACAGCAGTATAGAAATACGTGAAGGCGATGATCAGGAGGAAGAACACCAGGTTGTACCAGAAACCATTGATGTTGGTAAAGGCAGAGGCAAAGCCGGTAAGGCTTTCCGACTGGCTGAAGCCGGCAATGGTGATAGGCAGGAACATGATAGCCTGGGCGAAGATGATAGGCATAACACCAGCGGCATTCACTTTCAGCGGGATGTACTGGCGGACGCCACCGTATTGACGGTTGCCGACAACACGCTTGGCATACTGTACCGGGATCTTACGCGTACCTTGGACGAGGGCGATGGTGCCCACCATCACAAAGAACAGGACGATCAGTTCGATGACGAGGATCAAGAGACCCGTGCCGCCCTCATTGAAACGCGTACCGCATTCAGCGGCAAACGCACCGGGAAGACGGGCGATGATACCAATCATAATGATCAAGGAGATACCATTACCAATACCCTTGTCGGTGATCTTCTCGCCGAGCCACATGATGAACAGGGTACCGGCGATGAGGAGGACGACCGAAGAGATCCAGAAGAAGAGACTCGGATCGTGAACGCCATCGAAAGGCGTCACAGCGGTCTTGGGCAACTGGACAAGGACGTTCTTGATGTAACCGGGGGCCTGGACGACCACGATGAGGACGGTCAGGTAACGCATGATCTGGTTCAGCTTCTTACGGCCGCTCTCACCTTCCTTTTGCAGGCGCTGGAAGTAAGGCACAGCCATGCCGAGCAATTGGATGATGATGGATGCGGTGATGTAAGGCATGATACCCAAGGCAAAGATGGAAGCATTGCCGAAAGCGCCGCCGGAGAACATGTTCAACAGTCCGAGGAGGCCGCCTTCACTGCTTTGTTGCAGAGCCGCCAATTGGTTGGGGTCAACGCCAGGGATCACGACAAATGAACCAAAGCGGTAGATCAAGATAATGAGGATCGTGTAAAGGATACGCTTACGCAGCTCCTCGATCTTAAAGATATTCCTTATGGTTTCTATCAGTCTTTTCATTGCGCTTCGTATTTGTCGCAAGTGCCACCAGCAGCTTCGATGACTTCCTTAGCCTTGGCGGAAAATGCGTGGACCTTAACTTCAACCTTTGCAGTCAATTCACCACGACCCAGAACCTTAACGAGTTCGTTGTTGTGGGTGATACCGTTTTCGACGAGCACCTCAGGAGTAATCACCGTGATGCCGTTTTCAGCAAGCTTCTGCAGAGTGGAGAGGTTAACCGGGCAATACTCAACGCGATTCATGTTCTTGAAACCGAACTTAGGAACCAAACGCTGGAGAGGCATTTGACCACCTTGGAAGCCGATCTTACGCTTAGCGCCAGAGCGTGCCTGAGCACCCTTGTGACCGCGTGTTGACGTGCCGCCTCTTCCTGAACCTTGGCCACGGCCTAATCTTTTCTTTTCCTTTGTAGAACCTTTTGCTGGTTTGAGATTACTTAAATCCATGATAAATGTAGATTAGATAAGTTCAACAATTAGATTTCTTCGATCTTGAGAAGGTGGGCGATTTTGTTCACCATACCAGCGACGGACGGGTTGTCCATGTCAACCTCGACCGACTGGTGCATCTTTCTCAAATTAAGCGACTTCAAAGTGTCCTTTTGATCTTGTGGTCTTCCGATGCCACTTCTGACTTGGGTGATTCTTACTTTTTTCATCTTTCAAAAGTTTTATCCGTTAAACACAGTATCCAAATCCACACCTCTCAACTGAGCGACGGTATAAGCATCGCGCATCTTGGTGAGCGCATCGAAGGTAGCCTTCACCACCGAGTGGGGGTTGGAGGAGCCCTTCGACTTGGCCATCACGTTCTTCACGCCAACGCTCTCGAGGACGGCACGCATGGCACCACCAGCGATGACACCGGTACCAGGAGTAGCGGGTTGGATGTAGACGTAGGCGCCGCTGTACTTGCCGTACTGCTCGTGAGGCAGCGTGCCGTTCAGAACCGGAACCTTCACCAGGTTCTTCTTGGCGTCATCAACGCCCTTCTGGATGGCAGCGGTGGCTTGCCGACGACAACCAGTGCTGCGAAAGTGAAAGTACGACCACCTTTGGTCACCTTGGTGACGCGGTTGATGCTAACGAGACGTTCCTTGAACTCGATTTCGCTAGACTTTACTCTTTTTACATTAACTTCTGCCATGACAATTAGAATTTTAATCCTCCATTACGAGCTGCGTCGGCCAGCGACTTCACTCTACCGTGATACAAATAACCATTACGATCGAACACGACGGTGTCGATGCCGGCGGCCTTGGCCTTCTCGGCGATCAGGGCACCCACCTTGGCGGCCTGTTCGGTCTTCGTGATCTTTTCATTTTCGATGCCGTTCTCGCGGGAACTGGCGGCAGCCAGAGTCTTGCCGACTTCGTCGTCAATCAGCTGCACATAGATTTGCTTGTTGCTTCTGAAGACAGACATGCGCGGACGCTGGGCAGTACCAGAAATCTTCTTTCTGATGCTCTTCTTGATAAACTGTCTTCTCTCTTCTTTAGTTTTTGCCATTTTCTTACTTTTCTTACTGAGGTATTAATCTTTACTTACCAGCAGCTTTACCTGCCTTACGTCTCAGGACTTCGCCTTCGAACTTGATACCCTTACCCTTATAAGGTTCAGGCTTACGCATCGAGCGGATCTTTGCGGCCACCTGACCAAGAAGTTGTTTGTCGTATGAACGCATCTTCAGAATGGGGTTCTTACCTCTTTCGTTGATGGTTTCAATCTTGATCTCCGGAGGCATCTCCATGAAAATGTTGTGGGAGAAGCCCAGAGCCATTTCGAGGATTTGTCCCTTGGCCTCGGCCTTGTAACCGACACCGACAAATTCCTGAACAGTTTCAAAGCCTTCGCTCACGCCCTTGATCATGTTGGCGATGAGGGCGCGGTAGAGACCATGCTTCGAACCGGCCTCAACAGCGGCCTCGTTCGGCTTCACATGGACCTGGTCGCCTTCGACCTCGATGATCACGTGGTCGTAGTACTTCTGCGAAAGCTCACCCAATTTACCTTTAACCGTGATGACACCATCTTTGATGTCGACTGTAACGCCAGCGGGGATGGCGATAGGCAATTTACCAATTCTTGACATACTTTCTATCTCCTATTATTAGCTAACGTAACAAATCACTTCACCGCCGATGTGGAGCTTGCGGGCTTCTTTGTCGGTCATCACACCCTGCGAGGTGGAGATGATGGCGATACCGAGGCCATTCATCACGCGAGGCAGGTTTTCACTATCAGCATACCTTCTCAGGCCAGGACGCGAGACGCGGTCGATGGTCGTGATGGCAGGCAGCTTGGTCACAGGATGGTACTTAAGAGCAATCTTAATGACATTCTGCGATTTCTTTTCACCTTCTTCGAACTTGTAGTTGAGGATGTAGCCCTTCTCGAAGAGGATCTTCGTGATGGCTTTCTTCATGTTCGAAGCGGGGATTTCAACGATTCTATGCTTGGCATTATTCGCATTGCGGATGCGAGTCAGATAATCTGCTATAGGGTCTGTATTCATCTTTCTAAGTCTTAAATAGTTTACCAACTAGCTTTCTTTACGCCCGGGATCAAGCCTTTGAGGGCCATCTCACGGAAATCAATACGCGAAATGCCAAACTGGCGCATATAGCCTTTCGGACGACCGCTGAGCTTGCAACGGTTGTGCAGGCGGATGGGGCACGAGTTCTTCGGCAGTTTCTGGAGGCCTTCGTAATCGCCGGCAGCCTTCAGGGCAGCACGTTTCTCAGCATATTTCGCGACCATCTTTGCTCTCTTGCGCTCACGCGCTTTCATTGATTCTTTAGCCATAGTTTACTTGTTTTGATTTTTAAAGGGAAGACCAAAATGTTTCAACAAAGCCAATGCCTCTTGGTCGGTCTTGGCTGAAGTGACGAAGGTGA
>LPNG01000053.1 GCA_001543395.1 Candidatus Alcium sp. F082 | reverse complement strand
CAACCGCATTGATGACACCAAAGACTTCGAGCAGACCTTCTCGCGCTACGAAGACTACCCCAGCGACCAGGACCTAAATTCGGTGCAGGAGTCGCTGACCGCAACGATAGTAGACCAATTGGTGGAAGACATTTTTAATAAAGCATTAGTAAACTGGTAACACAGATAAGAATAAAACGGCCCTTCGACAGGCTCAGGGGCCTTAACTGACATGGACAGTAAACAACTGATAGGATACATGACACGGCCCGAGCGGCTGAAAGGCGAGGCCGTGAAAGAGGTGGAACAGCTGGTGGCAGAATACCCCTATTTCTCCATCGGACAAGTATTGCTGGCCATCGCCTACCAGAACACTGACGACGGTCGTTATGAAAGCCAGCTGAGACATACGGCGGCTATCGTCCCCAATCGCGACAAGCTACGCCTGTTCACACTGATAGCCCGGCACCGTTTGGAGAGCGAGCCCGAAGTGCCCACCCTTCCAGATGAACTGCCACAGGCCGAAAAGCCCGCCTCTTCCGACAATGTCTTCTCCTCTATTGAGGCTATCGACGCCAAGGAAGAACAAAACACCGGCGTCATCCGCGAGAAGGTGTTCATCATCCCCGAAATCGACCTCAGCGGTAGTCACGAGGAACTCTCCGCCGAGATGGCCTTACTCGAAGAAAAACGCAAGTCACTCGACGAGCTGAAAGCCATCATCGCCAACCGCCTGAAAGAGATCGAGGCCGAAAAACAGCGCAAGGAAACCGAAAAACCAGCCGCAAAGAAACTTTCTCGCAAAGAACTGATAGACAAGTTTATAACTGAGAATCCGAGCATCTCAAGGCCCAAAGCCGAGTTCTACAACCCCATCTCCGTGGCGCAAAACAGCATCATCGACCAAGAGAACATCGTGAGCGAAACCTTGGCCAAAATCTATGAGAAACAGGGGTATATTGAGAAGGCAATTTCAATTTATGAAAAATTAGGCTTGAAATATCCAAAAAAAAGTCGTTATTTTGCAGCCCAAATTGAACGCTTACAAGAAAGCAAAGAAAGTTGAACAATTAAATAATTAAAAATGTACACATTAGTAGTAATTTTAATCCTGATTGTCAGTGTGTTATTAGGATTGATCGTTCTGGTTCAGAACTCAAAAGGTGGCGGTTTGGTGTCCAACTTCGGTGGTGCCAACCAGATGATGGGCGTTCGTCAGACGACCGATTTCCTTGAAAAAGCCACGTGGACGATGGCTGGCATCCTGGTGGTGCTCTGCCTCATCTCGAGCGTCACGCTCCCCAAGGGCAGCAAAGAAGGCACCCCCAAGAGCGAAGTGGAAAGCATTGTTCCCAACCTTCCCACCACTGAAGCTCCGGCTGCCACGATGGAAACTCCGGCTGAGGCTCCTGCCGAGACTCCGGCTGAAGCTCCGGCTGAATAAAGACAGACAAATAGGACAATTAAAAAAAAGGATGGCTGAGGCCATCCTTTTTTGTTTAACGTTTTTTGTAAAAACGATCCATTTCCCATTTCATGGGATTGTTTTGGACATAATCCGCAATGCGGTTCATTTCCAATTGATTACGGATAATATGGTCATGATAACGTGATTGCCATGCAAACGGAATGTCATGTTCGTTTGCGTATTTGGTGACAGCGGATTTGTATTGTCCAATGATACGCGACAGCCGCCCGCAACAATGGGAACGGCGTTGCATTTCCTCGTTTTTGTCCAATTGGGAATCATCAATGATTGGTTCGTCACAGCGGCTGCCGTAATACGACAGCCCTACAGACCCACCATCATGCATCATGTTTCCGTTTTGGGCTGTAGGGCTGTCCCATTGGGGCAGCCGCTGGTCGAATTGCGACAATTGTTCATCATCCGGCCATTCAATTGGATTATCAACAATAACAATCATGTGAACATGATTCGGCATAACCACAAATTCTGGAACCGCGACGTTATCATTGATTTCCGAGATTTTACCAATGCATTGTAATGCATATTCCCCTATTTCCGACAATTCCATCCTGCCATCAACCACATCGCCAAAATACAATTCATGGTTTTTCGTGCAAAAGGTCACGAAATACCTTCCGCCATTGTAATCGTGCCATGTGGCACGCGGCGATTTCCGTTGTGGCAAATTGTATGGCATTGACGGTCAATTATCTGCAAAGATATTGATTTTACATGACAAAACGTTTTGTCTGTAATAATTCTACGGTCGTTGTGATACGTCTATTATTGCGACTACTGTGATGATGCTAGTTTTCGTATTAATGAACGTTTTCAATTCAACAGGTCTGTCATTTCCTTAAAAATACCACGACTAATAATGACAATATGGCAATAATGGAGACAATAATAGTTGCTTTCTTCCTCCGTTCCCTCCGTTGCGCTATTTTTAATGTGTGATAGGCATCTGTTACTTTTTCTTGAATTGTGTCATAATCTTCTTGGACCCTTCGTATTGTAGTATCAATCTCTGCCAACAACTGTGACATTTCATCATCTCTTTCAAATCCGATCGATTCTCGTTTGGCTATTTGTTGCAATTGCAACCCTTTTTCATAAGAATTTGCCACGTTCTCTCTATTGTTTCTAATAGAATTAACATGAAGTTGTATTGTTTTGGATGGGCTGTCTATAGTGAATAGTCCCATCGAAGTACTTATCTTAGTTAAAGCATCATTTAGAGATCTCTCGATGGAATTAATCTCATTAACACAATCAGTTACTATAGCAACTCTCCTATTGAAGTCTTCCTTCCGCTGTACCTTTTTCAATATACGGTCTGCGTCTAAAGCAATTTCCGCAATGGTGTCTTTTATTTGTTTTATTTTTCCTATCACAACTTCTGCCTTCGCTATCAATTGTTTAATTTCCTCATCGTTCTCATATCCATCAGCCTCTCGTTTAGCCAATTGTAGCAATTGCAAGCCTTTATCGTAATGATTTGCCACTTTTTCACTTTCGGTTTCGATAATAATGATATGTGGTTTAATTGCATTGGATGTGCTGTCTTGTGTGAAGTGATTCCTGGCATCTTTTACTTGAATCAAGGCATTATTTAATGCTGATTCAAAAACTATGACTTCACTGACATAACCGCTTATCTTGTCTATCTTTTGTTTTCTGATTCCTGCAAGTATGGTTTTTATTCTCGAATTAGAGTCTTCGATTGATGTTGTCATAAAATACTTAACCGCTGGGCTACACTTAAGCTGACTTGGTATAAGATCCCCCATTGTACGAATACCATTCAATGTTTTACAACGAGACAATGCAACATACATTTGTCCATTCGCAAAAAAGCCATTGTAAATGTTCACTTTGTCATAGGTTTGCCCTTGAGATTTATGAATTGTTATTGCCCAAGCTAACTTTAATGGGAATTGCGTAAACGATCCAATCTCTTTTTCAACAACGCGTTTTTCCCTTGTTTCCTCATCTTCTTCTAACACATATTCTTTAATTGACCAAGTGTATGGGTCTACACGGCACTCACCCCCATTATCAATTTGGACGGTAATATGATTATCACTCAATTCTGTGACCGTTCCCATAGATCCATTCACCCATCTTCCCCCTGTGTCATTGACAAGCATAATAATTCGAGCATCTTTAGCCAAAACAAGTTCTTTATCAGCGACCATATCTGACTCTAAAACGCTACCTATTATGGATGCCATATAGTGCTTGTGATTTGGAAGCTGTCTTAAATGGCCATCATTAATCTCTTTGGCTTTAGCCTTTGTCGGACATAAACTAACCGCATTATCATCAGCACGATTTGCAATTTGAAATATGCTAAAGTCTTGAATTCCTTCTCTAATATTTGACAAGGAATCTAAGAATCTTTTTTCATTTTGGCGTTTAACTTCTGTTAGTTCTAAAGTGAGCAAATGGCTACTATTCCACAAATCAGACTCAAAAGCATATAGCCTATCCCCATATAACTGATTGAAAGCATTGGTGTCTGCGGGAGTTAATACAGGAGGAAGTTGATAAAAATCACCGACAAGAATGAGTTGCTTGTTTCTAATACCAACTCGATTCAATGATCGTATTACATACTCAAACACATCTATACGACACATTGAAATCTCATCAATAAGAATAACATCCGCTTTCTTGAGGACATCAAGTTTGTCGCTTGAAGAACAAACATCATTGTATCCTAATAATCTAACGGGTACACCGAAAGTTCTGTGTATAGTTGCACCACCTATCCTTAAAGCTGCCACACCTGTAGGAGCACATTTTATAATGTTTTTTTCTGGGTGTATTTCAACAAAATAATCTACAAGAAAACTTTTACCCGTTCCTGCCTTTCCTGTCAAAAAAACATTAAGGCCTGCGTCCAATAGTTTTATTGCTTGCTCTTGAGATGGAGTTAACTCAATCATACCAACATCTTTAACATTTATTTATGAATGGTACATTAATAGAAGTTGTGGAGGCCTTTCGACCTCCACAACTTAAATATTGAGAATAGGAGGAAGATTACTTCCCTTCGCTCAGCTTCTTGTAGCCTTCGTAGCGGAGCTTGGCGAATTGCTCGGTCTTGGCGAACAGTTCCTTGGCTTCCTCGGGGAAGGTCTTCACGAGCGAGTTGTAACGCACCTCACCCATGATGAACTTCTGGAAGTCGGCCCAGTTGGGTTCCTTCGAATCCAAATGGAAGCCGTTCTTGCCTTCCTCTTCCTCGGCGGGGTTGAAGCGCCAGAGGTGCCAGTAACCGCAGTCGACGGCGAGCTTCTCTTCCATCTGGGAGTGACCCATACCAATCTTGATGCCGTGGTTGATACACGGAGCGTAGCAAATCACCAGCGACGGGCCAGGATAAGCCTCAGCTTCCTTGATGGCCTTGAAGTACTGGGCTTGCGAAGCACCCATGGCGACCTGAGCCACATAGACGTAGCCGTAGCTCTTGGCAATCATGCCGAGGTCTTTCTTGCGGACCTTCTTACCAGAGGCAGCAAACTTGGCAACAGCACCGGCAGGCGTAGCCTTGGAGCTCTGACCACCCGTGTTCGAGTAAACCTCTGTGTCGAGGACGAGGACGTTGACGTCTTCGCCGCTGGCCAGGACGTGGTCGAGGCCACCGAAACCGATGTCGTAGGCCCAACCATCACCACCGAAGATCCACTGGCTCTTCTTGGCGAGGAAGTCCTTGTTGTCCAACAGCTCTTGCTCGAGAGCGCAGCCGTGGCAGGGGCAAATCTTGCTACCAGCAGCCTTGGCATTCTTGGCTTCTTGCAGCTTCTGGGCTGCCACTTCGGCACCATAGAGTTTCTTGCCTTCTCCGTTCCAGAAGTCGACGCAAGCATCGATAGGCATAATGGCCTTTTCGAGGGCGGCAACGAATTCGTCAGTAGCCTTGCGGTTGGCGACCGTGTCGTTGTAGGTGTCTAACCACTTCTGCGTGGCTTCCTTCATCCAGTCGAACACGGTGGTGTTGACCAGTTCTTCAGCCTTCTTGCGGAGACCTTCGCGGATCTTGCGGGCACCCGTGGCCATACCGAGACCGTACTCGGCGTTGTCCTCAAACAGGGAGTTGGCCCAAGCCACACCACGACCGCTGCGGTAGTTCTTGCAGTAAGGCGTTGCAGGAGCGGAACCGCCATAGATGGACGAGCAACCCGTGGCGTTAGCCACCATCATGCTCTCACCAAAGAGTTGGGTGATGGTCTTGATATAAGGCGTCTCGCCGCAGCCGGCGCAGGCACCCGAGAACTCGAACAGCGGCTGTGCGAATTGGCGTACTTGTCGATGAGTTCGTCCTTGTAGGTGACCTTCTTCTGACCGTACTCCCAGTTCTTGGCTTCGTCGAGTTGGCTTTCGAGCGGTTTCATCACCAGAGCCTTCTCCTTGGCGGGGCACACATCGGCGCAGTTGCCGCAACCGGTGCAGTCCATGACGGAGACCTGCATGCGGAAGTGCATGCCAGCCATTTCCTTCGGCATCTTCATGTCGGCAGTGGCCATGCCCTTAGGAGCCTTCTTCAGCTCGGCATCGGTCATGACGACGGGACGGATAGCGGCGTGCGGGCACACCAGCGAGCACTGGTTGCACTGGATACAATTCTTGGAGTTCCACTCAGGAACGACAGTGGCGACGCCACGCTTCTCGTATGCGGTGGTGCCAGCCGGGAAGGTACCGTCAACGATGTCCTTGAAGGCGCTCACGGGCAGGTCGTTACCGCACTGGGCGACCATCGGGCGCATCACCTTATTAATAAACTCGGGATCGGCATCGTTGTGCTCGAAGACGAAGTCGGTGGTGCAGTCGAGTTTGGCCCATTCAGCGGGGATCTCAACCTTGGTGATCTCGCCACCACGGTCAACGGCAGCGTAGTTCATGTTGACAACATCCTCACCCTTCTTGCCGTAGCTCTTCACGATGAACTTCTTCATCTGCTCGACGGCCAGGTCGTAAGGAATGACGCCCGAAATCTTGAAGAAGGCGCTCTGGAGGATGGTGTTGGTGCGGTTGCCCAGACCGATCTCAGCGGCGATCTTCGTGGCGTCGATGATATACATATTAATATTATTGAGGGCCAGATACTTCTTCACGTAGTCGGGAAGATGCTTCTTGGTCTCAGCCACACTCCACGGCGAGTTGTAGAGGAATGTGCCGTTCTTCTTCAAGCCGCGGAGGCAGTCATACTTGCGGAGGTAGCTCGGGACGTGGACAGCCACGAAGTCGGGCGTGCCGACGAGGTAAGGAGCCAGGATGGGCTGGTCACCGAAACGCAGGTGCGAGCAGGTGTAACCGCCAGACTTCTTGGAGTCGTAGTCGAAGTAGGCTTGGCTGTACTTGTTGGTGTTGTCGCCGATAATCTTGATGGAGTTCTTGTTGGCACCCACGGTACCGTCAGCGCCGAGGCCGTAGAACTTAGCTTCGAACGTGCCCTTCGGCAGGATGGAGATTTCCTTACCGACCTTGAGCGAACGACGGGTGACATCGTCCTTGATACCCACGGTGAACTGGTTCATCGGTTTCTCGGCAGCAAGGTTCTTGTAGACGGCAAGCACCTGAGCCGGAGTGGTGTCCTTTGAAGACAGACCATAACGGCCGCCGATGATCATAGGTTGCTTCTTGGCATCCTTGAAGGCTTCGACGACGTCGAGGTAGAGCGGATCGCCATTGGCGCCGGGTTCCTTGGTACGGTCGAGGACGCAGATGCGCTTCACGGTCTTCGGCATGACGTCCATGAGGTACTTCACGCTGAAGGGACGATAGAGGTGCACAGTGATGAGACCGAGCTTCTTGCCAGCCTTGTTCTCCTTGTCGATGACGGTCTTGATGACGTCGTTGATGGAGCCCATGGCGATGATGATATCGGTAGCATCCTTGGCGCCGTAGTAAACGAACGGAGCATATTGACGGCCAGTGATGCGGCTCATCTGCTTCATGTACTTGGCCACGATGTCGGGCAGAGCGTCGTAGTACTTGTTCTGCAGTTCGCGGGTCTGGAAGTAGATGTCGGGGTTCTGGGCGGTACCACGAGTGACCGGGTGCTCAGGATTCAAGGCTCTGTCGCGGTATTCCTTGAGGGCCTTCTGGTTGACAAGCTTACGGAGTTTCTCCATGTCGGCAGCTTCAACCTTCTGGATTTCGTGAGAGGTACGGAAACCGTCGAAGAAGTGCACAAACGGCACGCGGCCTTCGATGGCGGCGAGGTGTGCCACAGGGGCGAGGTCCATGATCTCTTGGACGCTGCTGGTGGCCAGCATGGCGAAGCCGGTCTGACGGCAAGCCATCACGTCGGCGTGGTCGCCGAAGATGGACAGGGCCTGGGCGGCGAGGGCGCGGGCCGAGACGTGGAACACGCCAGGAAGCAGTTCACCGGCGATCTTGTACATATTAGGGATCATCAGCAACAGACCTTGAGAGGCCGTGTAGGTGGTGGTCAGGGCGCCAGCCTGCAGCGAGCCGTGGACGGCACCGGCTGCACCGGCTTCGGATTGCATCTCGACCACTTTGACGGTCTCGCCAAAGATGTTCTTCTGACCTTTAGCGGCCCATTCATCGATATACTCAGCCATCGGCGACGACGGAGTGATAGGATAAATGGCGGCCACTTCACTGAACATGTAGGCAACGTGGGCAGCAGCCTGGTTACCGTCGCATGTCAAAAATTTCTTTTCTGCCATTTCTGATTGGTTTTTAATGAATTATTGTGTTCGTTTTACTTCTTGAAAATTTGGCCGCAAAGGTAGGCATTTTGAAACGAATAAACAAAAGGTTTATAAGATTTCTTTTTTTGCCTCACCAAAACGATATTTTTACACGATTTTTTGAAAAATTACGATTTTTTCATTCTCTATTGAAATAATTTGTATTTTTGCGCGCTCAAAACTAGACATCAACATTAAACAACAACTTAAAAACTCATTAAAAATGAAGAAATTATTTCTTACTCTCGGTTTGGCCAGCCTCTTCATGGTGGCCTGCAACAACACTCCTAAGCAAGAAGAAGCCGTCGCCGAGCCGGCTGAGGAGCAGACTGAAGTTGTCGAAGAAAAGCAAGAGTGCCCCATGCACGCTCTGAAAGACGAGTATGCCAAGTGGGACGAGATGACCGACGAAGCCAAGGCTGAACTGAACCAGAAGGCTGCCACTCTCTTCAACGAGATGGATGCCAAGATGGAAGAAATGAAGGCTGCCGGCGAGGAAGTCTGCAAAGAAATGGCCGAAATGACCGAAGAACAGAAGGCTGAATGCGAAGCCAAATGCGCTGAGATGAAGGCCGCCTGGGAAAACTTCGCCAACATGACCGTTGACGAACAGAAGGAACTCATCATGAAACGCCTCGAAGGCTGCGAAGGTGAGAAGCCTTGCTGCAAGCAAGAAGCCGCTGAGACTCCTGCTGCTGAATAACTCAGAAACAAAACCAAACGAAAAAGAGGGCTGAAAATGATGTGACCCCCAGAAGTTGGACGGTTAAACATTAATTATCATGGTAAAGAGTTCGGTATTGTACCGGACTCTTTCCTTTTAGTCTTAACTTGATTCT
>LPNG01000052.1 GCA_001543395.1 Candidatus Alcium sp. F082 | reverse complement strand
AATCTCAAAGTCGGGACATTAACAATCCGATTTCTCCAATCATCCTATACCTTATTATAAAATAGGTATAAGTAAAACCCATAAATAGAGAAAATCATGGACAAGAAGAAAACGATTGGAGAGGTGGCTGCCCTCTGGAAGAAAGACAAGCAGCAGTATGTAAAGCAGTCAACCATTGCAGCCTATGCACTTATCTTGGAGAATCATATCCTGCCAGTATTCGGTGACAAAGTGCAGTTGACGGAAACTGATGTGCAAGCATTCGCCTTGAAGAAATTACAGGACGGGCTGAGCCAGAAGACTGTTAAGGACGTGCTTATTGTGCTGAAGATGATTCAGAAGTTCGGTGCAAAGAATGGTGACCTCCAGTTTGTGGAATGGAGCGTGAAGTTTCCAACAGAGCAGACGAAGCAGGAACTGGAAGTGTTGAGTGTCAACAACCAGAAACGAATCATGCAGTACGCCATCGACAACTTCACTTTCCGCAACTTCGGTATCTATATCTGTCTGAGTACAGGCATCAGAATTGGCGAAGTATGTGCCTTGAAGTGGGGGGATATTAACATAGCAACAGAAACCATCAGTATCAACAGAACAATTGAACGTATCTACGTGATTGACGGTGAGAAACGACATACGGAGGTCGTGATTGGTACTCCCAAAACAAAGAACTCTTTGCGCGAGATACCTATGAGCAAGGAACTCTTAAAGATTATTCGTCCACTAAAGAAGGTGATGAATGATGACTTTTTTATCCTGACAAATGAAGCCAAGCCGACAGAACCACGAACATACCGCAACTACTACAAGCAACTCCTGAAACAACTTGGCATACCAGATTTGAAATTTCACGGGCTGCGCCATAGTTTTGCAACAAGGTGTATTGAAAGCCAGTGCGACTATAAGACTGTCAGCGTGATTTTAGGTCATGCTAATATCAGTACAACACTTAATCTTTATGTGCATCCCAACATGGAGCAGAAGAAAAAGTGCATTAACCAGATGTTCAAGAAACTCAGATAGAAGAATTGGCATACATCAAAAATGGAGAAACAGAGGCACTATAACTGAGGATATACAAGGTTTTCTCGATTTTTTTGATTACCTTTGCACCCCCAAAATTAGGATATAGAATAAAGAAGGTAAAAAGATTGAATGAGAAATAAGGATTCATTGACGCTTTTACGGCTAAAGATGTTGGGCGGGTATATCTCGCTCTTCATCGTGTTTATCATAGCCTCTTGCATCATCATCACTAAGAGTGGCGACTTGGAGGCGAACAGTATGAAGTATAAGGAAAATATAGAACGGCGCACACTTTCTGAACGTGCGTTCATACAGTTGTTCGACCTGACACAGATGGACAGTCAGGCAGCTATATTGGACGATGACAGGTTGGCAATCTACGAGAGGAAAGAGAAGAATGTGCTGGCTATGCTTGATTCCATGATGCTTACCATTCCCGATACGGCACAGGTCAGACGTGTCAGGGAAATCAGAGACCTTGTTAGTGAGAAGAAAGCATATCTACTTGCCATTCATGAGGACTTGGAACAACTGCGTGACGTGAACGGACTGATGAAGCAACGGATGCCGGAGATTATCAAGCAAGCGAATCGGGCAAATCAGCGACTGACGGATGAGGTCAGCGAGAATCTGAAAGAGAACAGACGCAAGACAACAGGACTTGGCGGTGCCTTCAGGAGCAAGAAAAAAGCCAATGCCGAGACTGAGGCCAGCAACCAACAAGCATTAAGCCGTGCGAGACAGCAGACAGACAAGATTCTTTCATCCCTGGCTTCTGAGATTGAACAGACACAAGAGAGCAGTGCCAGTAAACTGTTTCTGCACATGAATGACCTGATTAGAAAAGGAAGTTTGCTAAACGAGAAGATTAGCCAACTGGCCAGCGAGTTCAATGCCGAAGACTCTCAGATGCGCAAGGCAGGATCGACCCACTTGATGAATCACCAAAAACAGACGGTACGTTTGATTATGTTGTTCGGGCTTGCCGCCTTCATCTTGGCAGTGTTCTTCTTCTGGCTCCTGCATCGTGACCTTAAAAAGAGGCACAAGAATCAGTTGCTGCTTGAACAGAGTAACCAGCACAATGAGGAACTGCTCACCCTGCGCCAGAACATGATGCTGACGGTAAGCCACGATCTTCGTTCGCCATTGACTTCCATTATGGGATATGCAGACCTGATAGCCGAAACCACTAAGGATGAGAAGTGCAAGCAGTATGAAGAAGCTATTAGGCAATCTTCTGACAGGATGCTGACACTGCTGAATACACTGTTGAGTTACTACCGTCTTGACACTGGCAAGGAAGAGGTGGAGATGGTGCCGTTCAGAGTGAAAGATGTGCTGAGTTCATTGCTGGTTGAATATGAGCCGATAGCAGAGATGAAGAATGTCGAGATAGAAAGCTCGTTCACAGGTGATGACACCGTAGTCATGGGTGACCGCAAGAGAATCCTGCAAATCGCCAGCAACATCCTGTCGAATGCCATCAAGTTCACGAAGAAAGGCACGGTCAAGATCAGCGTTGTGTATGAAACCAATACCATGACAATCAAGATTCACGATACGGGAACGGGCATGAGCGAAGAACAGGTGAAACGTATCTTCGCACCGTTCAGCCGACTTGACAATGCAGACACACAGGAAGGATTCGGGCTCGGACTGAGCATTGCCAAGGCACTTGCGGAACTGTTGGGAGGACGAATAGACGTGGAGAGTCACGTCGGTTTCGGCAGTCAGTTCACCGTCACCATTCCTGTTGTGGAGGGTGATGAGGAAATCCTGCAACTGGCAGACAAGAGCACTGCGATACTTCCCGAAGGACTGCGCATAGCCGTCGTGGATGATGACGTGACCGTTCTGAGGATGACTGTTGAAATGCTTAGCAAGAAGAATGTCCAGGCCGTCGGTTGTCCTACGGTGGACGACCTCTTTGACAGGATGCGGCAGAGCGACTATGACCTTATCATCACCGACATTAAGCTGGGTGGCATCAGTGGCTTCGACCTGCTGGAACTACTGCGTGATGCCAACATAGGCAACTCCAAGACTATCCCAATGCTTGCCATGACGGGCAGGACTGAACGTAAAGCCGAGGACTTCATCGAGGCAGGTTTCAGCGGTTGTCTGTTAAAGCCGTTCTCATACGCGGAACTGACTCGGGCCATAGCCAATAGTGTGAAAGAAGATGCGACATTCAAGATACCGAAGGCCGATTTCACGACGCTGTTGCAGGGAGAGGATGACGTGAACGGTATGCTCACCCTTCTCATAGAACAGACAGAGGCAGAAGTCCACGAACTGAAGTCTGCGCTGGAAACAGGAGATATGCAGACTATCTCGTTCCTTCAACACAAATTAGAGTCCCGTTGGGAACTTCTGGGCATCGTTAAGCCTATGCTGAAATTGCGTGATGCGCTGAAAGGCAAAGGCGATATGGATACGGCAGTCGAGGAAGTGGTAAAGACTGCCGAGCAACTCATCGGACAGGCCAAGGACAAGATGGAAGGAGGTGTGGCATGAGCAGATACAGAGTCCTGATAGTAGAGGATGATGACGTGATGCTTCGCCTTGCCAAAAACTGGATGCAGGATGCCAAGATGCAGACCGACAGTGCCCAGAAGGTAAGCGAGGCATTGAAACTAATTGCCGTAAACGATTATGATGCCATCGTCTGCGACCTGCTGCTTCCCGACGGTCATGGCACCAAGATCCTTGAAAAGCTGAATGAGAAACGGACTCCAACTCCCTTTGTGATGATGACCAAGGTGACGGATGCGCCGTTAGCTGTGAATGCCATGAAGATGGGTGCTGCCGACTATCTCATCAAGCCCGTCCATGACATACAACTGGTAGATGCCGTACAAAATGCTATCCGAAACTCACCTCCGAAACAGAAAGGCCGTATCATCTATGAAAGGCAAAGTCCGGCATACCAGAAAATGATGCGCCGAGTCAAACTGTTCGCAACCACAGAATCGACGGTGCTGATTTACGGTGAGAGCGGAGCGGGAAAGGAGCATATTGCAAGAGAAATCCACTATATGAGCCACCGTAAGGACAAACCATATATAGCCAAGGACTGTGCTGCGATACATACAGATACGGCAATGTCAATTTTGTTCGGACACATCAAGGGTGCCTTTACAGGTGCGACGGAAGAAACTACTGGTCTCATTCAGAGTGCCGAGGGCGGAACGCTGTTCCTTGACGAGATAGAGAACCTGCCAATGGCTGTGCAGAAAATGTTGCTCAGGGTATTAGAGGAAAGAGTGTACCAGAAGATGGGCAGCAACAGGGACATCCGCTGTAATATTCGGTTAGTCGTAGCCTCCAATGAGAATCTTCGTGATAAGGTGAACAAGGGCGAGTTCCGTAAGGATCTGCTAGCCCGTATCAATGAGTTCCCTATTGAGGTGCCATCATTGAGATTCTGCCGTGAGGATATTCTGCCACTGGCGGTAGAATTCATGAAGGACTCCAACGAGATGAACCATCTTGATGTTACAGGCTTTACAGATGAAGCAACCAAGAAGATAAGGGATTATGACTGGCCGGAAAACGTCCGACAGTTGAAGCATACCATTGACAGAGCCGTAGTATTGACACGTAACGGACAGATACAGGCAGATGAGATTGAAATAGAGGAAGTCGTCAATGCCAAGAATCCCTTGTCGCTGAAGAATGAAGAACTTGAAAAAGAGAAAATCATCAAGGCCATTGCCGTGACATCATCATACGATGAAGCGGCAGAATTGCTGGGCATTACCCGTGAAACGCTGTTCCAGAAACGCAAGAAATATGGACTAACCAAGCGTTAGGACTGCAAAAATGCATAGTTTTGGCCGAAAATGATGTAAGATTGCCTTACAAAATGTAAGATTATCTTACATCATTTTATGTGCTTTCCAGTGGAGCGAAATTTTTTCAAAATTTTATTGCGCTGTAATATAAGGGGTTACGAAGAATGACCTAAATTCTTTTGCCGTTGGTATTCGCTTTGCCACAGATAATGATGTGCGCACAACAAAACATCATTATCAAACAAGCAAAAGAGAATAGCAATGGACTACTTCATATTGACAGATAACAGTTTGTTCAGGCTGATACGGGGTGAAGAGAAGATTGACCCGAATACAGCCTATCAGGACTTTGTTGTGCAAGTCATCGACCTTTGTAAACAGGCAGATGACGGCTATAAGGCGGTGGCACTGACTTGTGCCGAAACGGAGCTACAGTTCGTAAGTGGCGTTTCCGAGGATATAGACCTCTGTGCGAAAAAGTCTTTAGCCTTCGTACAGAAAATGCTCAAACTCGTCACTGATGGTAAGATGATAACCTTTACGAATGAAGAGAAAAGAATTTCATCCGGGCTTCGATGGACGGGACAGAATACGGACTTCATAGAACTGATTTATGGACTCCATACCAAGAAGTGCATCAATGACGGAGAAGTGTCACTGAAAGATATGCTCAACACGTTCATGCAGTTCCTGGACTTTGAGAAGCCTTTGGCGAACTGCTATATCACCTATCGGGACGTGAAGATGCGCAAACTCGACAACCGTGCCACCTTCCTACAGGAAATGACTAACGAATTGAACTGGAGAATGAAGGAGGATGACCGCAAACAGGCGGCAAGGCGATAAAGACCTTTTTATTCATACGATAATTGAAATCGGAAGGACTCAACAGAAATGTTGGTTCTTCCGATTCTTCGTTTTTAAGCATCGCATATAGAAAGCAAAATTTCGGCAACAGTCCTGATTTATTGCCGAAATTTTGTGCAATCACCCTTTCTGCTGCAACAGATGTTGCAGTGTCGGGTCGTTCTTGATGCGCTCCAGTTCGTCACGGACAATCTGCTTGACCTCATCCTTGATGCGGTTGTAGTTGTCCTTGATGGTCTGCTCCATGATGTCGTTGCCATTCTTGGCAGAGTCCACCACAATCTCGGCATGGAAAATCTTCTGCTCAATACGCTCCTTGAAGTTGTCGGACACAGAGCCGACAAACATTCCCTGCGTAAGTCCCGAAATCTTGCTGGGCGGAATAAGGCTATCCATCTGCGTATTGATGGAGGTAGAAACGTCCTGTCGGTTGATGGAAATCGACTGGCGTTTCTGGAGCACCTTTCCAAATCGTTCACTGAGTTGCTTGGCAGTCTCACCAACGACCTGCCCACTGAAGATGTTGCCGACGGTGTTCATCACCACCTTTGCCTCCTTGTCGCCATAGTCACGGACAAGTTGGGAAAAGTCCTGAAAGCCGAGACAGACTGCCACCTTGTTGCTTCGGGCGGTGGCAATGAGGTTATCCAGTCCCTTGAAGTAGATGGTGGGCAACTCGTCAATGATGACTGAAGACTTCAGTTTCCCCTTCTTGTTGATGAGCTTGACGATACGGCTGTTATACAGACCGAGGGCTGCACCGTAGATGTTCTGTCGGTCGGGATTGTTGCCGACACAGAGGATTTTCGGCTCATCGGGGTTGTTGATGTCAAGTGTAAACTCGCTGTCAGACATCACCCAATAGAGTTGCGGGGAAATCATACGGGACAGCGGAATCTTTGCACTTGCTAT
>LPNG01000051.1:657-7442 GCA_001543395.1 Candidatus Alcium sp. F082 | reverse complement strand
TTGGCTTTCTCCTTCGGGATGAACGCCCAAGTCGAAAAGACCTTCGACTTCAACGATTATGAGTATGGAGAAAACCCCAACCATCTCCTCAATGGCCAGGATGGCTGGTATGTCCGCGTGCACCATGCCGGCAACGGAGCTTTCACTCCGCTGTATACCGACTATATGGGCCACTTCTGGGGCACCACCCCGCCCATCCCGACGGCCGACGAGACCATCGGTGTGTTCTCAGATGCCTCCGGTACCGCCTTTGGCGACATCGCCACACACGACATCACCCAGTATGGTTTCGACTTCTCAAACGGCGGTATCATCGAGTTTGAGTGCGACATCCTGCGCCAATGGTGGGGCGACTTCTTCGGCATCGGCTATGACGGCGATGGCGACGGCTCGGTCCTTCCTCCCTTGCGCAAGGCCTCCTCTTCCAACGCCATCTGCGAACCCGTCTATCCCGACGAGAACAGCACGATCCCCGATGGTGGCATCTACCTGATGATGACGGGCGTCAACCCGACCAACCCGCTCTTCATGAACGGCGTGGTGCTGCCCAACAACACAATTACCAGCAATATCCAGCCCATCGGGTCGGATAGCCATTGGTATCGTTGGAAGGTCTCCATCGACCTCGATGCCAACAATGGTCAAGGTGCCGTCACCCTTTTTATGAAATATGACGACCTTGAGGCCGAATGGGAAGCGCTGGACTCACTCCTGGCAGTGGCGACAAGTATGACCCCGCCATGTGGCACTACATCTACATGCTCAACAGCGGCTGGGGAGGCTTCGACAACTTCACCATCCGTCATTTCCCTGGCGGACTGGCCGCCCAGTTCATCGACTTCGCCGAAATCCCCGACCAGTTGGTCTATAATGCCCCCATCACGCTTGAAGCCACGTCTACTTCAGGATTGCCTGTGACTTTCGAAGTCGCTCAAGGTCCTGCCACCATCGAAGGCAACATCCTGACCCTCACGGGTGAGGAAGGCACAGTGAAGGTGAAAGCCATCCAGGCTGGCGACGGCACGCAGTGGCAGCCCGCTCCTACGGTGACCCGTACGTTCTATGTGGTGGATCCCGAAAACTACGCTCCCGAAATCACCATCCGTCGTCCCTACGAAGGCACCAAGGTATATATGCCCGACTTCGAGAATCCCGTCATGATCGTGTTGAGCGCCTATATCGACCATGCCAACGCCATCAAGTTCGAACAAGTGAAATGCAATGTTGACGGGCAGGAACTGTATCTGAAGACCGACTATCCCGACAACCCCGACAACGGCTATTGGTACACCACCTGGACACCCTCGGGCGAAGGTTCCTACAACATGACCGTCAGCATCACCCAGACGGGTGGCAAGGTCACCACGGCCTCCAACACCTTCGATGTGACCACCGACTATGATGACATGGTGGTCTCGGCAATGAATGGCGAGATGGTGGCCACTACCTCACAGTTTACCGACCATGGCGAATATGCCTTCCCGACCCACGTCAATGCCTTCAACGCTATCAACCTGCATTATCTGCACAACTGCGTAAACGGCGACTGCAACACCTACGACCATATCAGCTATGTCCGTGTGAAAAACTACCGTGGCGAATGGGTGGAGCTGTGTCGTTATATTACTCCGTTTAGGAAGGAATGCGTTGACGACCTCGATGTGACTGACTTCACATCAGTGCTTCAGGGTCTTGTCGAATTTGAATATTATAGCGAGCAATATGCAACGGGTCAAGGTTACAACCCCACCGCCATCTTTGAGTACACCAAAGGCAGTCCTGAGTATCCATACGTAGATATGCGTGAGATCTGGTACGGCAACTACGCCTTCGGCGATTATTCAGACCTATGTCCTATCCCGACGCGAACGGTCGAGTTTGATCCTTGTGTCGAAAAGGCCAATCTGCAAATCACCACTTCGGGACACAACTGGAGCGACACGGACAATGGTGCCTACAATACGGGCAATGCTGCCGAGTTCTATCATGCCCACCACAACATCAATATCAATGGCGCCACAACCTACACTCAGGATTTGTGGGAAACCTGTCAACCCAATCCGGCAGGCTGTATCAACCAATTGGGCAGTTGGACCTATCCCCGTGCTGGCTGGTGCCCAGGTAGTATGACTATGGTTTGGGACTACAGCCTTGATGACTATCTCGCCGATGGTCACGCGGACGTGCTTTATGAGTTCGACCCCACCTACGTGGACCAATGCCACCCCAACTACCCTGACTGCGTAAGTGGTCAGAACAGCTGCCCCGATTGCGACAACTCCAGCAACCCGATTTTGAGGGTCTCCGGTAAGGTGGTGACCTACAGCCACAACACCGACATCCTGACCGAAGTTCCTGAACTGCCTGATGTGGATGCTGAACCCTTCAATGTGAGCATTACTCCTAACCCCGCGAGAGGCCAGATGACCATCACCACGGACTACGATAAGGGTAAAGCCAGCGTCGTCATCATCAATTCTATGGGCGCCAAGGTGAAAGGCTTCAGCGTTGACGGCCAGCGCACCATCGACGTGAGCGACCTGCCTTCGGGCATGTACTTTGTCCACATCATTGGTGGCAAGGTGGTGACGAGAAAGGTGATGATTCAGAACTAAAAATCATCATTGTCACAATCATATAATAATCCCTCTGCCGTTAGGCGGAGGGATTTTTTATAACATACCGAAAAAATCCGTACTTTTGCAGCCTGAAAAACGAGAATATAAAAACAGCATAAAATGAAAGTTGCAACATTATTAGGCGAACGTTTCAAGAAGGCACCGGCCGACTGCGTATTCGACAGTCAGGCGCTGATGGTGCGTGGTGGATATATCAAGTCGGTAGGTACCGGCCTGTTTTCTTTCTTCATGCCGGCCAAGCGCATCGCGAAGAAGATCGAGAATATTATCCGTGAGGAGATGGACCGCATCGATGGTCAAGAAGTGATGTTCCCCGTCGTGATGCCGGGCACGCTGTGGCAAGAGTCAGGGCGTTACAACAGCATCGGCTCGGAGCTGCTCCGCTTCAAGGACCGTAACGGCATCGACATGGTGCTGGGTATGACCCACGAAGAAGCCGCTGTGCAGCTGGCCCGCGACGCCGCGAAGAGCTACACGCAGTACCCCTTCATGATCTACCAGATCCAGACCAAGTTCCGTGACGAACCTCGTTCGCGTGGTGGCCTCATTCGCACCCGTGAGTTCACGATGAAGGACGCCTACAGCTTCCACACCTCGCAGGAGGACTTGGAGCAATACTACGCCAAGGCTTACCATGCCTATGACCGCATCTTCGCCCGTGCTGGCGTGCCGCAGGTCGTTGCCGTCAAGTCCGACTCGGGCATGATGGGTGGCCGCATCTCGCATGAGTTCATGCTGCTCACCGACATTGGCGAGGACACCATCGTCATCTGCCCCGAATGCGGCTACCGCTCCAACAGCGAAGCTGCGGATTGCATCGTCCACAACGAGGAATATCCCATCGAGCCTTTGGAAGAGGTCTATACCCCCGACCAAAAGACCATCGAGGATGTGTGCAACTATCTGCATAAGTCGCCGCTGCAATCCTGCAAGGCCGTGTTGTATCAGCGTAACATGGATGACTCGTTGGTCATCGTCTTCTTACGCGGTGACCTCGAGGTGAATGAGACCAAGCTCCGCAACTTGCTTTGTGCCGAGGTGCATGCCGCCACCGTCACCCCCGAGATGGGTGTATGTGCCGGCTTCATCGGTCCCAAGGGTTTGCCGGAAGGCATCACCGTGGTCTATGACGAGTCGCTGAAGACCTTGAACAGCTTCGTGGCGGGTGCCAACAAGGAGAACTACCACTACAAGGGCATGAACATGGCCCGCGACCTCGGTGAGGTGAAGTACGACAGCGTGGCCAAGGCCACCGCTGGCGGCATCTGCCCCGTGTGCGGCAAGCACAGCATCACCATCAGCCGCGGCATCGAGGTGGGTAACATCTTCCAACTCGGCACCAAGTACACCGAGTCGATGAACATGCAGTACCTCGATAGCGACAACACGCTGAAATACCCCATCATGGGCTGCTACGGCATCGGCGTGGGTCGTTTGATTGCTTCGGTCTGCGAGGTGAGTCACGACGACTACGGTCCGATATGGCCCATTACCATCGCCCCTTGGCAGGTGCAGATTTGTGCCCTGCGTATCGCTGACGAGAACGTGCGTCGCGTGGCCGACAAGCTTTACGAAGACCTGAAGAAGGCGGGCGTGGAGGTCATCTACGACGACCGTAACATCAGTGCGGGCGTGATGTTCTCCGATGCCGACCTGCTCGGTGTGCCGCTGCGCATCGTGGTCAGCCCGAAGACGCTGGAGCGCAATGCCATCGAGTTCGCCAGCCGCGACAAGAGCTTCAAGGCCGACCTCAACCCCGATAATGTTGTCGATGAGGTGAAGGCCAAGATTGCCGAAATGATTGCGGCATTGACGCCTGAGGATTGATCAATACGATAGTAGAGACGTAGCGCGCTACGTCTCTACAAAGGCAAACAAAAAAATCCAGCAGCCTCAAACTGCTGGATTTTTTTCTGTCTCCACGGTTTCGACGTGTTTGTTTCGTCGGAACCATTCCGTGATGTCCTTCACACGGCCGTCGGCCAGGCGCTTCATCATGCGTTGGTTGGTGGTCGCGCTGTCCAAAGGACCAAGCTCAGCCACGTAACGTCCCACTTTGATGTAGTCAAAATGGTCGGTTGAAACGTTCTGTGGCAATTCGTTCTTGCCCGAATACCAGGCCACTTTGACGCCATAGTCCTTTTTCACTTGGTTGGCCAATCGTGCCACCGACTCGGGTTCGTTGTCGCCGCCCATGAAGCACACGCAGGTGATGCCCGACTTGTATTGCTCCACAAGACGGTTCAATTCATTGTTGTCCAAAGGCTTGCCTTCGTCTTTCCACAAATACTTGCTGTGGCAACCTGGGCATTGGTTGGGGCAGTTGGAAATATTGATGGCGAGCGTCACCTCGTCAGGGACTTCCTGAAAGACGACATCAAAATTGGCGTATTTTAGCATCTGTCCATCTCCATTTTTCCATAGTAACGGCGGCCGGCTTCCTCTTGGCGCGGCTCGCTGAAATTGCTGACGCGCTTCAGGTAACCGATGATGCGGGTCAGGTAGTCGATGTTGTGGCTGTGGCACTCGGGGCACTCCTTCAGATAACGCTTGTCGATGTGGCCGCAGTCGTTGCAAATGGTGTTCGGGATATTGAAAGTGAAGTAGTTGCAGCCTTCGCGGGCAGCCACGCGCAGCAGCTGGCGATACTGCTCCTTGGTGAGGTGTTCCTCAAGGTTGCAGTGCAAGGCCGAGCCGCCGGTGAGGTGCTTGATGTACTTCTCGCCGTGGAGGCGGAACTTGTCGAGGACGTTGGTGTTGGGGTCTTCCACGATGTAGAAATAGCTGTTGTAGCAGTCGCGGTGCACCTCGTAGCCGTCTTCCTTGTCCCACTTGGCATGTTTCACGCCCACGTTCTCGGCGGGGATCATCTCGCAGTTGAACATCAGGCCGTTTTCCTTTGAGTAGTATTTCTTGTTGTAACGCTCGATGAGACCCAACACGTCCTGCACAAAATGTTCGTAATCAGGATTGTCGGTAATCGGAATCTTCAGGAATTCGGCAGCTTCCACCAAGCCGTTCACACCGATGGTGAGGTATTGGCGACCTAGGTTGATATAGCCCGCATCAAACAGCGGCAACATGCCTTTCTTTTGCAGCTCCTTCAGGTTCTCGTTGTAGCAGATTTGCACCTTGTGGCAAAGGTCGACGATTTCCTCAAGGAAGGTGAGGTAGTGCATGTTGTTGCGTGCGGCATATTGGATGCAGCGGTTCAGGTTGATGGTGAGCACGCTCTTCGAGCCTGTGCTGACGCCACCGGCACCGAGGGTGTAGCTGAAGCCGTTGTCTTGGATTTCGTTGCGCAGGCGGCAGCAGGAGGAGAGCGAGTCGGCGTTGTCGCTGAGGTAGGTGAAGAAGGAGTGGCCTTCGGCATACATCTCGGCGGTGAAGTCGCCCCATTCCTTGTCGATCACGTCGCCGTCTTTCGAGAGCAGGGCCATGGTCTCCACAGGGAAGGTCAGCACGCTCTTGAGGCGTTCGGCGTTGAACCACTTCATGAAGCGTTTCTGGAGCCAACTCAGCGACTCCCAGTCGGGTTGCGAGCCATCGGGGAAGTAGAAGTTGCCGAACAGCGACTCGAAGTAGTTCTTGTCGTAGTAGGCGATGTTCCAGAACACCGATTGGTAATTCCTTGCGCCCGCAGGTTGGTTCAAGGAATAGACGATCTGCTGGAAGCAGTCGGTGATGACCTTGTCGATGGTGCGCGGCTTCAGCGAGAAGTCGACCACTTGGTCGGCGCGTTTGTAGTAGTCCTTGCCGTAGTCGAGGCCGATGAAGTAGTTCATGTACATCAAGAACTCGGGCGTGGCGCAGGCACCAGAGAGTTGCGACGACACCATGAACACCATATTAATGAAGCCACCGCAGAACGAACGCAGCTTGGTAGGGGCGGTGCTGTTGCCGCCGATCGACGATGTGCCTTCGTTGAGCCAGGGGTACATGGTGATGGAGGCGCAGTAGTTGGCCAACGAGGTCTCGTCGTTCTTGTAGATGAAGTGGTTGTTGAGCAGGTAGAGGTAGCGGTCGGCGAGTTCCTTGCCGTACATCTCCTTGATGCGGTCGGTGAGCAGGCGCCGGTTGATGCGGATGAAGCTCGACTTGGGCAGCTCGCCGATGAGCGTGGCAATGTTCTTTTTCTCCACGTTG
>LPNG01000051.1:0-631 GCA_001543395.1 Candidatus Alcium sp. F082 | reverse complement strand
GATGTAGTTTTTGGCCACAGTGTAATACTGTTCGGCCATTAATGCCGTTTCCACCTGGTTTTGGATTTCCTCGACGGTCATGCCGTTGGTCACGCGGACACGGCTCAAGATACCGTTGAGGTCCTCATCGGTGGCATAAAAACCCGAGGCGAGAAACGCCTTGCTGATGGCTACTTTGATCTTGTCGAGTGAGAAGGCCTCCTTCTGACCATCTCTTTTTGTAATGTACAATCCTCCGTTGCTCATATAATGTGCTCGTTTTCAAATTTTTGCGTTATTATAAACGCAGAATATATCTGTTTTTCGTATTATCCGCACACTTCCCTTACTTCCCGAGGGCCATAGTGCTCATCGTTCACAAGGCAGGTCTTCTGACTCGCTCCCGCTCAAACTGCCTTCCCGTCGAGGTCATCCCACGACAGTGGCGGGGGTTGTTCGGCGTTTCCTGAAGCTCACAGCTACGGGTATAGTCCCTGATTTTCACGGGGTTCCCTATTAATCTCCTCCGAAGAACCTTGTTTTGCAAAGGTATATCATTTTGGTTTTTCCGACCAAATTAATTCTCAATTTTTTTGTCAACAAAATTATCAACAGGGTTAATTGGGTGATTTTTACTAATTTTGCAGAACGT
>LPNG01000006.1:87283-98830 GCA_001543395.1 Candidatus Alcium sp. F082 | reverse complement strand
GTCAGATAGGGAAGGATTATGCCATAAAAAACTTAACTTGGAAGAAACTATCAGAAGACTTTTTAAAAGCGTTTGAATAAACCATGCCCCTAAAATTCCTCTTCGACCACCTCCTTTCCTTCCTCGGCCTTATCGTCCTTTCGCCGGTGATGCTGGTCGTGGCTGTCCTCATCATGGTTAAGATGGGTGGCCCCGTGCTGTTCAAGCAGCAACGCGTAGGGAAAGAAGGCAAGCTGTTCACCATGGCGAAGTTCCGCACGATGATGGCTGACCACGGCGGATCGTCGGTGAGCGTGGCGGGAGAGAGCCGCATCACCCCCTTAGGCGCCAAGCTGCGCAAATACAAGCTGGATGAGCTGCCCGAGCTGTGGAATGTGCTGAAAGGCGACATGAGTTTCGTCGGCCCGCGACCCGATGTGCCCGGCTATGCCGACAGGCTGCAAGGCGACGACCGCGAGGTCTTGCTATTGCGCCCAGGCATCACAGGACCCGCCTCGCTGAAGTACCGCAACGAAGAAGAGATGATCGCCGAATATGTCGCACAAGCCAAAACACAAGGCGATTCCCGTTCAGAACAAGAGATAGCACTTTGGTATAACGACAACGTGATTTGGCCTGATAAGGTCAGGATCAATTGCTATTACTATAGGCATTATAGCTTCGCCAAGGATATCCAGATGATGTTTTGTACGGTACTGGGAAGGAAGATGGAATATGGTGGGGAGGTGATTTAGTTGAGAGTTTAGTGTTTAGAGTTTAGAGTAGTTAATAAGTTTAGAGTTGAAAGTTGAAAGTTGAAATAGAAATGGAACGCAAAAGAATATACCTCTGCCTCGCCCATATGAGCGACGCAGGACTCGAACAGAAATATATACAAGAAGCCTTCGACACCAACTGGGTGGTGCCGCTCGGACCCAATGTCAATGGGTTTGAAAAGGACTTGGAGTCCTTTGTGAATGAGATTAAGGTCCCTGAGCCCGTCGAAGGGACGACCTTCAATGACGGCATTTCGACAGGCTCAATGACCTGCTTAAACAAACGTCTTGTTGCTCTCTCCGCCGGTACGGCGGCCGTGCACCTCGCTTTAATCGCCTGCGGCGTGGGGCCTGGCGACGAGGTCATCGTGCAGTCGTTCACCTTCTGCGCCTCGTCCAACCCCATCACCTACCTCGGCGCGACACCCGTCTTCGTCGACAGCGAGAAGGACTCTTGGAACATCGACCCCGAGCTGATGGAGGAGGCCATCCGCGACCGCATCGCCAAGACGGGCCGTAAGCCCAAGGCCATCATGCCCGTGGCGCTCTATGGCATGCCCTACGACATCGACCGTATCATGGAGGTCGCCGCGAAATACGACATCCCCGTCATCGAAGACGCCGCCGAAGGCTTCGGCAGCCGCTGGAAGGGACAGGTGCTGGGCACCTTCGGCCGCTACGGCGTGCTCTCCTTCAACGGCAACAAGATGATCACCACCTCGGGCGGCGGCGCACTCATCTGCCCCGACCAAGAGGCTTGGCAGAAGATCATGTGGCTGGCCACACAAGCCCGCGAGGCCTATCCTTACTATCAACATGAGGCAATAGGCTACAACTACCGTATGTCGAACATCTGTGCCGGCATCGGCCGCGGACAGATGACCGTGCTCGATGAGCATATCAACCACCACAAGCATGTGCAGAAGATGTATGAGGAGTTGCTGGCTGGTGTGCCGGGCATACATGTCCACTCGCAGCCTTGTTCAGGGGAGAAGTACGACAGTAACTATTGGTTATGCACCATCACCCTCGACCCGAGCCTGCGTGTCAAAGGACAAGAAAACGCCTATCAGACCGTTATACAAGGTGCGGTGGGTGGTGCGGCAGGCGTGGTGCATGCCACCGAAAGCGCCCACACCGACTGTGAGCCCAACGCCAACGTAGAGGCCATGCGCGTCATCCTCGACCAGGCGGGCATCGAGGCAAGGCCCTTGTGGAAGCCCATGCACAAACAGCCTGTCTATAAGGACGCTCCTGCCTACGTCAACGGCGTCAGCGAAAGCCTCTTCAAGATGGGGCTGTGCCTGCCCAGCGGACCATGCGTCAGCGACGAGGACGTGGAGTATATCGTAACCTGTATCAAAAACGCTATCATCTAAACAGCATCATTATGAACAACCATGTAGTGATTATGGCCGGCGGTATCGGAAGCCGTTTCTGGCCGTTGAGCACACCTGAATATCCCAAACAGTTTATCGACATCCTGGGCTGTGGCCGCACGCTGATACAGCTGACGGTCGACCGTTTCGAAGGCCTCTGTCCCATGGACAACTTCTGGGTGGTGACAAATGCCGCCTATGTCGACATCGTGCGCCGACAGATCCCTTCCATCCCTGAGAGCCATATCCTTGCCGAGCCGGCGGCACGCAACACCGCGCCTTGCATCGCTTGGGCCTGCTGGCGCATCAAGGCGGAAGACCCCGACGCCAACGTGGTGGTGACGCCTGCCGACGCCGTGGTGATGAACCCTACGGAGTTTAGAAGGGTAATGCGTAATGCCTTGGCTTTCACCGAGCACCACGACGCTATCGTCACAATAGGCATCAAGCCGTCGCGTCCCGAGACAGGTTATGGCTATGTGGAAATAGTTGAGAGTTCAGAGTTTAGAGTTGAGAGTGGTGAGATAAGGAAGGTGCGTGAATTTAAGGAGAAACCTGATCATGATACTGCTGAGAAGTACCTCGCCGCGGGCAACTATCTCTGGAATGCCGGCATCTTCGTCTGGAATGTGGCTACCATCACCGATGCCATTCGTACCTATAAGCCCAACATCGCTGCCGATATGGAAAGCATGAAGACCGCTGCCGACGTGCAAAACATTTTCCCCCAGTGCGAGAAGATCAGCATCGACTTCGCTGTCATGGAACCCGCCGCTGCCGACGGCAAGGTTTATACCCATCCCGCCGACTTTGGCTGGAGCGACCTCGGCAACTGGGCCTCGCTCTACGACAAGCTTGAGCACGATGCCGATGGCAATGGCTGCGTCGGCAACGTCCATCTCTATGAGTGCCACGATTGTGTTGTGCATACGGAAGACGCGACGAAAGTCGTCCTTCAAGGCCTCGACGATTTCATCGTCTCGGCCAAAGGCGGCCGTATCTTGGTGTGTAAGCGAAGCGAGGAGCAGCGAATCAAAGAGTTTTCAGCGAAAAACGAGTAAATATAAATGAGGTTCCCGCTGCGCGGGAATGGAGTGTGTATCGTTATGTAAACTGCGGCGGCCTGTGACGCTTACAAACCGTAAACGTTACGAGCCGCCGCTAATTACTTTATATTCAACTCCATTCCCGCCGTGAGGCGGGAACCTCATTGCGTAACAAAATGAGTGAAAACAATGCGATGGCTTTGTCGTCTCTCGGTCGCCATAATTAGTCTACTTGAAGCATTTTTTTATTATTATGGTTATTTATAGTTCGCCTAATCGCAATATTTCCTATCTTTGCAGATTGATTGAATATTTTAGCAATTCAAGAATATCAATAAATACAACAACATGGAAGAAAAAAAGAGACTCTTTGAGGAATTTCCTCCCGTGAGCACCCAGGAATGGGAAGCCGTCATCGAGAAGGACCTCAAAGGCGCTGACTACAACAAAAAGCTGGTTTGGCGTACGGCCGAAGGCTTCAACGTGAGGCCTTACTACCGTGCCGAGAACCTGGCGGACATCCCTTGGACGGGCATGGCTCCCGACCAATTCCCCTATGTCCGTGGCAACAAACCCGAAGGCAACAACTGGCTCATCCGTCAGGACATCACCGTGAAGGATGTGCATGAAGCTAACAAGATCGCCCTCAACGCCATCAGCCGCGGCGCCAACAGCATCGGCTTCAAGCTGGAGTACGACAAGCCTTACGACACCATCGCCATCTCGACGCTGCTCAATGGCATCGACCAGAAGGCTGTGGAGATCAATTTCTACAACAACAAGTACCACCTGCCGATTCTCGAGATGCTCTCGAAGATCCCGGACATCAAGGGTTCGTTGAACTATGACCCGCTGACGCGTTATCTGCGTCGCGGTGTGTGGTACATCAACGAGGGTGCCGACATGGAGCTGGGCTACATCATGGTGAAAGCCGACATGCCTGGTTTCGACACCATCGGCGTCAACGGCCACGTGTTCACCAACGCTGGCGCCACCATCGTGCAGGAGATGGCCTTCAGCCTCGCCGTGGGTGCCGAATATCTCGACAAACTCACCGAGAAAGGCCTGACCATCGACGAGATCGCACCCAAGATGCGCTTTAACCTCGCTGTGGGTCAGAACTACTTCATGGAGCTGGCCAAGCTGAGAGCGTATCGTCTCTTGTGGGCGAATATCGTGAAGGCCTATGGTGGCAAGGAAGAGAACGCCAAGATGCATATCCACGCCACCAACGCCGAACTGGGCATGAGCCTCTACGACGCTTACGTGAACATGCTGCGCACCACCACGGGCACGATGTCAGCCGTCCTCGGTGGCGTCGACTCGTTCACCGTGATGCCGTTCGACGCGCCGTTCGAGATCCCCACCGACTTCGCGGACCGTATCGCACGCAACCAGCAGCTCGTTCTCAAGGAAGAGGCCCACTTCGACAAGGTGGCCGACCCCGCCGCAGGTTCCTATTACATCGAGAACCTCACCGAGAGCCTGGCCGTGGCCGCTTGGGACTTGTTCAACAAGATCCAAGACGAAGGCGGTTATCTCGAAGCCGTCCGTAAGGGCATGATCCAAGGCCTCATCAAGGAGAGCGCTGCTAAGAAGTTCAGTAACGTGGCCACCCGCCGCGAGACCATCCTGGGCACCAACCAGTTCCCGAACTTCACCGAGAGCTTGAAGTTCACGCCCGAGGCTTGGGTGATGGAAGCCGACGACCGCCGCGACGAGAAGGCCGAGGTCGAGACCATCGTCACCTTCCGCGCTGCACAGCAGTTCGAGAAGCTGCGCTTCGCCACCGACGTCTATGCCCAAGACCACAAGCGTCCTGTGGCTTGGATGTTCACCTACGGCAACCTCGCCATGCGTAAGGCCCGCGCCAACTTCGCCTCCAACTTCTTCGCCTGCGCCGGCTTCCAAGTCGTCGACAACCCAGGCTTCAAGACTTTGGACGAAGGCATCGCCGCCGCCCGCGAGGTGAAGCCGGAGATTCTGGTGATCTGCTCATCCGACGAGGAATACGGCGAAGGCAACGCCCTCAAGATCTACGAGGAGTTAAAGAACGAGACCATCGTGGTGCTGGCCGGTAACCCCGAAGGCACCGCCGACATCCTCAAAGAGGCTGGCCTGAAGTATTTCATCCACGTCAAGAGCAATGTCTTAGACACTTTAACGGAGTTCCAAAAGCAATTAGGTATAACAAAATAATTAGTAAAGAGGTTTTCGCGCCTCGAAGAGGCGCAACCTCAATTACCCCACATAAGCAAAGCGCAGTGTGGGGAGAAGAAAGGAGAAAACAATGAAACCCAACTATAAAAACATCAATATCAACGCTATACCTAAGAACAACGGTATCATCCTGCCTAACGGCGAGCCTTGGGAGACCCACGAGCACATCATGGTGAAGCCTGCCTACACCGAGAAAGACCTCGAAGGCATGGAACACCTCAATTACGCCGCTGGTATCGCCCCCTTCCTCCGTGGACCTTACTCGACAATGTACGTGATGCGTCCTTGGACCATCCGTCAGTACGCCGGTTTCTCCACCGCTGAGGAGTCAAACGCCTTCTACCGCCGTAACATCGCAGCCGGTCAGAAAGGTCTGTCCGTAGCCTTCGACTTGGCCACCCACCGTGGCTACGACGCCGACCACGAGCGCGTCATGGGCGACGTGGGTAAGGCCGGTGTGAGCATCTGCTCCGTCGAGGACATGAAGGTTCTGTTCGACCAGATCCCTTTGAATAAGATGTCCGTCTCCATGACCATGAACGGCGCCGTGTTGCCGATCCTGGCCTTCTACATCGTCGCCGCCTTGGAGCAGGGAGCCAAATACGAAGAGTTGCAAGGCACCATCCAGAACGATATCCTGAAGGAGTTCATGGTGCGTAACACCTATATCTATCCGCCTGAGTTCTCGATGCGCATCATCGCCGACATCTTCGAGTTCACCTCGCAGAATATGCCGAAGTTCAACAGCATCTCCATCTCGGGTTACCACATGCAGGAAGCTGGTGCCACCTCCGACATCGAGATGGCCTACACCTTGGCCGATGGTTGGGACTACCTCCGCACCGGTGTCAAGGCGGGCTTGGACATCGACGCTTTTGCGCCGCGTCTGTCGTTCTTCTGGTGCTCGGGCATGAACCACTTCATGGAGATTGCCAAGATGCGCGCCGCGCGTATGCTGTGGGCTAAGATTGTACGCACCTTCAACCCGAAGAATCCCAAGTCGTTGGCCTTGCGTACGCACACGCAGACTTCTGGACGTGGCCCGTACCTGCATCGAGGCTATGGGTGCCGCTTTGGGTCACACCCAGTCGCTGCACACCAACGCCTTGGACGAGGCCATCGCCTTGCCCACCGACTTCAGCGCCCGTATCGCCCGTAACACCCAGATCTACATCCAGGAAGAGACCAACGTCTGCCGTGTCGTCGACCCGTGGGCAGGTTCCTACTATGTGGAGAGCCTCACCAACGAGATTGCCCATCGCGCTTGGGACCACATCCAAGAGGTGGAAGCCATGGGTGGCATGGCCAAAGCCATCGAGACGGGTCTGCCGAAGATGCGTATCGAAGAGGCTGCTGCCCGCAAGCAGGCCAAGATCGACTCGGGCCGCGAGACCATCGTCGGTATCAACAAGTACCGCCTCGACCACGAGGATCCTATCGAGACCTTGGAGGTCGACAACACCGCTGTGCGTGAGTCGCAGATCAAGCGTCTGAAGGAGCTCCGCGCCAACCGCAACGAGGCCGATGTGCAGCGTTGCCTCGACGCCATCACCAAGTGTGCCGAGACCGGCGAGGGCAACCTCCTTGCCTTGGCCATCGAAGCTGCCAAGTGCCGCGCTTCGCTGGGTGAGATCTCCATGGCTTGCGAAAAAGTCGCTGGCCGTTATAAAGCCGTCATCCGTTCAATCTCAGGAGTGTATTCTATGGAAACGAAAAACGATGCAAGATTTGAGGAGGCCTGCCGTAAGGCCGACGAGTTCGCCAAGTTGGAAGGCCGCCGTCCGCGTATCATGATTGCCAAGATGGGTCAGGACGGTCACGACCGTGGCGCCAAGGTGGTGGCCACCGGTTATGCCGACATCGGTTTCGACGTCGACATGGGACCTTTGTTCCAGACGCCCGCCGAGGCTGCCAAGCAAGCCGTTGAGAACGACGTCCACATCCTGGGCGTGAGTTCGCTGGCTGCCGGTCACAAGACCCTCGTGCCTCAAGTCATCGCCGAGCTCGAGAAGCTGGGTCGTCCCGACATCATGGTCACCGTAGGTGGCGTGATTCCCGCGCAGGACTATCAGTTCCTCTACGACGCTGGCGCCGTGGCCATCTTCGGTCCCGGCACGGTCATCAGCGATTCAGCCATCAAGATGCTGGACCTGCTTCTGGCTGCCAGAAAGTGAGCTTAGGCTTGAATGAAAAAAAGGGAGCGCCAATCGCGCTTCCTTTTTTGTTTATTTCAACGTCTTCAGCCATTTCCACTGGAAGATCAACATATAAAAGACTCCAATGGTGATAGCGGCGTCGGCAAAATTGAATATGGGTCGGAAAAAGATGAAATGTCCGTCAGGGCCGAAGAAGAAATCGGGTAGCCATGAGGCGTTCTCGCGGGCCACGTCGATGATGGGGAAGTAGAGCATATCGACCACGCGTCCATGCAGCCAGCCGGCATAACCGCCGCCGTCGGGGAAGAGCGTAGCAATCTGGGTGTAGGTGCTCTCGCTGAAGATACGGCCGTAGAACACGCTGTCGATGATGTTGCCCATGGCACCCGCCGTGATGAGGGCGATACCAAACAACACACCGAACTTGGTGTCTTTCTTCGACAAACGGATCAAAATCCAGAACAAGGCAACGATGGCAACGATTCTAAAGATGCTAAGAGCCAACTTTAGGAAGCCGCCACCGCCCAGCCAACCAAAGGCCATGCCATTGTTCTCTATGAACAACAACTTAAACCAATTGCCGATGACAGGGGTTTCTTGACCGAGGACCATAGTGGTCTTCACCCAGATCTTGAGGATCTGGTCGAGGACTAAAACGATAAAAATCACCACGAATGACCAAATGAGGCCGTGGTTGCTTTGTTTCTTCACTTTTTCTTCAGTTTGACATCGAGGCAGCGTGTGGTGATGGGCACGCAACGGAGCCTCTCTTTGGGTATCAGTCGGCCCGTCTCACAGCAGATGCCGTAAGTCTTGTTCTCGATGCGCATCAGGGCAAGTTCAAGGTTGTGGATGTACTTCTCCTGACGAGCCACGAGTCGGGCGTTTTCTTCTTTCTCGGCCACGGCATAGCCTTCTTCAAGAATCTTGAAGGTGGGGGCGGTGTCGTCGGTGCTGTGTTCGCCGCCAGAGAGGTTGGCCTTTAAGGTTTCCAAGCTGGCTTGCGCTTGTTCTAGTTTTTCGAGGATCAAGACTTTGAATTCCTCAAGATCTTCATCCGAATAGCGCACCTGAGGTTCTTTCTTGTTAGTGTCCATAGTCGTATGTTTTTTGGAGGCTTGTCGTCTCGGCGAGGAACGAAGCAGTCCAAAGAATGACGCTCAGGATTGCTTCGTATCTCGCAAATGCTCTGCATTCGACGGAGTCAATGACGCCAAGCGCGTCCGTGTTATTTCTTCTTTATCAGCAATTTTGCCGTAATGCCGTCAACAAGTTCTTCGGGTTCTACTTCGTCCAAGGCCGACACTTTATTGATGGTGGCCAAGGTCTCGGTGCAGATGTAGTCGCCGAACTTGTCGAGGGCGGGTTCAATCTTATCGTTGTTCTCGACGAAGAGCACGATGCGGTCGGTGACTTCGAAGCCACCGGTCTTGCGGAGGTTCTGTACGCGGTTCACGATTTCGCGGGCGAGGCCTTCCTGCACCAGTTCGTCGGTGAGGGTCATATCCAAGGCCACGGTGAGGTCGTCTTGCGTGGTGACGGCCCAGCCTGGGATGTCTTGGGTCGAAATCAGGGCATCCTCAAGGGTGAGGTCGACGCTGACGCCGTCCACATCCAAGTGGGTGCCGTTGTTCTTCTCGTAGGCGTGGATTTCCTCTTGGGTCATGTTGGCGAAGTAGGTCTGGATTTGCTTCATCTGTTTGCCGTACTTCTTGCCCAAGGTCTTGAAGTTGGGCTTCACGTTCTTCACGAGGATGTTGTTGTCAGCCGAAAGGAACTCTATCTCCTTGATATTCACTTCGCTCATGATGAGGTGCGACACCTTTTCCAATTGTGCCTTCATCGTTTCGTCCTTGACGGGAATCATGATCTTCGACAGGGGCTGACGCACGCGGATGTTGGTCTTCTTGCGCAGCGAGAGCACCATCGACGAGATGAGTTGTGCGGCTTCCATGCGTTCCTCCAAAGCCTTGTCGATGAACGACTTGTTGGCCACGGGGAAGTCGGTCAGGTGGACCGATTCGGCCTTGTTGCGGCCCGTCACGTTGTTCAGGTCGCGGTAGAGCTGGTCGCTGAAGAACGGCGCGATGGGCGAGCCGAGGATGGCCACGGTCTCAAGGCAGGTGTAGAGGGTCTGGTAGGCCGACAGCTTGTCGTCGTTGTCGTCGCTCTTCCAGAAACGGCGGCGCGAGAGGCGCACAAACCAGTTGCTCAGGATGTCGACGAACGACTGGATGGCGCGACCGGCACGGGTGGGTTCGTAGCTGCTGTAGGCCTCGTCGACGTTGAGGATCAGCGTGTTGAGCTCCGACAGAATCCAGCGGTCAATTTCGGGACGCTGCGCCATAGGCATGTCGGGCTCGGCATAGCTGAAGTTGTCGATGTTGGCATACATCGCGAAGAACTTATAGGTGTTGAACAGCGTGATGAAGTACTTGTTGACCACCTCGCTGATGTCGTCTTCGTTGAATTTCAGGTTGTCCCACGGCTGCGAGTTGGTGATCATGTACCAACGCACGGCATCGGCGCCGTATTTCTCAAGGGCACCGAAGGGGTCGACGGCATTGCCCAAGCGTTTCGACATCTTGTTGCCGTTCTTGTCGAGCACCAATCCGTTGGAAATCACGTTCTTGTAGGCCACACTGTCGAAGCACATCGTGGCGATGGCGTGAAGCGTGAAGAACCAGCCACGGGTTTGGTCGACGCCCTCGGCGATGAAGTCAGCCGGGAACACGTCTTTGCCCAACTGGCCTTTCTTGCCCATATAGTGATATTGGGCGTAAGGCATGGCGCCGCTGTCGAACCACACGTCGATGAGGTCGGGCTCGCGGAACATCTTCTTGCCTGTGGGCGAGACCAGCACCACGCCGTCGATATACGGGCGGTGGAGGTCGAACTTGGTATAGTCTTCAGAGGCATACGGATTCTCGGTCATGAATCCTGCCTTGATGGATTTCTCGATTTCGTTGCGCAGTTCTTCCACGCTGCCGATGCAAATCTCTTCCTTGCCGTCCTCGGTGCGCCAGATGGGCAGCGGTGTGCCCCAGTAACGCGAACGCGAGAGGTTCCAGTCGACGAGGTTCTCCAGCCAGTTGCCGAAACGGCCACTACCCGTGGCCTCGGGCTTCCAGTTGATGGTCTTGTTGAGTTCGATCATGCGGTCTTTCAAGGCCGTGGTCTTGATGAACCAGCTGTCGAGGGGATAGTAGAGCACGGGTTTGTCGGTGCGCCAGCAGTGCGGGTAGTTGTGCGTATGTTTCTCGCTCTTGAAGAGCTTGCCTTGTTCCTTGAGGAGCATCACGATGTCGACGTCGAGGCTCTTGTCCTTCTCGGTCTTGGTGGGGTCGTAGGCGTTCTTCACGAACTGGCCGGCATAGGGGCGGTAGGCCTCCACGTCCATGCAGTTCTTGACGAACTCGGGGTCGAGGTCTTCGATGCGGAAGAACTTACCCGTGCGGTCCACCATAGGCTGCGGCTTGCCGTCCTTGTCGATCATCTGCAAGGGCGGGATGCCAGCGGCGGCGGCCACGCGTTTATCGTCGGCGCCGAAGGTAGGCGCAATGTGGACGATACCGGTACCGTCTTCGGTGGTGACGTAGTCGCCAGGGATGATGCGGAAGGCGCCTTCGCCCGGGTTGACCCAAGGAATCAGCTGTTCGTATTCGATGCCGACGAGGTCCTTGCCTTTGCATTCAGCGATGACTTCGGGAGCTTCCTTGAACATCGTCTCCACCAAAGCTTTAGCCATCAGGATTTGGCAGGGCTCTTCGGTGTAGGGATGCACAGTCTTCAGCAGCACGTAGTCGATGTTCGGGCCCACGCAGAGGGCAGTGTTGCTCGGCAAGGTCCACGGCGTTGTCGTCCACGCGATAGCGTAGGTAGGGCTGTCACACTGTGGCAGCCGTACATCATTTTTCAATTTGAACAACGCCACGCAAGTCAAATCTTTCACGTCGCGGTAGCAGCCTGGCATATTCAGTTCGTGTGAGCT
>LPNG01000006.1:0-87243 GCA_001543395.1 Candidatus Alcium sp. F082 | reverse complement strand
TGATGTAGGGGTCGTCGAGGTTGACCCAGTAGCCCATCTTACGGGTGAGGTCGTCCCACATGTCCTTGTATTTCATCACCTCCTCGCGGCAGGCGCGGTTGTAGTCGTCCACCGAAATCTTCTTTCCGATGTCTTCCTTGGTGATGCCGAGTTTCTTCTCCACACCGAGTTCGACGGGCAGGCCGTGGGTGTCCCAGCCGGCCTTGCGTACCACGTGTTTGCCTTTCAGGGTCTGGTAGCGGCATACCACGTCTTTGATCGAACGGGCCATCACATGGTGGATGCCCGGGGTGCCATTGGCGCTCGGCGGACCTTCGAAGAACACGAAGGCATTGTCCTTGTCGCGGTTGTCCAAACTCTTTTGGAAGGTGTTGTCGTCTTCCCAAAACTTACGGATTTCATTGGCTGTCTCGGTGAGATTCAGCTGTTTATATTCCTTGTAGTTGCTGTTCATATATTATGAGTCCTAATTTAGGGTGCAAAGATACGAATTCTTAATGAATGGGTAACATGGATGTGAAAAAAAGCATTAGGAGATTCCCTTCGGGAATGGAGAACTAATAATTAGTTAACCGCGGCGGCATCTAACGCTTACTTTCGTATACGTTACAAACCGCCGCATGTTGGTTATGAATTACGTTCCATTCCCGAAGGGAATCTCAATGATCTACCCTTCCCGCTCTGCGCAAAACACGGTCAAATCACGCAGCGCTTCGGTGATTTCCGAAGGCGGGAAGCCTTCAAGGGCCTGCATAGTCTTTTCGTAATAAACGTGCAGCAAAGCCTGCGCTTGTTCCAGGTTCTCTCCGTCGAGGAGGTCGTCGCGCAGTTGGAAGAGGATGCCGAAATTGATGCCGAAGTCGGCCATTTGCTGGACTTGTTCGGGCGTAGCCTCCACCGAGAGGGCCCCTGCGGCGCAGCAAGAGCGCATCAGCATGGCGGTTTTGCGGGTGATGATATCAAGGTAGTTGAGGTCCCTGAGCTTGTCGAAGGGCCGACCCTTATATGTTTCAACTTCTTCGCCCCGGCCTTTCGACGGGCTCAAGGACCTTGTCCCTTGCATCAGTTCCCCCTCGCTCATGGCGGCGGCGGTGCGTAGCATCTCCTGTAGGATGGCATGGTCGCCGGGCGCGCTGAGCAGCAGCATGGCCTTGGCCAAAAGGAAATCACCGGCCAGCACTGCCGACAGGTTGCCGAACTGGGCCTTCACGGAACTTCTGCCGCGGCGTTCATCGTCATCGTCCACCACATCGTCGTGGAGGAGCGTGGCGCTATGAACCAACTCCACAAAAGCAGCGGCACGTAGCGTCTGCTCGTTGACCTCACCAAGGAGTTTGGCACTGAGCAGCACCAAGATGGGACGCAGACGCTTGCCGCGCGTGTCGCCTACATAGCGCATAATGCGCTCCATAGGCTCGGTGTCGGCATGTAAAGTCTTTCCGAAGAAGGCCTCAAACTGCGCCAATTCAGTGGAGATGGGGGAGATGATGGTGCTCAATTTTTTCACGCGGCAAAGGTAGGAATTATCACAAAACTTGCAAAACGTATAAAACTTTATTTGGTGGATGCAGCCTACCCAACCGGGTGGCCGCAGGAAAGCAGGCCGTTCCGAATCAAGTTCGGAATGAGGGGCTGCTTTCCAACTGCTATTTTGGGTTTTGCCTTGTTTTGTGAGTTTTGTGATAAAAATAGCACGATATTTGTTATTTTTGCGTTGAATAAGACATGAGAGATTCCCGTTGGGAATGGAAATGGTCATGTGTTTAAAGGGCGGCGGCTTGTAGAGCCTTCTGAATGTAAACGCCACAAGCCGCCGCAGTAAGCAACACAAACGGTTCTCCATTCCCGCAGGGAATCTCCTAAAATAACGAACAATAAAACATGATACAATATGAAACACCTCGGAATCATCATCGGAATCATCGCCCTAGTGGCCATCGGTTTGCTGGCATTTGCAACGCCAAGCCTGAGCCCTGACAACCCTAAAACCCCGAAAAACAATTATGAGACTATGTGGAAAACAGTAAAGGAAAACCTCGAAAAGAACCTGCCAGAGTCGGCAGAGAAGGAGCTGGATGCCATTGAGCAACAGGCCGCAAAAGACAAAAATGACATACAACTGCTGAAGACCTATCTCTATCGACAAAAGATCTTCCAGTTCACTATCGAGGAAGACCCCGACCAGCACTTCATTCAATATGCCGAGTCGAAGATCGGGCAACTGGACGAGGTGTGCAACGCCCTCTTGCACGAGGAAATCGCCAAAGCCTATGCCAATTATTTGGACGAAAACGAATGGCGCATCGACGAAAACCTGCCCATCGACGGCGACATTTCGAAGGTGGAGATGAAATATTGGGACAAGGAGAGTTTCAAAACGCGCATATATCAACATTATAATGAAGCTTTAATGCCCATCGAGGCACTGAAAAAGTCCAAGACCGAGGATTTCATGGTCTTGTATGAGAACAAGGAAAACAACGAGAAATACCTTGAATACGAAGCTTCGCTTTTCGAATTCATGTTTCACCGCGTGGCCAACTACTACCAAGGCGAGGCCAATGCCGACGATGCCGAGGGCGACACCGAAAAATGGTGGCTGCCCGCCAAGGATTTCGTGAAGGCCGACTTGGGCGCTGCCGACAACCCACTCGCGAAGTGTCTGAAAATCTATCAAGACCTTATCGCATACAACCTCAAGGAGAAGAATGAGGATGTGCTGATCTACAACGATTTCAAACGTTTTGGATTCGTTAACGGCATCTTGGGGAAGGATGACCAATACCAAGTCGCAATGGAGGACCTGAAGGCGCAACACAAGGACAATCCGCTCTCCGCCGAGATCACTTCGCTGATTGCGCGTAGCATGATTAATCAATTGGAAAACAACCCTTCGGACAGTGTTTATTTCGACAACTACAAGAAAGCCAAGACGATGTGCGAAGAAGCCATCGCCAAATTCCCGAAGTCGAAAGGCGCCAAGAACTGCCAGAACCTCATCAAGCGCATCGAAGAGCCACGAATTAATATCAACTTGAAATCTGTGCAACTGCCAGGCGAGGCTATTCCCGCAGTGTTGGAATACAAGAACACGATAGCACCTTATTATAGAATCGTGAAAGTCGGTGAAAAAGATTTGAAACGCCTACGCGAGACACGGGACAAGGAAGAACTGCTCAAGGAGCTGAACAAAATGCCCGCCGGGGAGGAAAAAGAGCTGACCTTGCCCACCGAAACCGACTATCGCGAACACTCGACCTTGATTGCCCTACCTGTCTTAGACAAGGGTATCTACTACCTTGTGGCCAGCACTGAAAAAGGCACGAAAGACAAAGATAAAATCCTGACGCTCAACTTCCAAGTGTCGGAGCTTGGCTACATTGTCGATCAAATGAACCACAAGATTACTGTGGTTGTTGTGAACCGCAAGACGGGGAAAACCGTGGAAGGGGTCACCGTGGAACTCTACCGCCGCCAATGGGACTACAAAACACGTGAGCACAAGGTCACCATCTTGGCGACAGTGAAGTCCGACAAAAATGGCAAGGTCTTCCTGAACGACAAGGTGAAAGACGACAATACGTTTTTCATCAATCTCCGTAAGGACGATGATGTGTTGCTGTCCGAAGGTGCTTTCTTTCTCAGAGCATCCTACCAGAATAATAGTGAGCAATATTCGACTACTTTGTTCACCGACCGTGCCATCTATCGTCCTGGGCAGACCGTCTATTTCCAAGGCATCACGACGCGCAAGCAGGGTGAGGATTTGAGCCTTGCCAGCAACTATAACGAGACCATCTCTTTCCGTGACGCCAACTGGCAGGAAATCATCTCGGCAAAGTTCACCACCGATGAATACGGCTCGTTCAGCGGCTCTTTCATCATCCCCACCGACAGACTGAACGGCGTGTTCCATCTCAACGCCAACCGTGGCAGCGTGACCATCCGCGTAGAGGAATACAAGCGCCCGACCTTCGAGGTCAACTTTGAACAGCCGAAAGAGCAATACAAACTGAACCAAGAAGTTACGGTGCGCGGCGACGTGAAAGCCTACGCCGGTTTCGGCTTGGATGATGTGGAATACACCTATCGCGTCGTCCGCAAGACCTCCTTCCCGTGGCGTTGCTGGTGGTGGTGGTACCCCGTCGTCGATGACGAGCAAATCACCCACGGCAAGGCCCGTACCGACGAAAACGGTAAGTTCGCCGTCACCTTCAACCTGAAGCCTTCCAAGACCATCGCGCCGGAGAAACAGCCTATGTTCACCTACGAAATCGAGGTGACCGCCACGAGCAAGCAGGGCGAGACCCATGCCGACACTTACAGCATCCGCGCGGGCTACAACGAAATCGCCATCAGCACGGACCTGCCTTCGGAGGTGGAGAAATCTGACATCGGCAAGTACCAAATCACCGTGAGTAACCTCAGCTACCAGCCCGCCAAGAGCCGTATTTCACGCAAGATTTACCGCTATGAAGATGTTGCCAAGATCAACTATTTCGATGCGATGGGACGCTCGGAGAAGCTGGACAGACAGGTGCTGAGAGACGCTGAATTGGCGAGGTTGTTCCCTATGTATAGTTTCTACGACAAGCAAAACAAGACTCTGGTCGATGAGGCCACAATCAGCGTGGATGACAAGGACAAGTTCTACGAAGGCAAGGCATTGGAACCTGGGAGATATGTCGTGGAGCTGACGAGTCTTGACGACCCCTTGGCGAAGGTTTCGGAGCAGTTCATCGTGTTTGAGAACGACTCCCAAAAACTGCCTTTCACCACAATGGAATGGGTGCATCAAGACAAGTCGACCGCCAAGCCGGGAGAGGAAATCCAACTCAGCATCGGCAGCGCGGCCAAGGATGTGGACGTCTGGGTACAGCTACTCCATGGCGACGAAATCCGCTTGGACAAGAAAATCACTGTCAATAACAGTATACAGACTCTTTCTTATAAAGTGACCGAAAACGACCGTGGCGGCCTCAGTTGGCGCTATGTTTTCGTTAAGGAGAACACCGTCAATAGGGAAACTTTGCGTGTTTCCGTGCCTTTCGACAACTATGATTTAGATGTGAAATTGGCCACCGTGCGCGACAAACTCAGTCCCGGTGCTGAAGAGACTTGGGGAGTGACCGTCCGCGACTACAAAGACAAGCCTCTGGAAGCCGCCTTGCTGGCTGGAATGTACGATGCCTCGTTGGACGAGTTTGAAAGTCATTATTGGAGTTTCAACATGTCGCCCTCCACCGTGAGTGGTACCGTTTTCTTTGGTTGCGATGATGGCATCCTTTTCACTTCGTCATCGACCAACGGAGGCTATTTCTACTTTGCCGAACTGTTCAACTTCAGCCTGCCCTCCGATGCACCGTTCTTCGATTTCGGATATGGTTTTGGCAGACGGATGTATAAGGGCTTAGGGGCAGGCCGTGTGATGTATGATATGGTGGAAGAAGTCGCGATGCCTGAAGAAGCAACAATGGCTAGAAACGTGGCGGTTGAAACGGCTGATGAAGAAATGGTTGAAATAACAAAACAAGAAATGCCTTATGAGGCTGGATGCCAAGAACAGAAGCCCAAGGAACCTGCCGAGCCCACCCTTCGCGAGAACTTCAACGAGACGGCCTTCTTTTTCCCGCAACTGCGCACCAATGCCGACGGTAGCGCAACCTTCAGTTTTACTATGCCCGACGCCCTCACGCGCTGGCGCCTGATGCTGATGGCCTACACCAAAGACCGTAAGACGGGCCGCAACGAATACACCTTCACCTCCTCGAAGCCCGTGATGATCATGGCCGATATGCCGCGTTATATGTACGACAACGACGAGCTGTGGTTCGTGGCCAACGTCATCAACACGGGCGACGAGCCAGTCACGCCCACGGCGAAACTTGAGGTTTTTGATGCGGGCACGATGGAGCCTGTGAACTTGATTGTTTTGGACGGCCCTTCGACAGGCTCAGGGACCTGCACGATACCAATGGAGACCATCCAACCTGGTCGCAGCAAGGAAGTGCGCTGGAAGGTAAAGGGACAGTATGATTTGAGCCTCTTGGCTTTCCGTTTCACGGCCTATGCGGGTCAGTTCAGCGATGCCGAGCAGCACCTCCTGCCCGTGCTGAGCAGTGAGATCTTTATGACGCAGACCCTGCCCATCACCGTGAAGGCCGAGACGGAGAAGACCTTTGACTTCGAGGCCATCGCCAACCCCGACAGCCATGAGCGTGACTACAGCCTGACCTTGAACTTCAGCACCAACCCCGTGTGGTACGCTGTGCAGGCCCTGCCTTACCTGGCCAACATCAGCACCGACCGTGCCGAGACCGCCTTCTACGTGTTCTACGCCAACACGCTCTCGTCCTACATCGCCGACCACATCCCGAACCTCTTGAACTACATCAAGAAATGGCAAATCGAGACGCCCGATGCCCTGCTATCGCAACTCGAAAAAGACCAGGACCTGAAGGCCATCATGCTGCAAGAGACGCCGTGGGTGCTCGAGGCTAAGAGTGAGACCGAGCAACGCAGCCGCATCGCCACCCTCTTCGAGGTGAACACCATCCGTAACCAGCAAACCAACGCCTTGAAACTCATTCAGCAGAAGCAGAAGTACAACGGCGGTTGGCCGTGGATGGACGGTATGCCCGAGAGTCCTTACATCAGCACCTATATCTTGAGCGGCTTCGGCAAGTTGCAGAAGATGGGTGCATGGGAGTCGTTGAGCAAGGCCGACCAAAACACGGCCCAAAGTATCTGCGACAAGGCCGTGCGTTACCTCGAATACGAGGTGGCCGAGACCTACCGCTATATGAAAGCCCACAGCAAAGGCAAGGACTGGCCCATCGGTTCCAGCACTTTGAACGAACTCTACGCTTTGAGTTTCTTCAAGGAGCAAAACTCTGACAAGGACTTTGCCACAGCGAAGAAATACTATCTCGGCAGCCTCGACAAGGAGTGGACTTCGTTCAACTTCAACGACCGCTCGAAGGGTGCTTTGGTGCTCTACCGCAACGGCAACGAAAAGACCGCCAAGCTGATGATCCAGTCGTTCAAGGAATGTGCTCAGAAGAACGAGCAAATCGGCATGTACTGGCCGAAGAAATACTTCTCGTTTGAGTCGCACATCGCCACGCACGCCAACATCATGGCCGCCTTCGCTGAGATAGACCAGAACCAGGAGATGATTGACGAGTTGCGCGTGTGGCTGCTCACCCAGAAGCAGACCAACAAATGGGAAAACTCCGCTTCCACAGCCGATGCCATCTATGCCCTGCTGATGCGCGGCAGCGACTGGTTCGAGGAGGGCAAGGAAGTCACCCTGCGCTTCGGCAACACGCCCATCAGCACCGAGGGCGGTGTGGCTGGCACGGGCTTCATCCAACGCCGTTGGAACGCCAACGAAGTGACCCAAGACATGCGTCAGCTCACCGTCAACAACCCGACCCCGCACTTGGTTTGGGGCGGCCTGTTCCGCCAGTATTTCGTCCCAATCGACGAGGTGAAGAGCGACGAGTCGGGCTTCACCATCAAGCGCGAGCTCTTTGTGGAGACGGTGACGGACAAGGGTAAGAAACTTGTTCCTGTAGAGAAGCAAGCCTTGAAGGTTGGCGACAAACTGACCGTGAAGATTACCTTCACCAGCCAGCAGGACATGAGTTTCGTCTTCGTCAAGGATCTCCGTGCCGCGGGCTTCGAGCCCATTGAGCAGATCTCGCGCTACGAGTACAATGACCAGATGAGTTACTACCAAAGCAACACCGACACCGATATGGAGTTCTTCATCGAGTTCCTGCCCAAGGGCACGCACCAGTTGGAGTACAGCATGTTCGTCACCAAGGAAGGCTACCTCAACAACGGCTACGCCTTGATCCAGTGCCAGTATGCGCCAGAGTTCAGCGCGTATTCGGATGGCATGCGCGTGAAGGTAGGGGAGTAAGGGGTGTGTCGGAGACACACCATCCTATTTACCCCATACGCAGTGTGGGGCAGTGAGTGGAGGGCTATCGCCCATCCACGGCGTGTCGGAGACACGCTACATCACGGTATGGAGTCTGATGTGGCGTGCCCTCGGCACGCGATGTGGATGATGTCAGTCCTAGACCCCACACTGCATGTGGAGTAAATGGAATAACGTGCCTCCGGCACGTCTTACTGGACCACCAGCTTCACCGTCTGTCCCCAGCCATTCTGATGTTTAATGCGCAGCAGATAAAACCCCTTAGTAATGTCATGCAGCGCCAACTCATGCTGTTGCGTCCCCTCACCAAAAGCGGCCGCTTCGCGCTGCAGCAATTGCCCTTGCAGTGAATACAACTCAAACTGCACTTGGCCTTGCGCAGGGTTGAAAAAGTGTACGACAGCATTGTCTCTGGCTGGATTTGGATTAGGCGCCACGGTGGCATAGAGGCTCTGCACCTCATGGTCTTCCATGCCGAGATGCACATCCACCGCAATCTTCATCGTCACGGGGAGGTGGTCTGAGCCGTCGAAGAGAGCCTCTGCGACCTCGGCGGGCACAGCAGAATTGTATCCTTGGTCTACACTCATATTGAAGTGCTGTCCGTCGTTGCCCACGGCATGATAGGAGTTGCGTACGTAACGCATGTGATTGTAGCTGAACGCAATTTCGTCGGCCATGAGGATGAAGTCGAAACGGTCGTCGAGGCCGCCTGGAGAGAAGCATTCGTCAGAATAACTCCGTGTCGACTGGGTGTGGAATGGGGCAAACAGGCTGTTGTTGTTCCATTCTCCCACACCGCCCAAGGTGGCTACAGGGTCAATGAAGCAGACCTCTGGGTTGCTGTAGGTCTGGGTGAGCAATCGATAGCCGCTCTCGCTGGCGCCATACATATTGAAGTCGCCCATAATCAAGGCGTTGTCATGGGGATAATGCTGGTTGAGATAGTCCATGGCGACCTGCATCAAGGCGCGACGCGAGGCCTCGTAGCCTTGTCCCGCCTTGGGGTGGGCCACGATGCAAATGAGTTTGATGGTGTCGCCTGCGGCCAAACTTGGGGTCTTCAGGTAAAGCTCATAGAAATCGGTGTCGCGCGGTTGGGTACGCAGAGCGATGTGCTTGCTTAACCCCAATTTGCGTGAATCAAAGAAGATATGGTTGATGATGTCCTCTCCCGCATAATTGATGATGTTGTCAGATTGCCAATAGTCGACCCCGTTAATGTTCAGGTTGTGGCGCAAAAAAGCGTTTTGTAGTTGTTGTGTGGCGCCAAACTCGCAGACGGTGAAGATGTCGGGCTTCACATAGTCGACGAGGGTGCGGATGCATTCATCCTTGCGCTGCGTGTTGTTGTTGGTCTCATAGCAGTCGGCAAAACCGCTGTTGTAGTTTCCGTAATACAAAAGGTTGTATTGCATCACGGTGAGTGTGTCCTGCGCGCTGACGGACAGGAAACCCAGCAGTAGGCTAAAGAGTGTGATGATTGATTTGATGCGCATCATAGAGTCAAATATGCAGCAAAAGTAGAAATTTTGGCGCGATATTTGAATATATTCTATTTTTGCAAAGCGATTTAGTTATGAAAAACAAGATTCAAATGGGTATGTTGGCCTTGATGGCCATGGTGTTTGTGACGATGAGTGGCTGTCGCAAGCATGAAGACAGTAATTGGGTGCCTTTTCTAGGCCATTGGGGTTGTGAGCAATATATCAGTTGCCGCACCGATAGCACGACGGGTCGTGAGCAATGGGACACGCTTCAGTTTGAGGCATGCACCGGTGGCGAGTACGAGCTCTTTTTCTACAACACGGGCAAAGGCTTGCTGAAACTCAACAACAGCCCCGCATTCATCAAGGAGTTTACTTGTAACTATAAGTACGATTCCCTCAATCACGTTCTTGAGGTGGAGGGTGCTGCATGGCTATATGCCATCTATGGGAGCCTGACCTCAATGGAAAACCATGCGGAATTCCTTATCGAGTCGCTCACCGACAGCACTTTGGTGGCTTCGTGGACCAATATGGTCTCTGAGCCACAGCCTTTTTTTGAACGGTTTTTCTTGAGAAGGATAGAAGATGAATAATATGAAAAAGATTACCATTATCATGACGTTGGCTATCGTAGCCATGCTTTTTTCTTCCTGCCGTAAGGAAGAAGATCACAAGAGTTTCATTGGCACATGGGGTGTCGAAAGAATAGAGTATTTCAATGTGGATTTTGCGGGCAACCCTATTGCCTCCTCGTTGGAGTCCTACACTTATGATCCCTACGACACCAACAATGGTATCCATTTGGTTTTCAAAGAAGACAAAACCGGTGAGATGCGCGACAGCGACATCGATTCTATTGGCGTTGGGTATGATATGGAGACGGAGACTTTTGATCACTATATCCCATGCCCCGATACCGTACTGGTATCCAAGTTCACGTACTCCTATGACAAGGACGAATCAACGCTCTACATGACCATAAGATACACCTATCCCTACGATTACAAGCGCGTTTACGAGATGAAAATCAGCGATTTGACCGACAATTCTTTCATCTATGAAAACGCATACGGACTTGACATTACGGAGCGTGCCTATCTGAAACGCATCAGCGCTACGCCCTCCAAGTCGGCAAGCAAGCCATCAGCCAAGCGTCCGCATAAGCCAGGTTCGTTATTAGGTGGCAGATAAGTATAAAAACATTGCCGTGTATAGATACACTCGCCTGAATCCCCCGCCCTTCGGGCACCCCCTTAAAAAGGGGAAGGCTCGGTATGACATACACGGCAATGTTTTTTTTATTCAACGTATAGCATCAATCCTTTCAGATACGCCCCTTCGGGGTGGAAGATGTTGATGGGATGGTCGGCAGGCTGCGAGAGCTGGTCGACGATCCTCACATTGCGTTTGGCCTCGATGGCGGCCGCGGTGACGATGCTCTGGAAGGTGGCCTTGTCGACGGCCTGCGAACAGCTGAAGGTGAACAGCAGTCCGCCCTTGGCGATGCGCTTGATGGCCTCCGCGTTGATGAATTTGTAGCCGCCTAGTCCACGGTGGCGGTCATGGTGCCGTTTGGCGAAGGCAGGCGGGTCGAGGATGATGAGGTCGAAGGCGCCTTCACGCATCTCGGTCACGTATTCCTTCATATCGGCCACATAACAAGGGTTCTCCTCTATGGAATAGCCATTCAGTTTAAGGTTGGCCTCGGCGGCGGCGATGGCTTTCTTGGAGGCGTCGACGGTGACGGCTCTGCGGGCACCGCCTTTCAGCGCCGTGACGGAGAATCCGCCTGTATAGCCGAAGGCGTTGAGCACGGTCTTGCCCTCTGCAAAACGTCGCACTAGTTCGCGGTTCTCGCGCTGGTCGAGGAAGAATCCCGTCTTTTGACCTTCTTCCCAGTTGGGAAGGAAACGGCTGTCGTTTTCCAAAATCACTTCGTCCAAGCGCTCGCCGAAGAGGTAGCCGTCTTCTACGACGACGTCCTCCTTGCCCATGCGTTGCATGGCATCGGCGCTCTTGTTGTAGATGGCCTGCAGCTCAAGATCGGGTATGAGTTTAAGGGCACGGACGATCTCCTTCAGATGGAGAGCCATGCCTTCGGTCTGGGCTTGCACCACGGCGGTGTGGCCATAGATGTCGACGATGAGACCTGCCAGCCCGTCGCCTTCGGAGTGGACGAGTCGGAAGCAGTTGGTATGGGGCTGGTTGGTGAGACGCATGATACGGCGCACCTCGTAGGCTTGTTTGAGACGTTCGAGGAAGAACCATTCGTCGATCTTTCGGTTGTCGAAACAGAGCATCTTCACGGCGATGCTCTCCGACTCGCAGAAGCCGGTACCGAGGATGTTGCCGTCGTAGTCGGTGACGGTGACGGTGTCGCCAGCCTGTAGGCCTTCGGCAGCGTCGTGGATGGCACCCGAGAACACCCAGGGATGGAAGCGCTTGATGGCCTCTTCCTTGCCGGGATTGAGCCGGATGACGGGGTAGAGCGGAGTTTGTTCCATTACAATTTGATTTTGATGCAAAGATAGGTTTTTTCTTTTTACAATATGAAACCGATTCTGTAACTTTGCGCCAAATTTGAACAAGCTTTCATGGATAACAGCTTCACCATAGGGGGTCAGATCGTCGACCTCGTCAACTCAAGGATTTTTTCAGGCGTCGTCATCGTCGAAGATGGCAAAATCACCAAGATCGAACAGCAACCCGTAGGCAACACGCAATATATCATGCCGGGCTTTGTTGATGCCCATGTGCATGTGGAGAGTTCCATGCTGGTGCCTTCCGAATTTGCGCGGTTGGCGGTCAGCCATGGCACGGTGGCCACTGTCAGCGACCCGCACGAAATTGCCAATGTGCTCGGCAAGGAAGGTGTCCGCTATATGATCGAAAACGGCAAGAAGGTGCCGTTCAAGTTCTTCTTCGGTGCCCCGAGTTGTGTGCCTGCCACGGCCTTTGAGACCTCGGGTTTTACCCTCAATGCCGATGACATCGAGGAACTGATGGCCTCTCCCGATATCTACTACCTCTCGGAGGTGATGAACTACCCTGGCGTTATCAATGAAGACCCCGAGATGATGCGTAAGATTGCCGCAGCCAAGAGATACCACAAGCCTATCGATGGCCATGCACCTGCAGTGACGGGTAACGACTTGCAGCGCTATGTGGGGGTGGGCATCTCCACCGATCACGAGTGCTTCACCATAGCGGGTGCTTTGGAAAAGATCAGCCTCGGCATGAAGATTCTCATCCGTGAAGGTAGTGCCGCCAAGAATTTTGAGGCTTTGATCCCACTGATGGCTACCCATCCCGACAAACTGATGTTTTGCTCCGACGACAAACACCCTGACGAGCTCGACGATGGCCATATCGACGTGCTTGTGCGTCGAGCCATCGAGTTGGGCTATGACGTGATGGACGTCTTGAAAGCCGCTTCGCTCAATGCCGTGCAGCATTACCATCTGCCTGTAGGCATGCTACAAGAGGGCGATGCTGCCGACTTCATTGTTGTCGATGATCTGCGCCGCCCCGTGGCCCGTCAGACCTATGTCAACGGTGTGCTGGTGGCTGAAAACGGCAAGGCCAACTTCAAGCACGAGGAGACGGCAACGCCAAATATCTTTGAACGTCCGTTTCTCTTTGCTCAAGACCTCTTCGTTCCCGATGAGGGCAAGCGGATCAAGGTCATCGAGTGCTTCGACGGCCAGCTGATCACGAAGTGTGCCCTTGCCGACCCCAAGGTGGTTAACGGCGGCATTGTCAGCGACGTGGAACACGACATCCTGAAGATGGTGGTCGTCAACCGCTACCAACCTTACACCCCCGCTGTGGCTTTTGTTAAGGGCTTTGGACTGAAACGTGGTGCATTGGCATCAAGTGTGGCCCACGACAGCCACAACCTCGTGGCGGTGGGCGTCACCGACAGCGACATCCTTCATGCGGTCAACCTGCTCATCGAACACACCGGTGGCGTGACGGCCTATTGCGGCACGGAGATGGTGGCGGTACCCTTGCCTGTGGCCGGTCTGATGAGCAACGAAGACGGCTATGAGGTGGCCCAAGCCTACCGCAACGCCGACGCACTCGCCAAACGCCTTGGCTCGACACTCTTTGCGCCATTCATGACCCTGGCGTTCATGGCTCTGCTCGTCATTCCCGAACTCAAACTCAGTGACCAAGGACTGTTCGATGTCAAAAAGTTTGCATTTACCTCGCTTTACGAAGAAGAGGTAGACAATGCATAAAAAGTTGGTTGATAAGGAATTAAAGTATCTTCAAGCGGTTGGCATCCTGTTTCACGAAGATGGCCAGCATCATGGTGAAGGCCAGCATGCTCGATCCACCATAGCTTAAGAATGGCAAGGGGATGCCGATGACGGGCAACAATCCTATGGCCATGCCGATATTGATGGTGAAATGCACAAAGAAGATACCGGCAATACAATATCCGTAGACACGACTGAAGGTAGATCGTTGTCGCTCCGAGAGCAAGATTATCCTAATAAGAAGTGAGACATACAAGAGGACGACCACGGCGGTGCCTAAGAATCCGCCTTCTTCACCGACGGTGCAGAAGATGAAGTCGGTGTGTTGTTCAGGCACAAAATCGTATTTGGTTTGTGTGCCCTGCAGGAAACCCTTTCCAGCAAAGCCTCCCGATCCGATGGCGATCTTGGATTGGTGCACGTTGTAGCCCACACCTTTGGGGTCGTCGAGTTGTCCGAGCAAAACCAAGATGCGGTTGCGTTGGTGCTCTTGCAGCACCTTGTTGAAGGCATAGTCAACGGAGAACACGAAAACGAACATCACGGCGAAGACAGCGAGCATCTTCATGATGCCTTTCTTTTTCGTGATGAGATAATAGGTCAGTGTCAGGACCAGGAGGGCGCCGAGGATGATATACATGACCTTTTGGCTCCAAAGGAGGGTGAACACAAAGAGGAGTATGGCGACGACGCCGGCCACCATCACCCAACCCGTTCCGGGGAAGCCTTCACGATACAACACGAATATGAAAGAGACGAACACTATGGCCGAACCCGTGTCGTTTTGAAGCAACACCAGTGCCATGGGTATGAGCACCAGGATGGCTGAAACGATTTGATCCTTACGCTTTTGCAGGTCGACGTCCAATCGGTCGAGGTAGCCCGCTAAGGCCAAGGCTGTGGCCATCTTGGCGAACTCCGAAGGCTGGAATTTGATGCCGGCGCCGAGGTCGATCCATGAGGTGGCGCCTTTGGTGGCTTTGCCGTATACCAGCACCGCGAATAGCGAGAATAGCACCGCGACGTAGATCCACATGGAGAAGGCGTTGAAGAACTTGGCATCGATAAGAAGGATGATAAAGCCGATGAGGAGGGAGGCGCCAATCCAAATGAGTTGTTTGCCATACACCTGCGACAAGTCGAAGATGCTGGGGTGCATCTCATCGTATTTGGCAGAGAAGATGCTGAACCAGCCGATGATTACCAAGGCCAGATACAGAAAGACCGTCAGCCAGTCGATTTTCCCTATGATGCTGTTTCTTTCGTTCATCGTTCGTTCTTATATGAGATTCTGCCTTCCATGATGCGTTTCTCCAGGTCCTCGCGTTCGCTATAGCCACGGATGTATTTCTCTATCATCAGGCTGGCTATGGGAGCCGCCCAGGTGGCACCATAACCGCCGTTCTCGATGATGACGGCCAGGGCGATTTTGGGGTTTTCGGCAGGGGCGAAGGCGATGAAGTTGGAGTGGTAGTTGCCGTGAGGGTTCTGTGCCGTACCCGTCTTGCCGCATTGCGCGATATCTTTCATCTCGTAACGGCGTGCCGTACCTGCAGAGCCGCTGAACACAGTGCGCAGACCATTCTTCATGATTCTGACGTATTTCGGGTTGATGCCAGGGTCCACTTTCGTTGTCATCACCTCGGGTATGGCGGTCGTGTCACCAAAGCATTTGATGAGGTGAGGCGGGTAGTAATAGCCTTCGTTGGCGATCATGGCGGCGATGTTGCAGAGCTGCAATGGTGTCACGAGCACCTCGCCCTGTCCGATGCCCAACGATCGGATGGTTACGGAGTTCCATTGCCCGTTGTACATCTTGTCGTAATACTCACGCGTCGGGATGTTGCCAGGGCGTTCGTAAGGGATGTCGGTATTGAACTTGTGCCCTAAACCCATCTGATACGTCATGTCCTTCCAATACTGGTAGCCTTCTTTGATGCCGCCAAATTTCGCGTTGTTGATGGTGGCCTTAAACGACTCGTAGAAGTAAGGGTTACACGAGTTCATGATGGCATTGGCGAAGTCGGGGCTGCTACCATGGTGGTGGGTGCATTTGATGGGCAGTGACCCGGGACCGGCACAATGGAAGCAGGTGGCAGGGGTGATGCTGCCGCTCTGCATGGCGATGAGCCCCACCACTGTCTTAAAAGTGGAGCCTGGGGGATAGGTGCCGCTCGTCGCCCTGTTGATAAGGGGTTTCATGGGGTCTTCCTGTAACTCCTTATAGTGTTTACCACGTTCACGACCCACCAACAGATTGGGGTCGTAGGTGGGGCTGGAGACGAAGGCCAGGATCTGTCCCGTGGAAGGCTCTACGGCCACGATGGAACCAATCTTTCCGACCATCAGCTTCTCGCCGTAGGCTTGCAGGTCGGCATCCATGCCAAGGTAGATGTCTTTTCCCGCTACGGGCTCACGGTCGAGTTCGCCGTCGTTGTAGCTACCCATCACGCGGTTGTGCACGTCGACCATCATCACCTTCAAGCCTTTCACGCCGCGGAGCTCTTTCTCGTAGGAGCGTTCGATGCCCGACTTACCGATGTAGTCGCCCTGACGGTAATAGTCCTCTTGGTCTTTCTCTAGTTCCCCTGCACTGATCTCGCCGATGTCGCCCAAGGTGTGGGCGGCGATAGACATGGGATAATGGCGCACTGTTCGGGTCTGAAAATAAAAGCCAGGAAATTTATAGAGCACCTCAGCGATGTGGGCATAGCTCTCTTTCGAGACCTGGGTCAGAAAAGGGGAGGGCTTCAGATAGGACTCTTTCTTGGCTTTGTTCATGCGGTCGACGAACGACTCCTTGTCGATATCGAGCAGGGCGCAAAAAGTCAACGTGTCGAAAGGGTTCAACGTGTCTTTTTTCATCGCCTGCTTGGGGATGACCATGAGGTCGTAGACCGCCTCGTTGAACACCAACAGCTGTCCGTTACGGTCAAAAACCTTGCCTCGGGCGGGGTATTGGGTGACGAAACGCAAGGCGTTGTTGTCGGCCAGCTCCTTGTAGTGCTTGTCGAGAACCTGAAGCGAGAACAATCTGATCAGAAACAGCACACCTACGGCAATGAAGATGCCCATGATGAGTATTTTCCTGTGTGACAGATTGTTATTGTTCGTTCTCATGACTGTTTCCTTGTTTACAAAAGTAATTGTTTTTCTTGATTTCGGAGTGCTCCCTCATGAGTTTTTTTGAAAAAAAATTCATTTCCTTCAAAATCATGGTATTTCATCGGTGGAGCAGAGATTTTTTCGTATATTTGCACGCATTTTATACACTAGTGATATGAAGAGATTGGCTTTAGTTTTCAGTTGTCTTTTCCTTGCGTTTTGCGGTTGCAGGCAGCAGGCGGAGAAGAACGTGCTCTTGCAACGCAGTTTTTACAATAACAACTGGGAACGTTTCGACTTTGTGAAAAACACCATCGATGTCAAAGAGAAGACCTCGTACGACTTGAATCTGCGGATCAGTTTTACCGAGGATTATCCCTACAATGATTTCTCTATGATCTTTACCGTTTTTGACGCCTATGGTGATCCGTATCGCGCCAAGGCATACAAGTTTAATTTGAAGGACGGTGAAGGACAGTGGAATAGTGAACTGCGTGATGGTTGCCACACCTTTGAGTTGCCCATCAACAAGTCATTCCTCATCGCTGACCCAGGCAAATACACCTTCCAGATTGAGAATTACATGCCCATCACACCTTTGGTGGGCGTCAAGGAACTCACTTTGTACAAGAAATAACTCCACATTATGATGAATATCAATAGACTTTTGAAATTCGCAGCGGCTATGCTCCTATTGGGCATGATGTCAGCCTCTTGTGTGCCCCAAAAGAAGATGCTTTATCTTAAAGAGGCACAGATGGCAGCCCAGAACAAATCCGTCAACTATGTCAATGAGCGGACTGTTGACTACAAATTGCAGCCGGGTGACAACCTATACATTCGCGCCATTAATACGATTGACGAGCGCAGTGCAGCCGCCATCAATGGTGAGTTGACAACGCGCACGACCCAACTGTCGTCAGACGCGAGCATCTACCTCCAGTCCTACACCATCGACGAGAGTGGATGCATCGAGATGCCTCTCGCAGGCAAGGTGGAGGTGAAGAACCTCACTGTCGAAGAAGCCAAAAATCGCTTGCAGAGTGCGATGAACCAATACGTCAACCAAACCACGCTTATCGTAAAGCTGTCAAACTTCAACTTGACCGTTTTGGGCGAGGTGACCCGTCCTGGCATGTACAAGGTGTATCAGTCGCAAATCAATCTTTTTGAAGCCATGGCTATGGCTGGCAACATGACTAACTTTGCCAAGAACAGCGAGGTTAGGATCGTCCGCCAAACGGATAATGGTTCCGAGATTGTCACCGTCGACATGGGATCAGCCGACATTCTCTCCTCCCCTTATTATTACCTGAAGCCCAACGACATCATCTATGTGGAGCCGCTCAAAATCAAGCAATGGGGCTTCACTACCTTCCCCTATTCAACATTGTTGTCGGTCATCTCACTTGCCGCTACTATGTATGCCCTGTTTAGAACCCCCAATAATAGATAAGAATCCACAAGGATAACATAACTCATAGTATTATGCAGAACGAAAACGCGAATAAGCCTCAACCAAGAGCGGAGGAACAAACCGTTGATATCAAGCAATTGATATACATCTTCTTGAGCCATTGGTATTTGTTTGCCATCTGTGTTCTTATCGCTTTGGTTACGTGTTTCCTTATCAATCGCTATTCCACAAACGTATATCAAACTGCGGGCACGGTACTTATCAAGGAAGACCGCTCCAATTTTGATGCAACCTCGATCATGACGAACATGAGTTTTGGCAATTATCAGAATGTGGATAACGAAATTGCCATCCTTAAGTCGTATTCGCTTACCGATCGTGTTGTCCGTAAGATGGACATGGAGGTTACCTATATGGAAAAAGGCCGTATCGCCACTACCGAGATGTATAAGACATCGCCGTTCAGAGTGGAGTTTGACCGCAGTGTCCCACAAGCGGTAGGCCTGGTGTATGAAGTAGTGCTGGGCAACGAAAGCATTACTTTACACGGCACATCAGAGTATCTGACAAGATACGATTATATCCTGTCGGAAGCAACCGAAAGCCATGCCGCAAAAATTGATGTGACCAACGAGTGCAAACAGGGCGAATGGATTGACAACGGTTACAACCGCATGCGTATCGTTTTGAACGACAACTATAAACCTGAAGTTGATAACTCGAGGAACCTTTCATTCTGGTTCAACAGCTATCCTAGTTTGGTGAAAGGAATGAGTTCGTTCACGGTGAGTCCTACCAGCAAGCAGTCATCGGTGGTTTCGGTGGTCATGAACGGCACCAACAAGCAGAAGATTGTTGACTTTACCAATACCTTGATGAATGAATATGTCAGCAGGGGATTGGAGAAGAAGAATTTGGTTTCGGAAAACACTATTGAGTTTATCGACAGCGAGTTGACGGGCATCCAAGCTTCGCTGAGCAAGTCGGAGAGTGAGTTGAAAGACTTCCGTACGCGCAACGACCTGATGAACCTCGACATGCAAGCCAACCAGGTGTATACCAACCTGCGTGCTTTGGACAAGGAAAGGTCTGAGATGGCGGTCAATGTGAAGATTTACAAGCGTCTGCAGGATTATATCAGGGTTCAGATCGACGATCCGGAGAACCTTGCCGCACCCAGCACGATGGGTATCAATGACCCCTTGCTTAACCAGTTGTCAAGAGACCTTGTGACATTATCCCAAACCAAAGCCACACAACTGCTCACCCTCACGGAGCAGCACCCTCAAATCGTGAAGCTGAATGAACAAATCGTGACCACCAAGAGGGCGCTCCTTGAAAATGTCAACAATCTTGTCGACAATGCGGAGATGAGTCTTAAGGAGATTGACCGACGTATCAATGCACTTGAATCGGAATCGCGTTTGCTTCCCGGCAAGCAACAGCAGCTCATCAACTACCAGCGCGACTTCGACTTCAACGACGACACCTACAAATACTTGATGCAACGTAAGGCCGAAGCCCAAATCTTACGTGCCTCCAATACCCCCGATAATGAGATCCTGGACGAAGCCCGCATTGAGCGTACAACCAAGATATCGCCGCGCACTTCGATGAATTATCTCATCGCTCTCGTTTTGGGATTGTTGATTCCTGCCCTTTATCTTTTCCTGAAGGACTTCTTCAATGTGAGCATCAGCGACCGTAAGGATGTGGAGAAACTGACGCAGTATCCCATCATCGGACAGGTTGCCCAGACCAGTGACAAAGATCCCCTCGTGGTGGTCAACAACCCCAAATCGCCCATCGCGGAGTCCTTCCGTTCTATCCGTACCAATATCGAGTTTTTGACACAAGGCAAGTCGAAGAGCACCATCTTGGTGACGGGTGATATGCAGAGCATCGGCAAGACGTTCAATAGCATCAATCTGGCTTCCATCTACGCTCTTTATGGCAAAAAGACGGTGCTTCTGGGCTTCGACATGCGCAAACCTAAGCTATTCCAAGAGTTTGGCATTAATAACAACGTTGGCTTGAGTTCGTACTTCTCCAACCAAGAGTCATTAGACGGTATCATACAGGCCTCCAACAAGATCCCGACCCTCGATATCATCACGAGTGGTCCCATCCCACCCAACCCAGCTGAGCTTATCGCATCCGAGAAGTGCGACGAGTTGTTCAAAGCCTTGAAGGAACGTTACGATTACATCATCATCGACACACCGCCTTTGGGGCTGGTTACCGATGCTTTCCTGTTGATGCGCCATACCGATGTCAACCTGTTCATCGTTCGCCAAGGCATCACCAACAAGAATATATTTGGAAGCATCATCAAAGACCTCGAAGACCGTGGTATCAAAGTCTCGATCATCATCAATGGCATCGACACAGGTAAGAGCTACGGCTATAGTTACGGAAAATACAGATATGGTTACGGCTACGCATACGGTTACGGCTATGGTAAGTATAGTGGCCATAACAATGAGTATTATGGTAACGGCTATTATGGCGATGTTGACGAAACCAAGAAAAAGAAACGTAAGAAATAAACCTCATGCCGGTCTCTGAGAATACGATCAAGAAATGGCACGCCCTCTATGTCAGGTCACGAGCAGAGAAGAAAATCGCTGCCCAGCTTGAAGAGATGGGCTTTGATGCCTATCTGCCACAGATTACCGTGGTCAAACAATGGAGCGACCGTCGGAAGAAAATCCAAGAGCCGCTGTTCAAGTCGTATGTGTTTGTCTACTCTTGCGATAAGGATTATCTTACGATCTTGAATGTTTATGGTGTGCTGCGGTTTGTCTGCTTCGAACACGAGGCCGTCGTCGTTCCAGAGAACCAGATCATGGCCATCAAGAAGTTTGTCAACGATTACGAGAAAGGCGAGGAGTTCAAGATGTTGAACAACGAGGACCTCAAAGTGGGCCAGCTGGTCAGAATCATCAATGGCCCCATGAAGGGATTGACGGGGCGCTTGAGTTCGGTGAAAGACAAGCGTCGCTTGATTGTGCATATTGACGTGGTGGGACAATACATCCCGGTTCATATTCCGAGAGCCAAGGTGGAGCCCATCGCCGAATGACTGAAAATCAAAAAAAATTGTAGTCATAAGAATTATTTCTATCTTTGCAGAGAATTTGAAGTATAATAACCATTTTAGTCATGGATAACCAAAATAACAAAAACGGTAAGAATCGGACCTTGCTTTATGCGCTTCTTGCAGCATTGGCATTGGCATTGGTCTTTGTCATCATTCTGGCTTCTAAGAATTCGTCCATCAAGGGCAATCTGCAGCAGCTGGAGGCTGAAAAGGAGATGCAACGTCAGGACTTCCAAGCCGAAGTCGACAGCCTGATGAAGGTCCACAACGAACTGAAAGAGAGTTACGGCGAGCTGAGCCAGGAATTGGCTGAAAAAGACAGCATCATTCAAGCCGATGCCGTCGAAATCAAGAAGTTGCTTGATTCGCAATGGGACTACAACCGCATCAAGAAGAAACTCGCTTCTTTGCAAACCATCTCACAGAAGTATGTGCGCCAAATGGACTCACTCTATACGGTTAACCGTGAGCTTGTGGCCGAAAACGAACGCATCCGCGAGGAGTTCCAAGCCGAGAGAAGACAGAACACCAGTCTGACCAAGCAGAAAGAGGAACTGACCAACAAGGTGAACCAGGCGGCTACGATGAAGATCTCCAACTACACCGCCCAAGCCGTTCGCTTCAAAGGTGGCGGCAAAGAGACCCCGACCGACCGTGCCGAGCGTGCCGAACGCATCCGACTCGACTTCACGGTGGCTGCTAACGACCTGATCCAACCTGGCACCAAGCTGTTCTATGTGCGTATCGCTGACCCGCGTCGCGCCATCATCAGCAAGGGCACGGGCGACGAATATGCCTTCCAGTCGAATGGCGAAACCCTCCAGTTCACCGAGAAGGTGAGGGTCAACTACGACGGCAAGGAGACGGCAGTACGCGCCTACTACACCAAACCCGATGCCTACGAAATGATGCCTGGCACTTATTTCATCGACGTCTACGAACAAGGCGGAAAGCTGATCGGACAGACCGCTATCGATTTGAAATAAGCGCTCTTTTCAAACACAAAAAAAGCCAGCCTCGAGCTGGCTTTTTTTATTCCAATACCGACTTCAGCACCTCATGTGAATGGAAGTCGTTCATGACGGGAGCGTGGAGGCGCATGAAGATGATAAGATCATCGAGGAGCGCACGGCGTTGGCCCATATTCAAAGGGATGTGGCAGGCCTCGTCGATACCCACATCAAGGAATTTCGACAGCAAATCAGCGTTGTCGGTGTCGAAATAATAGGGATGCAAAGGTAAGTCGTGGGCAAACGAGCCTTCCATCATGTCGAAACAGAAGCCGTTTTTATGGTTTGTTTTGGGATAGAATCCGAGATGTCGTGTCAGCTCCAGCGTGAAGAATAAGGGGAAGTTGGCATAGTCTTGTTCCACCAAGTCGAGCCATGTCAGCGACCGTTGCACGAAATCGAACAAGGCTTCGTTTTGTTCCTGTCCGGTAAGTGTCTTCGCTAACAGTTCGCTGACGAACATGAGAATGGCACTCTTGTTCATCGTGAAGGGGATGCTCTGGTAGACCTGTGAGAGCTGTACGTCTTTCAGGTAGCCCAACGTGCCTTTAGGCTTGCCGGCCTCCACATAAGTGATGAGGTTGAGGTTTTGGAACAAGGCGGCGCGGTTTTTGGCGCCATGGCTGCAGGCACCTTTCACCATATACGACTGAAGCCCTCGGCTACGAGTAAACACTTTCACGATAAGGCTTGAATCGCCGTAGCGCAAAGACTGCAGGACTATGCCATGGATCTTGTCGTCCATCAGTTCATAATCAGGATCTTGGTGGCGAATTTGTTGCTACCTTCTTTGGTGCTGACGAAGATGAGGTAGACGCCTGGCTCCACCTTCTCGCCGTTGATGTTGGTGCAGTCCCAAACGGCCTGACCGCCTTCCGACATCAGCTGTGTGACAAAGGCACCGTCGACAGTGGTGATTCTGACGAGGGAGTTGGAGACCAAACCCTTGATGCCGACATATCCATTATAGCCCATCCTGACGGGGTTGGGATAAGCCACCACATTGCTGACATGAGGCTCAGGAGTGGCCGACTCGCCTCTATAGGAGATGATGCCCGAGCTGGTGCCGAAGAACACCTCACCGCTCTTGTCGATGGCCATGGTGTTTACCGCGTTGTCGAGCAAGGGGCTGTTGTTGGTGTTGAAATGATGGATCTGTTTGGGTTTGCCGTCGAACGACATCAGGTAGACACCCGTTTCGAGACCAAACCAAATCTGGTTGGTGCCTTTCACGGTGGCCATGGAGAGCACGCTGGATCCGGCAAACAGGTAGTCATATTGGTCGGTACCGTCGTTGCGGGGCACACGTATTTGTGTGGCATCATAGTCGGAGCTGTTGAAGATCTTTTTCGAGTCCTCAAACAGGCAAGGCCCTTTGTCGGAACCCGCCCACACGCGGCCATTGTTGTCGACGATGAGGCAGGTGACCGACCCAGCCAGGTTGCCGTGGTTTTTGGCGGTGGTGAGGTTCATCGTGCGGTCATCGGCGGTGTTGTCGAGCGTCCCGTTGTCGTTGAAGACGATGACTTCACCATTGCGTCGGGTGATCCATTTGTAGTCATTGTCGTCGACAAGCATGGTGCCGATATCGATGCCGCTAAGGCTGCCACCCAGGTTGTAGGCGCGCCAGATGCCGTGGCGATCCATCACCGAGAGAGCTTTGACGGCGCCTGTGTTGGCCACCCAGAGGTTGCCTTTGCTGTCGAAGGCCAAGCCGCTGATGTTGATGAGGTTATGGTCTTGCACCCAGTAGTCAAGGGTGCTGTTGTCGGCGTTGTACACCTCTTCCAATGCATCGTTTTTGAATTTCAAGACGCCATAGCCCCAGGTGCCGACGTAAGTGACAGTGGGATCGTTGGGGTCGGTGGCGGTACAGACAAAGTCGGAGTATTGGTCGAAATCGGAGAGGGTGGTTCGGTTGAAGATGGTCCACATGCCGTCAAAACGGGCGACACCTTCTGCCATATAACGTTTGCCCCAGTTGGCGGCATGACCGCCTGTGGCAATCCATACTTGGTCGCCAAAAGCTTGAAGTTCAAAGACATTCTTTGAGGCGGGTCCGTTGGGCTTCACGTCCATGTTGTTCCATCCGTCGCTAGTCTTTATGAGGCCTCGTGAGCTGTCGCCAATCCAGTAGTCTCCGTTTTGGTCAACGGCAGTCGAAAGCGGGACGATGTTGCCGCCAGGCGAGAAGAAGTTGTGAATCTCGTTGTTGTTGCGGTCATAGACCTTGATCCCGTAACGGTTGGTCATGATGAGGCGGTCGTTATAGGCGCGCAGCTCATATCTTTGTGTCACTTCGTCTTTGTGGAAGTAACCCCATTGGCTGCCGTTATGAACGAAAACCGTGTCGGCATTAAAGCCACCGTCAAAATTGATCAGCAGCTGCCCATTGAACACCTCCATCTCGGTGTAGGCCAGATGAGGATGGATCAAGGTGTTGTCGAAATGCCAGGCTGCATAGTTGGCCAGGTTTTGTGCGTCGAGTGAGGCATAATACAGACCGTCGTCGGTACTGGCATAGATGCGGTTGTTGAAGAAGGCGATATCGGTCACATTCACGGCATCACCTTGGTTTCCGATGTAATAGGTGTCTTTAACCTCTTCTTTCTTCAAGTCAAAGACCACAATACCAAAGCCGCAAGCCACATAGGCGAGGTCACCGTCAAAAAAGACGTTGTTGATGCTCTTGTTGCCCATGATGTTTTTGTCTTTGATGTCGCTCATGTTCTTGATGCGCCCATCGGAGCAGATCAGGTCGACGTTGGCATTGGTATAGGCGATGAAGAGCTTGCGTTGGCTATGGTTGTAGCGTATGGTGCTGATGCCGATATCCGACAGCCCGTTGATTTTGTTCTTGATGTTGATGGAGTTGTCTTGCGTGTCGTAGTAAAACAACTCAAACTCTGTGGCTGCATAGATTTTGCTGCCGACAGGCTCAACAGCGATGACTTTCTGGTAGGGCAGATGGGTGCGCCAGTTGCCGATGGAGACGCCTTCTTGGGCGATGGCGAAAGTGGAGATGAGCCATGCGGCTATGAGGAGGGTAGATCTCAGTTTGTTCATAGAGGTAAACAATTTGGCCGTAAAATTACGAATTTATAAGGAGATAACGCGTTTTTCGGCGAAATGTTTTATAACTTTGCACGGAAAATCCGAAAACCATGAAGAAAATTCTACTTTCCGTTTTTGCCATCGCATTGACATTCAATCTAATGGCTACCAGTGTATGGGACGGCTCATCGGAGCCTTGGTCCCAAGGTGACGGCACAATGAACAATCCCTATCTCATTGAGACGGCAGCCCATTTGGCCTATCTCGCAGAGAAAGTTAACGAGGGCTATCAATCCTCAGGACAGGGCGTTTTCGAGGACGAGTATTTTCTGCTTACCGACGATCTCGACCTGAACAACCTCGATTGGACGCCTATTGGCAATGTGAATTACAGTATGAATGGCTTCTATTTCGCAGGTCGTTTTGATGGTTGCTATCATCAGATTGAGAATCTGCGCATCCAGTCCAATGCCGATTTGACGGGTTTGTTTGCCGCTGTAGGTGGTGAAGACCATTATGTCAGCAATCTTTCGGTGAGTGGCACGGTCATCTCCACGGGTATGGGTGCTGCGGGTGTAGTGGGCGGCATTGCGGCCGGTGCTTTGGTCTACCGATGCAGCTTCTCGGGCTCGGTCAGTGTCACTAATAGCGGTACGTTCTGTGGCGCTGCCGGAGTGGTGGCAGGAGTGCAGGACGGTAGGGTGGTGCAATGCGCGTCGTCGGCAACGGTGACGGTGACGAATAGCAACTTCATGGGTGCCGCCGTGGCAAGCGGTGTGGTTTGCTTCGCGCGTGAAAGTGCTTCTATCCAAGGTTGTTATAACACGGGTGCCATCAACGCCAGTGCCGTGCTGATGGGCATCTCGGGTGGCATCTTGGCCGCCACGGTGGAGTCGGCGGAAGTGTCTATCTATTCATGCTACAATGTCGGGCAGGTCAGCGGTGGCACGTCGGGCGGCATCTTTGGCATGGTCAGTCCCATCGACCCGACTAAGGGCGAAAATGCAATCAATGTCAGCAATTGTTTCTTCTTGACTTCTGCAGGCGGCAACAATGGTTATGGCACGGGCATGACCTCCGACGAGATGAAGACCGAGCAGTTCAAGAACCAACTCGACCAAAGCTCGCATGCTTTCGTGATGGACAATGGCAGCAACAACGGCTATCCCATCCATGGCTTGGCGAGTTTCATCCTCTATGATGCCTCCGACATTACCCCGCATTCTGCCAAACTGTCGGCATGGATCCATCAAGGCAACGACCATTTTGCGAGGGCGTATTTCAAGTACTTGAAATGGGATGAAAACGAATGGATTGAGGTTGACGTGCCCACCGACGGCTATGTGGAGGCTGTGCTTGAGGGCTTGGAGGAAGACACCTATTATGAGTATATGTTTGCCTGTGAGTTTGACGATGGCACTTGGATTGAATCGGGACAACCAAGGGCGTTCCAAACGGGATATGATGCGGTTGAAGAAAACGGCTCTTCGACGGGCTCGGTAACCTTGACGGTTTATCCGAATCCTGCATCGGAAGTGTTAAACATCCAAGGCTTTGATCCTATTGAAGTGCAGGTTTTCAATGCTTTGGGTCAGTTGGTGAAGACCCTCAAAAATGCAAATGAAATCAATGTCAGCGATTGGGCAGAAGGCTTGTATGTGTTGCGCCTCACCGCCGCTGATGGAAGGGTGTGTCAAGAAAAGATTACCGTAAAGAAATAAAAAGCTTTAATGTGTCAGGATTTCCAATCCTGTCTCGGTCATCAAGAAGGTGTGCTCCCACTGGGCTGAGGGCAGTTCGTCTTCGGTGATGACGGTCCAGCCATCGGCCTTGTCGATGAAGACCTTCCATGTGCCCATGTTAATCATCGGCTCAATGGTGAACACCATGCCGGGGACGAGTAGCATACCCGTGCCTTTCTTTCCGTAGTGCAGCACCTCAGGGTCGTCGTGGAACTTGACGCCTACACCGTGGCCGCAGAGGTCGCGCACCACACTGAAGCCGTTCTTATGGGCGTGTTGTTGGATGGCGTTACCGATGTCGCCAACGAAACCAAAAGGCTTGGCGGCTTCCATGCCTACATAGAGGCATTCCTTGGCCACATCGACCAGCTTCTGCTTGCGGGCCGTGGTCTGACCGATGACATACATGCGCGAGGCGTCGGCATAAAAACCGTTTAAGATTGTGGTGCAGTCCACATTGACGATGTCACCTTCCTTGAGGATTTCCTTGGCAGAAGGGATGCCGTGGCAGACCACCTCGTTGATGGAGACGCAAACGCTCTTGGGGTAGCCTTCGTAGCCCAAGGTGGCCGGGAGGGCACCATGCTCGATGGTGTAGTTATGCACCAGGTCATTGATTTCCAAGGTACTCATACCCGCATGGATCTTCTCGCCCACGAGGTCGAGGATGGCCGTATTGATGACGCCACTCTTTCTGATGCCTTCAATCTCTTCGGGGGTGCGGATGAGGCTGCGTTTGGGTACCAAAGCGCCTTTGGCCTCCATCGCCATCACCTTTTTGTCCAATGCTGTCGGTTCCTGTCCGGCCGGCACACGCCATCTTCTACGCATGGTAAACATAATGCTATTATTTTGGCTGCAAAAATACGGTTTTTTTATTTTGCTATGACAATACCCAACTCCTTATTTATTTGCTTGCGGATATCGTCAAGTTCTTTCTTTTGTTTGAGCAGGATCATCTGGTCAGCGGCTTCCGTGGCGTTTTTCAACTCCTCTTCGACGGCCTTGCGACGCTCTTCGATGATGAGGTCCTTGTAGCGGTAAAGCGAAGATAATACAGTGTTTCTCAGGTTGTTCTCTTCCTGGGTTACAAAGATGCTGTATTTATCCCATTGGTCAAGCTTGTAAGGTGAAAAGAGCAGGTCGGCGGCCAATTGGGCGATGGTTTCATCCTCGTTCGACGTGAAAACCTGATCATCAGGGATGTAACCTTCGTCAAGGGCTTTGTCAAAGATGTCAAAAATCTTTTTATTGACGACATTGGTGAACACAAATCCATCCATTTTCAAGTCATCGATAATCTGTTGAGCGACAGAGACTTGCTCATACACCTTCTCGCCTTGCTCGTCCGTACGCTCGTCAACAATCATCTCCTTACCGAACATGAGCAGCAGCCTAACCAGTTCTCGTTCCTGATAATAACCCGCTGGCAGTTGGTCCTCGACGGTCTCCTCCTGCTTGGGCGTGGTGGTATCGGGCTCGGGAACCACATTGTCCTCGATACCCAGGTTTTTCTTCAACTTCGCCCTGAGAATCTTATTCAGCTCGTTGGTGAGCGTCTGCTCGGGCATGTCCAAGAGGCGGCTGCATTCCTTCACGTAGGTGATGCGGAAAATGCTGTCGGGGATGACGGAGATGGTCTCCACGATGTCACGGATGACCTGTCCGCGCTTGATAGGGTCTTTTTCAGCGTCCTTTAACAGCAATTCTGTCTTGAAGCGGATGAAATCTTTCGCATTTTCTTTCAAGTAGTTGCTGACATACTCTACCGAAAACTCCTTGCCAAAGGTGTCGGGGTCGTGTTCGGGAGGCAGCACCACCACACGGACGTTCATCCCCTCTGAGAGGATCATGTCGGTGCCACGCAAGGCAGCATGAATACCCGCCGCATCGCCGTCATAAAGCATGGTGATGTTCTTCGTGTAACGCTTCACGAGGCGGATCTGCTCCATAGTCAGTGAGGTACCGCTACTGGCCACCACATTCTCGATGCCGATTTGGTGCATGCGCAACACATCGAAATAACCTTCCACGAGGATGCATTCATCCTGACGGGCAATGGCATTTTTTGCGAAATAGATGCCATAGAGCGTCTGTTTTTTGTCGTAGATCTCCGACTCGGGCGAGTTCTGGTATTTCGGGCTTTTCTTGTCGTTGACGAGGATACGTCCACCAAAACCAATGACGCGCCCTGTGAGGCTGTGGATGGGGAACATCACACGGCCATGGTAGCGGTCGTAGAGGCCGTTGTTGCCTATGATAGACAGACCGATTTGTTCCAGCAACTCTTCTGAATAGCCGTTTTTCTTGGCATGTTCGGTAAAGGCGTCCCATTTGGCAGGATTGTAACCGAGATGGAATTTTTGGATGATAGGGTCGAAATAACCGCGCTCGCGGAAATACTCAAGGCCTATGGTCTTGCCCTCATCGGTATTCCACAGCGTATCAACGAAATACTTGTCGGCAAACTCGTTGATATTGAACATCTTCTCGCGGATGCTCTGCTGCATGATCTCCTCAGCAGTCTGTTGTTTCTCCTCGATTTTGATGTTGTATTTCTTGGCCAAATAACGCAGCGCTTCGGGATAGGTGAAATGCTCGTGTTCCATGAGGAACTTGGCCGAGTCGCCCGCCTTGCCGCAGCCGAAGCATTTGAAGATGTTGCGCGCTGGATTGACGCTAAACGATGGCGTCTTCTCATTGTGGAAAGGACAATTGCCCCACAGGTTCGACCCACGCTTCTTCAGCGTGACGAACTCGCCTACAACCTCCTCAATGTGAGCGGCTTGCAGGATTTGCTCCACTGTCTCTCTTGGTATGGCCATCGTTGTGTTTTGTGTTGCAAAACTACGAAATTAATTCATACCTTTGCAAATTGTATCAATTCTGTAGGCCATGAAAAAAATCCATTTTTTGTTGTTTGTTTTGGGTCTAATGGCCATAGGCTGTAACGAAAAGCCAAAGGCCACCACCGAAAACGACAACATTGCCGATTATATCCAATACGTCAACCCCATCATCGGGACGAACGGCATGGGGCATACCTTCCCTGGGGCTTGTGCGCCATTCGGCATCGTGCAGCTCAGCCCCGACACCGACACTGTGCCGCACAACATCGACGGCGTTTACCAACCTCGGGTATATGAGTATTGCGCTGGCTATCAGCACAAAGACAGCACCATCGTAGGCTTCAGCCACACCCATTTCAGCGGCACAGGGCACTCCGACTTGGGCGACATTTTGGTGATGCCCGTCTCTGGTGAAATCAAGTTCAATCCTGGCACACAAACCAATCCCGATATAGGCTACCGCTCGCGTTTCAGCCATGACACGGAAATAGCCGTGCCGGGTTACTATGAGGTGTTTTTGCAGGATTATGGCATCAAAGCACAACTGACGGCCACGGAACACGCTGGCATCCATCGCTATACCTATCCAGAAGGCCAAGACGGCAGCATCATCCTCGACTTGCAGCACGGCATCTACAACTACGACGGCAAGACCCTCTGGGCCAACCTCCGCGCGGAAAACGATACCTTGCTGACGGGCTACCGCATCACCAATGGTTGGGCGAGAACGAATTACACTTACTTCGCCATCAGTTTCAACCAACCCATCAAGGACTATGGTTACCGTGAGCTGGAAAAGCCCAAATACAATGGCGGCTGGGGTAAGTTCGATGTCAAACACAACTTCCCAGAGATGACAGGGCGCAAGATTGTGGCTTATTTCACTTTCGACAATCCTCAAACCTTGGAGATAAAAGTTGCCCTCTCCGCCACCAGCACCGAGGGCGCCTTGCGCAACCTCCACGCCGAAACTGACGGTCGCAACTTTGAGCATTTGTTGGCCGAAACGCAATCCAAATGGAACAAAGAACTCTCCATCTTGCAAGCAGAAGGCACGGAAGACCAGAAGGCTATGCTGTACACTTCGCTTTACCACACCATGATCAATCCCTCCATCTATATGGATGTGGACGGACAATATCGCGGCCTCGACCACAACATCCACCAAGCCGAGGGCTTTACCAACTACACCGTGTTCTCGCTTTGGGACACCTACCGCGCCCTGCATCCGCTCTTCAATGTACTGCAACCTCAACGCAATGCCGACATGGTGAAATCCATGCTGAAACACAGCGAGCAGAGCGTCCACGGACTACTGCCCGTGTGGTCGCACATGGGCAACGACAACTGGTGCATGATTGGCTACCACGCCGTGTCGGTGCTGTCGGATGCTTATGCCAAGGACGTAGTCCGTCATTGCGAGGAACGAAGCAATCCAGATGAAAAAGATATGCTAAAAGCCATGCAACAGAGTTCAACTTGTCCATATTATGTGAACCTTGATGACTATCAACAGCTCGGTTATGTCCCCTTCGACAAGAACAACGGCTGTGTCTCCATCACTTTGGAATATGCCTATGACGATTGGGCCATCTACCAAGCCGCTCTAAAGGCTGGAAACCAAGAGATGGCCAACATCTACAAACAACGCGCTGCCAATTGGCGCAACACCTTCGACACGGAGTTGGGCTTTGCCCGTCCCAAGATGAGCGACGGCACTTGGAAGACGCCCTTCAGCCTCTTCGACACCGAAGGCGAAGGCTTTGTTGAAGGCAACTCCTGGGTGTATTCGTTCTATGTGCCACAGGATGTAAAGGGGCTCATCGAGGCTATGGGCGGCGATGCGCAGTTCATCCACAACCTCGACACCTTGTTCGTCATGCAACTGCCGCCCGAGTTCTTTGAGAACACCGAAGATGTCACCGAAGAGGGCTTGATGGGATGCTACAACCATGGAAACGAACCCGCACACCATATCGCCTACCTCTACAACTGGACCTCACAACCTTACAAGACCCAATACTGGCTGCGCGAGATCATGAACCGCTTCTACAAAAACAACATAGACGGCCTCTGCGGCAACGACGACTGCGGCCAGATGTCGGCGTGGTACATCTTCTCCGCAATGGGCTTTTATCCCGTCTGTCCCGGCAGCGACCAATATGTATTTGGTGCACCTTATTTGCCCTATCTGAAAGTACGCTTGGGCAATGGCAAGACATTGGAAATCAAGGCACCTAATGTGAATGATGAAAACCGTTATGTGCAAAAGGTGACGCTCAATGGGCAGGAGATCAACAAATTGTACCTCACCCATGAGCAGCTGATGCAAGGTGGGGAGCTGGTCTTTGAAATGGACAGCACGCCCAACCTTGAGCGCGGTTTGAAACCCGAGGATAAACCATATTCGATGACGGAATGATGATGTAAAGACGTTGCGCGCAATGTCTCTACAAACCGAAAAATACCTATTTTTGCAGAAAATATCTAACCCATGAATATTGCCGCGTTGGTTTCGGGGGGCGTCGATAGCTCCGTGGTGGTGCCGCTGCTCAAGGAGCAGGGCTACGACCCGCATATCTTCTATATCAAAATCGGTATGGAAGGCAAGGAAGACCTGTCGAGCTGTCCGTCGGAGGAGGACATTGAAATCACAACCTATATCGCCAAGAAATACGGCTGCAAGTTCGACATCGTGGACCTGCAGCACGAGTATTTCGAGACCGTCGGAAAATACACCATGGAAATGGTGCGCAAGGGCCTCACGCCCAACCCCGACGTGATGTGCAACCGCTGGATCAAACTCGGTGCTTTTGAGGAGAAAGAAGGTCACAACTTCGATAAGATCGCCACTGGACATTATGCCCGCTCATGGGAGGATGAAAACGGCATCTTCTGGCTCGGCACGGCGGCCGACACCTTCAAGGACCAGACCTATTTCTTGGGTCGTATCACTTACGCCCAGCTGAGCAAGGTCATCTTCCCCATCGGTGACATACCCAAGCCTGAAGTGCGCCGCTTAGCCGCACAGTACAAGTTGCCGAGTGCGGAACGCCATGACAGTCAAGGGATTTGCTTCTTGGGCAAAATCAACTATAATGACTACATCCGCGAGTATCTCGGTGAGATGCCTGGCGACATCGTGGAGTTGGAAACGGGCAAGAAACTCGGTCGTCACAAGGGCTTTTGGTTCCATACCATTGGGCAGCGCAAGGGCTTGGGCCTCAGCGGTGGTCCGTGGTTTGTGGTCAAGAAAGACATCCCGAACAACATCGTCTATGTGTCGCAAGGCTACGACCCCGTGGCGCAGTACACCAACATCGTTCCTATGGGCGACCTGCAACCGATGAATCCTGCCTTGCAGTTCGTCGACGGACAGCGCATTCGCTTCAAGATACGTCACCAGCCGGAGTTCACCTATGGCCATATCCGCCTCACCGAGCGTGGTGCCGACATTGTCTCCGAGGAGGCCATCTCGGGTGTGGCACCGGGACAGTTTGGCGTGGTGTATCATGAGACAGAGCCTTATGTTATTGGTAGCGGAGTAATTATTGAGACCAATGAATAAAATTGCTGATAGAATCCTCTACGAAGACAACCACCTCATTGTGGTGAACAAACTGCCGTCCGAAATCGTGCAAGGCGACAAAACGGGTGACGTTTGCCTGCTCGACGATGTGAAGGAATACATCAAGGAGAAATACGACAAGCCGGGCAATGTGTTCGCTGGCCTAGTCCATCGTATCGACCGCCCTGTGAGTGGTGCTGTGGTGTTCGCCAAGACGAGCAAAGCCCTGTCGCGCATGACCGTGAAGGTGAAAGACCGCGACTTCCGCAAGACCTACCTTGCCCTTGTGAAGAACCACCCGCCCAAGCAAGCCGACGTGTTGGAGGACTACCTTGTCAAGAACGAGAAGATGAACAAGTCGTTTGTCGTGCCCGAAGGCACCAAAGAAGCCAAGTTGGCGCGACTTAGCTATCGTGTGGTTGGAAAGTCAGACACTTTTTATTTGCTTGAAGTCGAGCTGTTTACAGGAAGACACCATCAGATTCGTTGCCAATTGGCCCATATCGGTTGTCCCATCCGTGGCGACTTGAAATACGGCTACCCGCGGAGCAACCCCGATGCGTCCATCAGCCTGCATGCTTGGCATATCGCCTTCGAGCATCCCGTGACAAAGGAACAAATAGAGATTACGGCTCCCTTGCCCGAGGTGGCGCCTTGGACAGCATTTACCACCTTATTGCAGTGATAGTACTCACTTCTTATGAACAGAAACACTATGGAAACCACTGAGAAAAAGCTATTTTTGTTAGATGCCTATGCGTTGATTTACAGGGCTTTCTTTGCTATGAATAAGAACCCTCGCATGAACTCGAAAGGCGTCAATACCTCCGCCATCATCGGTTTTTTGAATTCGCTCTACGAGATTCTGCAAAAAGAGAAGCCCTCCCATATCGGTGTGGCCTTCGACGTGGCTGGCACCGCCCAACGGCAGGCCGAATATAGCGAGTACAAGGCCAACCGCGAGAAGATGCCTGATGACCTCCGCGATGCCATACCTTATATTATTCGACTCATCGAAGCCTTCAACATACCCGTTTACGGCGTGGAAGGCTACGAGGCCGACGACGTTATCGGCACCCTGTCGAAAAAAGCCGAGCAACAAGGCTTCCTCACCTATATGATGACGCCCGACAAGGACTTCGGACAGCTGGTGACGGATAAGATCCTGCTCTATAAACCCGCCAAGTTCGGCGAGCCAGCACAGGTGTGGGGACCTAAAGAGGTTTGCGAACGCTACGGTATACAAGAGCCCAAGCAACTCATCGACATCCTTGGCCTTTGGGGCGATGCCGCAGATAACATCCCGGGCATCCCTGGCATTGGCGAGAAGACGGCGGCACAACTGGTGGGGAAATACGGCAGTGTGGAAAACCTCATCGCCCATGCCGACGAGCTGAAAGGCAAGCAGAAAGAGAATGTCGTCAACTTCGCTGAGCAAGGCCTGATGTCGAAGAGCCTGGCTACCATCAACCTTGAGGTACCCGTTGAATTTAACGAGGAAGAACTCCGTGCCAAGGAGCCCGATGTACCAGCGCTGATGGCCCTTTTTGAGGAACTGGAGTTCAGGACCTTTGCCAAACGTTTCTTGGAGGATTATAAAGGGAAACAATCCACTTTGGACGGCCCTTCGACAGGCTCAGGGACCTCAGCCTCACCGTCATTGCGAGGAACGAAGCAATCTAGGGAAACTGCGGAAAGTCAAACACCCGATTTGTTCTCCACCTCCACTCCCTCTGGTGAGTTTGACCTCTTCAACCAAGGCGACAATAGTGGTATCTTGGAGTTCTCCGACAAGGACTCGGCCAAGACGGTGGCCCACGACTATAAGCTTGTGGAAAGCGATGCTGACATTAAGGCTTTGGTAGAGCTTTTATCGGGCTCCGCCGTCCATAGATACGCTCCTTCCGCAGCCCATGTCATTCCGAACGAGGAACGAGTGAGCGAATCTAAGGGCTGCTTCAGTCGGTATGACATGGACGGCGAAGTGAAAAAATACTTTGTCTTTGACACTGAGACCACCAACATCGACGTGTACTCTGCTGAGTTGGTCGGCCTTTCTTTCGCCATCAAGGCACACGAGGCGTGGTATCTGTCCATGCCCGCCGAACGCGAAGCATGCCAGAAGAAACTGGAGCTGTTGCGGCCTTTGTTTGAAGACGAGAGCATCATGAAGATAGGGCAGAATCTGAAATACGACATCTCCATGTTGGCGCAATACGGCATCAGCGTGAGAGGTCCACTGTTCGACACCATGCTGGCCCATTACCTTCTCGAGCCTGAGCAACGCCACAACATGGACTACCTCGCCGAGGTCTACCTCAACTATCTCACCATCCCCATCGAAGACCTTATCGGCAAGGGAAGGATGCAAAAGACTATGCGTGAGGTGCCAGTGGAGTTGGTGAAGGAATACGCTGCCGAAGACGCCGACATCACGCTGCAACTCTACGAGAAGCTGTTGCCCCTGCTCAAGGAAAACGGCGTGGAGAAACTGTTTTATGAGATTGAGATGCCGCTCGTGCCTGTTTTGAGTCGCATGGAGGCCAACGGCGTGCGTATCGACACGGAGAACCTGCAGCAAATCAGCGAAGCCTTTGGCGTCGAGATCCACAAGATTGAGGAAGAGATCTACAAAGCCGCTGGCATGCCTTTCAACATCGCCTCGCCGAAACAATTGGGCGAAGTGCTTTTCGAGAAACTACGCATTGATGAAAAGGCAAAGAAAACCAAGACGGGACAATATGCCACAGGCGAGGATGTGCTGCAGAAGCTATCGCATAAGCATCCTATCATCCAGATGATTTTGGACTACCGCTCGTTCACCAAGCTGAAGTCGACCTATCTGGATGCCCTGCCGGCCTTGGTCAACCCTAAAGATGGCCTGATCCACACCTCCTACAACCAGGCCGTGACGGCCACGGGGCGCTTGAGTTCCAACAACCCCAACCTGCAGAACATCCCTGTACGCACCGAGAAAGGCCGTGAGATACGTCGTGCTTTTGTACCGCGTAGCCCAGAATACACCCTTTTGGCTGCCGACTACAGCCAAATCGAATTGCGTATCATTGCCCATTTGAGCCAAGACCCTGCTATGGTCAACGACTTCAACCTAGGTCACGACATCCATGCCGCCACGGCGGCCAAGGTGTTTCATGTGCCCATGGATCAAGTCACCAAAGAACAGCGCAGCCGTGCCAAGGCCGTCAACTTCGGCATCATCTATGGCATGTCGGCCTTCGGTCTTGCCGAGCGCATGGAGCTCTCGCGCAGCGAGGCAGCCGACATCATCAAGAAATACTTCGAGGAATATGCGGGCATCAAGGAATACATGAACCGCAGCATCGCCTTGGCGCGTGAACGCGGCTATGCCGAGACCATCTTAGGCCGCCGCCGTTACCTGCGCGACATCAATAGCTCCAACAGCGTGGTGCGTGGCTTCGCCGAACGCAACGCCATCAACGCGCCCATTCAAGGTAGCTCGGCCGACATGATCAAAATCGCCATGATCGGCATTCATCAGGAGTTGGAACGCTTGAAGATGCAGTCGAAGATGATTCTTCAGGTGCACGACGAATTGGTCTTCGATGCGCATCTCGACGAACTCGACACGCTGAAATCCATTGTCAACGATAAGATGGTGAATGCCCTGCCATTGTCGGTGCCGGTCATCGTGGAGATGAACACAGGCGCGAACTGGCTGGAGGCACATTGATTTATCCTTTCACCCAAATAGGGGCAGGACTCAATATATTTGTTATTCGTTAAAGCAGGCTTCATAAAGCATGTCATCCCCACGCTGGTCTGTGCGGTGGCTTGGGATCTATGTTTTATGAAGCCGTCAAACAAGGTCTTTGCTTTTTGAACCGCCTCCCATAGATTCCATGCTTTCGCACTAGCCCCCGTTGGAATGACATGGGAGGCTGACCGTGTGACATTGGGGGGAACTCAACCGACGCTACATCCCGGCGTGACCAAATCGCTCGGCGTCAGCAGCACGAGGCGGCCGTCCTTGTCCTCGGCGGAGAGGATCATGCCTTCGCTGACCACGCCTTTGAGCTTGCGCGGCTCGAAATTGGCGACGAAGCAAACCTGCTTGCCCACCAGCTTCTCGGGTTCAGTGTAGTACTTGGCGATGCCACTCACGATGGTGCGCTTCTGCATGCCGTCGTCGATGAGGAACTGAAGCAGCTTGTCGGCCTTCGGCACCTTCTGGCACTCAAGGATGGTACCCACACGGACGTCCACTTTCATGAAGTCGTCGAAGCTTACGTTTTGCTTCACCTCGGCTGGTTTCCAAGCGTTTAACTGGTTGGCTTTCTTGGTGTCTTCCAACTTCTGCAGCTGGGCGGCCACCACACTGTCTTCGATCTTCTCGAACAACAGTTCAGGTTGGTTGATGACATGACCTTCAGGCAACAGAACGGTGTTCTCGGCATCATTCCAACCCTTCACTTCCAGACCAATCATCTGTTGCAATTTCTTTGCGCTGAAAGGCAGGAAAGGCTCGCTGAGAAGGGCCAAGTGTGCCACTATTTGCAACGAGACAGCCATCACGGTCTTCACGCGCTCGGGGTCGGTCTTGATTTGCTTCCAAGGCTCGTTGTCGGTGAGGTACTTGTTACCCAGACGGGCCAAGTTCATCAGCTCGGAGAGGGCCTCGCGGAACTTGTAAGTATCCAGCAGGTGACCAATCTTCTGCGGATAGGCGTTCATCTCTTCGATGACGGCCTTGTCAGTGTCGTTGAGGTTGCCTAAAGCAGGCACAGCACCTTCATAGTATTTATGTGTCAAGACCAACGTGCGGTTGACGAAGTTGCCAAAGATGGCCAACAACTCGTTGTTGTTGCGGTCTTGATAGTCTTTCCAAGTGAAGTTGTTGTCCTTGGTTTCAGGAGCGTTGGCGGTTAAAACATAACGCAGCACATCCTGCTTGCCAGGGAACTCCTGCAGGTATTCGTGGAGCCACACGGCCCAGTTGCGCGAGGTCGAGATCTTGTCGTTCTCGAGGTTGAGGAACTCGTTGGCGGGCACGTTGTCGGGCATGATATAGTCGCCGTAGGCCTTCATCATGCAGGGGAAGATGATGCAGTGGAACACGATGTTGTCCTTGCCGATGAAATGCACCAGCTTGGTCTCTGGGTCTTTCCACCATTTCTCCCAGTCTTCGCCACGTTTTTCGCAAATTTCCTTGGTGTTGGAGATGTAGCCGATAGGGGCATCGAACCACACATACAGCACCTTGCCTTCGGCACCCTCAATCGGGACGGGGACGCCCCAGTCGAGGTCGCGGGTGACGGCACGAGGTTGCAAACCGCCGTCGAGCCAGCTCTTCACCTGGCCGTAGACGTTGCTCTTCCACTCTTTGTGGCCTTCGAGGATCCATTCACGGAGCCAGCCCTCATATTGGTCGAGAGGCAGGTACCAGTGTTTGGTCGGCTTCTTCACCAAGGCCGCGCCGCTGAGTTGCGAGTGCGGGTTGATGAGTTCGTCGGGGCTCAAAGAAGAGCCGCATTTCTCACATTGGTCGCCATAGGCACCGTCGGCACCGCATTTCGGGCAAGTGCCCACGATATATCTGTCGGAAAGGAACTTCTGACGTTCAGGGTCAAAATATTGCTCCGTCTCCTTCTCGATGAACTTTCCTTCATCATAAAGTTTCTTGAAGAACTCTTGGGCCGTGGCACGGTGCATCTTAGAAGAGGTGCGCGAGTAGATGTCGTAGCTGATGCCCAGCTCCTCGAACGACTTCTTGATGATCTCGTGATAGCGGTCCACGATGTCTTGAGGCGTGCAGCCTTCCTTTTCGGCTTTGATGGTAATCGGCACGCCGTGCTCGTCGGAACCTCCGACAAACAAGACGTCCTCGCCACGCATTCGCAGATAGCGAACATAGGTGTCGGCGGGGATATAGACGCCGGCAAGGTGACCGATGTGGACAGGGCCGTTGGCATATGGCAAGGCCGTGGTTACTGTGTAACGCTTGAATCCGTTTTCACGGATTGAGGGTTTGTTCGTTGATTCCATAGTGTAAAATTTAAATTTAAAGGTGTTCCGTTAATCCCCCGCCCTTTGGGCACCCCTTTAGGGGGGATAAAAACGGGTGCAAAAATACGGATAATTGTTGAGAAATGATAAAAAGCCGTATTTTTGCAACGATTTTCAACAAACTTTATCCAAATGTTACAAAAACCCATTAAAATTTCGTTATTGTTGGCAGTTGCAATGCTGCTATCGGCAAACACGTGGGCACAAAGCTACGCTGTTGCTGAGAAATCCAACGAAGTGAAACCACTCGTTTATTATCCTAACCAAACCCGTGTCCCCGTTTGGTTGGACTTGTCGTCAGGCCTGAATGTCGCGAATTGCTACGACAATGGTACTGTTCCCTTCAGCTATTTTGGCTACGGCATGAATGCTGGTGCTGGCGTCACGATTGAATGGGGCCGTTACCATGTGCGTCCCGCTTTCCATTTGTTTCAAAATGCGACCACTGAACCTGCTGGTTCCGTGATCGACCTTAACCTTTCCACCGAGGTTCTCTACAGGGTCCACGAGGCCTACAAGAACCGTTTGCGTTTGTGGGTTGGTGGCACCTTGCAAGGTATGCTTGACATCAAGGCTCTCCCAGAATTGCAGAATGCCTCCACTTGCGTCTCTTTGTTTGGCAACATCGGTGCAACGGGCATGGTGCAATACGATTTCGCTTTCAACAAAGCCCAAAACCATCCTTGGATGACCACCTATTTCAAGTTGAACCTTCCCTTGCATGGTATGGCTATGCGCCCAAGCTACTCTTATATTGGCAACCCGACCATTAACACAGGAGTCACTGATGCCTTGTTTGGCGACAATGAGTCGTTTGGCAAATTTTTCCCTGGTGCCGACACCGAGTTGGGACTCTACCTCAATTTGCTCAACGGCAACCGCGTCGGTTTCTGCTACCGCTGGGATTACATCACCACGGGCAAGAAGGGAACCTACCGCTACGACACCGCCCTCCATTCCTTTAACCTTAACTTTATGTTCAAAGTCAACTGATGAAAGCCATGAAAAAGATACATACCCTTTTATTGTGCCTTGTGGCACTCGCCTTCGCTTCTTGTGAAAGTGCTGTGATGTTGCCCGACGAGCCCAAGAATCCCGTCAACGTGTTCGATTACCTCTGGAACCAAGTAGACCAGAAATACACCTTCTTCGATGTGAAAAACATCAATTGGGACTCGGTGCGCGAAGTGTATCGCCCTATGGTGAACGACGACATGAGCGATGAAGAGCTGTTCAAAGTTTGCGCCGACATGCTCAACACGCTTCGCGACGGTCACACCAACTTGTTCTCAAGCTTCGATGTGTCGCGCAACGATTCGGTGTATTATAAGATGTATGCCGAAAAGAACATCGACCCCGACGTTGTATTGCTTAACTATTTGACCGTCAATTATCACACCACGGGGAGCTTTGCCCACAATAGCATTCGCGATGGCCAAGTGGCTTATCTGCGTTATACCTCGTTCTCGAATGATATCAGCGATTATGACCTGAAGTATGTGCTCAATCAATACAAGGATTGCAAGGGCCTCATCATCGACTTGCGTCAGAATGGTGGTGGCTCCATTGCCAATGTGCAGCAGCTTCTCAGCATCTTCGATAACCACAAGCAGCCGCTCTACACCACTCAGGTGAAAAAGGGCGCTGGCCATAATGATTTCGGAGATCCTGTGACGGTGTATGCCGCCGACAGCAGTCTGCTTGGTAATAATCCTTACATCAAGCCTGTCGCCGTGCTTATCGACCGTGGTTCGTATAGCGCCACTTCGTTCTTCTCGGTCTGCACCCAAGGCTACGACAACGTGAAGCTCTTTGGTGACTACACCGGTGGTGGCATGGGCTTGCCCAACGGCGGCATGCTACCCAACGGTTGGACCTATCGTTTCAGCACAAGCCGCACCCTCGACATGGCTGGCCACAACTACGAGAACGGCGTGCCGCCCGATGAGCGCGTCATCCTTGACCCTGTTGCCACTGCACTAGGCCTCGACAACGTGATTGAGACGGCTGCGGACTGGATTATGCAATAATTCTGCAGCCAATGCGTTACAAAGGTTAGAATAACCATCATAATGCACGTGTAATGAAACATAGTTTATTGAGCCGATGGTTGATTGCCATCGGCTTTTTATTGGCATGTATGCCAACTTTTGCCCAAAAGCGCACCATCAGCGGCTACGTGATGGATGCCGCCAGCAAGGAGACGCTCATCGGGGCAACTGTATTTGACAAGAACTCAGGCAAAGGCTGTGCTACAAATAGTTACGGCTTCTACACATTGACCTTGAACCAAGGTCAGGTGGACCTGCAAGTGTCGTATGTGGGCTACAACCAGCGAAACGAAGCCTTTGAACTGAAGGAAAACCTCACCATGAACTTCGCCCTCACCACCAACATCGAGCTCGATGAAGTGGTTGTGGAGGCCACCCGTGCCACGGTGAGTGCCCGCAGCCCCCAGATGAGTGTGATAGAGCTGCCCGTGCAACAGATCAAGAGCATCCCGACTTTGTTTGGCGAAGCCGACGTGTTGAAAGCCATCCAGCTGTTGCCCGGTGTGCAGAACGGCTCGGAAGCCTCTGCAGGCATGTATGTGCGTGGCGGCGGTCCCGACGAGAACCTGTTGCTCCTCGACGGCGTGCCCGTCTATAACGTCAACCACATGATGGGTTTCTTCTCCGTCTTCAACCCTGATGCCTTGAAGAATGTCACCTTGTACAAAGGCAGCTTCCCGGCACATTTCGGTGGTCGCCTCTCGTCGGTGGTCGACATCCGCATGAAGGAAGGCGACATGCAGCAATACCATGGCAATGTCAGCGTGGGCTTGATTTCTTCCAAACTCAACTTCGAAGGCCCCATCGTGAAGGACAAGCTCTCATTCAACCTCTCCTTCCGCCGCACCTACAGCGACCTGCTAATGAAGCCCGCCCTCTGGATTGCACGACGCTACCAGGATGACATGAGCAAGCTCAAGGCTGGATACTATTTCTACGACTTCAACGGCAAGCTCAATTGGAAGATCTCCGACAAGGACCGTCTTTATCTGAGCTTCTATTCGGGTGACGACGCCATCTATTTCGGAGTGAAATACAGGGACTATGCCTATGATGACGTCCAATACACCGACAATATGGGGCTCAACTGGAAATGGGGTAACAAGGTGTCGGCCCTTCGCTGGAACCATGTCATGTCGCAGCAGCTCTTCATGGATGCCTCGGTCAACTACACGCAATACCGTCACAACCTTGGCATGGAAATCAAAGAAGAGGCAAGCTATCAGAATTACCAAAACGTTGTCTTTAACGGGTATAACATGGCCTACAAGTCGGGCATCAACGACCTGACCGCCAAAGTCGACTTCGATTACACGCCCTTGCCTAACCATGAGATCCGTTTTGGCGGTAGCTACACCTACCACCAGTTCCGTCCCGAGGTGCAGTCGCTGAAAATCAACAGTGGCGACTTCAACGTCGACACCATCGTCGGCTCATCCAACGTTTTCGCCCATGAGACCGCGCTCTATGCCGAGGACAACATGACCTTGGGCGACATCTTCCGAGTGAACGCAGGTGTGCATTACTCCACCTTTACCGTGGAGGGCAAGACCTACCAGAGCGTGCAACCCCGTCTCAGCACCAGCGTGATGCTGGCCTCCAACCTCTCGCTTAAGGCGGGTTATGCCTACATGACGCAATATGTCCACCTGCTCTCCAACAGTAGCCTGAGCCTGCCCACCGACCTCTGGGTTCCAGTGACGAAAAACATTGTCCCGATGAATGCCCATCAAGTGTCGCTGGGTGCTTTCTATGAGTTGCCGCATCTCTTCGATATCTCACTCGAAGGCTATTACAAGAGTATGGACAACCTCTTGGAATACAGAGACGGCGCCTCGTTCTTCGGCTCGTCGGAGACATGGGAGAACAAGGTGTGCCTTGGCAAAGGTTGGGCTTATGGTGTGGAGTTCCTCGTGCAACGTAGCTTCGGCAAGACCACGGGCTGGGTGGGCTACACCTGGGCACATGCCAAACGGCAGTTCGACCGCGAAGGCATGACCATCAACGAGGGCAAGGTGTTCCCCGCAAAATACGACCGCCGTCATGACCTCAGTATCACGGTGCAGCATAAGTTCAGCGACCGCTTCGATCTGAGCGGCACCTGGGTATTCAGCAGCGGCAACTGCGGTACCCTTGGCACCCAAATCTACGAAGGCTTACCCGACTGGGATTACATTCCTTACATCCAAGCCCTCGAACGCAACAACTTCCGCATGGGCAATTATCACCGCCTCGACGTGAGCATGAACTTCCACAAGCAGAAGAAACACGGCATCCGTACCTGGAACCTCAGCGTCTACAATGCCTACAACCACAACAATCCGTTCTTGGTGTATACGAGTTACGGCTTCGACGAGAACACCCATCAAGAGAAGAAAGTCCTGATGCAGGCCAGCCTGTTCCCGATTATTCCTTCGGTTAGTTATAGCTTTAAATTCTAAAACAATGATACAAAAACACAACTGGGATTATCAACCATTACGCCTTTCACCCTCATGGCGGACAAGGATCCGCCATCTCCTATTCGCGAAGGAATCCCTATCGCTCAGGAGATTGACTCGCTTCGCATCGTCGAATCGTGATTTGCGGGTCAAGCCCGCAATGAGGGTTAACGGCTGGATTATCGCAATAACGTCCTGTTTACTCCTGTCCTCCTGCGAGAAGCAAATCGAATTCAATGGCGAGCAGACCGACCCTAAGCTGGTCGTCAACAGCATTGTGGGAACCGACGAACCCGTAAAAGCCTATATCAGCAAGAGCTACTTCTTCTTGGACTATGACGAAAACACTCAGGCTCCCGACGACCTCGTGGCTTCGCTTTATATCAACGGTAACCACATTGGCGAGTTGACCCCTTCTGCCGACACCATTTGGCACAATTACGAAATGAATGACTATAGGCTCATTCCCTACCTTTTCAACGACTATCGCCCGCAAGAGGGCGACATTGTCCAGATCAAGGCCTCGGCCAATGGCTACGACGACGCGGAAGGCACGACCAGCGCCTTGCCTAGATTTGTGGATTGCCCAATGGAGGTGGAAGTGACGGAATGGCATTCAAGCCATCCGTATCACTATAATGACGAAATCCAAGACTACGTGCCCGACACCACTATTTTGGAAATAAGAGGGACTATGAACCTGACCTTTACCGTCACTGACCCCAATCCAGGGACGGCGGATTATTTCAGGCTCATCACGAGGAGGGGTAGAGACACGTGGGTGGGTCAAAACAAGCGTTATATCAGTTTCGACTATGATGATCCCATCTTTGAGCCTGTGATGACAGAGAATGATTTCATCGATGCCAGCGACCTCGACACCCGTCCTGAGGGTGTGTTCACCGACAGGCTCTTCGATGGTGGTTCCTATCGCATAAAAGTGGAGCTTTACTTCGATTGTGAGTTGGCTGAAGATTTCGACCCCGACTTCTTCAAAGTGTCTTTCATGGTGGAACACCTCTCAAAGGAATACTACAACTACCTGTACACTTGCAACCAAGGCGATGAATATCTACAAATCTTGTCCGAGCCTATCCATACCTATTCCAATGTCACCAACGGTTATGGCATCGTAGGTGGTAGGGCTGTCGACATCATTGAGCTTGCCTTGCCATTGGAAGAACCATAAAAAATATTGGTTTTTATTCTTGTATTTTCTATTTCTTTGTTACATTTGCAGTCCAAGAGAACGAATTACAATTCCTAAAATTTTATAATATGGACTTAACGAACATCTTAGGTGCTTTGACGGGCAATGATGCCGTCGGCGCCATCGCAGAAAACCTTAACATCGACTCGAAGCAAGTGTCTTCCGTCATCACCAATGCACTGCCCTCACTGCTGGGTGCCATGCAGAAAAACGCCTCCACGCCTGGCGGCGCTGAGGCTTTGGCCAAGGCCCTCGGCGACCATGCCGTCAATGCGGGCAACATCGTCAACAACCTGAAGGGTGCCGACCTCGTCGACGGTGGCAAAATCCTGAGCCACATCTTTGGCGGCGACCTCAACAATGTGTTGGACGGCATCTCAAAGAAGAGCGGCGTGGTCTCTGGCCTGGTGAGCAAGATCATGGCCTCCATCGCCCCGAGCCTCCTCGCCCTCCTCGGCAAGGGTCAGCAGAGCGGCGGCGTCAATGCCGGTAACTTGGCTGGCATGCTGGGCACCATCCTCGGCGCCACGCAAGGCAAGAGCAACAGCGGCCTCGGTAGTATCCTCGGCGGCTTGGGCAAGATCTTCGGGAGATAATAAACCCTATTTGAAACGACGTTCATCCACTGCAAACCCTCCTTGCAGGCATGACTAATACCTTACGATTATGAAGAGGGATTTATCATTATGCAAAAAAGCAGCATATGCTGTGCTGTCATTCCTTTTTATGGGAGTGATGGGGATAACGCATCTGCAAGCACAAGAGCTTTTCAACATTGGGAATTTGTATTACCAAATCAATGCTGATGGTGTTTCCGTTACGCTTGTAGGACCGGTTGATGTCGCCGAAGCGACTGGCGAACTCACTATCCCTTCAACCATAAGTTATGGTGGAAACGACTATGCTGTGACCAGGATTGGGAAAAACGCTTTCATATCGTGTGGAAGCCTTACGGGTCGCTTGACCATCCCCAATACTGTGATCTGTCTTTGCGAAAATGCATTCTTGGCTTGCAGTGGATTGACCGAACTTGAGCTTGGCAATTCCTTGGACACCATTGGAGTTGCAGCGTTCTATGGCTGCAAGGGCTTCACAGGCTCGCTGACGATCCCCAATTCGGTGAGAGTCATTGAGACGTCAGCCTTCTATGGCTGCACGGGTTTTACCGGCGCGCTGACGATCGGCAACGGTTTGAAACGCATCGAAAGCGCAGCGTTTTATAAGTGCTCTGGCTTTTCCAGTTTGAACCTCAGCGATGCCGTGACCTCCATCGGCACTTCTGCCTTCTATGGCTGCACAGGTTTCACCGGTTCCCTGACCATCCCTAATTCGGTGATCAGTATTGAGCCTAATGCGTTCAACAATTGCCGTAGCTTTTCTGACACCTTGACGCTTGGAAACGCATTGGAAAGCATTGGTGGAAGGGCATTCTATCAATGCAGTGGTTTCGCTGAAGTCGTTTCCTTGGCACCGGTGCCGCCCGTGTTTTCATTCGATGAGGTGTTTGAGGGATTCAGCTGCACAAAGCTCACTGTCCCTTGCCACTGCGTTTCTGCCTACCAAAACTCGGATTGGCACGACTATTTCACCACGATCATCGACGATTGTAATACTGTACAAGAACTTGATGAACAGTTGGCAAACGTTTATCCTAATCCGACCAGTGGAACAATCCAAATTGAGGCTGAAGATATCGAAGCCATCAGCATTTATAACATGTTGGGTGAACAGTTGTTTGAGACTTCAGCAAGTGGAAACCGCTTTGAGTACGACTTCAGTCCTCATGAAGTAGGCGGTTATATGGTCAAAATCCAAACAAAGAAAGGGGTTTTGACAAAACGGGTTATGGTGGTAGACAGATGAAAAAAAAGGCGGTCGATTGACCGCCTTTTTTCATTCCACAATCGTCATCTCATCGATTAAGTGCCCCGCTCCGGCGAACTTGTCGATGATGAAGAGCACATAACGGATATCGACGCTGATGTTGCGGCAGATGTCGGGGTCGTAAATGAGGTCGCTCATCGTGCCTTCCCAACAACGGTCGAAGTTGAGGCCGAGAAGTTGGCCTTCGGCGTTCAAAATGGGGCTACCTGAGTTACCACCTGTGGTGTGCACGCTGGCAGTGAAGGCCACATGCATGGTGCCGTCCTTGTCGGCATAACGGCCATAGTCTTTCTTGTTGTAGAGTTCCTTGAGGCGTGGCTCCACCACATAGTCGTAGATGTCGGGGTTCTCTTTCTGCATGATGCCCTCGAGTGTGGTGAAATGCTTGTATTTCATGCCGTCCTTGGGCTTGAATCCTTCCACTTTGCCGTAGGTGACACGCAACGTGAAGTTGGCGTCGGGTGAGAAGCGCTTCTCGGGCTCCATCTCCATCTGGCCTTTCATGTAGATGCGGCGCAGGCGGTCGTTGTCCTTGGTGATGCTTGAGATGTGGTCGTAGACCTCGTCGCGGTAGAAGCCAATAAGGCTTTGGTAGACTTGCAAGGCGGGGTCGTTTGCCAGTTTCTTGGCGTTTTTGGGCTTGAAGTTGTCAAGCAACTCGTTCACCTTGGCCTTGTCGGTGAACATCGACTTGGCGACGAGCTTGTCGACGTATTCGTCCACGTCCTTGATGTCGTTGAGGAAGGCAGGGCGGAAGTTGGCAGGTTGGGCTTTGAGGTATTCCTTAAGCAGCATGGCAGCGACTTCGCGGTCGATGGGCTCGTAGTAGTCTTTGAAGAAGGTCTCGGAGGTGCCTTTCAGCTGGTTCACCATGCGGTCGATGTCATCCTGTGGGGTATCTTTGGTCACCGCTGAAAGTCGGGCGAAACGACCCGCAAAGTTGACGAGCTCGATGCGCATGCCAGCTTCAGCCATATAGGTGTATGCCAGTTCGTAAGGCTCCAGTTCTTTGTAGTTGTTTTTGAAGTTACGGAGCAGGTCGACATACATGTGGCGGCTGCGGGAGGCCAACACCCATTCTTGGAAGCGGTTCTCATAGTCATGTTTCTTTTGTACGCCGTGGAAGTGGTTGATGCCTTCGGTGACGCCCATCCATTTCTTCCAGCCGTTGCCGATACTGGCATGCTTGGAGGCGTATTGGATACGCACCTTGGGGTCTTGCTCCTGATATTTGTTGTAGATGTCGAGCACCTTGCCACGCAGGTCGACCATAATGGGGTCGATGACGTTGGCCTCTTGGTCAACGGCTACGGCGGGCAGATATTCGTTGGTGCGGGCAGGATAGCCGAACACGAAGGCAAAGTCGCCTTCCTCAGCGCCTTTCAGGGAGATGTCCAAGTGCTTGGCGGGCTTGTAAGGCACGTTATCCTTGCTGTAGGCGGCCGGGTGTCCGTCTTTGTCGGCATAGACACGGAAGACCGAGAAGTCGCCCGTATGTCGGGGCCACACCCAGTTGTCGGTGTCGCCACCAAACTTACCGATGTTGCTCGGCGGGCAGCCTACGAGACGCACGTCGGTGTAAACCTCATTGAGTAACAGATAATATTCATTGCCCAAGAAATAAGGCTTGATGCTGACCTTGTATTTGGTCTCTTTCTCGACCGAAGCGATGATGGCTTTCATGTTTTTGTCGACGAGGGCTTGACGTTCGTCTTCGGGCATGTCGATGTCGACGCCTTTGAGCACCTGCTCGGTCACGTCGCGCATCTCGCGGAGGAAGATGACGCTGAGGCCGGGGCAAGGCAGCTCCTCGCCGCGGTTCATGGCCCAGAAGCCATTGGTGAGGTAGTCGTGCTCCACCGAACTGTGTTTCTGGATGTAGTCGTAGCCGCAGTGGTGGTTGGTGAGCAGCAGGCCATAGTCGCTGACGATCTCGCCCGTACAACCGCCACCAAAGAGCACGATGGCATCTTTCAGGCTGCTGTGGTTGATGCTGTAGATGTCGTCAGCGGTGATTTTCATGCCCATCTCCTGCATTTCTTTCTCATTGTATTGCAGCAGCATGGGAATCCACATACCTTCGCCTGCGAAGAGGAAGGCAGGGAAGAGGACCAAAAGGGTCAATAATAAGGATTTGTGTTTCATAGATATTAGGGTGTTGATGATGCAAAGGTAATCTTTTTCCGATTTCGTTAGCGGTCCCAGAAGTAAAAGAAACTCACCACACGGCAGAACAGCTCGCGATACCAGGTCTGCTTCAGCTCGAGGTCGACGTCTTTGGTGCGGCTGCGGAAGACGTGGAAGAAATAAAACAGGTTGTGCGAACGCCATTCACGGATCTGCGACTCGATATCGCGCTGGTTGACCGCCATCTCTTCAGGAGTGTGGTCGCGCAGGCCCTGCAAATACTCACGCATGGCCTCCTTGCTTCGGATGAGGCTGGAGTCCGTGATGTGGGTGTTGGTCTCGGTCACTATGGCGTTGTTGATTTGCATGTTATTACGCAGGTCGTTGAGCTTGTCGAAACGCCGTTACTTTACAGTCGGCCCTTCGACGGGTTCAGGGACCTTAACTATTTGTAGGTTTGAACACATGGCGTTGGGTGAGCATGAGGACAAAGGCGAGGATGGCTCCCAACACATCGGAGATGGTCATGGAGGCCCACACGCCCGTGAGGCCGGCACCGCCCGCATTAACGAAGATGGGTGGGATAAGGTAAATCATAGGAGCTAGGAAGAGCACCTGGCGCGAGAGGCTGGTGACGATGGCAATCCACGGCTTGTCGATGCTCTGGAAGAAGTTGGAGTTGGTGATGGTGAAGCCCACCAAGGGGAACATGACCAACATGAAACGTATGGCGGGCACGGCGATGTCGATGAGTTCGGCATCGGTGGTGAAGGCGCGGAGCAAAAGCCGTGGGATGGTCATGGCAAGCAAGGCGCCGACAAAGCCTATCAGCACGTTCACTTTCAACGTCAAAGAGTAGACGGATTTCAATCGGAGGGGATGCCCTGCACCATAGTTGTAGCCAGCAATGGGCTGCATGCCTTGGCACACGCCAAGGATGAGCATGATGCTAAGGCTTCCAAACGTGTTGACGATGCCATAGGCACCCACAGCGAGGTCGCCACCATAGCGGATGAGCTGGCTGTTGAGCAAGGCCACCACTCCCGAGGCCGCCACATTCATCAAGAAGGGACTCATGCCGATGAGCAGGATGTTGCGGAAGATATACAGTTTGGGCTTCCACGCATGACGACGGAATCGGATAAACGAACTCCTTTGCAGGAAATGCCAAATGGCGACGACAGCCGTGCAGCTCATGGAGATGGTGGTGGCCCAAGCCGCACCTGCAATGCCCCAATCCAAGGCATAGATAAACAAGGCATCGAGAGCGATGTTGAGGATGGCGCCGCTCACCATGATCCACATCGACTTCTTGGGATAACCTGTGGCACGAATCAAACCCGTCAGGTTGAAGGTGACGGTGGTCATGAACATACCGGGCAGCACGATGTCCATATACTCGCGGGCATAGGCGATGGTATCAGCCGAGGCGCCGAACATGGTCAGGATTTTATCCATGAAGAGATAACCCCCCGTGACGAAGAGGAAACCGAAGATGAAAGTCAGCAGCATACTGTTGCCCAAGATGTCTTCAGCCCATTTGTAGTCCTTCTTGCCCAACACGATCGACATACGGGCCGAGGAGCCAACACCCACCAACGAGCCAAAGGCATGGATGATGTTCATGATGGGCATGGTGATGGCCAATCCGGCGATGGCCAAGGCGCCCACGCACTGACCCAAAAACACGCGGTCGACAATATTATATACCGAAGCGATGATTTGGCTCACGATGGAGGGGAGGGCATAAACCCATAATAACCGCTTGATACTCTTGGTCTCTAACTCTTTTGTCCTATCTAGTTCTGGCATGACAAACGCTTCCCTTCAAATTGAAGGTGCAAAAGTAACAAAAAAGCGCGTTCCCAATCCAAACAAATTCCGTATTTTTGCCGCTTCTTTCAAAGAAGATGAAATCGATACGTACCTTACTTTTTATACTCTCCGTGTTGTTGCTGTTGGGCGTGTGCTGGTTCTTTTTCCCAGCTGACGGAGTGGCCGTCGCGGGCCGGACGTTGCATTTTCCCTCCTACGAGGCTTATATGGCCCCTGCCCAAAAAGAGGTGGATGTGGACGAAGTCCTCAATAAAGTCAATAGAAGTTTTGAGATGACCTGCTCCGACAACCTGCTTGACAGTATGCGTTTCTTCCGCAATTATCTGAAGGCCAACCCCAACCGTATCTATCTGCCTGACGACGACTACACCTTCTTTGACTCGTTGTTCGCCCAACTCGAGCAGGCCAGTGAGGAGGGGAAGACATATCGTGTGATGCATTACGGTGACTCGCAGATCGAGATGGACCGCATTTCGTCGGTGCTGAGAGACTGTCTGCAGTCCTTCTTTGGCGGCTCGGGTCCCAATATGATCCCGGCCATACAGCCTGTGGCCACCATCTCGGTGTCGCAATGGGCTTCCAACCTGCATCGTTATATGGTTTATGGCGACGCGGCTCGTGCCTCACACCACCGCTATGGCCCGATGTTGCAGTTTAGCCAAGTGACGGGCAACGGCAGCATCTCGTTTGCCCAATCGAGCCACTCGAGGGCACTGCCGAGGGTGAAGGAGATCTCCACCGTGTCGGTGCTTTTGGGCAACAACAGCGAAGGCTTTGCGGCTGCGCTGCGCTGCGACACCATCACGGCCGAGCCCAAGGTCTTGGCAGCCAACGACAGCGTCTCGCTGATCACTTGGAAGCTGCCCGTCCCCGTGAAGCGTGGCACCATCAGTTTCAGCGGCACGGCTGACATCTATGCCGTTTTGCTTGATGGTGAGCCGGGCATCGCTGTCGACAATGTGCCGTTGCGCGGCTGCGCAGGCAACCTCTTCGACCGTATCGACGAGAGCACCATGCGGCAGTCGTTCGACTTGCTTGGCACCCGACTCATACTCTTGCAGTTTGGCGTCAACCGTATCCCCGGCATTACCTCGACGGGCCATATCGTGGCTTATGTGAAGGAGCTCGAGAATCAGATCGATTATCTGAAACAGGTCGCCCCCGATGCCATGCTGCTTTTCGTCGGTCCTGCCGACATGGGCAAGAGGTATAACGGAGTCATGGGCACTTGGAAGACCTTGCCTGAGCTGAACGACTCGTTGCGTGCGATGAGCCTCCGCAAAGGCGTGGCCTATTGGGATGTGTTCCACATGATGGGCGGCGAGGGCTCGATGGCGCAATGGGTTAACCATAACCCCGCCTTGGCCGGCCCCGACCACATCCATTTCACCTTTGCCGGAGCCCAAGAGATCGGGTCGAACTTGGCCAAGTCGCTGACTACCTATTACGATTTCTACAAGATGCGCCAACATGTGCCCAGCGAGAAGGTCATCGAGTTTGTCAACCTCGACTGGAGAGAAGACTCCATCCGTACCGCGGGCCGCATCAAACTGCCTAGCTATAACCCCTTTGGACTCAAAACACGATGAAGAAAACGTTGCTTATCATAGGGTTAATGCTCGCCTCTTGTTGGCTTGTGGCACAGCCGGCGCCGACGCTGAAGCCGATGGATCCGCTTCCCTTTGCCCGTCTCGGGCGCAACCATATCCGCTATCCTGGCGACAGCCTCGTCTTGGAAGGCTTCTTCCAGAAGATGGACTCTGTGGTCTTCCTGGGCAAAGGCAAGCTCAATATACTGCATCTGGGCGACTCCCACATCCAAGCTGGGGTGTCGACACAGCAGTTTCGCGACGATTTGCTTGAGATCGCTCCCGGGTTGATGGGCGGACAGTATTTCCTGTTCCCATACTCCGCTGGAAAGACCAACAACCCCTCGCACTACAAGGTCAGTTCGACTGGTGAGTGGAGCTATTGTCGCAATGCCGTCTACCGCGAAGGCGACAAGCGCATGGGTCTGGCGGGTGCCGCCATCACCACCACCGACCCCGATGCTACGGTCAGCATCGTCAGTCGCGAACGCCGTCCCACGGTCCATTCACCCGAGTTTTATTTCAACAAGATCACGGTCATAGGCTATTCGGAGACGGGCAGCGCCGAGCCTGCCATCAGACATAGGGATACGCTCATCAGGGGAGAATACGACGAAGCCCAATCGGCTTATGTGTTCGACTTGCCCTTCCACACCGATTCGGTCTGTATTGGCTTGAAATTCCTTCAGGGCTCGTACACCATGACGGGCATCCTCTTGGAGAACGGCGACGATGGCATCAGTGTGCATGGCATTGGCGTCAATGGGGCGCGGGTGTCTTCCTATCTGCGTTGCAGCGACGATTTCGAGCGTGACCTCAGGCTCATCCGCCCCGACTTGGTCATTTTGGCCATTGGCACCAACGACGCTTTGCAGCCTGACTTCGAGAAAGCCCTTTTCAAATACAACTACGGCCGCCTGATCGACATCATACACCGCGTCAACCCCGATTGTGCCTTGGTGTTTGTCACCAACAACGACTGTTTCCTTAGGAAACGCGTGAAGAAAAAGACGGTCTATGAAGTCAACGCCAACACGCCCATAGCAAGGAAGGCATTCATGGAGTTGGCCGAGGAACATCATGCCGCCGTTTGGGATTTGTACGACGTGATGGGCGGTCTGAAGTCGATGTATGCCTGGCAGAAGGCGGGCATGGCTCAGAAGGACAGGTTGCATTTCACCAATAGTGGTTACCAACTCGTGGGCGACCTGATGTACAATGCCTTGATAGAGCAGTACATCGAGCACCTCAAGAAAAATCCTATAGCCTATTGAGATGACGAATATACCCGAGATAGCGTTGGACTTCCTGAAGGGCTTGCTCGTTTTCGACGAGAGCCATCCCCTTTTGTTCACCCATTTCCATTTCTGGGCTTTCTTTGCCATCGTCTTTGCCTTGTTCAGCCTGTTGAAGAACAAGGTCCTTCTGCGCAACACCTATCTGTTTTTCGTCAGCCTGTTCTTTTACTATAAGACCAGCGGACTCTTCATACTGATCTTGGTCTTCATCACGATCTACAACTACCTGGCTGGCAGGTGGTTGCATACTCGGAAGAAGAAGCAGACCCGCACCTTTGCCTTGGCCCTCAGTGTGGTGGTCAACTTGTCGATTCTCTGTTACTTCAAATATGCCTATTTCCTGACCGATGTCGTCAACGACCTGACGGGCTTCGAGTTCCGTGTGTTCGACATCTTCTCGTGGGTGGGCAATGAGATCACGGGCAGCAACCGCTTCAGCGTCGATGTCATCCTGTTGCCTGTAGGCATCTCCTTCTATACCTTCCAAGCCATCAGCTACATCATGGATGTGTATCGCAGGCGCATCAAGCCTGTGCGCAACATCTTCGATTTCGGCTTCTATGTCAGTTTCTTCCCGCAGCTGGTGGCCGGTCCCATCGTGAGGGCCAGTGAGTTCATCCCGCAGCTGCATAGGAAATACTTCCTCAGCCGTCGCCAGTTTGGCATCGCCATCTTCTGGATCATGAACGGCTTGGTGAAGAAGATCGTGCTGAGCGATTATATCGCAGTCAACTTCATCGACCGTGTGTTCGAAAACCCCTTGCTTTACACGGGTTTCGAGAACCTGATGGCCCTGTTCGGCTATTCGTTGCAGATCTATGCCGACTTCTCGGGCTACACCGACATCGCCATAGGCGTGGCCATGCTGATGGGCTTCTATCTGCCAAAGAACTTTAGGTCGCCTTACAAGGCCAAGAGCCCAAGCGAGTTCTGGAAGCGTTGGCACATCTCCCTCTCGCGTTGGTTGCAGGACTACCTCTACATCCCCTTGGGTGGCAACCGCAGGGTGGGCTTTGGCAGCTTCTGCATCCTCATCGTGATAGCGGCCATCGGCACCTTCCTCACGGGTAGCTTGTGGGTGGCCTTGGGCGTGGGTGCCGTCACCTTGGTGGTGGGCCTTATCGCCATCTTTGTGCCGAAGAAACGGGGCCAGATTGGGGCGGAGATCAACAGGATGGACACCATGCTGCTTGGTGGCTTATGGCACGGTGCCTCGTGGAATTTCATGATCTGGGGAGGCTTGAACGGCTTGGGCATGGTGCTGCAGCACATCTGGGAGAGATGGAGCGTGTATGGGCGCACCTTGGCCATACTTATCGTCACCATAGGGTTAAGGCTGTTGAGCATCTATGTGCCGCAACCTGTGTTCAACCTGCTGTTTGTGTGGAGCGCCGTCATCTTTGTAGGCAGCTTCGTGCGTATGGTTTACAACCTCTGTGGGGGCAAAAAGGCGTGGCAGTGGCTGCAGGACGCCTGGGCCATCTTCCAAAACTATGTCTTCGTCACCTTCGTCTTCATGTTTTTCCGTAGCGGCTCCAATCTCAACCCTGCCGAGGCCAACGAAACGGCTTGGAACACGGCCAAGAACATGGTCAACCAGATGGGTGGCCATTGGGACTTGAGCAAGATACCGGATATCACGTTGCACTACTGGAATGTGTTTTTGCTCATCCTGTTGGGTATGGTGATTCATTGGTTGCCTGAGAACTTCAAGCGCCGTTACCGTGTTTGGTTTGCCAAGATGCCTTTGCCTTTGATGGTACTCGTCTGTGCCCTCATCGTGTTCGTCATCTATCAGTTCATCACGGCCGACTTGCAGTCGTTTATTTACTTCCAGTTTTAAGTCTTTTCACTATCTTTGCAGGCATGAAACGCATTGTTTGGATAGGAATCTCTGTTCTGGTGGATTTGTAATCCGCCAGCCTTGAATATCAGCATTTGTAATGCGAGAAAAAAGGCTTGCTTAATTGTATGAAAACCATTATCTTTGCCGCCGAAACATGAAAAAGCCATGAGAGCCAGAGTTAACATAGGGGATTGCAAATCCCCAACTTCTATGCCAGCGGATTGCAAATCCGCTGGAACGGGTATGGTCATGAAAAAACTCCTACAACTAGCGCTCCTGCTTGTCCTCAGCCAACCTATCATGGCTCAGGAATGGGTGGTACCCGTAGAAGCGGATTGGAATTTTTGTTTCAATGACATGGTTTCGGTTGATGGAGGCGAGTCGGTCATCGGCATAGGCCGAATCCGCTCTGAGGATGGCTACATCGCCAAGGCTTCGAAAAATGGTGACTACTCCTGTCGCGAGACACATCTCCCAGGGATGATGCTTAGTTATTTTACTGCCGTTCAGTTGGGCAATGGCAACTATATGGTTTTCGGTGTCTGTGACGACAGCCTATGTGATCCCTTTATCCAGAAACACCTTTGCGTGGATGTATTCGATGGACAATTGGAATGTGTCTCGTCAAAGATGTATGATGTTGACGACGATGTATTTGATTGTTTTTATCATCCGTGGGACGGATACATCATGCGCTGCATCGTTTCAAAAGCCGGAACGGTAATATTGGCATCAAGATTGTCATATTATGAAGAAACAAACTGGGGGAACCATTATAGAGGTGCTGTGCGGTTTTATGAGTTTGACGATTGGGGCGATATCATTAGAATCGTTGACAACCCGATAGAGCTTGCTGAGGTGGGTTCTATCAAGGAAATTACATACGAGCCTCATTCCGACAATCTGATGATGGTTGTCAAGGGAGGCAATTATGGTTATGATTTTGGCAGCCCAGGCATTTTTGTCGTGGATCCTGACATGAACATAATTGCCCATCAGTCAATGTTGCGCCTCGGCGGAGCGGACGTCATCTCTAACAATGCTTGTGAAGGCAAGTGGTTTGATGGCGACCACATTTTGTTGGACTGCCAACAATACATTGGATCTGATTTCTCATTCCAAACCTTATACATCGTTGACTCCGCATTGCACGTATACGCCAACCTGCCACTTCCGCCATACGACTCTTGCACCATTTCACCTTACGGAACCTCAACCTCTTATATCAACGACACAACCATCTTCGCATTCAGTTTCAGCGGCAGCGGTCTACTCTATCATGGAGATGTTATGCAGGTGAATGTCACATTGGTCGACAAACAATTGAATTTGCTTGGCAGAAAAGTGATAAAAATCGATGATGTGATATGCTATACCAGTTCACCAGCCGCTTTTAATGATGGAGGCTGTTGTGTACTCCTTTCTTCTTATAATGGCAATTATTATCCAGGGGAGCCGTTTTACAAATTCTATCTCATGAAGTTCAGGCGCGAGGATATTGAGATTACTTGGGATGTCGTGCAGGAAACAGAAGAGAATCTTGTAACCCAAGCTTATCCCAACCCTACCACCGGCATCCTCAACATCCCGATAGGCGAAACAAATTGCCAAGATGCAAGGCTTCAAATCTTCGACATGAAGGGCGGCATTTGGCTCGACAGTGCGCTTGACAAACAAGGCAACCTCATTACCGTGGACACACATACCCTTGATGCGGGCCTGTATGTCTACAAGCTGCTTGACGGCAACCGTGAGGTGGCCAATGGGAAATTCGTAAAGGAATAAAGGAAACAGCATTAATACCAAGACTCATAATATCGTCACCTCAAATAATTTGCAGAATTTGTCATACGAATACGACAAATTTGGTAATTTAGCCAGCCGGAAGGACAACCTTCGCAACCTAGAGGAGAACTTCCACTACGACAAGATGAACCGTCTGACCGACATATACCTTGGCACGACGCACAGCCAGATCGTCTACGACCTGCTGGGCCGTAAAACCAATATATTATGGGAAAACATAACGCATATTTCGGGGATTGCAAATCCCCATGCTCACCACCAGCGGATTGCAAATCCGCTGGAACGGGGAAAAGTAATCACCCCAATGATTGAAGAAGGGCTTAATCCTGAGTTAATGATTAATCAACCATATAAATAAGCGCAACATGAAACACATCTTCAATTATTGTGTATACAAAATCGCCAAGGCTTACAAAAAAATGCACATGGGTGATTACATTGGCCAAGGCTATTATTTAATGTTCTTTGCTTTTACCTTTTATGCTTTAGCTTTGACTGAATGTACCCTTTCCTTGTTTGATAGGAAGATAAATGAGTGGGTTATTATCTTGTTCTGTATACCTATTATTATTGAAATACTGTTTTTCGCTGACCTATTTCCAAACCATGAAAAGATATTCGCAGAATACAATACTAAGTATAAACATGAAAAATGCGGCTGGATAAAAAGCATATTGGTATTTATGTTTGTCATTATGTCTTTGGTATGCTTTATAATCACCCTAGCTCGATATGAATTATAGTGAAATGAATTTTGACAGTGGCGCAACTGCCTTAACATGGAAAGATGAGACCTTCCACTACGACAAGATGAACCGTTTGACCGACATATACCTTGGCACGACGCATAGCCAGATTGTCTATGCCCCGCTGGGCCATAAAACCAATATGTTATGGGAAAACATAACGCATATTTCGGGGATTGCAAATCCCCATGCTCACCACCAGCGGATTGCAAATCCGCTGGAACGGGGGAATCCCTAAATGTTCAAAGCGGCGGTGGCAAGCGTTACAACCGAGCAACCGCTTCTGCCGCCGCGGTTAACAAAAACAAGCAACAATCCGTCCCCTAAGGGGAATCTAAACCCGCCAAAAAAAATCCCTAATCGATAGTAAATCAATTAGGGATTTTCGTTGTGCTGTAGCCCAACTAGGACTCGAACCTAGATTTAAAGTTTAGGAAACTTCCGTTCTATCCCTTGAACTATTAGGCCATGAAAACGCTGCAAAAGTACGGTTTTTTTCTGAAATAGGATAATCTTTATTTCAAATCGAGCACGATGGGGCAGTGGTCGGAGTGCATCACCTCGGGCAGGATGCCCACGCCGGCAATGCGGCTTTCCATGTTGTCGGTCACCATGTGGTAGTCGATGCGCCAACCCAGGTTCTTGGCACGGGCACCGGCACGGAAACTCCACCAGCTGTAGTGGTTGGGCTCCTTCACCAAATGACGGAAGGTGTCGATGTAGCCGTCGCTCAAGAAGTCGGTCATCCACTGGCGCTCCTCGGGCAGGAAGCCCGACGAGTTGGCGTTCGACTTGGGGTTATGGATGTCGATAGCCTCATGACAGATGTTGTAGTCGCCCGAGAGCACCAAGTTGGGACGTTCTTTCCTAAGCGCATTGACATAGTTGCGGAAGAAGTCGAGCCAAACCATCTTGAAGGCCTGGCGCTCGTCGCCCGTGGTGCCCGAGGGATGGTAGACGCTCACCACCGAGAGGTCGCCGAAGTCGGCACGGAGGAAACGCCCCTCGCTGTCGTACAAGGGTTCGTTCATGCCATAAACGACGTTGTCAGGCTCCTGTTTCGTGATGAGCCCCACGCCGCTATAGCCTTTTTTCTGCGCTGGGAACCAATAGTGATGGTAGCCCATCATCTCAAAATCCATCAATGGGATTTGGTCGGGCGTGGCTTTGAGCTCTTGGAAGCAGAGCACATCGGGTTGGTAGTCGTTGATCCATTGCAGCAGGCCCTTGTTGATGGCTGCACGGATGCCGTTCACATTGTAGCTAACGATTTTCATGCTGCGAAAATACTGAAAAAGTTGTTTCTTTTCAATTCACTCAATACTTTTTCCTATTTTAGCGGCCTAAAAGAGAGAGAAGTGCTTAAGGACAAGCTCAACGGATGGATTGACCAATTCAACACCTGGCGCGCGACCCACATGTCGGATCGCCGCTTCATGCTGTTGCTCAGCATCCCGACAGGCTTCCTCGCTGGAGCCGCCGCCGTCATCATCAAGAAGCTGGCCCACGGCATCCGTGAATTGGTGTTCAATTTTCAAGGTCAATATGCACATTTCCTCTTTTTCATCTGCCCCGCCATCGGTATCTTGCTGACCATCCTGTTTTGCAAGTACATCTTGAAGAAGCATGTTGGCCATGGCATACCGGGCATCCTCTACGCCATCTCGAAGAACAAAGGCAAGGTGGATCGCAGCAGCACCTGGTCGAGTATCGTCACCAGCGCCTTGACCGTCGGCTTCGGCGGTTCGGTGGGATTGGAAGGTCCCAGCGTGTCGACGGGTGGTAGCATTGGCTCCAACATCGCGCAACTGCTCAAACTCGACTATAAGCACACCATCCTGCTCATCGGCATGGGTGGTGCGGCGGCCTTGGCGGCCATCTTCCAGGCCCCCATCACGGGTATCGTCTTCGCCCTCGAGGTGTTCATGATCGACCTGTCGCTCAACGCCTTGGTGCCCATCATCTGCTCTTCGTTTGTCGCCATCCTGACCGCCTATTGGTTTTTGGGCCAAACGGTAGAGTATCCCGCCGTCATCGCCGAAGGCTTCATCCCCTCCAATGCCTTCTATTATGTGCTGCTGGGCCTCTTCGCAGGTCTGGTGTCGGCCTATTTCCTCAAGGTGACCTTCACGGTGGAGAAGCGTTTTAAGAAGGTGGAGTCGCCCTGGATGCGTTTCCTCATCGGTGGATCGCTATTGGGTATCCTGATTTTCCTTTTCCCCGCACTTTACGGCGAGGGCTACGAAGCCATCAACTCGGCCTTGCGCGGCGACTATAGCCCTGTGTTCGGCAACCCCTGGTTTGCGCAGTTCAAGAACATGGATTTGGTGGTCATCATCCTCTTTGCCGGCATGATATTGCTGAAAGCCTTTGCCACGGCCTTCACCTTTGGTGCAGGCGGCGTGGGTGGCACCTTCGCACCAGCCTTGTTTATTGGAGCTTTCACGGGTTTGTTCTTTGCCACATTGGTCAACTATCTGGGTATCGGTGACTTGGATCCGGCCAAGTTTGCCCTCGTAGGCATGAGTGGCCTGGTGGCAGGCATGCTCCATGCCCCGCTGACGGGCATCTTCCTCATCGCCGAAATTACCAATGGCTATGCACTCATCGTGCCGCTGATGATCGTATCGGCCTTGGCCTACGCCATCAATAGGCTGTTCTTCAACCACTCCATCTATACCAATGCCGTGGCCGAGAAGGGCGTGGAGGTGACACACAACAAGGACAAGAGCATCCTCAACATGATGGCCATCAATCAGTTGATCGAAACCAACTTCAGCCCCATTGACCCCAATTGCACTTTCGGCGACCTGTTGCCTTTGGTGTCGTCGTCGAAGCGCAACATCTTCCCTGTGGTCGACAAGGAAGGTTTCTTCTGCGGGCATGTGTTGTTTGACGACGTGCGCGGCATCCTCTTCGATGAGAGTCATTACAACCAATCGATCCAGAACTATGCGGTGCTGCCCGATTATGTCATTCACCCCGACGAGCCCATGGAGGAGATTGTGCACAAGTTCCAGAAATCGGGCAAGTATAATATCCCTGTCATCCAAGGAGGAAAGTACCTGGGTTACCTCTCGCGAGCCAATGTGTTCTCGGCCTACCGCGCCATGATGAGTGAAATATCTGAAGATTAACGTTTCCGTTTAAAGAAGTCCGTCAGTAAGGCGAGGCATTCGTCGTGCATCACGCCGGTTTCTGTCTTCGTCTTGGGATGTAGCATCTTGCCGTAGCGCGAGAAGCCGTTTTTGGGGTCGTCAGCAGCCCAAACCACTTTGCCTATATGGGCGTGACACAAGGCACCGGCGCACATGGGGCAGGGTTCCAAGGTGACGTAAAGCGTACATTCTTCCAAATATTTTGCGCCCAAGGCATTGGCCGCTGCGGTGATGGCCAGCATCTCGGCATGGGCCGTAACGTCGTTGAGCGTCTCGGTTTGGTTGTGGGCGCGGGCGATGACTTTGTTGTTACATACCACGACGGCGCCGATGGGTATCTCGTCGGCTTCAAGGGCTTGCTGAGCCTCTTGGTAAGCCTGTTTCATGTAATATTCGTCGGAGAAAACAGAGAGCATTTTTTAGTTTAGAGTTTAGAGTTTAGGGTTTAGAGTCAGTTGTTAGTTTAGAGTTGTTAGTGACGCTTGCGTCATTGACTCCGTCGAATCTTCGATTTGCGAGGAGGAACGACGAAGCAATCTAGGGTAAAAGCTTATTTTCTGGATTGCTTCTTCCGTCTTCACGGAATGAGGCCTCGCAATGACGGCAAACCAGAGATTTCAAATTCGTCCCAGTCCGGTCCCAAAGGGAATTTCTGCCGGAAATGTTGCAGCTTCTCGTAATCCAAGGTGCAGTGCAGCACGGCCTCTTGGTAAGGCTCAGCTTTGGAGATGACCTCGCCACGGGCGTTGATGACCTGCGACTCGCCGCTGTAATGCAGGCCGTTGGCATCGTCGCCGACGCGGTTCACACCCACCCAATAGGCTTGGTTTTCGATGGCACGAGCCACTAAGAGGGTGTTCCAAACAATCATCCTCGAGTCGGGGAAATTGGCGAGATAGAAGGCCAAATCGTATTCGTATTGCCCGTTTACATAGCGGTTCCTGGCCCACACCGGGAAACGGATATCGTAGCATATCATCGGACGGATGCGCCAACCGTTCAGTTCTACAATCAGTTGCTTTTCGCCCCGTTCCACCAATTTATCCTCACCGCCCATGGTGAAGGTGTGACGCTTGAAATAGAGTTCATGGCTGCCGTCGGGGCGCATCCACACAAGGCTGTTGTAGTAGTGCCCTTCGACGACGAGAGGGAAGGTGGTGCAAATGACGGTATTTTTCGCTTTGGCTTGATTCTGAAGCCATTGCATCGTAGGTCCGTCTTCTTTCTCGGCAAATTGTTTCGGGTCGACAGGGAAGGCCGTGGTGAAGGTCTCGGGCATAAGGATGAGGTCGATGCCAGGCTGCACTTGCTCCAGCAGACGGCCGAAACGCTCGATGTTGGCGTCTTTGTCCTCCCATCGGAGGTCGGCTTGGATATAGGCGAGATGGAGATTAGGCATAATTCTTGTATTGTCAATGCAAAGATAGAAAATTAATCTTACTTTTGCAGAAAAAATGGTCAATATGCGTGTCATCAATAAACATCTGCGTCTGAACGTCGCCTTCTTCTTTGCCCTGCTGTTGGGGCTGGTCTCATGTGGCGGCGGAATACCGAAAGACGAGTTCGACGTCAACTTGCTTTACGGCAAGTGGCAGGAAGGCACTGTCTTTGAGCGTTATTATGAGACCGAATTTGAACGCATCCTTCCCAATGGCGACACCGTGAAGGCCAATGGCACCACTTGGGACGAACAAGACGATGTCATGGAAGAGGAGGCACAACTCTTCAACTGGACGTTGACCGGGGCCACGCTGAAACACGAACACGTAGGCGCTTTCATCATCGTGCCCAAGATCTATACCGTCTCAACCCTTACCTCCTCTGAACTCGTTTATCACGACGACTACGGCACAACGCATCATCTCACGAAAGTGGAATAACCATGAAAAAGGCACTGAAAATCACCGGCATCACCCTGGCGTCGCTCGTCGGCCTGATCCTCATCGTGGCGGTCGTCGCCTCCCTATTGGTCACCTCGTCGGGCTGGCTCACCAAGCAAGTCAAGAAATACGCGCCGCAGTTCGTCAACTGTGAGATACAACTTGGTAAGGCCGATCTCCAGCTGTTCAAGACCTTCCCCAACGTGGGCATCGACATCGAGAATGTCGCTCTTATCAACCCGATGGAGGGTTCGCCGTCGGACACCTTGGCCAACATCGACAACCTGACCGTCGCCTTGGACATCAAGAAACTGCTGAAAGAGAAAGAGATCGTCATCAAGAAATGCATCCTCGAAGACGCTCTCGTCAACCTCTATACCGATACACTCGGTCAAAACAACTTCGATGTATTCAACTCAAAAGAAAAAGATACCGTTTCGTCCTCGTTTGATTATCTCGTTGACATAGAAGAGGTTAAGCTGAAAAATACCAATGCGCTCTATACCGATGCGCGCAACGGGATGAAAGCCCGTGCCTTGGGTCTCGACCTCGACTTGAACGGCAATTTCAAGGAAAAGGACATCGAGGCAGACCTTGACATGCGTTCCCGGTCGTTGAACTTCGAGAAGGACTCCATCCGTCTTGCCGTCAACGACCTGAACCTTGACTTCAAGGGCGACGTCACCCAAATGGACCAGATTGCCGGCACCTTGAATCTGGCCACGCCCGACATCTGCCTCAACCTCAAGGAAGACTATCTGGAGCACGACACGCTGAGCCTCAATCTGCCCTTGCAGTTCAGCCTCAAAGAAAAGAAAGGCCACCTCGAAAAGGCACAAATCGGTCTGAACCAATACCTTATCAATGTGGATGGCGACGCAGCCCTTGCCGACAACGGCGACATCAACCTCGACCTGGCCTTGAATACCAGCACCCTGGTCATCGAGGACGTGCTGACCTACCTGCCTCAAAACCTGCAAAAGTCGCTGAGCAGCGTAGAATACCGTGGCAAGCTGAACATCACTGAGGCACAGGTGGTGGGCACCGTCAACGACAGCCTTATGCCTGTGATCACAGCCAAGGTGACCACCGACGATGCCACCGTCAATGTGCCCTCGCTGCCTTATCCTTTCTCGAAAATCGACCTCGACGGACTGCTGACCTTGAACCTCAACGAGAAACAAGGCGACTTCGTCGTCAACGGCCTTAACGCCAAGTTCAACCAGTCGAGCCTCAACGCCAAAGGCACCGTCAAAGACCTGTTGGGTGACTTGGGCTTCAAGTTCAACGTGACGGGCGACGTGCCGATGACCGATCTGAAACCCTTCCTCCCGAAAAACATCAAGTTGGCTGGTCGCACCGACCTCAACCTCAATACCGACTGCACCCTCGACCAGCTGATGAAGTCGTTGAAAGACTACAACCTCAACCGGCTCTTCGCTCAGGCCAACCTGAAGGTCAAAGGCTTTGCCTTCGACATGGACACCATCCATGTGACTGCGCCTGTACTGAATGCCAACGTCACTTTGCCTGCCTCCGCCAAGGAAAGAGGCAAGAAAGGCGCCTATGTCGCCCTCAGCTCCAGCCAGATGCAAGCCAAGATGGGCAAGACCCTCGATGCCGACATGAAGAACCCCGACATCAAACTCAGCGCCGACAACTTCAAGGGCGGCATTGAGAAGATGCTCTTGGATGGCGCCCTCAAGTTCAGCCACTTGGATGTGGTCTACGACACCATCACCGCCCATCTCAACACACCTAATATAACCATCGCCACCACGCCCAACAAGAGCGCCAAAGGACTGAAGGCACGCATCACCCTCGACGGCAAGGATATTGTTGCCAACATGGGCAAGGCCTATGCCTTGAACAGCAACGCGTTGAAGGTCGATGCCTCGGTGAATGAGAACAAAAACAAGAACGACTTCCTCAACCATTGGAATCCCTCGGCCGACTTCATGCTCAGCAATGCTACGCTGAAGGTAGCCGACTTCGACGAGGACATCCGCATCAACAATATCGACTTCCTGTTCAACTCCAGCGAACTTGACTTCAAGAAGAGCACCTTACGTATCGGGCAGTCCGACTTCAGCCTGCAAGGTAGCGTGGTCGGCATCAAGGAGTGGATCGAAGACCATAAGAACCTGATGAAGGGTGAGATGCAGCTCAGCTCCAACCACCTCGACCTCAATGAGATCATGGATCTCACCAACGGCTTGGGAAGGTCCGACACCGAGCCTGCCGAAACGAAAGAGAACAAGGAGGACGACCCCTTCATGGTCCCCGAAGGCATCGACTTCAGCTTTATCCTTAACACCAAGAGGGCAATCACCGGCAATTTCGACCTCAACAACCTGAAAGGCACGGCCACGGTGAAGGACGGCACGCTCATCCTGCAGGAGATCGGTTTCACTAACAAAGCCGCCGAGATGCAACTCACGGCCATGTACCAGTCGCCACGCAAGAACAACCTCTTCCTCGCCATGGACTTCCATCTGCTGAATGTGCAGATCAACGACCTGCTGCATATGATTCCTTATATCGACACGCTGGTGCCCGTGCTGAAGACCTTCGACGGGCAGGCCGAGTTCCACATTGGCGCGGAGACCAACCTCCGTTCCAATTACCAGCCCAAGATTTCCACCTTGCGTGCCGCTGCCGACATCGAAGGCAAGAACCTGACCGTGAACGATAAGTTCACTTTCACGAAGATTACGGATATGCTTGATGTGAGCACCAACGGTGAGTATCGTGTCGACAGCCTCGATGTGCAGCTCACCGCCTTCAAGAACGAAATCGACTTGTGGCCTTCGCAGATCGCCATTGGAAAATATAAGGTCACGGTGGACGGCCGCGAGACCCTCGACCAAAACGCGGAATACCATCTTTCGGTGACGCAATCGCCGTTGCCCGTACGACTCGGCCTGAAGATCTCAGGACCGTTCGACAATCTGAAATACGAAATCGAGTCGTGCAAGTATCCTAACCTCTACAAGCCCAACAAGCGCAACGACACGGAGCAGATGTACTTCGAACTGAAGAAGAAGATCGCCGACCGCTTGAAGGCGAATGTGCGTTAGCTTTTGTTTGCCCTTACGGCTATAGATTCGCTTCGGATTTTGAAGGCATGTCATACGAGCCAAAATGGCGAGTGTATCTATGCCTTCAAAATCCTCGGAATGACATAGCCGTAAGGGTGGTTACCGTCATAGTTCATTAATGATTTCCTCAAAACTCCGTTCATCTTCCAATCCGTTCATCTTTTCCTGCTTGATGCGCGACTTGCGGCGGGCGTAGCTGTTGGTTTGAAGGTTCATCAGGATGGAGATGACCTGGTTGCTGAAGCCTTGCTTGGTGAGGCAGCAGATTTGCAGGTCGCTCTTGGTGAGCGTAGGATATTTCTCCATCAGTCGTTTGGTGAAATCGCTGTAGACCTTGTCGATGAGGTCAACGAAGTCGTCCCATTCGTTTTCATTGAGGTTGAAGTCGAGGGTGGAGGCGGTGATTTGCTCGGTGAGGGCTAGGGCGGTCACATACACCTTGTTTTTCTTCAGTTCCAGCTCAAGTTGGTTCTTCATCTCCTCGGTTTTCAACTTGGCACTCAGCGTTTTTTGTCGCAGCAGCAGCAATACTATGGCCAAGGCCACGACCAAGCCGCCGAGGATGAGGTAGAGATTGAGGCTCCGCAGTTTTTGTTCAGCTTCGAGGGCGTTTTTCTGCATCTGTAGATCATAGTCCGCCTTGATGTGCTGCATTTGTTCGCTGCGGTGTTCGCGGTCGGCTTGCATCATGTTTTCGTTGAACAGCTCGTGACATTCAAGGGCCTTCTTGTAGTCGTCGGCAAACTGGTAGAGGTAATAGAGGCTCTGGTAGGCCGACATTCGGACACCTGCCTTGTCGCTGTGGGTGGCCTCGTTGAGATGGACGATGGCGAGGCTGTCATGCGACAGATAGTAATGCGCCAATCCCAAGGTCAGGTGGCAAGCATCGGCATCGGCACCTTCGTCCAAGGCTTGGCTGACACGCTCTATCACCTGCCCATAGTCTTCCTTGGCCATCAGCACGTCGAGACTCGAGTCCAATAGCAGTTCTCGCTCCATCGTCGTGTCGTTCAATGTCTTGGCGAGTTGCAAGGCTTCATCGTAGTGCTGTTGTGCGGCGTCGATGTCGCCCAACGAGGCGGCAGTGCGACCGCAATTGCGTAAGGCATTCATTAACAATGTGTCGTTGCCCAAGGCGCGAAACAGCTGGGCGGCATCGGTGTGAAGGGGAAGGGCTTCGTCGAACAGCTCGTGTTTCCAGTAGGCGAAGCCGAGGTTGTCCTCGATAAGGCCTTTCAGGCGTTGCACCTCGGGCTTCGTCGGGTCGCATCGGTCGATGGCGAGCAGGGCCTGGCTCAAACTTTGTGCGGCGGCCTCCGTCTGCTTGTCGGCGATGTGCTGGCGTCCTTGTTCAAGGCCAGCCTCCGCCTCTCGGAAATACCCTGTCTCGTCATGGCAGGCCGTGAGGATTGTCAACGCCAAAAACACGCTGATGATTATGGTTTTTGGTTTCATCGTTTCACGAATTTCAGTGTCGTTTCGCCCACGCTGATGAAATACATGCCACTGGGCAAACTGGTAATGTCAATCTGTTGTGTTTCAGCTGAAATGCGGCCTTTCAATAAGGTTTGCCCCATCAAGTTGGTGATGCGGCAAAATACCGTCTGTTGGATTAGGATACACTGTGAAGGTCCCTGAGCCTGTCGAAGGGCCGTCCTCATTAATACCATTATGCAGTTCGGCATAGATGGCGTCGCAGTCCTGGTCGCCATTGTGGTAGAGCAGGGCGTCGCCCACCCAATAGCATCTAAGACCCTCCACGCTGTAGCCTTTGCCTCGGTTCATCAGTCTTTCGGGGAAGAAGCTGGTCATGTGGCCGTAGCCTACGACGATGTCGCCATTAAAGATGTTGCCGGCATCGCTGATGTGCAGCATCTTGCGGGTGTCGTTGTCGTATTCAAACATGCCCACACTGTCGACATGCACCAGAATGCTCTCTATTCCCACTTTGATTTCCCATTCGTCGCCTGCCTCGGCAGTGAGGTCATACAATACGGTAAACTCCTCTAAGTTCTTGTTCCACCAGTACACCTTTCCATCGCGCTCAAAGACATATTCGTGTGTCACCTCTGTGGTGATTGCATCGCGGTCGTAGATGGTGTTGGTGCGCACGATGATCTTGGGTCTTTCGGTGCCGATAGTGGTGTCTGCAGCATATTCCAAATGCTGGTAGGTGATGCTGCCGTCGTCGTTGAGGATTTCATAGTACCATTCGGAATGAGGCTCAAAGAATGGGTCTAACACACACATGTCGGATAAGGCATTGCAATTTTCGATTTGGCATTGCTTTTCGAAGTTTTTCCAAACGTAGAATTTATTGTCAAAGTCTTTGCCTAGCACATAAATGTCAGTGAAAGTCGATTGGATGCAGTAGGCGTATTCTAATTGTAATACTTCAGAATTATAATCTTTTAATATTGCGTCATAGTATTGCCAACGACTTGTATATCCATAATAATAGGAGTCATCAAAAGCGCAAATTCCGTGTAAGACATCGTAATAAGGCTGGGCATAACGTATTAATACATTGTCTTTCCATAATGCTGGAATGGGGAATCCTTGTTGTTCAAACTCGCCAATCGTATATACATGGCCATTCTCGACGGCAATCTGGGAAGCGTATGAAGTTGTAATCGGTTGTTCATAAATCGAGTCTTGTTCAAATGTGGACAGCAATTCTTGTCCTTCCCAAATGGCGGCCCGTTTCTTGCCGTTTATGACATAACCGCAAAAATAAGGGATGCCTGTCCGTTTGTCAATGTCAACATTATAAATGAGGCTAGAATGGATACCGTCGCCAATGACCCAATGTGTCTCAAAGTCGCTTCCTTTCCATACTGTAGCCACCAATACAGAGTCTTCGTTGTATTGATAACCAGCATAGTAAATGGTATCGTTGAGACAGTAAATATCGGCAATATGAACTTCCCTATGGTTTTCGTTTGAAGCATAAACGTGGTTGTTAATGCGGATTTCCGAGTGGTTATAATTGCCGTCTGGATAATCGTAAAAGTTGACCCACCAAAAGACATCGCCTTGTGAGTTGCAGGTTACCCTTGTCGCCTTTGAAGTTTGACTTGAATATTGTGCTGTGTAAAGTCTGTTGCCGTTTTTGTAAAGTGCAGCAACAGTTCCGTTGGTTTCATCGTAATAGCCTACGGAATAAACATCTTGCGCATTGGTGGGCATGGCCACGGCCATCAATAATACAATTGCGAATAACTTTTTCATGGTATTAGGTTTTTGATGGTTTATTTTACAACAAATTTCACGGTCTGTCCGCCCACGCTGATGAAATACATGCCACTGGGCAAACTGGTAATGTCAATCTGTTGTGTTTCAGCCGAAATATTGCCAGTGTGCAAGGTTTGGCCCATGAGATTGATGATGCGGTAGGTTCAAAATACCGTCTGTTGGATTAGGATACACTGTGAAGGTCCCTGAGCCTGTCGAAGGGCCGTCCTCATTAATACCATTATGCAGTTCGGCATAGATGGCATCGCAGTCGTCGTTGGTGGTTTTCAGAATCAAATCGCCATTGAGCCAATAGCAGCGCAAACCCTCCACGCGGAAGCCTTTGCCTTGGTTCATCAGTTTTTCGGGGAAAAAGCTGGTGGAATGTCCAATGGTGCTCAAGAGGTTTCCGTTGAAGGTCTCGTTGGGGTCGGCGATGGTCAGTTTCTTGTAAGGGATGCCGCCGATGTATTGCACCTCCGTGGCATAGACCTTTGTAGTGATGGTTTCGTTGCCCACCTCAATGGTCCATTCGTCGCCCACTTCGGCACTGAAATCATATAAAACGGTGAATTTATCCAAGGTTTTGTTCCACCAATAAACCACGCCGTTTTCTTCATAGACATATTCATGTGTCACCTCGGTATGTTCGTTTCTGTCGTAGATGGTGTTGGTGCGGACGATGATTTTCGGTCGCTCGTTGCCGATGGTCGTGTCGCCCACACATTGCAGGTGCTGATAGGCGATGCTGCCATCCTCGTTTTGGATTTGGTAGTACCATTCCGCGCCGACAAAGATGAGACCGTCGGTGCCGAAGATGGGATAACCGTCGTTTTCGTAAGGTTCAGTATCCATCCTGAAGACCGAACTTCCGTTGTTGAGTTGTTGGACGAAAGCCTCTGTCTTCATGTAGTCGCTTTCAAGCGGGAGGCCGAAGCCGTCGTCGGGGGCAACGGTTTTGTCGAAAAAGCAGTTTCTGACAATGGTCATGTTGGTGTTTTGGGCAAGGATGCCGCCTTTGTTTCTTGATGATATGGGACCAGCGTGGTAGCAATTCTTGATGTAAAGGGAGGTGGTGACATCCGCAGTGGCAAGAATTCCTCCTGCATAGTATTTGGCATTACCATAATGGGCTGGGATACTCGTGATGGTATCATTGCTGTAACAATTCAAGATGAACAAGGTGTCAATGCTTTCCACCTCGCCGACAATTCCTCCCAATTTATTATCAGTGGTATTAATACTTTGGCCACCATAGGTAGGACCCGGATCGGATTCATAATCCTTCGTTATAGTGCCTCTACTAAAGCAATTCTCAATATGAACGTTCCCCGTACCTTCTGAAACGCTACGGCATAAGCCCACAATACCACCTACAAGCGGGGCACTATTGATATTGCCAACATAACTACAATGAAACATACCGTCAGAGTAAGTCCTTGTAGAATCACAAACAAAAATGCCTGCAATGCCACCTACACGTGAGCCAGTAAAGTCAATTTGAGCCGAGCAGCGTTCAATTCGGCATTTGTTGGCAATCCCTACAATGCCACCACCAGTATCACTATTATAAATCACCCCTCTTGTGTGACAATTGTATAGGATGGAATTATTAGCTCTGGCTGCCAGTCCTCCAATAGTATAGCCATAATAAGGATGGGCAAGCAGATCATCAATGGTCAGGTTGCTCACTATGGCATTGTCGATGATGCCGAAAAGCCCGATGTTTTCTTTTGAGGAATAGTAATGCGCTTTTGAGATGACATGGTTATTCCCGTCGAATTGGCCACAAAAATATGTGTAATAATAACCTTGATGGTTTTGATAGTGTGGTGCATTTATTTCTCCATCATTGTACACATTCTCATCGATGGTATGTGTATTTCCAATAGATGCCCATGCTATAGATCCTTTATTCAAATCTATGTCAATGACCATACGGAAACAGGTGTCTTGATAAACGTTTATATCATGGAAAGTGTAAACTGGCCAAGATCCACCACCCATACTCCATCCAGTACCAATTTCCAAATCCAACCTTTCATTGACCGACTTAGCCAACCAAGCCAAGTTTTCGGCAGACTCTATGAGATAAGGGTCGTCGGTGGTGCCATTGCCTTTCGTCCAAGGCTCGGCATTGCCAGTCCAAATGGATTTTTCAACTATGTTGCTGGTAAAACGTGACCAGCCAGGAGTGTTTTGGTAGGCTTCTTTCATGTCGTAAGGCACGTTGATCGTAATCCATGTTGGGATTTCGTCGAAGGCACTGGCTGCTGTTGTTGGAACGTTTTTCGCCTTAATGCTAATGGCGTTGATGGAGGCTACGCCTTTGAAGGCTTGTTCTCCTATGAATGACAAACTTGCGGGAAGCATCATCATTCCTCTGAAACCAGAACAGTTGAGAAACGCTTGGTTACCCACATATTGGATGGAGTCGGGGAGGGCGAGTTTGCCTGTAAAGGAAGCGCATCCTGAAAAGGCTTCGTCTTCAATTCGGGTCAAAACACTAGGAATGGCAAGATTGCCGCTCAGGTTGGAGCAACCTTTGAAGGCACCCGCGCCGATAGTCTGAATGGACTCAGGGAATTCGAATGTGCCCCGCAATCCCGAGCAACCACAGAAAGCATAGTCGTCGATGCCGACGAGGGTGTAGTCTGTGCCATTATAAGTCACGGTATCCATAAGGATGAGCTTGCCTTCGGGTTTGTCGTAACCCCACCAGTAATTGTCGCCGTTTTGGCATGGATAGGTGACCACCACTTGATGAAGGTCTGTGTCTGTAATGCGGTAATAGATTTCGTAACCCGTCGAATTGGTGATGGAGAAATCGAAATGGATTGCTTGCCCCATTCCGCACAAGGCCATAGCCATTAATAATGTGATTGCGAGAATCTTTTTCATAGTATTAGGTTTTTAATTGTTATTGTTTCGTTTTTGAGGTTTGCAAAGCAAAAATATAACATTTCTCCAAACGAAAAACAACTTGTCAAGCCCCTAAGCGGCCTTGTCTATCATGTCGCAAATATACAAAAAAAATAAACGGTTGGATTTCAATTTGTTGCAAAATCGAAATCCAACCGTTGTCTATGGGATTGTCTATCATGAGAGACGCATTCAATGCGTCCCTACAAGCCGAAAAACATTATTTTTTCGGCTTCAATTCGTCAAAAATCATGCTGCGCAGGTTGTCGATTGGGACGCGCACCTGCTGCATCGTGTCGCGGTCGCGCACGGTGACGGTGTTATCGACCAAGGTGTCGTTATCCACCGTGACACACATCGGCGTGCCGATGGCATCTTGTCTACGGTAGCGCTTGCCGATGGAGTCTTTCTCCTCGTATTGGCACATGAAGTCGGCCTTCAGCGAGTCGATGATCTCGCGGGCCTTCTCCGGCAGACCGTCTTTCTTGACCAAGGGCAGCACGGCGACCTTGTAAGGTGCAAGGATGGCCGGCAGCTTCAGCACCACGCGCTCCGATCCGTCTTCCAGCTTCTCCTCGGTGAAGGCATTGCTGAACATGGCGAGGAACATACGGTCGAGGCCGATGGAGGTCTCGATGACGTAAGGCGTGTAGCTCTCGTTGGTGTCGGGGTCGAAGTACTGGAGTTTCTTGCCCGAGTATTTGGCATGGGCCGAGAGGTCGAAGTCGGTGCGGCTGTGAATGCCTTCCAGCTCCTTGAAGCCGAAGGGGAAGTCGAACTCGATGTCGGTGGCGGCGTTGGCATAGTGGGCCAGCTTCTCATGGTCGTGGAAACGGTATTTCTCGGCGGGCAGACCCAAGGAGAGGTGCCAAGCGAGGCGTTCTTGCTTCCAGTGTTGGAACCATTCAAGCTCCGTGCCAGGACGTACGAAGAACTGCATCTCCATCTGCTCGAACTCGCGCATGCGGAAGATGAACTGACGGGCCACGATTTCGTTACGGAAGGCCTTGCCGGTCTGGGCGATGCCGAACGGGATCTTCATGCGGCCGGTCTTCTGAACATTGAGGTAGTTGACGAAGATGCCCTGAGCCGTCTCGGGACGCAAGTAGATGGTGTCGGAGCCATCGGCCACGCTGCCCATCTTGGTGGCAAACATCAGGTTGAACTGACGCACATCAGTCCAGTTGCGGGTGCCGCTGATGGGGCAGACGATCTCCAGGTCGAGGATGAGCTGCTTGATGGCGTCGAGGTCATTCTTTTCCATGGCGCCATACAGGCGGTGGCTGATTTCCTCAATCTTGGCCTTGTGCTCGAGGACGCGGGGGTTGGTGGTCACAAATTGCTCCTCGTTGAAGGCATCGCCGAAACGTTTGCGGGCTTTCTCCACCTCTTTATTAATCTTCTCCTCAATCTTGGCCATATAGTCCTCGACGAGCACATCGGCGCGGTAGCGTTTCTTGCTATCGCGGTTGTCGATGAGCGGGTCGTTGAAGGCGTCGACGTGTCCCGAGGCCTTCCAGGTGGTGGGGTGCATGAAGATGGCGGCGTCGATGCCGACAATGTTCTCGTGCATCTGCACCATGGCCTTCCACCAGTATTCGCGGATGTTCTTCTTCAGCTCCACGCCGTTTTGGCCGTAGTCATAGACAGCCGACAGTCCGTCATAAATCTCGCTCGAAGGGAAAATGAAACCGTATTCCTTCGCATGAGCGGTTATCTTCTTGAAAAAATCTTCTTGGTTCATTATCGTAATTCTTAAAAATTCTCAATTATCAATTGTCAATTGTCAATTATCAATTCCTCATTTAAATAATCAACATCGCGTCGCCATAGGTGAAGAAGCGGTACTTCTGTGCGATGGCTTCCTTATACGCCTTCATCAGCACGTCGTAGCCAGCGAAGGCGGCCACCTCCATCATCATGGGCGATTTGGGCAGGTGGAAGTTGGTGATCATGCAGTTGGCCACCGAGAAGGTGTAAGGCGGGAAGATGAACTTGTTCGTCCAGCCTTTGTAGGGCTTGATCTTACCCCCGATGGTCATAGCCGTTTCGAGGGCCTTCAGCGAGGTGGTACCCACGGCAAACACGTTGTTGTGACGTGCATTGGCCTCGTTGACCAAGGTGCAGCACTCTTCGTCGATATACATCTCCTCCGAGTCAGGTTTGTGCTTGGTGAGGTCTTCCACCTCAATGTCGCGGAAGTTGCCCATGCCGGGATGCAGGGTCAGCTCGGCGAAAGAGGCGCCCACAATCTCGAGGCGTTTCATCAGGATCTTGCTGAAGTGCATGCCAGCAGTGGGAGCCGAAACGGCGCCTTCCACCTTGGCGTAGATGGTCTGGAAGTCCTCGGCGTCTTCGGGGCGTTCCTCACGGTTGAGTTCCTTCGGGATGGGCGTGTGGCCGAGCGAAGAGAGGGTCTTCTTGAACTCGTCGTAGGTGCCGTCGTAAAGGAAACGCAGCGTGCGGCCACGCGAGGTGGTGTTGTCGATGACCTCGGCCACCAGCTCGTCACCGTCGCCAAAGTAGAGTTTGTTGCCAATACGGATCTTACGGGCAGGGTCGACGAGCACATCCCAAAGGCGGCTCTCGTGGTCCAACTCGCGGAGCAGCAGCACTTCGATCTTGGCACCGGTCTTTTCCTTCTCGCCATAGAGCTTGGCAGGAAACACCTTAGTATTATTAATGACGAACACGTCGCCGTCTTTAACATAATCCACCAGGTCCTTGAAAATGCGGTGTTCGATTTTACCCGTTCTGCGGTCGACGACCATCAAGCGGGCTTCATCGCGGTTTTGCGTAGGTTGCAGCGCGATGAGCTCACTCGGCAAGTTAAATTTGAATTGTGAGAGTTTCATTTTATGCTGTTATTGTTGCTTTTCGATTGATACAAACTACAAAGATACGACAAAATCGAAATTTTGTCAAGTGTTTTTTCTTAATCAGCTGATTGTCAGCCTTGTTTTTGCTCTTTTTCTTCTTGTTCTTTCTTCCATGCCTTATAGGCATCGCCGGTGTCAACAATGTGCTGTCTCAGCTTTTCGAGAGGCCATGCATCTTCAACCTTGAAGTCACCAATGCGTGTACGTCTTAACGCAGTGAGACAGGCGCCGTTGCCCAAGGCCTTGCCGAAGTCGTTGGCGAGGCTGCGGATGTAGGTGCCTTTGCTGCAAGTGACCTCAAAGTCCAATTCAGGGAAGCGGTCGAGGTTCAGTTTGAAGTCGTCGATACGGACATCACGGGCTTTCAGTTCGATTTCTTCGTCGGAGCGGGCATAGTCGAAGGCGCGTTTCCCTTTGATTTTGATAGCGGAATACTTGGGCGGATATTGCTTCAAGTCGCCGATGAACTGTTGTCGTGCGGCTTCAATCTGTTCCGGCGTGATGCCGTCGGTGGGAAAGAAGGCATTAGGCTCGCTCTCCAAGTCGAAGGTCGGGGTGGTCTGGCCGAGCAGGATGGTGCCCGTGTAGGTCTTCACCTGCGCCTGATAGTTGTCGATTTGCTTGGTCATCTTGCCCGTGCAGAGGATGAGCAGCCCTGTCGCCAATGGGTCTAAAGTGCCAGCATGACCAACCTTCAGCTTGCGGATGCCGTAGCAACGGTTGAGCAAGGAACGGATGAAGTTGACCGTGTCGAACGACGTCCAGTCCAGCGGTTTGTCGATGAGGATGACCTCGCCTTCTTCGAAGTTAAACATTTTCATGGTTCAGGTCCCTGAGCCTGTCGAAGGGCCGTTAATTAAGAACATACGGTAACACAATGGCCAAAATACCCACAATAGCGCAATACACGGCAAACCAAATCAGCTTGCCTTTCTTCACGATGTTGATCATCCACTTGCAGGCGAAGCAGCCAGAGATGAAAGCGGCAAGGAAGCCGACGATGGCGGCAACGGGCGAGATGCCGTCCATGGCTTGGCTGAAGCCGACTTCAAAGATGTCTTTGACATCGAGCAAAGCCTCGCCGAGGATGGGAGGAATGACCATCAGGAAGGAGAACTGGGCCAGTTTTTCCTTTTTATTGCCGAGGAGCAAGCCCGTGGCAATCGTTGAGCCTGAGCGCGACAGACCCGGCATCACGGCGCAAGCCTGTGCGATACCGATGATGAAGGCATGCCAGCCGCTGATGTTCTCTTTCTGTCGCGGTTTGGAGAAATAGGAGAATGCGAGCAGCGAGGCCGTCACCAGCAGCATGATGCCCACGATGAGCAGACCTGAGCCGAAGACCTCTTCCACCTTGTCCTTGAAGAAGAAGCCGACGATGGCCACTGGGATCATGGAGATGAGGATATTGAAGGCGTATTTCGTGCCGTCGTTCAGGTTGCAATATTTGCGCCACGATTGTTTGGCAAACAGGTCCTTGAAGATCCAGACGATCTCCTTCCACAGGATGACCAAGGTGCTGAGCACGGTGGCCACGTGGAGCAGGACGGTGAAGGTGAGGTTAGAAGAGCCGTCGTCAAGGCCGAAGAGGGCTTGGCCGATGGCGAGGTGACCGCTACTACTGACGGGCAGGTATTCCGTCAGGCCTTGAAGAATACCTAAGATTAAAGCTTGAATCCAACTCATTTCTTACCCCTCCAGAATATCGCTATGATTTCCACGACAAAGCCTGCCAGAATCAAAATGGTCGACAGGGTGATGTGTTGGAAGTCAAACATCTTCTCGTTGAAGACATCGGGGTCGTTGGAGCCGCCGCCCAACATCAGGATGAAGCCTAAGACCAGCAGCGCAATGCCGATGAGCACGATGATATAGTTCTGTCTGCCAAAGGGCATCACTTTCTGTTCGTCAGTGGTTTCGAGGTTTTCCTTTTTCTTTATTTCTTTTGCCATAATATGTTGTTTTTGTTGTCTAGAAATATGGGCCCTTCGACAAGCTCAGGGACCCTTAAGCGTATAATTGGTCGACATCGGCTTTGAGGTACCTACCCAAAGCGGAGCGAGTGGAGAGTCCGCCGAGGAGGATGCCCAACACGATGATGCCGACAAAAATGCCGATGATGATTCTATAGTCTTGAACTAAAGTCAGTTCGGGGAGCCGTTTCATGAGTCCATAGAGGAGCAAGGCCAGCATGGCGTCAGCGATCAGAGCGCCGAAAAAGCCTTGGGTGATGCCACTCTTGATGAAAGGCCGACGGATGTATGACGCGGTGGCGCCCACCAGCAACATGCTGCGCACCAGGAAGCGCTTGGAATAGATGGAGAGACGCAAGGTGTAACGTATCAGCGCGATGGCGATGAAGAGCAAGGCGGCGCTGGCTATCATCAAAGCGAAGCCGATGCGCTTGACGTTTTGGTTGATCAAGTTGACCATGGATTTCTGGTAGTAGATCTCCTTGACGTTGGGGTCTTTGAGCAGTTGCGCTTCGATGATGCTGAGGCTGTCGTTGTTGGCATAGTCGGCGTTGAAGCGCACGTCGATGGAGGGCAGCAAGGGGTTCTCCTCGTTGCCTAGCCATTGCAGAAAGTCCTCGCCGAGGTCTTCGCTCAAACGGCTGATAGCCTCCTCCTTGGTGATGTATTCCGTCGACTTCACGCCAGGCATCTCGTCGAGTTCCTTTTTCAGTTTGAGTATACTAGCTTCCTTCACATTGCTGTTCATCACCACCTCGAAACCGATGTTTTCCTTCAGGTGGTTGGAGAGTTTCTGGGCATGCATCATGAGCAAGGAAAACACGCCTAAGAGGAAGAGTACCAACGCGATACTCATCATCGACATGAAATAGGAACTTGCCACACGGCGTCTGCTTGAGCTCTTCTCTGACATCTTTACTTCGATTAACTCAGTAACCTCATCATAAATGAAACTGCAAAGATAGGAGATTTATTTCAATCTTACTTTTCATTCTCGGTTTTTTCCCTATTTTTGTGCTTGAAAATCGAAGCACTATGCAGGTACTAAAATCCAATATACGCACCGATTCTGAGGAGTTTCGTCAGAACGAGAAGAACTTCCTCACTTTGATGGCGCAATACCGCGAGGCGATGTCGGCCTCCATGCAGGGTGGCGGCGAGGCGGCCGTGGCCAAACACAAGAAACGCAACAAGCTGCTCGCCCGCGAACGTATCGACTTGCTTATCGACCCGAACACGCCTTTCCTGGAGTTGTCGCCGATGGCGGCCTACGGCACCTATAACAACGACTTCCCCTCTGCGGGTATCATCACCGGCATCGGCGTGATTCAAGGCAGAGAGGCCGTCATCGTGGCCAACGATGCCACCGTGAAAGGCGGCACCTATATGCAGTACACGGTGAAGAAACACCTCCGTGCCCAGGAGATTGCCATGGAGAATCACCTGCCTTGCGTCTATATGGTCGACAGCGGCGGCGCCTTCCTTCCCGAGCAGGACACGGTCTTCCCCGACCGCGACCACTTCGGCCGTTTCTTCTACAACCAGGCGCGTATGTCGGCTATGGGCATCCCACAGATTGCCATCGTGATGGGCATGTGCACCGCTGGCGGTGCCTACGTGCCGGCCATGAGTGACGAGACCATCATCGTGCGTAACCAAGGTACCATCTATCTCGGTGGACCACCTTTGGTGAAGGCGGCCACGGGCGAGGTGGTCACGGCAGAGGAGTTGGGTGGTGGCGAGATGCACACCTCCGTGTCGGGTGTGGCGGACCACTTGGCCGAGAACGACCAACACGCCCTGCAGATCTGCCGTAACATCTTCAAGACTTTGGAGAAGTCGCACCGCCAGAAGTTGGATATGCTGCCTGTGGAGGCACCTTTATACGACCCACACGACCTTTATGGTCTTGCCCCCATTGATTTCCACAAGCTCGTCGACCCGCGTGAGATCATCGCCCGCATTGTCGACGGTAGCCGCTTCCAGGAGTTCAAGTCGCGCTACGCCACTACCATCGTGTGCGGCTTCGCTCACCTCATGGGCTTCCCCGTGGGCATTATCGCCAACTTTGGCGTGTTGTTTTCGGAGTCGGCACTGAAAGCCACCCACTTCATCGAGTTGTGTTGCCAACGCAACATTCCGTTGGTGTTCTTGCAAAACATTACGGGCTTCATGGTGGGTAAGCAGTATGAACAAGGTGGCATCGCCAAGGACGGTGCCAAGATGGTGCACGCTGTCTCCAATGCCAACGTGCCCAAGTTCACCGTCATCTTCGGCGGTTCGTTTGGTGCGGGTAACTATGGCATGGCGGGTCGTGCCTACAGCCCGAGGCTGTTGTTCATGTGGCCCAATGCCAAGATCTCCGTCATGGGTGGCGAGCAGGCAGCCAGCGTCCTTGCCACGGTGAAGGAAGACCAATACAAGTACAAAGGCCTTGAGGTACCGACTGATGAAATAGCGAAACTGAAAAAGGAAATCCTGGCCAAATACGATTACGAAGGCTCGGCGTTCTACAGCACGGCACGCCTTTGGGACGACGGCATCATCGATCCCGTCGACACCCGAAAGATATTGGCTTTGGGCATTGCCGCTTCCTTGAACCAGCCCTTCCCGCCGCAACAATTCGGTGTTTTCAGGATGTAATTGTGTAATGACGTTGCCGCAACGTCAAGCAAGGATCATAACATATTCTTTGTCGACAGCAGTCCACAGGCGGCGTCGATGTCCTGTCCGCGCGAGGCACGGATGGTGGCGATAATACCCTTTTCATTCAATGCGTCGCGGAACCAGGTCATGGTGGCGGCGTCGGGGCTCTTCAATGGGATGCCAGGAACAGTGTGATACTTGATCAGATTGAAACGGCAACGCGTGCTGCCCAGCAGACGCGCGATTTCCTTGACGTGGTCCTTGGTGGCGTTAAGGTCCTTGAAGATGATGTATTCAAACGAAAGGCGGCGTTGTCCGTGCCAGTCGTGTTGGCGCACGGCATGAATCACCTCCTTGATGGGATAGGTCTTCTCGACGGGCATCAGCTTGAGGCGCTCGTTGTGGAAGGGACTATGCATACTGATGGCGAGGTTGCATTTCGACTCTTCTAAGAAACGTTTTAGGTTGGGGATGAGACCGCTGGTCGACACAGTGATACGGGTGGGGCTCCAGCCCAAGGCCCATTCCTGCGTGAGGATGTCCAACGAGCGCATCAGGTTGTCGTAGTTGGCCAGAGGCTCGCCCATGCCCATGAAGACGATGTTGGTCAGCGTTTCGAACTCCGGCAGGCTGAGGATCTGGTTCATGATCTCGGCCACGGAGAGGTTCTTTTGGAAGCCTTGCTTGCCCGTGGCACAGAAGAGACAGTCCATCTGGCAGCCCACCTGCGTGGAGACGCATAGGGTGGCGCGCTCACGGTCGGGGATATAGGCGGCCTCGATGAAATGATTGCCGGCAGGGAAGAGGTATTTCTTCGTGCCGTCGGTCGAGACTTGCTCCTTGACGGGAGCCTGCAGTCCAGTCTCGTAGTGCTCCGACAACAAGGCACGCGAGGCTTTGCTGAGGTTGGTCATGCCCTCAAACGAGGCGCAACGCTTCAGATATATCCAGTCCACCAGTTGCTTGCCCGTGAACTTGGGCAGTTCCAGTTTCTCGACGACCTCCTGAATCTCAGTTGGGGTCTTACCTAAAAGTATTTCTTTTTCCATGCCGCAAAAATAGGGAAAAATCTGTACTTTTGCGGCATACTTTAAACCCAATGAAAAAAATGACCTTCCTTTTCAGCCTATGGGCGGTGTTTTTCGCCCTGCCTTCTTGCGGGACTTCCACGAGCAGCGAACCCCAACAACAAGAAGCCGTCATCGTAGAGGAGATGCCGGTGGATACCATCGACGTCATCCCTGCCGATACTGCCACCTATTATTCTGATGTGGTGGACAAGAAAAACTGCTTCATCCTCATCTCCAAGCCCGAGTATCGCCTTTATGTGTGCGAGGTGGTGGAGGGCGACACCATCAAACGTGTGCATTATCCCGTTTGCGTGGGTAAAAACAAAGGCCAAAAAGAAAAGAAGGGCGATATGAAGACACCGGAATGCACGCCTGACAACCCCTTTGTCATTACTGAGATAGCCGATGCCTCAAAATGGACCCACGACTTCGGCGATGGTCGCGGTAGCATCCTTTCTTACGGTCATTGGTTCATGCGATTGAAGACGCCAGGCCATTCGGGCATTGGCATCCATGGCAGCACCAACAACGAGAGCTCAGTACCGGGTCGTGGCAGCGAAGGCTGCATCCGCTTAAGAGATGACGACCTGATTCAACTGAAAGAAAACTACGCCTTTGTGGGGATGCGAGTGGTCATCCTCGCTGATGAAGAATAACAAAAAAAGTCCGATGCTTAGCACCGGACTTTTTTCTTGGGATAACTCCTTACTTATTTCATAGCCTGTTCCACGGCGACGGCGACAGCGACGGTGGCGCCCACCATCGGGTTGTTGCCCATGCCGAGGTAGCCCATCATCTCGACGTGTGCCGGGACGGATGAGGAGCCAGCGAACTGGGCGTCGCTGTGCATGCGGCCCATGGTGTCGGTCATGCCGTAGCTGGCGGGACCGGCGGCCATGTTGTCGGGGTGCAGGGTACGGCCCGTGCCACCGCCAGAGGCGACGGAGAAGTAGGGCTTGCCTGCCAACAGGCGTTCTTTCTTATAAGTGCCCGCAACAGGATGTTGGAAGCGGGTCGGGTTGGTCGAGTTGCCCGTGATGGACACGTCGACGTTCTCCAGCCACAAGATGGCCACGCCCTCGCGAACGTCGTCGGCACCGTAGCAGTTCACCTTCGAGCGGAGACCCGTCGAATAGGGGATGCGTTCCACGACGGTCACCTTGCCGGTGTAGTAGTCGAACTCGGTGCGGCAATAGGTGAAGCCGTTGATGCGGCTGATGATCTTGGCTGCGTCTTTGCCGAGGCCGTTGAGGATGACACGCAAGGGCTTTTGGCGCACCTTGTTGGCCATCTCAGCGATCTTGATGGCGCCTTCGGCGGCGGCGAAGCTCTCGTGGCCGGCCAGGAAGGCGAAGCACTCGGTCTCCTCGCGGAGCAGACGGGCGGCGAGGTTGCCGTGGCCGATGCCGACCTTACGGTCGTCAGCGACGGAACCATCGATGCAGAACGACTGCAGGCCTTCGCCAATGGCTTCGGCTGCGTCGGCAGCGTTCTTGCAGCCCTTCTTGATGGCGATGGCGGCACCGCAGGTGTAGGCCCACTTCACGTTCTCGAAGCAGATGGGCTGGGTCTCCTCAGCCATCTTGTAGGGGTCGATGCCCTTGGCTTCACAGATCTCGTCGGCTTCCTCGATGCTCTTGATGCCGTATTGGTTCAAAACTTTCAGGACATTGGCCATGCGGCGCTCCTGACTTTCAAATTTCACTTCTCTTCTTGCCATGGTATGTCCTCCTTATTCTTTACGTGGGTCAATGTATTTGGCTGCATCGGCGAAACGACCGTAGGTGCCGGTGGCTTTCTTCAGGGCCTCGTTGGCATCGTCACCCTTCTTGATGAAGTCCATCATCTTGCCAAGGCTGACGAATTCGTAACCGATGATTTCGCTGTTCTCGTCCAAGGCGATGCGGGTGCAATAGCCTTCGGTCATTTCGAGGTAACGGGGACCTTTCTCCAAGGTACCGAACATCGTGCCGATCTGGCTGCGCAGGCCCTTGCCGAGGTCCTCGAGCGAGGCGCCGACGAGCAAGCCGCCTTCGGAGAAGGCCGACTGGGAGCGACCGTAGACAATCTGCAGGAAGATCTCGCGCATGGCGGTGTTGATGGCGTCGCACACGAGGTCGGTGTTAAGGGCTTCGAGCACGGTCTTGCCGGGCAAGATTTCAGAAGCCATAGCGGCCGAGTGGGTCATGCCAGAGCAACCGATGGTCTCTACAAGAGCCTCTTGGATGATGCCGTCCTTCACGTTGAGGGTCAGCTTGCAGGCACCCTGTTGAGGGGCGCACCAGCCGATGCCATGGGTGAAACCGCTGATGTCTTTCACATCTTTGACGCGCACCCACTTGCCTTCCTCCGGAATCGGAGCGCAAGGATGGTTGGCGCCTTTCTTCACGCAACATTGGTGTTGCACTTCTTGTGTGTAAATCATTATTTCGCTGTTTAAGTTGATTCTACAATAGGGCTGCAAAGATACGGATAATTCCTTATCCCTGCATGATTAATTATTGGGCCAGGTTCCAAACTTCCTCCAAGTCAATGTCCCATCCGGCTTTCAATTCGAGCGGGTCTTTGTAGTCGAGGATGGTCTCTGGCAGGGTGTGGTGGTGGTAGTTGCCCGTGCTCCATTTGCCGTTGCCGTCGGCATCGAGGATGGCGCGGAGCTTGTATTTGGCAGGCATGAGGTAGTCGAACATCACCTCTTGTTTCTTGGTGATGGCCTCTTCTTTCAACACCTTTCCGCTCTCGTCAGTAAGTTGCACCACGACCTGTTTCATGCCTTTGGGCGGCGCAACGGTGATGTAGATGTTGCCATATTCGTCGTCCTTAAGCACATGGAAATCGGCACGAATGACATCGTTGGTGCGACCACGGATGCCCAAAAACACCGAGTCGGGAATCTCGAAACTGTAGCTCGAGTCGGCCGAGAAAGGCGTGCTGAGGCGGTATTTCATGCCATATTCATCAGCAGGCTCAAAAGCGAGGCGGCCATAATAAACCGTTGAGTCGCATTTGAAGACCGCCGAGTCGCTCATCTGGTAGCTGATGATGGGCTCTGAGAACTTCAAAACAAGATCCTGCCCGGGTATCAGCCCGACCCTGTTGAGTAGGTTGTTGCTGACAGTCAGTTTTTTAGGTTCTGTCTTGCGTCTTCTGTTGCCACCAGTCTCCTTGAATTTCAAGCTGTAGCGTGACGAGTCGTTGATGACGGTGTCGTATTTCACCTGTACCCACAGGCTATCCATGACATTGGGGGTGAAATACCACCAAATGGTGTCATATTCGGCGGAATGCATGGTCACGAGGTTGAAGGTGTCGGGCAGCATCTCGGGGGTCATGACGATGGCATCCTTGGCGGGATGGCGGAACACGAAACGCAGCAGGCCTTCTTCGATCAACTTTTTCTCCAGCAGCACCTGCGTCGAGTCCACCTCAGTGAACATATACAAGGTATGGCTGATGGAGTCGTTGGGGTGAACCAAGCTGTCCAAAAACGCTACTTCCTCGTTGGGTTGGTCGAAATAAAGGTTGGAGTTCACATCCTTTAAGGCGAAGATGAGGTAGTTCTTGTCGGCCAGTCCGTTGAGGCTGAACCTGCCTTCCTTGTCAGTCTTGGTGATGTAATTGGGCTTGTCGCTCATGGGCAGGTCATACACGTTGTCAAGGTCGGCGGCATAAAGGCCGACGTAGGCGTTCTCGACGGGCTTCTTGTCGGCGGCAGTCAAGACGTTTCCCTTCACAGAGAGGGTGTCGATATGGTCGCCCGTGGCGAAGCTGTAGACGAAATCCTTAAACAGGTTGCCTTCGTGTAAGTCCTTGATGGCTGAGCCGAAATTGATGGTATAGGTGGTGTTGGGCGCCAGGCTTTCCTTGAATTTGACGACAACCGTCTTGTTGTGCAACTTGATGTCAGGCTTCTCGCTCAATGGCGGTGAAATCAACACGTTTTGGTTGGCATTCTCAAGGGTGATGTATTCGTCGAAGGTAATCTCGATTTTCTTTCCGATGAAGTTGACGCTGTTGTTTTCGGGCACGGCTTCGACCACTACGGGCGGCATGTTGTCCTTGGGCCCGCCTGTGGGTGCCACCGCATTGGCGCAACGCTGGGCGAGGAAGGCCGTAAGCAGCACCGAGAGGCAATAGAACAGATATTTTGATTTCCTAATCACGGGGCAAAGGTAGGCATTTTTCTATTTCACCACCGCTTTCATGGCACTCTCGCCCACTTTCACCACATAAAGTCCTGATTTGAGGCAAAACTCGCTATGCAAAACCTGTCGTTTTTGTGCAACAACACGACCGAGCATATCGTAGACCATAATGTCAGCAGGTCCATCACATTCGACGGCCAAGCCGCCTTCGATGTTGAAAACACGAGCGGGGGAACTGGATGCTTCGGGAAGGTTTTCAAAATGTTTGGAGTAATACAATGCCACGTCTGCATTAACAGGCGAGATGATGTCGGGCAAATTGGGGTCGCTGAACCTCCATATCCCTGATTCCCATTTGTGATGAATTGGGAAATGGTCGTTTTTCCAATAATAAGGTTCGCCCTCAAGTACCATACGAAATTCGTGGTCGGTCATAAAACCAATGAAATCGTTCCAAGCCCTGTCCAATCCTAATATGTTGTCCGACGGTGTGTTATAGTCAAAACTCTGTCTGAAATAGAAATCCATATAGTTCTGAAAATAATAGTCCTGATAATCTTCCCATTCTGAAACCAAGTTTCCTTGGTCGTCAAACTCATATTCCACATAGGAATCGCCCAACAACGCCCCATCGATCATACTGTATCTTTTGCAACGCTTCATGACAACCCGGCCTTGTTCGTCATAAGTGTTTTCGTACCTGAAGCGAGGCTGTTGTCCATTGGCCCAATTGTCGAAACAAGTTTCTGCAACGATGCGATCTTGCTCATCGCGCTCGTATTCGTATAGCACGGGATGGTCTATCACCCCATTATGATGTGTGAAGTTCTCCAATTTCCAGATGAGGCTATCATTCTCATTATAAGCAAATTCGATGGTGTCTTGCTCCCAGATGAAATCAGGAAGCGTGGTTTGGCAGAAATAATACCAAATCGGATTGTTGCGCTCATCATAAATATACTTTGTTTCTTTTTCTATGTTGTTGCTTGAAATGTAATATTCTCTCAACAGGAAGCCGTCTTCGTTGTACTCGTATTCTGTGGTGCTCCCTTCCGAATCCCAAGTGCCCGTGTTGGCGTTCCAAAGGAAGTATTCCTCTAGAACCAGTTGATGCTGGTCGTTGTAAGTGTAAACCATTTTACTAAAGGGCTTCCAGTCGTAGCCCTCGGTAAAGTCGCGGAATTGTTGCGTCAAACAACCCAGTTCGTCATATTCCCATCTCAATCGTTCGTAAGGTACCCAAGTCGTGTCAGAGTCACCACGGCTGTATATCCTATACTCAAAGCACTTGTTGTTTTCATAATCGTATTCCAATCGGTTATAGGAATGTCCTGCTCCGACTTCAGCACATCGAAATTCCGATACGAAAACGCAATTGCCCGCATTGTCGAAAACGCTGTCCGTCTTCTGATGGAGGAACCAGTCGTCGTTTTCCCAATTCCAGTAGGAAAAGGAAAGGCAACGATTGTTGTTGTCGTAGTCGTAGTGCCATTTTTCGGCGTAATGCAAATCGGTGGAGAGCTCTTCCACTTTCGAGAAAATAACTTGGTTCAGGCGTTTGTTGCCATCGTAACCATAGTTGAATTTGGCCCTTACATAATCACCGTCAATATCAGTAACTACAAGGCTGTCCAAGGCTTCTGTAAGTTCGGCTGTTTGTTGCGCCATCAATGTGATTGTCGCAAAAGCCATAATGAAAACTAAAATGATTTTCTTCATAATTGATGGTTGTTTTAGATGATTATGCGGCAAAGATAATAAAAACTAACCTACTTGCACGGCATTCCAAATGGAATTAGTAT